>DIXO01000081.1 GCA_002428735.1 Syntrophaceae bacterium UBA6078 | reverse complement strand
ACAGTTCACGTTCTTATCCGGGGAGACCTGCACGGTTTGCAACTCCTCTGGGAGTGGCGCCCGTCATGGCAACATGCCGGGGATCGGACAGGAGTCAGCAGAAGCCATAGTAGGCGCGAGGAAACAAGCCCGGTGAAAAAAAAGAACAAAAGCCGGGAAAGACTTACCCCGCCGAAGGGCCAAACACAGAGAAGGGAAGAACCTCTATGAGCTCTCATGACACGATGAATCCGTACGGAGGAGTGCACGTGGGGCGCGTTGTGGAACCGTTCGACCCACATGAGTAATCTCTGTGAACCGCCCGGTGCGGACCCGCATGCCGGGTGGTGTGGGGGCTGGGGGAGAAAAACCCCCGGCTACCCGATGGTGTTGTATGTTATAGTGCGTGCATGGAAAAGACAGATGCACGAAAACTCAGTCAAGACGTACAGTATGCTCTGCGCAAACAAATAGTTCGGCTACGCAAGCAAGGAAGGCCCAATCAAGAAGTCGCCAAGATTGTCGGCGCCACAGAACGCCATACCAGCAAGATTTGGCAAAAATACTTACGGGAAGGCAACTCCGCTATCAAGCTCGGGCAAAGGGGTCGTCGCCACGGTGGTGGTCGCAAACTAACAAATGAGCAGGAACTCGAGGTAAAGAAGCTTTTGGTAGACAAGACACCAGACCAACTCAAGCTACCATTTGCTCTTTGGACACGTGATGCTGTCCGGCTGGCGATCAAGCAGCGATGTGGGATCGATTTGCCGCTTCGGACCATCACTGACTATCTCAAGCGCTGGGGTTTTACCCCCCAGAAGCCGATCAAGCGGGCCTACGAGCAGAACCCTCTCCATGTACAGCAGTGGCTTGACACCACGTACCCAGTGATTGCAGCTCAAGCAAGGAAAGAAGAAGCCGAGATTCACTGGGGCGATGAAACTGGTGTTCAAAGCGGTGATTACACGGCAAAGGGTTTTTCTCCCAGGGGAAAGACACCGGTCGTCATCATCACTGCTAAAAGGAGCAGAATCAACATGATCTCGTCCATCACCAATCAGGGAAAGGTGCGATTCATGCTGTACAGCGAGACGATGGCTTCGCAGATGCTCATCAAGTTCATGTCCAGGCTGATAAAGGATGCTCCACGTAAGGTCTTTTTGATCTTGGACAACCTTCGCGTACATCACGGCAAAAAGGTCAAAGAGTGGTTTGAAGCAAACAAGGAGAAGATAGAGGTGTTCTACCTTCCCTCGTATTCTCCGGAACTCAATCCGGATGAGTACCTCAATGGTAACCTCAAAAACAAGATTCGTTCAGGCATCCCGGCAAAGAACGAAACAGACATCATCAGCAAGACACGTTCTTTTATGAAGACCCTACAGAAGCGACCGCAACATGTGAAAAAATACTTCAAGCATCCCGCGGTCACATATGCAGCATAATGGATCTATTCAATCACCGGAGCAATATCTTCCAGTTGTAATAGAGGTGAAGGGCCACGATGATGAGAAGGACAAATCCGAATATGGTGTGCACCGCCGCCCATTGATCTTTCGTGAGCCCCCATATCTTCCAGTTGGTCCAATTGGCGACTCTTCCCGGAGGGGCGATGTAGAGAATAATACCTGAAACAGTGTCTATGACGAAGGATAGCGTGACCACGAACGTGGTCCATCCCCTCCAGTGGAACCCCTTTTTCTTCTCCGCCATACGATTCCCTCCACGTCAGACTGAAAAGCTGAGATAAACAGGTAAGAAGCATCATGTCCTCACCCGGGCAAGATACCTCACAACGGCTGTATTCTCTCTGTTTATCGACCCCGAAGTCAAGCGGATAGGTGATCGGTACCTGCGCCCACCGGGGACGGCCCGGTCGCGTTACGATCGCGTGAACTGTGCGGGTGGTCGGTTGTGCGAAGAAACAGGAAACAAAAAAAGGGTCACGATTTCTCGTGACCCCTCGGTTGTCTGGTGGGCCCTGTCGGGTTCGAACCGACGACCTACTGATTAAGAGTCAGTTGCTGCTACCAGCTGAGCTAAGGGCCCGTGAATTGTGTCCGGTCGAATGTATGGCGCGCCCGGAAGGATTCGAACCTTCGACCAACAGATTCGAAGTCTGCGACTCTATCCAGCTGAGCTACGGGCGCCTTTTCCTCTTCGGGGTAACCGCCGTGGCAGTACGAGAAAAGCCGACGATCCGCCTCAAGAAAAATTGACTTTCCTCTCTATTCTTTTAAGCCTCGTTCGTCAAGGATTATTTCAGGTTTTTTTCGCGGATGCCAGACCAAAATTCGGTTTTCAAGTGGCACGCGACATAATGCCCTTCGCCCCGGTCGTCGAGCGAGGGGGACACTGTCTCGCAGATATCCATGCGGTATCGGCACCGGGGATGGAAGGAACACCCGGAAGGAGGGTCTGTGGGACTGGGTATGCCCCCTCCCAGAAGAATCCGTTCTTTTTTGTATGTGGGATCGGGGACGGGGACGGCGGAGAGGAGCGCCTGCGTATAGGGGTGCAGGGGTGCGCCGTACAGGGACTCCCGGTCTGCCAGTTCCACGATCTTTCCTAGGTACATGACCGCGATCCGATCGCTGATATGCTCGACGACGCTGAGATCGTGGCTGATAAACAGATAGGTAAGGTTGAAATCCTTCTGCAGGTCTTTCAGGAGATTGAGTATCTGCGCTTGGATGGAGACATCCAGAGCCGAGACGGGTTCATCCGCGATAATAAGATCGGGATTGAGGGCGAGGGCCCGCGCTATGCCGATGCGCTGCCGCTGCCCGCCGCTGAACTCGTGGGGATAGCGTCCCATCTGCTCTGTGCTGAGCCCGACCACTTCCATCAATTCGGCAACCCGGTCCCCGTTGTTTCCCCTCCGCGGGAGGTTGTGTATGATGAGGGGCTCTTCCACAATGGCCCCGGCGCTCATCCTCGGATTCAGAGATGAGTAGGGGTCCTGAAAAATGAGCTGTATCTTTCTGCGGAAGATCTTCAGCTCCCTGCGGGAATAGGAGAGGATATCATCCCCGTTGAAGGTGATCTTTCCGCCGGTCGGCTCTTCAAGGCGGGTGACAAGACGGCCGAGGGTGGTCTTCCCGCACCCCGATTCTCCCACCAGCCCCAGCGTTTCTCCCCTGAAGACTTTCAGATCAACCCCGTCCACGGCCCGCGCCGTCTTTTTCCTGCCCGAGAAGATATTCCCCCGGACGGGAAAGTATTTTTTCAATCCTTCGATCTCCAGCAAGACGTGATTCATGGTTGACGTTTCCTGGGTTTCATTCGTATTTCCAGCAGCGTACCTGGTGCCCGGGAGCGTGTTCAACCAGTCGCGGTTCTTCTTGGGCGCATATGTCCATGACGTCCGGGCAGCGGTTCCTGAAGCTGCACCCGGACGGGAGTTCGTACAGGTTCGGTACGCTCCCCGGTATGGCGGCGAGGTACCCGTCTTTTTTCGCGGCTCGCTTTGGCGTCGATTCCATGAGCCCTCTGGTGTACGGATGGAGGGGCGCGGCAAAAAGATCGAGAACACCGGAGTGCTCCACCACTTTTCCCGTGTACATGACCGCCACGTTCCGCGCCGTCTGCGCCACAACCCCCAGGTCGTGGGTGATCAGTATGACCGACGTTCCCACCTCGTCTTTCAGCTTGTTGATCAGGTCGATAATCTGTGCTTGGATGGTCACGTCGAGGGCCGTCGTGGGTTCGTCGGCGAGCATCAGTTCGGGGTTGCAGACGAGGGCCATGGCTATCATGATCCGCTGGCGCATCCCGCCGCTCATCTGATGGGGATAACTCCTGAGGGTAGCGGATGTGGGTGACAGGCCGACGAGACGGAGCATATCAAGGGCCCGGTCCCGCGCCTGCGCCTCCGATAGCCCCTCGTGGAGCCTGACCACTTCGGTTATCTGATCCCCCACCTTGAGGACGGGGTTGAGGGAATTCATCGGCTCCTGAAATATCATGGAGATGTCGCTTCCCCGGAGCCCGCGCATCTCCTGTTCGCTGAGGGTCAGAAGATCAACGCCTTTGAACAGGATTTTCCCCCCCACAATGCGGCCGGGGGGAGTGGGTATGAGCCGCATGATGGACAGGGCGAGGACGGTCTTTCCGCACCCCGATTCGCCGACGATCCCCAGGGTGTCACCCCGGTCCACGGAGATATCCACCCCGTCCACCGCCTTGACCGTGCCGTTCCGTGTCGCGAAATGCGTCTTCAGACCCTGTACGTCAAGGATGGGAGACATGGGATGCGCGGCTCCGATCCATGAGGAATTGCGTGAGAAGGCGCACGCCGACGCCGGACGCGCCTTTGGGGATGTACGGCTTGTCCTTTGACAGAAGAGCGGGCCCCGCGATGTCGAGGTGCGCCCACGGAGAGTCGCCCGCAAATTTTTTGAGAAACAGCCCCGCCGTTATGGTTCCCCCCGCCCGCGTTCCCACGTTTTTCATGTCCGCCACGTCGCTCTTGAGCAACTCCTCGTACTCGTGCCACAGAGGAAGTTCCCACACTGTTTCGCCCGTGGCATCCGAGGCGGCAGATATGGCCTTTTTGAGGTCTTCGTCCGTTCCCATAAGGCCGGCGATGTAATCTCCCAGTGCGACGACGCAGGCACCGGTAAGCGTGGCGATATCGATTATGGCGGCCGGATTGTATCTCTGCGCGAAGGTGAGGGCATCCGCCAGGATGAGGCGCCCTTCGGCGTCGGTGTTTTTGACCTCCACCGTCTGACCGGACATGGTTTTCAACACATCCCCCGGCTTGTACGCTCTTCCGCCGGGGAGATTTTCCGTCGCGGGGACGATGGCTGTCACGTTCAGGGGGATCTTCAGGTCGGCAGCGGCCTTGATCGCGCAAATGACGGCGGCGCCCCCGGCCATGTCCGATTTCATTTCATCCATCCTGTCGGCGGGTTTGATGGAAATCCCCCCGCTGTCAAAGGTGATCCCCTTGCCGACCAGTACCACAGGGCGGTCATCTTTCCCCCCGCCCCTGTATTCCAGAATAATAAGCCGGGCCTCTTCGGCGCTCCCCCGCGCCACCCCGAGGAGGGCGTGCATGCCCTGCTTTTCCATAGCCGCTTCATCCATCACTTCGCAGGTGAGGCGCGCCTCGGCGGCGATGGCGGCAGCCCTTTGGGCCAGGATGGAGGGGGTCATATCGTTGGATGGCGTGGAGACGAGGTCTCGCGCGCAGTAAACGGCTCGTGAAATAATCTCCGCCATTCGCGCGCTGTTCCTGATCTCTTCCAGGAGTGCCGGGCGATTTTCCACGATGATAAATTCGGTTATTTCGCCTTTTTTGTCTTCTTCGTCGGTCTTGTAGGGGGTAAACCGGTACAGGCCGAGGAGCGCCCCTTCGATGGCGGCCTGCGCCATGTCGCCAATGGAAAATTCCGCCCCGCCGAGGTCGAGAGACGCGACGGCCTGCGTTATGTTGAGATCCCGTATTTTCTGGGCCGCTTTTGAAAAGACCCCCCGCATTTTTTCGATGGTGAACTCGCCCTTCTTGCCGAGTCCGGCGATCAGTATCCTCCTGCCGGGGATCATTCCTCTGGTATAGATAACAGAAAAGCTGTACAGTTTTCCCGTAAAATCGCCCCGGTCGATCAGCTCGCTGATCATGCCGCCGCCGTGTTCGTCGAGGAGGCGGGCCGTCCCTTCGGGCACCGTATTGTCCTGGAAATGTCCCGCAATCAGTATCTCCCCGGCGAATTCAGCGAGTGATCCGCTCATTACCGTAATATTCATAAACGCTCCTTTGGGTAAGTCATGGGTATGTGTCCGGCACGATAACACACAGGGGCGAAATGTCAATCCTTGTCTGGAAGGCGCGGACAATGCGCAACACGGGTCATGCGAGGCGACGGCGTTTCATTAGAAGAATGTGTTTTTCGAGCTCTTGTTCTCGGAGGGCGGAGGCTCTTTTCCTTCCATGGAATCAATCTCTTTCCGGATCTTGCCGGCCATCTCGGTGTCGGCCGGGAAGAGGGGCTGGGCCGCCTTGAAATGGAAGAGGGCGCTTTTGGTCTTGCCTTCTTTCTTGAAGTAGATGCCGAAGTGGTAGTGCGATTCTCCTTTCATGCCGGTCTTTCCGTAGAGCATTGCCAAGTTGTAATGCACTTGGCTGTCGTCGGGATTCTTCTCCAGGAGTTTTTTGTAGAGTTCAAGAGCGTCGGAGAAGTTTCCCGTGTTGGCAAGAGCCCTTCCCATGTAGGACATGGTGTCGGGGTCTTCCCGGTTTGCCCGGTACGCCCTCTGGAGGATCGGAACCGCATCGTCCATTCTGCCGAGATTGAAATAGCTGATACCCAGATCGCGGAGGATGTCGGCGTCGCCGGGGGAAAGGGCCAGCGCTTTCTCAAAATTTGCAAATGATTCCGAGGTCATGCCAAGCCTGCCCTGGCTGACCGCCAGACCGTACAGCGCGTCCGGGTTATCAGGTTCCTTGTTCAGCACGTCTTGAAAATATCTGATACTGGAATCGGGATTCGGTCTGTCGATAACCAGCATCGTCTTGATCCGTTCCAGCCTTCCGACGATGCTTTTTGTTCCCCGTTTCGTGTATTTCGTCTGCAGCAACCCGTCAAGATAGCGTATACGGTCGGTTGTTCCGGGGTGCGTCAGAAAATAGGAAGGGACGGCATTGGAATAAAACTCATGCTGCCTCATGATCCGGAGAAAGTTCAGCATCCCCTCCCCGTCGTACCCCGGTGCGGTCAGGTACTGCATGCCGAGACGGTCAGCCTCCTCTTCATGCTCTCTGCTGTATTTGAGATTGAGGGTTGTTGCCGTTGCCGTAGAAAATCCGAGAACCGCCGCCGTCGCGTCGCCGCCGAGGAAGGCGCCCGCGATGACCGCCGCCAGTGTCGCGATACCGATTTTCTGTGAACTTTCAATCATCTGGGCGATGTGCCGTGCCTTGATGTGCGCTATTTCGTGGGCCAGCACACCGGCAATCTGGCTCTCATCTTCCGCCCGCTCAATGAGCCCCCGGTACAGATAGACGTAACCCCCGGGGGTTGCGAAGGCGTTAATCCCGGAGCTGTCAATAACGGAGAAGGTAAAGTCGAAATAGGACTGCTCAATGCGAGAAAGGAGCAGATGCCCGATCTGTTCCACATAACCGGTTACCTTCGGGTCCTGAATGAGCGCTCCCTTCTCCTTCAATTGATCGTAAAACTCTTTTCCCAATTTTTTTTCATCCTCTATGGTGAAAGAGGCGAACGCCATCCCTGTTGACGTGTGGAAACACAGGAGCGCCAGGCAGATGGCAAGACCCTTTGCGGATATGTGAAGAAGGGTTTTTATGTTCATGGCATCCGGTGTGCCTTTCCAGAGTTTGAATATCACGGAGACTCGATGCAAAAAAATCGCCCATACGTGCTCTGGTATCTATGATAGGCGAACCTTCCCCGTATGTCAACGTTACCGGAAAACCCGAGTGCCGGACAGAAGGAAGATTTCTTCCGCAATTCCGGCGTGTTGTTCAGGACATACCGGGAGATGATCACCGCTTATGAAAAAAAGCGACGTGCGAGCTGCGCATACTTTGATCCACCACCAAAAAAATA
>DIXO01000009.1 GCA_002428735.1 Syntrophaceae bacterium UBA6078 | reverse complement strand
GAGCCCCTTCCCTACAAGAAAATCGTCAAGCATGTCCGAGGCCCAAAAGCGATGAACCACAATATATAGGGGTCCGCTTAGTCATATGGATACCCCAGTTATTTAAAAATTGAGTAAAATTCTTGAAACTTAATTTCTTGTTCTCAAGTACACTATACTATTACCTTTTAGGCTATTTCACTTTCAGATACCCGTTCTATAATAATTTTGAACGGTTGTGTTCATGTTGTGCAATTCGGATGGTGCGCGAAACGTTTTCTCCAGCAGTTGAATGCTCACCCGTGTAACCGATGAACAGGGAGGTTATCGCCTATGAATGTGGGATATGTACTTGTCAACAGTGCCGCAAAGTTCCCCAATAAAGAAGCTATCATCAGCGACCAAGGTCGCATGACTTACTCCACATTTGAAGATCGCGTCTCTCGCCTGGCAGGTGCCATGCGGGCGGCGGGGCTCTCTCGCGGAGACCGGGTTGCATTGCTCTTTTACAACGGAGCGCCCTTCGTAGAGACATACTTTGCCTCGATCCGTATCGGCCTTGTGGCCACGCCTATAAATTTCCGTTTTGTTGGTCAAGAAATTCTCTATTTATTGAACGATTCAGGCGCGGTCGCCCTCTTTCATGGCCCCGAATTTCTGTCCGTAGTCGAAGATGTCCGGCAACAATGTCCCGCGTTACGGCTGGTGGTATCTCCACAAGGAAAGGGAGACACTCTGGATTATGAGGAGTTTCTTTCGAAGGGGGAACCCTGCCCAAACGACATGACACTGTCCGAGTCCGATCGGTGCCAACTTATGTATACTTCTGGAACCACCGGACGGCCCAAGGGTGCGATGATCACCCACGGCAATGTATTATGGAACCTGGTTAACACCATGCTGGGGCGAGAAGACCGGCCCGGACAGGTTTCGGTTATCGTTGGTCCTCTTTACCACACGGCCGCTCTGAATAACCACCTGACTATCCAGATAGCCCTGGGGGGTAAAAGCGTGATTATCAGTCGCTTTGATCCCGAGGAACTGCTTCGAACCATCGAACGGGAACATGTAAACGTTATCTCAGGAGCTCCGGCCTTTTATCATCTTTTGATGCAGCAGCCGGGGGCATGGAAATACGACCGGTCTTCTATCACGAAATGTACCGCAGGCGCCGACAAGCTTTCCCAGGAAACGAAACGCAAGCTCCTCGAATTTTTTCCCAATATTGATGGGGTGTATGATGTTTACGGATGCACCGAAACCTCTCCCTGCATCACCATCCTCACAGCGGCTGAGTCGGTCCGCATTCACGGTTCAGTGGGACGAGCCCTTCCTTTCTTGCAGGCCGCGATTATGGATGAGGAGGGGACTTTGCTCGAAGCAGGCGTGGTGGGAGAACTTGTCTGTAGAGGACCAAACGTCATGCAAGGTTATCATAACCAGCCCCAGGCAACAGTTGATGCGATCAGAGAGGGTTGGCTCCATACCGGAGATCTGGCTTACATGGACGCGGAAGGGTTTTTCTACATCGTGGATCGGAAGAAAGATATGATCGTGAGCGGAGGCGAGAACATCTACCCGCGCGAACTGGAAGAATTGCTTTTCTGCCATCCTGCTGTGGCTGACGTCGCCGTGGTAGGCGAGCCGGACGAAATGTGGGGAGAAACAGTGAAGGCTGTCGTAGTTCCGAAAAAAGGTTGTCAACTGTGTGAACAGGAGATCATCGACTATTGCAAGGCCCACTTGGCAAGCTACAAAAAACCGCGCCACGTGGTTTTTTTGGAGGAACTGCCCCGCAACGCCTCAGGCAAGGTGGTGAAAGGGAAACTTCGAGGGAAGAGGTGATGATACAGCCTTGAATTTCTTCATTCCAATAAAACGGGGGGCTAAGGACAGATCAAAAGAGACACTGTCCGCATTTTTACTTTACACCATCAAAACAAAAGGAGGAAGATCATGAAGGGAATTTCGAAACATCGCGGACTGGTGGCAGGGCTGGCATGCCTGCTCGTAATCGGACTCGGCTCAGGCATTTATGCGGCAGATGAAAGGCTCGCTATCGGCACCGCTTCCACCGGGGGAACATGGTATCCGTTGGGGGGCGGGGTTGCCAATATGATCAATACGTATGTCAAGGGCTATTACGCGGCAGCCCATCCTTCCGGAGCCTCTATCGAAAATATCCGGGCCATCATTAAAAAGCAGGATGCGCTGACCCTCTCCATGCCTGATACGGCCTTTCAGGCTTATAATGGGCTGGAAGCTTTCGCGGGAAAACCCGCAAAAGAAATACGAGGGCTCATGTCTACGTATCCCATTGACATCCAGCTATATGTTCTGGCCTCAAGTCCGATCAAGACAATTAAAGACTTTAAAGGGAAAAAAGTGGCTGTTGGCGCTCCGGGGAGTGGCACCGAAGCCATGGCGCGGTACGTGTTGAATGTTTATGGCCTGAACTATAATGACATCAATGAGCAGTTCCTGTCCGCCACTGAATCCGCCGAAGCAATTAAAGACGGAAATATCGATGTGGTTATTACTACCCTTGGAACCCCGGCCCCAGCGCTTATGGACCTTGCCACACAACGGGATATTCGCTTTATTGATATAGAGCCGGCGGTGGCCGAAAAAATAAACAAGGAATTCCCAGCTTACTACCCCAGGACCATACCGGCGGGTACCTATAAGGGGCAGGACAACCCCCACCACACACTCGCCTGGATGGGTCTTTTCCTGGTTCATCAGGACATGAGCGAGAAACTGGCCTATGATATTCTGAAAGCAGTTTTCGAGCATAAAGAAGACCTCGACAAAATCCATGCGCAGTTCAAAAAAATCAGCATCAAGAATGCGACAAAGGGTATGTCTGTTCCACTGCATCCAGGTGCCGAAAAATTCTTTAAGGAAAAAGGGGTGCTGAAGTAACAGATTTCCGATGGCATTCTTTACAGGGTCAGCAAATCGGCAGTACCGCGACACGCGAAGAAACCGGCTGATACTATGCGCGGCCATGGCGGTAATAATCGCCATGGCCTGCGCCGGGCTCTCAGGTAAAAACCTCTGCGTAGAGGTTCGTCAATGTGAAAGTACAACGCCTTTTCTCTGTCTTGCAATAAAACCTGGTGCTGAGTTCTCTGTTTGGTTTTTCCACTCTTACGACAGGGCTTTTTTTGAAGAGCACTATCAGTTAAAACAGGATGGCCGCATCGTGCTAACCCATATGTCTTTCAAATCGTGCCTGAACGGCCAGGGATTCGAATTGGGGACCTATCGCTCGCGGCCTGACGGCTCCGCAGAACTGGTCGACATCAATATGGATGTACCCAAAATCTCATTCCGGCTGGGTTCGCCTGATCTGGCAAATCATACCCTCATCATCGGTAACCGTCGTTTACGTCTGCTGGACTATGCCGAAGCTGGCGACATGATCTGTATCCGCTCGAGCGTTGATTACCGATGGCGGACAATATGGAATAAAGTCCACCGGTTCATCCAACAAGATCAAAACCCGGAGCTGCATTCGCGATCAAAGGAGCACACATGACAGACACAAGCAAATCAGAAACCCGTTCTTTCATAGCCCAAATCGTCCGTCTAACAGCTCTCTGCATGGCAGCATTTCAAATCTATACCGCACAATTCGGTCTCTTTTCAGCCATGGTTCAGCGTCCGATCCATCTTGCCTTTGCCTGCACGCTGGTTTTATTGCTTATACCAATAAACCGGCAAGGCTCCAAAGAGGCTGGGGGATATCCCCTGATGCTTCAACTTCTTGACGGGGGACTGATAGCCATAAGCGTTGCCTGCCTCATCTACCTCTCCCTCAGTTACAAAACCCTGGCCAGCCGCGGAGGCGCTGCCACGGGAACCGATCTGGTACTGGGTGCTCTTACCATTCTCTTTGTCCTGGAATGTACCCGGAGGCTCATGGGATGGGCTTTGCCCATTATTACCATAGTGGCCCTTTGTTATACCCTGCTTGGTGATCGCATTCCCGGCCTCTGGGGTCACTTTCCCCTGGATATGGAACAGCTCATCAGCTACCAGTACCTGACCACGGAAGGACTTTTCGGCATACCTCTCGGGGTGAGTGCCAGTTTCATCTTCATTTTTATAATGTTCGGAGCCTTTCTGGTCACTTCCGGCACCGGAGAATTCTTTATCAAATTCGCCAACGCGTTGGCTGGTCATCTTCGGGGCGGACCAGCAAAAGTCGCGGTGGTCAGCAGCGCATTCTTTGGCTCAATAAGCGGATCTGCTGTGGCCAACGTAGTCAGCACCGGTTCTTTTACCATCCCGCTCATGAAGAAGATCGGCTACCGGTCCGTCTTTGCCGGCGCTGTGGAATCGGTCTCCTCCACGGGTGGGCAATTCATGCCACCAGTCATGGGGGCGGGCGCCTTCATCATGGCAGACATGCTGGGTGTCCCCTACCTTGATGTATGCAAGGCCGCCATTATTCCGGGGATTCTCTACTTCTTCGCCCTCTTTTGGATGGTTCATATGGAGGCGCTTAAAAGGGGCCTCAGAGGACTCAACCGCGATGAACTTCCCGTGTTCTGGCCAGTGGTGAAACAGGGGGGCCATTTGATGACTCCTGCCTTTCTGCTTATAGCTTTCCTGGTTATGGGATACTCTCCGATGAAATCAGGACTCTGGGCCATTATC
This sequence comes from Syntrophaceae bacterium UBA6078, assembly GCA_002428735.1. Lineage (GTDB taxonomy): Bacteria > Desulfobacterota > Syntrophia > Syntrophales > UBA2210 > UBA6078. The sequence continues at coordinate 68,674 of DIXO01000009.1, read as the reverse complement.
GCGGTGTGGGTTGTAAGCTTTTTCAAAAAGAGCACTCGCATGAATCTCAGGGCGATTCTCAACGCCATGGAAAAAGGAGCTAGAGGGTGCCTCGAAGTTGCCCTGGCCTGCGCCTGCGCCGGCATTGTTATTGGCTGCGTAACACAAACAGGTCTTGGACTGAAATTCTCCAGTCTGGTCGTCGCGGCAGCGGGAGGAAACTTACTCTTGACACTGATATTTGTGATGGTGGCCTCCCTGATTCTCGGCATGGGGCTTACTACTTCAGCCGCTTATATATTGACGGTTATCCTGGGAGGACCGGTCTTAATTGAACTGGGAGTCCCTCCTCTTGCGGCCCATATGTTTGTTTTCTACTACGCCTGCCTGTCCTGCATTACACCGCCGGTTGCACTCGCAGCGTTTGCCGGGGCGGCTATCGCCAAATCAAAGCCTTTTGCTACGGGCTTCGAATCCATGCGGCTCGCAGCTGTGGCTTATCTAGTCCCTTACTTCTTCGTATACAGCCCAGTCCTTATATGGGCGGGGTCATTGGGGCAGATATTCCTTGCCACGCTGACAGCAGTGCTGGGGACAATAGCCCTGGGATCAGGAATGATGGGTTATATGCGTGATCGTGTGAACTGGGGTTTCCGTGTTCTTCTCCTTATTGCCGGTCTGGGGCTTATAAAACCGGGGTTGGTGTCGGACATTTTCGGTGTCCTTGTGCTGGGAGGTCTTTTTCTGTACCAGAACTGGGAAGCGAAACGCTCAAAAACGGTTGATCCTGCCATCCCGTCGTAAAGGAGTGAACCCGAAGAGTTCCTCTCCCCGAACCAAAAGGATGCGGAACTCTTCCGAATCGAAACGGCAAAGTGACAGGCCAGTACACTACCGCGATCAATGGCGCCCTGGCTGACCTGCACCGCGCCATTGATAATCTCGTGAGAAACAAATTTTATCAACCAGGCCAATGCGTCAACATTGACTCGATCTTCGACATGCCAGTGAGACTTTGCCTGAACGGCATGACCGTTATCCGTCTTCACGGTATTCCTGTTCAATGGGAATTTCTCTATTACATCGCCGATACAATCAACGGCGCTCTTTTGGATCTGGCGATGGAAGCTCTTCAGGAAGTGTATCAAGGCTCTATCGTCAACTGAGAAGTATAAAGACCGTCTAGTCTTTCACCCTCAGGCGATTTAAACCAACACGCCATCGAAACATCCGCCATATGCTTCCTTTCATCGACAACAAGTATTGTGACAATCACCGGATATCCCGTTGGATACCTGTCATTGACAGATCTCACATAACATGATAGCAGGTTCGATTTGTAACTGTCAAGGTAAGCCGAGATATTCATGAGTTAGGTGATTTGGAGAAATCCATAAATGAAAAAAACGCACAAAACGAATGCCCGAAACGCATTGCGTAAGACAATCACACCTGGTTCACGTGTTTTCTTCTCCATGGCGGCAGCGCAGCCACAGACTCTATTAAATGCACTGGCTGATGACTTTGATTTTTACCGGGACGTTGAAATAGTTAATATGTATCTTTTTACCGATCATCCTTTAGCGAAACCGGGCATGGAATCTTCCTTTCACTGCGTGAGTCTTCAGAACAGTTCAACGATGAGCCGAAGTTGGGACGAAGGCAGAATTGATTTCCTGCCCATTCATTACTCCTCAATCCCTATCGTTTTTTCCGGCTCAGGACCGTCTCCTATTGATGTTGCCTTAGTCCAGGTATCTCCACCGGATCGAAAAGGAAATTTCAGTCTGGGGGCTTCAACGTGCCTGGCTTATCCTTTGGCGAAAGGCGCTAAACAGATTATTGCCGAAGTTAATGAACAGGCTCCCCGAACGTGCGGCCCCTGCTATCTCCGGGAAGACGAAATCGATTATATCGTTGAAACTTCAAATCCTTTGATTCCCTTCCCAGACATTACGATAGGGGAAGAGGAAAAGAAAATTGCTGCCAACGCAATCGATTTGATTCCGGATGGAGCTACTATTCAAATCGGCGTCGGCAAGCTGCCGGTCGCAATCTTGCGTTTTCTTGAAGACAAAAAGGATCTAGGTATCCATTCGGGAATGATCTCTGATGAAATTGTTGATTTGTTTGCCAGAGGGGTAGTCACCAATCGAAAGAAAAACCTCTATCCAGGGAAACTTATAACCGGAGATTTGTTCGGCAGCGAGAAGTTATTCCACTTTGCCCATGAAAACCCGTCCATTGAGATGCACCCTGTCGAGGTAACCCATAATTCAACATTGATAGGGACTATCGACAACTTCATAGCCATCAATTCGACTGTCTCGGTTGCTCTCGATGGTCAGATGAATGGAGAATTTCTAAACGGTACTCAGATTAGTGGTATTGGGGGGCTATTCGATTTTGCTCAAGGGGCCTTTGTGGGAGGAGGAAAGTCTATTACAGTTCTTAACTCAACCGCATCCCGTGGTAAGGTTTCCCGTATAGTTTCCGCCTTCGAGAAAGGGACACCAATTACGATCCCGAGATATCTGTCCGATATCGTTGTGACCGAATTTGGAATAGCCGAGCTCAAAGGGAAGAATCTTCGCCAAAGAGCTGAGGCTTTGATCGCTATTGCCCATCCTGATTTTAGAGACCAACTGTGGGAAGAGAGCATGCGGCACAGGAACATCCTGGAATAGCGAACAGGGAGACAGCCACCGGCAAATGAATGACAACGGGGGAGACACCTCAATCCAACGCCGGCTTTATGATTCGACAACCTCTTTCATGAATCTCCACGCCCTTACGGACGTGGTGTCTTCTGATTCAAGTTTCACTTGTCCAACCTGCCTTTCACTGATGCGAAAGTCAGATTGGATATTACTCTCATCCCCGCCCTTACGGGTGGGGAATTCCCGTCGGGATTAAATCTCTTTTTCCAGATCGGCGATCAGCTTTTTGACGTCGTTTCCGCTGATTTCCAGCCGTACCCGCCCGCCGCCGGGATGGGCAAGCTCAAGGCCGATTCCGTCGTCTGTCTTCTCGATGCGCCAGCTTTTCCCCTGTGGGAGGTTGACCTCATCGCTCAGCCAGTCAGGGGCGTGAAACTCGGCGATCTGGATCAGAACGCCAAAGGCATGACGGGGATGGATGAACAGTTCCTTCCAGTAAGCGTCGCCGTACTCGTTATACCCGAAATAGGGGATGCCGTTCTGTTCAAGGATGCTCTTGACCCGTTCTATATCCGGCGTCTGCATGGTAATGTGATGCACGCCCCCTTCCCGCTCCACCAGAAAGTTGTCGAGGAAACTGCCCTTACCCGTCGTCTTCATCAGTTCGAAACGGCTCAGGTCGCCCAGAGAAAATAGCTGCCAGACATACCTCATCGCGGGATCTTCAGCCCTTGCTCCCGGTATTCCTCCCAGAATGGTGCGAAAGAAGTGCTCAGCCTTTTCATAGTCCCGGACAGCGACGGATACATGATCAATGCGCGAAATCAGCGGTTCCATAGATAAGTCCCTTTCCACGATCTATTTATGGTGACGGTGCGCCCACTCGACTCTATTACTGCGGACTATAGAAACAAAGCCCCCCTGTCAAGCCGCATCGCTCCCACGGATCCTCGGACAAGCCATTAAAATAATACGATAAAAGAGATATAAATGAGAAGAATCCCCTTGACAGCAACCGTTTTCAGCGTAGAATTCCCCCGCTTTTAAGATATTTCCGTGGAGGGATACAGCCGCGGGGGTTTAACGGTGCCGATTTTTGTTCCGTCAGAGCAGATTGCAACAGTGGAGGGATTTTCCTCTTTGGACAATCCCTGCCTGTCATGCGGGGCCTGCTGTGGCGCCTTCAGGGTCTCCTTCTACTGGCGCGAAGCGGACGAAGAGAGCGGAGGGATCGTTCCCTCGGAACTGACGGATCATCTGGAGGGGTTCCGGCTCTGCATGAAGGGAACGAATCGAAGCCACCCCCGGTGCGTCGCCCTCGAAGGGGAGATCGGGCGCGGGGTCCGCTGCGCGATCTACGACCGGAGGCCCAGCCCCTGCCGGAACTTCGGTATCTTTTTCAAGAACGGCGTCTGGCGCGCTGGAATCGAGGAACTGATGCGGTGCAATCAGGCGCGCGCCGCATGGGGACTCCTTCCCCTTTTCCCGGAACCCGACCGCCGGAAGGACCTCGCCACCGCCTGACCGATCAGGAAGTGCAAACATGCACATCGTTCCCTACACCCACGAACTCGTCGACGTCGGCAGTTAATACTCCCACCGGCATCATGACAAATACTGGTAAGCAAACAGCGCCCCGCTGCCCACGCGATTCTTCAACAATATAAAACCCTGTTGTCAACAAATAGAATTGTCCGGTTTTATAGCACATGAATTGTCCGCTTTATATCGGTCAGAAAGGCTGCTTCAGTCTACGACTTCCGCAGTCTTTCTGAAAGCACGCTCGCTTGGACCCCGTGCATAGGCGGCAATCATCTCGATCCCCAACTGCCGCATGGCACGCCCAAACTGCGTCAGCTGCCCTTTGCTTACTCTTGCCCCGGCCTCAGGCGTGTACCAGTAGTGACTTCCATGATCGGTATAGAGTGAACTGAACAGGCCCCTTTGAAGGATCACCTCTCGTACTCCCTGAAAGCTGCTAGATGTCCCTTCCTCCTGCACAAAAAACATGCTGTAGTGCTCTCCCGTCGCATCATCCCTACATTCTTGTGGCATCTCCGCCCGTCTCATATCTACCTCCGCAACGTGGCTATTCTAAACCGGAAAGATTACGTGCTACTGACAGTCCTAAGATTGTGGTTGCTTTTATACGTTAAAATGGATATGAAAATGATAAATTATGTATAAATGATTTTTCTTTGAAAAAATATTACAAGTTTTAAGATGTGAGATAAATAAGGAGGGCGACATGAGACTATCCAAACCGAGAGTAGCACCGCTCGCGGCCTCCGAAATGGATGAGGAGCAAAGGAAAATTATCAATCGAGCTGGTGGTGATCGACTTCTTAATATATTCCTTACTCTTGGCCGCCACCCGAAGTTGCTGAAACGCTGGACGGTTTTTGCCTCTTACATTCTGAACAAATCCACTCTACCCAATCGGGAAAGGGAACTCGCAATTTTGCGTACCGGTCATCTCTGTCGGTCCGGCTACGAGTGGACTCAGCATGAGTGGATCGGAAAGAAAATTGGTCTGACAGACGAGGAGATTAAGCGGATCAAGGAGGGACCGGAGGCTCCTGGCTGGTCAGCTGTTGAGCGTGCCATACTTCGAGCTACCGATGAGCTTCATGCGGATTCCTTTATTTCAGATGCAACATGGAGTGACCTGAAAAAAGAGTATCGGGACGCGCAAATAATGGATATGATCTTCACCGTTGGAAATTACATCCTAGTATCCATGGCACTTAATACCTTGGGTGTCCAACTGGAAAACAGGTAGGAAAATCTCCGGATTGTTTTTGATCTCACCGAGATACTCTTGGAAATCTGGGTAAAATCCAGACAAGTGAAATCCGGAGACACCATACCGATAAGCTTAACCTACCATTTTTACGACCCTTTCACCAACCCTGCCTTCTTCACAAATAACCCTTCACAAATAACCCTTGACTCTGACGGCGATCACGATAGTATATTCACGTCAAATCCAAAGGAAAAGCCGAGGCATATCACCGAAACCAGACCCCGCCGGCCCGAGGGCCGGATGGCGCCTGAGGAGATTCCTATGTACGCGGTCATCATGGCGGGAGGAAAGGGGACGCGGTTCTGGCCTTTGAGCCGGGAGAAACGGCCGAAGCATCTGCTCAACATGACAGGAGAGAAAAGCATCATCCAGTACACGGTGGACCGGATTTCACCCCTCGTGGCTCAGGACCGCATCCTGATCGTCACCGGCGCCAGCCACGCGGACCAGATCAGGGAACAACTTCCCCAGATCCCCTCTGAAAATATCCTGGTCGAACCGGTGGGAAGAAATACCGCCCCCTGCATCGGTCTCGCCGCGATGCACATACGAAAGAAGGAACCCGACGCCGTTATGTGCGTCCTCCCCGCCGATCACCTGATCCAGGACACGGAACCCTTCCTCGCCTCGCTCATAGCGGCGCGCGACATGGCGGAGAAAAGGGCCTGCCTCGTCACGATCGGCGTGCGCCCCCGGTGGGCCGAGACCGGGTACGGCTATATGGAACGGGGGCAGACAGCGGACACTATAGGGGACACGAAGATCTACCAGGTCAAATCATTCCGCGAGAAGCCGGACCGGGCAACCGCGGAGTCGTTTCTCAAAAGCGGAAAATTCTTCTGGAACAGCGGGATCTTCGTCTGGAAGGTTTCCACCCTGCTGGACACGATTGAGAATCTCCTCCCCGATCTGCACGAGGGACTTTGTGCAATAGGAGAATCCATCAGGACGGACCGCGAAATGCGGGCCCTTTCCGAAGTCTATCGCAGAATCGAACCGGTTTCCATCGATTACGGCGTCATGGAGAAGGCCTCTGATGTGGTCATGCTGGAAGGGGATTTCGGGTGGAATGACATCGGGAGTTGGGACGCCCTGTGGGATGTGCTCGGAAAGGACGCGAAGGGGAACGTGGCGCGGGGCCGCGTCCTGCGTTCCGGGACTTCGAACTGCCTGGTGCACAGCCCCGACAAGATGGTGGCGCTGGTGGGGGTGGAAGACCTGCTCGTCGTGGAAACGGATGACGCCCTTCTCGTCTGCCGGAGAGGAGCATCGCAAGACGTCAGGAAGGTGGTGGAGCACCTCGAAAAAAAAGGGATGAAGGAATACCTGTGAGTATGGCTGATATTATCGGTTTCACGGCGGCGGTCATCTCTTCGCTCGCCATGTCTCCCCAGGTTATCAAGATATACCGGACAAAGCAGACCCATGATCTGTCGCTGGGCGCCTTCGCGGTTCTGGGAACCGGCCTCCTCCTCTGGCTCGTTTACGGCCTGCTGATACACTCCGCCCCTGTCATGCTGGGGAATGCCGTCGGGTTCAGCCTTACCCTGTACATCATTGTCATGAAGATCATGCATGGGTAGAACGCCAGAAAGGAGAGGACCGATGAAGATATTCGCGGTGAACGGGAGCCCTAACACACAGAAAGGGATGACCCATATCCTTATGGAGACCTTTCTTGACGGGGCGCGTGAGGCGGGGGCCGAGGCGGAAACGGTCTTCCTGCAGAAAAAAAAGATTAACTACTGTATCGGCTGCTACAGGTGCTGGGTGACAACCCCCGGGGTGTGCGTCCACAGGGACGACATGGCGGGACTTCTGGAGAAGATCCGCCAGGCGGACTGCCTGATGATCGGAACCCCCCTGTACGTGGACGGCATGACGGCCCAGATGAAGACCTTCGTGGACCGCATGATCCCCCTCGCCGATCCCCATTTCGAGCTGGTGGACGGACACTACCGCCATCCGCGACGGTACGGTGAGAAGCCCCCCGACGTCGTCCTGCTCAGCGTCTGCGGCTTCTACGAGCGCGAAAACTTCGACGGGCTGATCGACCATGTGGAGCGCATGTGCCGCAACATGCAGTCCCGGTTCGTCGGGGCGGTGGTGCGTCCGTCGAGTTATATCTTCACCCTGGAGGGACTCCTCCCCGAACCGGTCAGAGAGATCAAAGAAGCGATCCGCCGGGCCGGGCGGGAACTGGTGGAAAAGGGAACCCTGTCGCCGCACGTCCTCGATGATGTGGCGCGGGATTATCTCCCCAAAGAGGCCTTCCTCAAAGGGTCGAACGAATTCTGGGACCGGTGCATCACGGCGGGGAAATTTCTCAACCTGTAGCCTTTCTCCGAACGACCGGACCCGGAAACCCACGCATGGAGAACAGAAATGAAGATTACGATTATTTACGATAATGAGTCAACCCGTGACGACCTGATCGCCGACTGGGGATTTGCCAGTCTCGTGGAGGCGCACGGAGAGCGGATTCTCTTCGATACCGGGGCGAACGGCGACATTCTCCTGGAAAACATGAAAGCCCTCGGAATCGATCCGCACTCCATCGACAGGGTCGTCATATCCCACGCCCACTGGGATCATACGGGCGGGCTGGCGGTGTTTCTCAAGGAAAACAAGAATGTCACGCTGTACATCCCGTCGTCGTGCAACATCCCTTCCGACGTGGCCCGGGAGGTGATCGTGGTGCAAGGGCCTCTGAAAATCACCGAGGGAATCTTCTCCACGGGAGAACTCCGGGGGGTTGAACAGGCCCTTGTGGTGGCCACGGAGCGAGGGCCTGCCGTTATCGCGGGGTGTTCCCACCCGGGGATCGGAGCGATTCTCACGGCCGCCTCCGCTCATGGAACGGTGTACGCCCTTATCGGAGGACTGCACGGCTCCACCGAATTCGCGTTGATGGAGCAGCTGGGCGTTATCTGCGCCACCCACTGCACCGAATTCAAAGGAGAAATCGCATCGCACTGTCCTGAAACCTGGACAGAAGGGGGCGTGGGCGCGGTGATCAACCTGTAGAGCAGACCAGAGAGAGCATAGAAGGGAAAGATCGGATGGGATTTTTGAAGCTGTTTTCGGGAAAAGGTCCCGAAGAATACGAACGCAAAGGAGACCGTTTTTTCGAACTCGGGGAATACGGAGCGGCCAAGCTGGAGTATGAAACCGCCCTGGACAAGACACGGAAGGGGCCGGGAAATGCAGTGCTCGAAGAGCGGCTTCGGGAAAAGATGGGAAAAAGCCGGGAAGCCCTGGCCCGTCAGCACCGGGAGAACGCGGAGCGCCTCACCGAATCGGGAGATTCCGAAGGCGCGTCGGATCTGCTGCGCCTGGCGCTGGAGCTGACGCAGGACGCAGAACTCGCGAGCGGCATACGACAGGTGCTGGAGAAAGCACAGAGCGCCCCTCCCGGCGAGGAAACGCCCTCTTCACTCCCCTTTCCCGAAGATGATGACAGAGGAAACGAGGAATGGCAGATAGACCATACCGAACACTTCACCGCCCTCTGCGGCGCCCTGGATGATGAGAGGCAGGAGGCGTATCACGGCTACGGAGAAGCTTTCATGGAAGGGTATGTAGCTCTGAACCGGGGAGATTACGGCCGCGCGGCGGGACTGCTGGAGCAGGCACTGGAGGAAAATCCCGCGGACACCATGATTCCCCTCGAATTGGCCACGGCGTACCTGAACCTTGAACGGTACGAAGAAGCCATCACACTGGCGGAAGATTTCATCCGGGATCATCCCGACTCCGTCCACGGGTATTATACCCTGTGCGAGGTCCTGTGGGCGGAAGAGCGGTTCGACAAAGCGTGGGAGCGGCTCCTTTCGTGCCCGGATACGATAGCGCACAGCCTTCCCATTCTGCGTCTCAAAGGAGAAGCCCTGAACCGATCGGGCAGACATGAAGAGGCGGACTCTCTCTACCGGGAGATGCTCCACATCCACGGCCGAGATGAGCAGACGGTCGTTTCCCTGGCATTGACGTGCGAAGCGCTCGGCAAAACAGAAGAAGCCCTCGATCTGTACGGCGAGATCATGCGGCAGTGCCGCGCCTGCAACGCGCGGATCAACCCTTTCGTGAAACGAAAATACGCGGACATCTCCCTGGAACGGGGGGATCGTTCGACTCAGATACTGGAGATGTACCTCTCGCTCATCGAGGAAGATCCGGCGGAGCGGAAACACCACTTCAGAATGGTGGAACAGATCTACGCCGCCGAGGGGAACGACCGGGAAGCGCTGCGTTACCGGCACTTTGCCGAGAGCGTGAACGCCGATTGACGGCTTGACTGGGGAAGATGAATATACGGTTCCTGCTCATAGATGCCCTCAACCTCATCCGCCGGGTATACGCCGCCCAGCCGGGAGACGACGGAACGGCCCGCGTTGACGACTCCCTGAAAACGAGTACGGATTCCCTTCGGCGCGCCCTGCGCGAGTGCGTGCCCACCCACGCGGTCTGCGTTTTCGACGGGCACGAACGGAGCTGGCGCCACGATCGATACCCGGCGTACAAGGAGGGCCGCTCGCCCATGCCTGAGGCCCTGCATGCCGGGATGGACCGATTCAAGGAGGCCTTTTCCCGGATTGGTGTTTCTTCCATCCATCTCCCCGCGCTGGAGGCTGACGATATCATCGCCACGCTGGCACGAAAGGTGGCACAGCGCGGCGGTTCGGCCGTGATCCTCTCTACCGACAGGCTGCTCCTGCAGCTTGTTTCCGATCTGATCGTGGTGCGCGATCACTATCAGAGGTTGAATCTGGATCGGGTATATATCCGCGAAAAGCTGGGCGTTCGACCCGATCAGGTGGCGGATCTGTTCGCCCTGGCTGGATACCCGACGAACAACATCCCCGGCGTTCCCCATGTGGGGATAAAAACGGCAGCCAGTCTGCTGGGCGAACTGGAAACACTGGATACGATACTGGCCGTCGCTCATACCATCAAAGGGAAACCGGGAGAGATGCTCTACCGGCATGCCGACCAGGCGCGCCTCTCGCAAGCCCTGGTCCGTCTGAACGATACCCTGGAACTGGGATCGAACCTCCGGTCATTCCGTTATACGGGGCAGTCAGAATAGAATCAGATGCATTATTTTTTTCGAATTCTGTGGAAACGTTTTGACAACGGCCGGAAATCATGAGAGAAAGACAGGGACTTGATTCATAAATCGATAATACACCCGTACAGGCTGCCTCTTAAAACGCGCCATGAATAAGAAATACACATTTTTTATTGTTGACGACGACCCCCTCTTTATCCAAACGCTTACCCGTATCCTGACAGGGCACGGGCAGGCGATCTGTTCCGGCGCTGCACGGGCTGAGGCCCTCCACGAAATCGTGGAACGAAGACCCGATTGCATCATCCTGGGCGTGACGGACTCCGACGCGAAGGGGCTCGAATTCCTCAGGCGCCTGCGGAACGTCAGTGAGTTGAACGGCACGAAGATAGTCACCGTCTTCGCCCACCCTTCCGATCAGACTCTTCAGAAGGCCCGCGCGGCAGGGGCCGACGGATCGATAGCCAGATCCGTACAGGGTGACACGCTGATCCGGTATCTCACCGAAATCATAGAGGGACTGATCAGATTTACCTTCTGGGGAGTACACGGGACTCTGCCGGTGCCGGGGCGAAAGACGGCGCGGTACGGGGGAAACACCCCCTGCGTCAGCCTCCGTCTTCCGGGGGATAGCCTCTTTGTCTTTGACGCCGGGACCGGGATAAAGGAGCTTTCCAATTTTCTCGCGTCTGAAAACCGCCCGGTCACACACGCCGCCATACTCATTTCCCACCCTCACTGGGATCACATACACGGCCTCCCCTTTTTCGGGCCTCTCTATACCAGGGGAAATTCGCTCGATATCTTCGGTCCGCCGAATGGGAGCATGTCCCTGCGCGAACTGATCGCCGGGCAGATGAACGGAGTATATTTCCCCATCAACATTAAGGAGTTCAACGCGAAGGTGTCTTTTCTCGACCTGGGGGAAGAACAGTTTGATCTCAACGGGGCGGCGGTGCAGTCCATCTTCCTGAACCACCCCGGCCGGTGTCTGGGGTACCGTCTGGACTGGGGAGAGACTTCGTTCTGTTATATGACCGATCATGAGCTGTACCCCCCGTCCAACAGCCTGTACGACGAGGACTACGTCAGAAAACTGGAAGCCTTTATCGCCGACGCGGATGTTCTGATAACCGACGCCGCCTATCTGGACGAGGAATACGAGGGGAAAATGGGATGGGGACATTCATCGGTAAGCCGGGCGACGGAGTTGGCCGACCGGGCCGGCGTCAAAAAGCTGTTTCTCTTCCACCACGACCTCGACCAGACGGACGACGACATTGACGCTAAACTTGAAATCGCGCGTGCCGTGCTGGAGGAACGGGGATCCTCCACCGTCTGTATCGCCCCGAAAGAGGGAGAAACCTTCACCGTTCAGAGAAAAAACTCTCAGGAGTAGCCACACATCCGTGCCGGATACGACAAGCGAGACGAAAACCAGCAAGCTCAGCCTCAGATTTTACATAGGCATAGTGCTCCTGACAGTCAATCAGCCCCTGGGCTGGGCGGCTCTGCTGATATGCAATGCCGTTGCCCTGGCGAAGGAAAGCTTGTTCTTCACCTGCCTCAGCTTTGTCCTTTACGCCCTGACCTGGGTCATGATGGGGCTGGGGTTTGTGCTGGCGGGACCACAGGGGCTTTGTTATTCCCGTCTCCTGCTGGCACGGGCGTGGCACTGGTGTCTCCGTTTTTTCAAGAAAAACACATGACAGGGTGCCGAAATTTTCGGTGAATTTCTTTGCAAGATTGCAAAAAGGCCGGCACGTGTTGCTCCACGGGGAGGAAAAAAGCTTCTTGACTGCGCTGACTGCCGGGGTATTTCAGCGTCAACCGTTCTCGAGGGCTCCCCTTTCATTGCCCTGACCCGGCACACCATGCCAGCGCACATCACGGACCGGTCAGATCCGTTTTGTGAAGAAATCAGCGGGGGGGTATCGCGCCGGTGCCAATACCCCGTTCCCGGTTAATCGGCCTGTTTTCTCAGGAATGCGGGCGTCTCATAATCAAGATCTTCATCGTCACTGATCATCCCCATCCTGATCACGACCGGTTTTTCTCCGGTCCTCTCGTTCCTGTTTCTGATAAACGTCGGCTTTTCCAGATTTTCTCTTTTCCGCGCTGCATTGGGGACACCGGCATACTCGGGAGCCTTCTCATATCCTCTCACCTGCGGATCAAATCCCGTGGCGATGACGGTAATGCGTATCTCCTCTCCCATCGTCTCATCGAGAACCGTCCCGAATATGATATTCGCGTCCTCATGGGCCTCAGCCTGGACAAGAGAGGACGCCTCGTTGACCTCGAAAAGGGTCATCTCCGGTCCACCCGTTATGTTGAGGAGGACACCGCGCGCCCCCTGGATGGAGTTGTCTTCCAGGAGCGGCGAAGAGATCGCCTTCTGCGCTGCCTCAATCGCCCGGTTATCGCCGCCGGCCACACCGGTCCCCATGAGTGCCAGCCCCATCTCGGACATGACCTTCCGCACATCGGCAAAATCGAGATTAATCAGGCCGGGAACCATGATCAGATCGGAGATCCCCTTCACCCCGTTGTAAAGAATATCGTCGGCCTTCTTGAAGGCATCGGGAAGAGACATATTCCTGCCGCTGATGCTCAGAAGTCTCTGATTCGGGACCACAATGAGGGTATCGACCACCTCTTTCAATTCCGCCAAACCTTCCTCCGCCTGCCGCCATCGTTTCTTCCCTTCGAACTGGAACGGTTTCGTAACGACGGCGACGGTGAGAGCCCCCAGATCCCGCGCGATCTCGGCCACAATCGGCGCGCCCCCCGTCCCGGTTCCCCCCCCCAGACCGGCTGTCACAAATACCATATCCGCTCCGTCGAGGACATCCCGCAGCCGGTCCCGGGATTCAATTGCAGCCCTCCTTCCCACCTCGGGATCCGATCCGGCGCCGAGACCCTTGGTGATGTCGGCCCCCAGTTGCACCTTGATAGGGGCCTTTGACGCCACCATGGCCTGGGAATCAGTGTTGGCCACGATAAAATCCACGCCGGTGAGGTTGTAGGTTATCATCATGTTGACGGCGTTTCCTCCGCCGCCTCCAACGCCGATCACTTTGATCTTGGCGGCATTCGTTTTAGCGCCGCCCTGTACCAGTTCAAACATATCCAGGTCCTCCTCTTCTCAGAAAAAATCGTTAAACCATCTTTCAAAGGTTTTCGTGAGTTTCCTCACAACCCCCTTCTCACCCCTCTTCATCGCGTAATCAGCCCGATCCCTGCTGCCGTATATCACCAGCCCCACCCCCGTCGTATACATGGGGGTGTTGATGATATCCGTAATACCCCCGACACCCACCGGAGAGCCCTTCCTGACGGGGACGTTGAACACCTGCTCGGCCAGTTCCGTTATCCCTTGGAGCATCGCCGTCCCCCCGGTCAGGACAACCCCCGCAGCAAGAAGGTCATCATACCCGGATCTGACGATCTCCCGGTGGGCGAGACCGAGTATCTCCTCTATGCGCGGTGCGATGATCTCACCCAGCACCTGCCGCGAAACATTGCGCGGCTTCCTCCCCCCCACGCTGGACACCTCGATGATTTCATTCTGAGGGATCAAGGGGGTATAGGCGCAGCCGTATTTGATCTTTATCTTTTCAGCCTCCAGCAGGGGCGTACGCAGCCCAACGGATATATCGTTGGTCACATAATTCCCTCCCAGAGGGAGAACGGCGGTATGCTGGATGCTCCCCTCGGCAAAGACAGCGATGTCGGTGGTCCCCCCGCCGATATCGATCAGGGCAACCCCCAGATCCTTTTCGTCCTGGCTGAGAATCGCCTCGCTGGACGCCAGCGGCTCCAGAATAATGTCATTCACGTCCAGCCCCACGCGGTTGACGGACTTGATGATATTCTGCACGGATGTGACGGACCCGGTAATAACATGCACCTTCGCTTCAAGCCGGACCCCCGACATCCCGATGGGATTCTTCACTCCGTCCTGGTCATCGACGATGTAATACTGGGGCAGGATGTGAATCACTTTTCTGTCCAGGGGGATGGCGATCGCCTGGGCCGCCTCCAGCGCCTTCTTGACGTCATATTCGCCGACTTCCCCGCCTTTGACGGCCACGATGCCGTGGCTGTTCATACCCTTGATGTGACTTCCCGCTATACCGGTGAAGACGGACCGTATCTCGCATTCCGACATCAGTTCCGCTTCTTCCACCGCTTTCTTGATCGAATCCATTGTGCTGTCGATATTGACCACGACCCCCTTCTGCAGACCGCTTGAAGGGTGCGTGCCGATTCCGATGATATCGATCCCGGCATTCGTAACCTCCCCAACGATGACACATGTTTTCGTCGTCCCCACGTCCAGACCTACGACGATGTTATCTCTCTTAGCCATCTACCCATCCTTCCTGCCGCCGCGGATGCGCGAAACGGACGCCCTGTTGTCACAAACCGTCATATTTTTGTCTTCCGCTTTGCCACCGCCTGTTTGGGCGCGGGCGAGCCTCCCTGCTGAACGACCACCCTGCTGGGGTCCTGAAGATCGATACTCAGGGATCGTCCTTCGAAACCGCTTCGCGCCAGATCCGCCATTACCCTCCGCAGACGTTTCAGCTTCCGTTCATAATCTTCAAAGCCGAGATCCAGGAAGAGATGATTATCCGTCACGACAGAAAAATCATGGACATCATCCACATAAATCTCCGACACGTTCCAGATCCGCGGAAAGTGATCGCTTCCAGAGAGGTAATCCAGAAAGGAAAAGGCCTTTTTCAGCAGGTCGCCCCGCAGGTTGTTGTTCCGATAAAAGCCGGTGAACACCGGCACATCCACCCCATCGCCCGCTTCGAACTTCTTGAATACCGCTCCGTCCCGATCCACCAGATAGAGATCGCTTCCCTTTTCCAGAATGGCCGCGGCCTTTCTCTCGGTGATCTCGATAATAAGCCTGTCGGGGAATTCCCGCCCCACGGAAGCGTTTCTGATCCACGGGTTTTTCTCGATCGTCCGCGCCATCTTTTCCGGGCTCACCGTCAGGATATTAAGGGGGGTCGATATCCCGGCAAGCGTCTTTATCTCTTCCTCGCTGACCCTCTTCGAGCCCCGCACTATGGCGTGCTTCAGCAGAAAATAATCGGCGCACAGGGCGTAGTTGTACGCATACACCATAACGAATGCCAGAAGACCGGCAAGACCCACGATACCGAGGGTCCTGAAGATCTCACGACGGACCGTCACCGCCTGTCGCTTGGACTTGTTCCTCCCATGCGCGATGGGTGATTTGAGGGATTTTTTCATATCTCATCCCCGATGATTTTCAGCTCAGGTTCGAGAAGGACCCCTCTCGCGCCCAGGATCCGCTCCCGGACCGTGTCAATCAGAGCTATGACATCCGCCGCTGTTGCACCACCCCTGTTTACGATAAAATTTGCGTGTTTCTCGGAGATTTCAGCCCCTCCGATCCTGAACCTCTTAAGACCGGCCTCCTCGATCATCTTCCCGGCTGTGTTCCCCGGAGGATTCTTGAATACGGAGCCCGCGCTCCGGAACGAAAGGGGATGCCGCGTCTTGCGTTTCGCCATGATCTCGGAAACTCGCTCGCGGATCGCGGCGCTGTCTCCCTTTGCGAGGCGAAAGGTTGCCCCGGTAATGATCGCTCCCGCGGGGAGATCAAGATTCCGGTACTCGAAGAGGAGGTCCTTCCTCACCATATCCCCTATCCGGCCCAGGGCATCGAGAATCGTCACCGACGAAATAATGTCCTTCACCTCTTGTCCCCACGCGCCGGCATTCATTCTGACACCACCGCCCACGCTTCCCGGTATCCCCGCGCAGAATTCCATCCCCGTGAGTGATTCCCGGAGCGAAAGATCGACCAACCCCGCGAAGGAGACCCCCGCCTGGGCATGAACAAGGGCATCTCCGCTCCCCTCGACTCTTGCTATTTCGAGCTTCCGGAGCCTCTCCAGGGAAACCAGCACCCCCCGATACCCGCCATCCCTCACGATCAGGTTCGTCCCATTTCCCACCGGCAGAAAGGGAATCCCCTCCCTCCGGAGAAACGAGATCAGATGACAGAGTTCCTCGTCCGTATCGGGAAAGGCCAGCGCGTCAGCCCTTCCCCCGACACCCATGGAGGTGTGGGCGGACATGGGTTCATCGAAGAGCACGTTCCGGACGGCGATGGCGCCGAGTCTTCCTGTAACCTGTGAACCAGCAATCATCCCGGCCGCTCCCATCATCTACTCTTCAGCCTTTCCAGAAGATCTTCGCCTATTCTCCACACATTCCCCGCCCCCAGCGTCAGGACCACGTCTCCCGGCTGTATCATGGCGCACAGGTGGTCCGCGATCTCGCCAAAGCTCGACAGATAGGTGACATCGCCATGGCCATGTTCCTGAATCCCTTTCCTGAGATTGATGGAATGAACCCCCTGTATCTCCTTCTCGCTCGCCGCATATATGTCCGTCAGGATCAGCGCCGTGGCGTCATCGAAGGAATCGAGAAAATCGTCGAAGAGCGCCCTGGTACGCGTATATCGGTGGGGCTGAAAGACGACGATCAATCTTCCTTCCCACGCGCGCCGCGCGGCTCCCAGAACCGCTTTGATCTCTGTGGGATGATGGCCGTAATCATCGACAACCGTCACCCCCCCTGCCTGTCCCTTGATCTCGAGCCGGCGGTGAACGCCTCGGTAAGCCTGCGCCCCTTCTCGGATGGTTGGAAAATTCATTCCAAGCTCCATACCGACGGCTACCGCAGCCATGGTGTTATAGACGTTGAACAGCCCCGGGACCTGCATTTCGATCTCACCCAGGGGTTTTTCTCCCTGGTAGAGGGAGAATCGGGACGTTAACCCCTTGAAGGAGATGTCGGCGGCCCTGAAATCGGCTTCGTTGTATATGCCGTAGGTGATGGCCTTTCTTTTTACCCGCGGAAGGATATCCCGCACATTGTCGCAGTCGCTGCACAGGACAACGGCTCCGTAGAAAGGAACCGAGTTGGCAAACCGGAGGAAGGCGTCCTTGATCTCCCCGATGCCGGGATAATAGTCCAGATGTTCCCGATCGATGTTGGTAATAACGGCAATGTACGGATTGAGACTGAGGAAGGAACCGTCGCTCTCGTCCGCCTCGGCGACGATAAACTCACCTTCTCCCAGCCGCGCGTTGCTCCCGATGCTGTCCAGCCTCCCCCCGATCACCATCGTGGGATCAAGACCGCCGTGGGCGAGGACGGTGGAGATGATGGAGGTGGTTGTCGTCTTTCCGTGGCATCCCGATACGGCGATGGAGTATTTCAGCTTCAAGAGTTCAGCCAGCATCTCGGCCCGCGGGATAACAGGAATATTCCTCCGGTGGGCCTCCATGACCTCGGGATTGTCTTCGCCGATGGCCGTCGATTTTACCACCACATCGGCATCGGTGAGATTTGACGATCGGTGGCCGTGAAATATCCGCGCCCCAAGCGATTCGAGTCTCGCTGTGATGTCGGTGCGTTCCAGATCGGACCCGCTGATCGCATATCCGAGATTGAGGATAACCTCGGCAATACCGCTCATGCCGATCCCGCCGATTCCGACAAAATGTATGTTCTTCACCCTTCTGTACATCAGATTCTCCCCGTCTGTACCATCGATTTTCCGTCCAGCAAGGCCATGCACTCATCCACGATGCGGGCCGCCGCCTTTACATTTCCGCATCGTGCGGAGGCCACTTCCATTCGGCGTACCCCTTCCGGGCTTTCCACAAGCCTTCGGATGGCCCCGGCAAGTGTTTTTCCATCAAGCCGCTCCTCGAGTATCATCTCCGCCGCCCCCGCATCGGCAAGAACGCGGGCGTTCATCTCCTGATGTCCTCCCACTGCGAAGGGGTAGGGAATCAGGATCGACGCCCTGCCCATAGCGGTTATCTCGGCAATGGAAGTCGCTCCCGCCCTGCATATCAGGAGATCTGCCGCCCCGTACGCGGACGCCATGTCATCGATGAAGGGATGCACCGCGGCACGAATGCCATAGTCGCGATAGGTGGCGGACACCTCATCGGCCTCTCTCTCTCCCGTCTGGTGCACTATTACCAGCGCCTCTTTCATGTCCGCCAGATAGGGCAGTGCTTCCATAACGGCCCGGTTGATGGCCCGCGCCCCCTGACTCCCTCCGAAAACAAGGATCGAAAAGGCCCTTTTATCCCGGCCGGTTCTGATCATTCCTTCTGTAAACGCCCTCCTCACGGGGTTCCCCGTGACAACGGTCTTCTCGGCCGCAAACCGTCTTTCCCGGTCGGGGAAGGTCAGGAACACCCTGTCCGCGAACCTCCCCAGGATCCTGTTTGTGGTACCGGGGAGGGCGTTCTGCTCCGCAATGGCCGTCTTGATGCCCATACAATGAGCCGCCAGTACCGCGGGACCCGATGCGTACCCCCCCACGCCCAGAGCGATATGGGGGCGGAATTCGCGCAGAATCGAAAAGGATTGTGCCATCCCCCGGGGGATCTTGAGCAGACTCCCCAGCATCCTTACGGGGCCTCTGCCCTTCACCCCCTCCACGGTAATCGTTCGAAGCGCGAAACCCAGTCGTGGAAGAAGCCTGGCCTCCAGGCCCCTCTCGGTTCCTATGAAAAGCACCTTATGCATGGGCGACCGTCCCATAAATTCCTCGGCGAGGGCGATGGCGGGGAAGAGATGCCCCCCCGTTCCCCCGCCCGCCAGTATGATCCTGATTTCTCTCTTCTCCATACGCGCACCACGGATGACTCGCCCTGGGATCCCTCATTCATGCGGCCTCCGCCGTGGTCTCCTCCTGCCCGCGGCGGGACGATATGTTCAGCAATATTCCGATAACCATCATGCACATGATGAGCGAGGTTCCCCCGTAACTGAGGAAGGGGAGCACCAATCCTTTCGTGGGAACAAGCCCCATAACGGCCGCCATATTGATAAACGCTCCCAGGGCAATGACCGCCGTCAATCCGGATGCCAGAAGCATCCCGAACAGATCGTCGCAGCGGAACGAGATCACGAACCCGCGAAGCACAAGAATGGAGAACAGGACCACAACGACGACAACCCCGACAAACCCGCCCTCCTCGGCGATGACCGAGAGGATAAAGTCCGTATGCGGCTCGGGAAGATAAAAAAGCTTCTGCATGCTGTTGCCGATTCCCACACCAAAGGCCCCCCCGGAGCCGAAGGAAATAAACGACTGGATGATCTGAAATCCGGTCCCGCCCGGATCCTCCCAGGGGTTGAGGAAGGAGAGCAGCCTGCGCATGCGATAACTTTCCTGCATGATCAGAATGGCTCCCGCGGGGATCGCGGTTGCCGCGAGTCCGACGAGATAGGTGACACGGCTTCCCGCCAGATAAAACATGAGCATGAAGACCATGACCATGATGACGGCCGTTCCAAAATCCGGCTGGCGCAGGATAAGACCGAGAATTATGAGCAGCAGAGCCAGAGGGACCAGAAAGACGCGCGAAAATTCCTTGATGCGGCTGACCTTCTTCGTAAGGTAGTGGGCCAGGAATATGACCAGTGCAACCTTCACCATCTCGGACACTTGGAACGAGATACCGGCAATACGAAACCACCGGGTGGCGCCTCCTACCGTCGTGCCAAAACCGGGAATAATAAGGAGAGTCAGGAGCGCTACCGACACCAGCGCAGCGGGATACGCCACCTTTCCCCAGTGGCGGTAGGGAATCCTGGATACCCCTGTCATGACACCAAAACCGAGAAGGACGAACACGATCTGTTTCTTGATATAGTGGTACCCGTCGCCATATTTCTCCATGGCAATGATGGAACTCGAGCTGTAGATCATCACGGTCCCGATCACCACCAGGATGACCGTAACCACCAGAAGCGTGATGTCCGGTCTGCCCCTCGTTACTGAAGCCTCTTTGCCCATGTCCCTGTGTTCCTCTCGTGACCCATCCTCTGGACCATGTCCTTGAAGACGGAGCCTCGTTCCTCATAGTTCTTGAACTCATCAAAACTCGAACACCCCGGCGACAGAAGGACCGTGTCGCCGGACGCCGCGATACGGCGGGCCATGCCGACAGCCTCGCGCAATGTCCCGGCACGTTCGGTTTTCACGATTCTTCCGATCATTGCCTCAATTCGGGAGGCTGCCTCGCCGAAGACAATCAGGGCCTTCACCCGTTCACGCAGCAGCGTTTCCAGTATTGCAAAATCCCCCCCCTTGTATCTCCCTCCGAGAAGAAGAACCAACGGCCCGTTGAACGACTGGAGGGCTCGGTATACGGCGTCAACGTTGGTCCCTTTGGAGTCATCGTAATACTCGACACCGTCCACCGTCCCGGCAAACTCTATCCGGTGAGCAATGCCGATAAAGGTATTGAGCGTCTCGGTAATTCTCTCAGCAGGGCACCCGCACATCCGCGCGGCAACAACGGCGGCCATGATATTTTCCAGGTTATGCGCTCCCTTCAACCGTATCGCCCCCACGGGATACGTTTCATCCCGGCCCGCGAGTCGGTATCTCAGGAACTCTCCATCCACAAAAATCCCTTCCGCCAGTTTTGACGACGAACTGAATCGAACCACATGCTCAGCAGGCAGCCCTTTCGCACGGTCGACCGACAGAGGATCATCTCCGTTCAGAACCGCCAGATCCCCCCGCCCCTGACGGGCAAATATCCGTTCCTTCACGGCCCGGTATTCCTCAAGAGAGGCGTGATAATCGAGGTGGTCGCAACTCACATTGAGAAGCATGGCGATGAAGGGGTGAAAATCCCTGACCCACTGCAGCTGGAAGCTGCTGACCTCCAGCACCAGAAAATCCTCCTCCTGACTGCCGCCGACATGCGATATGAGTGGAATGCCGATATTCCCCCCCACAAAGACTCTCTTGCCGCATCGGGAAAGCATCTCGCCGAGGAGGGTTGTTGTCGTCGTCTTCCCGTTGGTGCCGGTAATAGCGATGATCGGCTTTTTCACATAGCCGGAGGCAAGTTCCAGTTCGCTCACGATTGGCATGTTTCTCCGCGCCCCCTCCGCGAGCAGGGGATTGAAGGGGGCAACCCCCGGCGAGGGGACAATCAGATCAACCCGAGACAGGGCATCCAGATCCCTCTGCCCGATCCCGAACTCGATACCCGAAACCCCCTTGAGGGGCGCAATAGCTTCTCCAAGTTCTGAAATCGGTTTTTCCTCGGCGGCCAGGACCCGGGCCCGCTTGTCGAGAAGAAACCGCGCCGTTGCCACCCCCGTTCTTCCCAAGCCGATCACCAGAACTGTTTTCCCTTCCAGATCCATGGATTGCCACCTGTCCGCGCCCGGTTCCTTACCGCAGTTTCAATGTGCTGATGGCGATCAGCGCAAGAATAACGGAGATAATCCAGAAACGGACGATAACCTTGGGCTCGGCCCATCCCTTGAGTTCAAAGTGGTGATGTATCGGCGCCATTCTGAAGATCCGGTTCCCGTTCGACACCTTGAACCACCCCACCTGAAAAATGACCGATATGGTCTCCACCACAAAAATCCCCCCCACGATAGCGAGAAGAATCTCCTGTTTCGTCAGAATCGCTATGGTCCCCAGAGCACCGCCCAGCGAGAGCGATCCCGTATCGCCCATGAATATCTGGGCGGGGTATGTGTTGTACCAGAGAAACCCGAGTCCGGCGCCGACCATGGCACCGCAGAACACGGAAAGTTCTCCGACCCCCGCCACATAGGGAATCTGGAGATATCCGGCCAGTTTGATATTTCCCGCAAAATAGGCGAAGAGGAGATATGTTGCGAAACATATCGTCGCCGGGCTGATGGCGAGACCGTCGAGACCGTCGGTCAGATTGACCGCATTGGCCGCGCCCACGATAATAAACGTCGAAAGGATTACGTATCCCCAGCCAAGGTCGGGGAGCAGTGTCTTGAAGAAGGGGACAGTCATGTTCGAGCTGAAGTGGGGATCCATGTACAGGACGATACTGACGACGAGCGCCAGTATGATCTCTCCGGCAAGTCTGATCCGTTTTGGAACCCCTTTGCTCCCCTTTGACAATTTACGGCAATCGTCGCAGAATCCGATCAGACCAAATCCCACTGTTATCATGAGCATAATCCAGACATAGCCAACGGTGAGCCGCGACCAGAGGAGAACCGAAATAACAACGGAAAAGATGATCAGGACGCCGCCCATGGTGGGGGTTCCCTTCTTGGCGAGATGGGAGTTGGGCCCGTCATGGCGTATCGGCTGCCCGATGCTCAAGGCCTGGAGTTTTCCGATTACCCAAGGGCCGAGGACGAAACAGATGGCCAGAGCGGTTATCGCCGCGTAAATAGTCCTGAAGGTTATGTAACGGAATACGTTAAGCCATGAATACGTATCGCTCAGTGGATATAAAAGATGATAGATCATGCGTATCGCTCTCCCCGTGACACCCTCCAGGATCGGCGGAGGATAACCCTTCTATCGCCTATACCACAGCATGTGGTGGTTAACAATGAATTAACAACTATATACAGCATCCCTGCATCATCTCCCGTCACAACAGGATCGGAACAAACCCTTACCGGAATTCCTCCAGTATGACGTTGAGAAATTCTTCCATCTTCATGCCTCTCGATCCCTTCACCAGTATCCAGTTCCCTTCCCGCACCAGAGGCCGGAGCGTGTCGATAATTCTGTCAGGTGTTTCAACAAAATGTATCCGGTCTTCCCCCAACCCCCGTTCGACTGCCCCCTTCGCTACGGCCTCCGAGAAATTGCCCTTGAGGATGAGGGTACCGACGCCGCTGTCGGCTATGGCTCTTCCCACCTCTTCATGTAAAGTCACGGCGTGTTCCCCCAGTTCGAGCATATCCCCCAGGATCACGACACTCTCGCCTTTTCCTTTCAGATCACTCAATGTCTTGAGGGCTTCAATCACAGAAGCGGGGTTTGCGTTATAGGTGTCGTCGATGACGGTACCACCCCCCTTCAGCCGATGAATCTCCATGCGGCCCGGGATCTGCCTGAATACCGACAAACCTTCACAGATCAGATCATAGGGGATATCCATGCCCCGGCAGGCAGCGGCGCAGGCCAGGGCGTTGTATATATTGTGTCTGCCCACGATGGCCATATCGATTCCTCTGCCGATCCCTCCCATAGTAAGGGTAAAGCTGACCCCCCGCTCCCCTCTCATAAAGATGCGCTCGGCTCGAACAAAGGCATTTCCCTCGATACCGAAACTGATGTTTCTGCCCCGCCACCGATCGCCTATTATCACAGAAAAGGGGTCATCCCTGTTGATAACCGCGACACCGGAATCTTTCATGCAAAGAACAATACCCCCCTTTTCCTCCATCACGGCATTGAGCGACCCGAACCCCTCCAGATGGGCCGGTCCTATATTGGTGATAACGCCGATGTCGTGGTCGGCTATGGCGGCAAGCCTCCCGATCTCTCCTTTTCTGTTGGTCCCCATCTCGACAACGGCCATCGCATGTTCCGTGTTCAGCTTCAGAAGCGTGAGAGGAAGACCGATCAGGTTATTGTAATTCCCTTTACTCTTGAGAACCGTCCCGCAACGTTCCGCCACGGTGGCAATCATCTCCTTCGTCGTCGTCTTGCCGGAACTTCCCGTGACCGCCACGATGGGAATCGAAAATCCACTTCTCCACCAGTGCGCTATATCCCCCAGCGCCCGGAGGGTATCGTCGACGAGAATCACCGCAGCGCCGCCGAAGGCGGTATCCGGCACCTTCTCCTTTCCCCGCTGAACGAGCACTCCCGCTGCGCCTTTTTCCGCCGCAGCGGGGATAAAATCATGACCCTCGAACCGTTCACCCGTCAGAGGAATAAAAAGAGCGCCCTCGGCCACTTCCCGTGAATCGGTCGATACCCCCGCAAAGACTCCATCGGGATTTCCCCTGACAAGGGTTCCTCCGGTGGCCGCGATCACCTCGCTCGTCTTGAGCCGGGGAGTTTTCAATGGACGCCTCCCGTCCTGCGGTTATAGAGGGCCTCTCTGGCAATCATCCTGTCATCGAAGGGGAATTTTGTGGTCCCTACGATCTGGTAGTCCTCATGCCCCTTCCCCGCGATCAGAACGATGTCCGCCCCATCCGCCACGGACACTGCCAAGTGTATGGCGGCTTTCCGGTCAGCGATCACCGTGTATCCTTTTCCCGTAAGCCCGTTCGTGATCTCTTCAGGCGTATACCGGGTTGAACCGATCCCCACGCCTCCCTCTATGTCACCGATAATTGCAAGAGGATCTTCGGTCCTCGGGTTGTCGGAGGTAATTATTGCCAGATCGCTCAATGCCGCCGCCACCTTCCCCATGCCGGGCCGCTTCGTGCAATCCCGGTCTCCCCCGCATCCGAATACCGTTATGATCCTCCCTTTTTTGAACTCCAGAAGCGTGGCCAGCACATTTTCCAGGGCGTCCTCCGTGTGGGCATAATCAACAAAAACCGCGGGTTCATCGCGCCCGCTCACCCGCTCCAGACGCCCGGGAACCACCGCAAGGGCTTTGATACCCGCGCGGATATCTTCCGTCCCTATCCCGATCGACATGGCTGTCGCTGAAGAGGCGAGGATGTTGGAGAGATTAAATCTTCCGGTTAAAGGGGAGGATATGGCGAACTCTCCGCCGCTATGTCGGATCTTCGCATCAATGCCGTCCGGAGAAAGGGAAGCATCCGCAGGCGAAACATCCCATGATCCATCGAATCCGAAAGTAACCACCGGGCTCCGTATCTCACTGAACAGTCTCAAACCCCAGGGATTATCTCCGTTCACAACAGCCGGGTGTTCACGGATCACGTCATCAAAAAACCGCTTCTTGACACGGAAGTAGTCCTCCATGGTTCGATGGTAATCCAGATGCTCGCTGGAAAGGTTTGTAAATACCCCCACGTCGTATGAGCATCCATAGACCCGTTTCAAGTCAATCGCGTGAGACGAAACCTCCATGACGACATGCGTCACCCCCGCATCGACCATTTCTCTGAGCATCTTCTGCAGGTCGAGCGATTCCGGAGTCGTATGCAAAGCCGGGAAAATCCTGCCCGCGTACCGGTAATTTACCGTTCCCAGAACTCCCACGGAACATCCGGCAGCCGTGAGAATCGACTCGAGAAGAAACGTTATCGTCGTCTTGCCGTTCGTTCCGGTGACTCCGATGAGACAGATATCACGGGAAGGATCCCCGTAGAAATTCCTTGCGAGGATGGCCAACGCCAGGCGGCTGTCTCTCACCCGTATGCACGTCGCCGGCAGCGAACGGGGAACCGCTTCTCGATCGCACACCACATACCGAGCCCCCCGTTTGACCGCTTCAGGGATAAAATCATGACCGTCGAACCGGGCGCCCGAAACGGCGACAAAGAGAGATCCTTCCTCGCATTTCCGCGAGTCATAGAACAGGCCGGAGGCTTCCCCGGAAACATCGCCCCGTATCTCCAGGGTATCCACTCCTTCAAGCAGGTCCGAAATCTGAGCCATGGCGGATCCCCCCTCTTCACCCCTCCCTGTCGAAGAGCACATAGCAGGGTTGATTTCCCTCTATCGGAACACCCGGAGCCGGATTCTGATGGACGGCCCAGCCAGTGCCAGCGGTTTTTATCTCGATTCTCCTGCTTTGAGCCATCCTCAGAACTTCCCGGAGAGACATACCCTGAAAATCGGGGATCACCGTCTCATCTTCTTCTGGATCAGGATAGACCATATCCGTTATGGAAGTTGACGCCGGAATTATCCGTGCCTCGCCAACCGTTTCAACGGCAGCGAAATCCTGTACATCCATGCCGCTATTTGAACATCTCAATATCTGCTCTGTGACCCTTTTAAAGACCGGCGCGGCGGCAGCCCCCCCCCACCGGCTCGTCTCCGGCTCATCAAGCACAACGAGGATTACCATCTGGGGATCTTGGGCGGGGAAAAATCCCATGAATGATGCCGCCACCTTTTTGGCAGAGTATTTTCCCGAAGTGAAATCGAACTTCTGAGACGTTCCTGTTTTCCCCGCTATGGAAAGATTGACTATATGGGCATTTTTCCCCGTTCCCCCCTCTCCCTCAACCACCCCGGTAAGAATGGACGTGATCTTTCGGGAAGTCTCCGGTGATATCACCGTTCCGAGCGGAACAGGTTCGAACTCCTTGACTGTTGCGCCTTCTTTATTGACCAGGCGCCGAACGACATGCGGTTTCATCAGAACACCGCCGTTTGCTATAGCGCACATTCCACTGGCCAGTTGCATCGCCGTTACCGAAATGCCCTGGCCGAAGGCCATGGTCGCGAAATCGACTTCGCGCCAGTCACGAGGGTTCCTCAGGATCCCTGTAGATTCTCCGGGAAGATCGACTCCCGTCTTTGAACCGAAACCGAACTTCGTCATGTACCGATGGGCCAGATTCTTCCCGAGCCGTTCGGCAATTTTGACTGTTCCTATATTGCTTGAATATTTGAGGATTTCCGGAATGGTCAACTCTTTGAATTTTTCACTCTGGGCTTCATGAATCACCCGGTCTCCGACCACATAGGATCCATTTTCACAATCGAACACATCCGTCTCGCTGACGAGCCCTTCCTCAAGCGCAGCCGCCACGATAAAGGGTTTGAACACCGATCCCGGGTCAAAGCAATCGGTAACGGCTCTGTTTCGCCTAGCATCAGCCGGGTACGAGGAAAAATCATTGGGGTTGAACCGGGGTTCATTAGCCATCGCCAGGACCCCGCCGGTCCGCGGATCCATCACGATAACGCTCCCCCCCTTCGCGCCAAGTCCTTCAACGGCGCGCCTCAGCTGAGATTCAACGATATACTGAATCTTGCTGTCGATCGTCAGGAAGATGCTGCAACTCCTGTCATCCACCGCGCCACCCGGGCCTTCGTCAAGATAGATATTGTGCCCTCGCGCGTCCCTGCCCCATACCACTTTCTTTGGTATGCCTTTCAGGCACTCGTCATACTTGAGTTCCAGCCCCTCGAGGCCGATGGAATCCAGACCGGCGAATCCAAGCAGGTGGCACGCCAGCTCCCGATGAGGATAAAATCGCTTTGGCTCCCGCACCAAGTGCACTCCTTCCAGATTCAGGGCGCGAATACCCTCAGCCCTCGCGGGAGAAATCTGGCGGGCAACCCAGCGGAAACTTCCCTCATTTGCAAGCGCCTTGACAATTTTCTCTTTCTTCACTCCCAGTATGGACGAAAGCTTTGACGCAACCCTCCGTCGATCCTCAGCAGTCGAGGGGTCAACGTAGACGGAATCTGTCATAACGGTGGCCGCGAGCTGTTGACCATTTCGGTCGAATATAAGTCTTCTCTCCGGGTAGAGGGTCAGGCTTTTTCTATGCTGTCTGTCTGCAAGTTTCCCCAGGGTCTCGCCTGAGACAATCTGCAGTTGAAAGGCCCTCGACACCAGCGCCACGTAGAGAACAAGGGAAAAAACCAGGATCGACGCTACCCTGAATCGAAGCCATTTTCTCGATTTCGCGCTCATCGCAGGAAAATCACCTGATCCCTTTCCGGATAGCGCATACCCAGCTTAGCCCGCGCAATGGATTCTATCCTGCCCGGGGATTTGAGTGTCGCTATCTCCACCTTCAATTTTCTGTTTTCCTCCAGCAGGGCATCCCTTCGATGCATCTCCCCAGCTATCCGATAATCAATGCTCGTAATACTGATCCGGAACCAGACGTAGGTGAGGGCGGTGGCCATGAAGAGAAGCGCAACAACAATAAGACGGACAATCTTCCATCCCTCCCTTTTTTTTCTGGCTACCGGCATTTTCAGACCCTCACCGCCGTTCTCAAGCGGGCGCTTCGCGCTCTTGGATTGGAGATGATCTCTGCCTCGCCGGGCATCCAAGGTCTCTTGGTCAACACTTTCAGCTTGCCCGTTCTGCCGCAGCGGCAAACGGGAAAATCGGGGGGACACACACACCCCTTCTCCCAGGAGCGGAACAGTTCCTTTACCATTCGGTCTTCAAGCGAGTGGAAGGCGATCACGGAGAATCTCCCCCCCTCTTCCAGCATTTCAATGCCCCGTTCTATTGCGGCATGAAGATTTTCAAGCTCATTATTGACGACTATGCGGAGGGCCTGAAAGGTCTTTGTGGCGGGATGTATCTTCTTCTTTTTGAGGTGATTCGGCAGCGCGCCGGCGATGATCGCAGCCAGTTCACCCGTTGTTCGTATGGGAGACAGCTTGCGCCTTTCCGAAATTGCGCGCACAATCCTTCCGGGCATCATCTCTTCACCATAATCTCTGATGATCTTCCTCAGCTTCTCTTCCGGAAACCCGTTCACGATATCAAATGCCGTCACGGTATCGTCCCGGTCCATCCGCATATCGAGCGGCGCGTCCCGGGAAAACCCGAATCCCCTCTCGGGGGCATCGAACTGGTGGGACGAAACGCCCAGATCCAGCAGTATCCCGCTCACTTTTTCAAAACCCAACCCCGACAGTATGGCGTCGATCCGTGCGAAATTTCCTTTCACCAGAATCGCTCGACTCCCGAAGACCTCCAGCCTTCGGGCGCACTCGGCGAGGGCATCATCGTCGCGGTCAACCCCGATCAGGATTCCATCCGGGGCAGTACTCGCCAGGATCTCATATGCGTGCCCCCCGCCCCCTACCGTGCCATCGAAATACACGCCCCCCGGTCTGCAACCCAGAGAATCAACCGCCTCTCTCAGCATCACCGGTTCGTGGTAGGCTGACTGTCTCATATCCCCAGATCAGCCATGTAATCGCTGAAGGCCTCTACGTTCTGGTTCGAGTTTTCGATCTCCTTTTCAAACCGTTCCCTGTTCCAGATCTCTATGCTCCGCCCCATCCCGGCGAGAACGATCTCTTTCTCAAGTTTCGCGTATTCCCTGAGAGCGGGTGGAATCAGCACCCTTCTCTGCTCATTGAAAGAACAGTCAACGGCACCCGACATGAAGAGCCGTTGAAACGCCCGCACCTCTTTTCTGATGATCGACTGGGCGAAGACCTTCTCTTCGATGGCAACCCATTCGTTGTAGGGAAAAACCAGGAGACACCCGTCCCAGTTCGTGATCACCATCCGCTCGTCATACTTTTCCGTGAAGACCTGGCACAGCCTGGCCGGGAAGATTATTCTCCCCTTTTCATCAATGGTGTGGTAGTATCTTCCCCTAAATACTGACAATGACTGAGACCTCCACAATCATCCACTTTGCTCCACTTGGTCGAACTATAAGAGCGCGTGGCGGCTTTGTCAAGAAAAAAAACGCTATTTTCTTCTTTTAATTTGATATTTTTGGACTGCTCTGTTGTGGTCTTCCAGATTGGACGAAAAATGATGGGAACCGTCGTTTTTTGACACGAAATAGAGGTAATCCACCGGGGCCGGGTGGAGAGCGGCCTTGATCGCCTCCAGCCCCGGACTGCAGATGGGGCCCGGAGGCAGGCCTTTTATCTGGTAGGTATTATACGGGGTTTTTCTCTCGAGATCCTCCCGTCTGAGATTTCCGTCGAAGTCCTCAATATCATAGATGACCGTGGGATCGCTTTGCAGTCTCATCCCCTTCCTCAGCCTGTTGTGAAAGACGGCGGATACGAGAGGGCGTTCCTCCTGTGGCCCTCCCTCCTTTTCGATAATGGAGGCAAGGGTTACCATCTCGTGCTCTGTCAGGTTCAGTTCCTTCGCCTTCTTCAGCATGTCTGGCGTCACCGCCTTCCTGAACTGTCGAACCATAAACCGTATAATCCCCTCTTCGCCCATTGATTTGTTGAGGGTATGGGTATCGGGGAAAAGGTACCCTTCGGCACTTGTGCCCTCTATGCCGAGGGAAGCCAGGAGCAAACGGTTCGACGCGAGGCCGATAAAGGTGTCCTGACGGGCGAGTCCCGCATCTTCGAGGCGGTCGGCTATCCGTCGCAACGTGAATCCTTCAGGAATGAAAACCTGGTATTCTTTAACCTTCCCTCTGATCAGTTGGTCAAGCACATTTACAGGGGTCATGGAACTTCGCAAATCATACTCGCCCGCCTGAATCCGTTTCGACACACCCGTTATAAAAGCCAGAAAGCAGAATCTTTTCGTATGCTTCAGCAATCCCGCTCCGACAAGGAGGTCGGCCGCCTGAGCAAATGAACTGCCCCGGGGTATCTCTACCGTCACCTCGCGGTATTCAAAGTCTAAGGGACTGTTCGCGTAATTGACAAAGACGAGGATCAGGATGACGGCAGCAACCACGCATGTCACACCCGCGGCTACTCCCGCCTTGAGCAGTCTTCGTTTCATTATTCCTGTTCTTTCCCGGAATTCACAGGGTCGGCTGGGGGAACATCCGCAATATTATTCAGATAGTCCTGGAGAATAACGGCGGCTGCTATCCTGTCGACAACCGTCCTTCCCTTTCTGCTGTTCACATCCCTTTCTCTCAGGAGCTCTTCCGCCTCTTTCGTGGAAAGGGCTTCATCCCATTTTACAACGGGCACGCCCACCCCCGCCGCGAGGGCATCGATAAACCGGTTGACCTTCTCACAGGCAATCCCCTCCGTTCCATCCAGTCTCACGGGATACCCGACAACGATTCTCCTGGCGGCATATTCGTCCGCCAGAGCGGCAATCTGCGCGATATCACGTTTCCAGTATTTTCTGACAATGGTGGCAATCCCCCTGGCAAACATACCCAGTTCATCGCAGACCGCCACCCCTATCCTTTTTTCGCCGTAGTCCAAGCCCAGCATTCTCATAATGGCCTCATTGTATAGCATAGCCATCCTGATAACAAAAGGAGATTGGCGGCAAAGGAGATTGGCGGCATCAGCGTTTTCTTGCAGACAATCTCCTTGTGCAACCCGCGCGTTTTTGCTATTTTTCCATAAAGATGAAGGGGCCATCTGAAACCATGAAACACATCATCGTAGGCACGGCGGGACATGTCGATCACGGAAAGACGTCCCTCATAAAGGCTCTCACCAACGTAGATACGGACCGGCTGAAGGAGGAAAAAGAGCGGGGAATTACGATCGAACTGGGGTTCGCCCCTCTAGTGCTCCCTGACGGACAGAAGATCGGGATTGTGGATGTTCCCGGCCATGAAAAATTCGTGAAGAACATGGTCGCCGGAGCGGGAGGTATCGACCTGGTCGTTCTGGTAATCGCCGCCGACGAAGGGGTCATGCCGCAGACGCGGGAACATCTCGATATCTGCGAACTTCTCGGCATCAAAAAAGGGCTCGTCGCCCTCACAAAGACGGATATGGTGGACGGGGACTGGCTGGCCCTCGTTCAGGAAGATGTCAGGAGCTTCCTCGGGGAAACCTTTCTTGAGGGGGCGCCGATTATTCCCCTGTCCTCACTGACCGGCGCGGGTCTTCCGGAATTTCTTCAGGCGCTCCAATCGGTTATCGCCACCTTGGATGAGCGGGCTGATTCGGGACTCTTCAGACTCGCCGTGGACCGTGTGTTCACCATGAAGGGGTTCGGCACGGTGGTCACGGGAACGCTCGCCTCCGGGAAGATACGCGTCGGCGATACCATTGCCATCATGCCTTCCGGGGGACAGGCGAAGATACGGGGGATCCAGGTCCACAACGAAACAGCGGAAAGAGCCCAGGCGGGACAGCGAACAGCCATCAATCTTCAGGGGATTGACCGGGCGACAATAGAGAGAGGGGACGTTCTTACCCGTCCTTCGACCTTTCAACCGTCACATCGTCTTGACATTTATCTGAGATATCTTTCCAGCGCGGGCAAGAAATTGAAAAACCGGGCGCTCGTCAGGTTCCACACCGGGACCAGCGAGACCATTTCGAGAATCATACTCCCGGACAGAGAAGAACTGGAACCGGGAGAAAAGATTTACGCCCAGGTGCTTCCCGCCACGCCGGTGGTGGCCATGTCGGGGGACCGGTTTGTGATCAGAAGTTATTCTCCCGTCACCACGATCGGAGGGGGTGATATCATCGACCCGCTCGCCCAGAAGAGGCGAAAGCACTCGGCGCTCGACGAAACCGAAAAGCTCCATCGGGGAACGGGGCCGGAAAAAACCGGCATCATACTGGAACGGGCCGGCCTGGGCGGCATCTCGATCCTGAGCCTTTCCATACGGACCGGCCTTCACCCCGGCGAGCAGGAAAAGATCCTTGAAAAGATGTTTTCCGAAAAAAAAGCTCTTCTCATCGACCGCGATGAGCGCAGGGTTGTTTCATCCGGCGTTTACACGGATTTCCAAAAACGAGTCCTCGCCGGGATCGCCGCTTACCACAACAAATATCCCCTGAAAGAAGGCCTCTCCAGGGAAGAGTTGAGGACCACCCTCGGAGGTTTTATCGATCCCAAACTCTTTAACAGGGCGATCAAAGACCTGGCAGATGATGGAAAGATCATCGCTGCGAATGAAACGGTTCGCATTGAGAGCCACGCGGTTAATCTGAAGGACGACGAGGTGCAACTCAGGGAAGAAATCGCCGGCATATATCGCACGGCGGCACTGACGCCTCCTTCCACGAAAGAGTTGCTGGCTGCATTTCCCGCAAAAAAGAAAACCGTCACCGACATCCTGAATGTCATGCTGAATACCGATATGCTTGTCAAGGTCAATGAGGATATGTATTTTTATCGGGAGGCCCTCGACCGGCTCCGGGAAGACTACCGGAAGCTTCTCATCAAAGACGGAAAGGCTTCTCCCGCCACCTTCAAGGAGCTGACGGGACTGTCGCGCAAATTCATAATTCCACTTATGGAATATTTTGACAAGACAAAACTGACCATCCGGGTGGAAAATCATCGAATGCTGAGAGAGAGAACGCTGTGAAGGGTCCCATTGAAAAGATAGATGTCACATTTTACAACGGGAAAGAGACATCGATGGTCTCAGAGCCGGTCATCCGGGAGAGACTTCTGGACATATTTCTGAACGACAGCAGGATCGCGACCATCGCCTGCACGGGGATCCACATCGAGGAACTGGCAACTGGATTCCTCCGGTCGATGGGCGTTCTCAATACTCGGGATGATATAGAAGCAATCACCGTATCTCCCGAGGGATCAAGGGTCGACATCCTGACACAATGTC
Organism: Syntrophaceae bacterium UBA6078; assembly: GCA_002428735.1. Lineage (GTDB taxonomy): Bacteria > Desulfobacterota > Syntrophia > Syntrophales > UBA2210 > UBA6078. Next base: position 35,169 of record DIXO01000009.1, on the reverse strand, counting down.
CGGGACAAGGGGGACACGATCCTTCAGATCTGTTCATCCTCTCGAGCGGAGCAAAGGCACGCGGATCGAGGCAGAAAAAAGATCTCGTCACATCGGATACCTCCATATCCGCGAAGAAGGCGATCGAATTTATGGAAAAGCTGCTGTCCTCTTCCCAACTCCACAAGGAGACACACAGCACCCACTGTTCGGCCCTCGCCGATACGGAGAAAATGATCGTTTTGAGAGACGACATCGGGCGGCACAACACCATCGACATGCTTGGCGGGTACGCCCTGCTCGCCGGCATCGACTGTTCAGACAAGATCATCGTCAAGACGGGAAGGTTTTCCTCTGAGATCGCCGAGAAAGCGTGGATGCTGGGCATCCCCATCGTGATTTCCCATTCGGTCCCCACATCCGAGGCCGTCGATATCGTCCGTGAAGCGGGTATTACTCTCATCGGCCACGTGAGAGGGGGGACATGCAAGGTATACTCCAACGAAAGGCGGGTACGGTTTTGAACAAGCAGATCTATGTGAAGGATATTCAGGCGGGGGACCGAGTCCAGGATCTGTTTCTCGTCACGGAAAAGAATATGGCCATCTCCCAGAAAGGGAACCCTTACCTGAATCTGAAGATCAGAGACAAGACGGGCGAGGTTGACGGGAGGGTGTGGGACCGGGCTGCCGAGATGAACGATATCTTCCGGACGGGAGATATTATCCATATCCAGTCCCAGGCCGTGAGCTTTCGGAATGTCGTCCAGTTGTCCATATCAAAGATCTCTCTCGCCGATGACCCGGCAATCACCCCTGCCGATTATCTGCCGTCCTCCGCGTCCGACATCGACGACATGTTCGAGGCGCTCAAAAAGATCATAGAAACGGTGCAAAACCCGCACCTCAAGACCCTCCTTAATCTGATGTTCGGTGATGAACGGACGGCGGACGCCTTTCGAAAAGCGCCCGCGGCCAAAGGCTTTCATCACGCCTACATCGGGGGACTTCTTGAACACACCCTCTCCGTGGCGCGTCTCCTCGATCTGGCGACGCAGCATTACAGGAACGTGAATCGGGATCTTGTCATGGCGGGAGGGATCCTCCATGACATCGGGAAGATCCACGAGCTTTCCTTCAACGGCACGATGGATTACACGGACGAAGGACGTCTAGTCGGCCATATCGTCCTCGGCGTGGAATTCGTGGACGCGAAAATTGCCGAGATCGAAAATTTCCCTAAGCAGCTCGCTCTCGAGCTTCGTCATATACTCCTCAGCCATCACGGAGTTCTGGAATTTGGATCTCCGAAACGCCCAAAGACGGTGGAAGCACTCATCGTCAACTATATGGATGATCTGGACGCGAAGGTAAACGCTTTTGAGGAATTCATGAACGGTCCACGAAATGGATCAAACTGGACGCCCTACCACCGGCTTCTCGAGAGATATATCTACAAGGGACCGTCCGCTGAGGAAGAAGTTCCTGAAGAACAAGATTGACTCTTCTCTCTATGCCCGGGGACCGAATATGGCGGTCCCGATCCTGACAATGGTCGCGCCCTCTTCCACGGCGACCCGGTAATCCGCCGACATCCCCATGGAGAGTTCGCGCAGATCGACACCCGGAATCTCCTCATCGGCAATACGGTCTCGCAACTTCCGCAAGGCCGCAAAGTACGGTCGGGCGTTTTCGGGATCTTCGAACCAGGGAGGCATCGTCATGAGGCCCCGGATCGAGAGATTGTCGAGGGATGCGATTTTTCTGACCAGTGCGGGCGCCTCTTCGGCCGGGATGCCGCTTTTGCTCTCCTCGCCGCTTACGTTCACTTCAATGAGGACAGTGGTGACCCGACCCACGGCGGCGGACCGTTTGTCAAGCTCCTCCGCCAGGCTCAGCCGGTCGATGGAGTGGATCATATCAAAAAGCCTGATGGCGTACTTGGCCTTGTTCGACTGCAGATGACCGATCATGTGCCATCTCACATCCACATTCATCGTCTCGATCTTCCGTTTCGCCTCCTGGACGTAATTTTCCCCCATGATATCCACGCCGGCCTCGATCGCCTCCAAGATCCGGGCATCATCCACCGTCTTGGTCACGGCCATCAGCCTGACCGCGGAAGGCTCCCTCCCCGACCGCAGGGCCGCTTCGGCAATCTCCTCCCGTATTTTTCTTATGTTGTCCCCTACTGCTGACATTATGATTCCCCTTCTGACTAAAAACAAAACCGGCGGAGCTGGCGAGAAAACTCTGGCTGGTTTTAACTCGTCTTATCGGTAATACCTATTTTGTTCTCCTAGCTTAAACGGGGACGACACGTTTCAGGATTATGATTATGTTTGCTTTGGCAACCTAAGATTCCTTCTGATCGCTTCCTCTACTTTGTGAGCATCTTCGTAATCGGTTGTATTGGAATACCCGATCAAGTGGGTAGCAGCCTTCTCCGGTTCAATTCCCCTATGTTTTAGGTAATGCGAATACCACCATGGCAAATCCTGTATTGCGGCAAATAGCTGAGCAGATGATCTTCTGTTTACAAGTACACGTTCTCGGAATAGCTTTTTCATATCTTCATTCAATTTTTCTGCATTTATAACCTGAGCATAGTAGATGAAATCCATTAATACTTGGTTTCGAAGATTCCGAAATCTTAAGATGGGTTGCATATGAAAAGTCGTAAACCAATACCCAAAGGCACCAGCTATAAGCCCGATTAACATAGCCCAGAGTTTTGAATCCATTATCTTATCTCCACAAAAAATAACGCTTGAGGTAGCAGACACAACGTAAGGAGCGTCTTAGTTGACCCATTTGTGTTCGGCCTTTTCGCTTTCTTCAACAAATCCCCTAAGTCTATGGTAGGTGGGAGTTAATTTGCCTTTTCCTCCAGTATAATCCATGTATCCACCCGTAAACATTTCATAACATCCGGTTCGTGCTATTCTGTTCATAAAATCAGTTAGTTGATTAGTTGGTATTCCCAATTCACTTGATAGACGTTTTTCGAATTTGTCCCAAAACTGGTTTGTCCACTGGAGATCGTTTTGCTCTTCGGTTCTTGGAGTTGATCCAAATTCGTCTAAAACTCTTAAGGCTATCAGTTCGCGATAGCTTAGTTCGTCTAGTATTTTGAGAAAATCTTCATACTCATCGATGTTTGAAATTTCATTATCAGTAAGCGAACTTTTCAAGAGACGGGCGAACATTCTTATTTTTTCTCGCCTTCTAGAATTTAAGGCAAACTTGGTTGTTGCATAATATGCATGTAAAAAATCTTCAGACTTCAGAAGACCCTCATCAACAAAGATGTTGCCAGCCGCCAACTCATCAAAAAATGCGTCTGCTCTTTCTTCTTGAATATTTTCCAAGGTCTTGGTGAGAACAACGTCAATTGCCTCCTATACCAAATGGCACCAACTGAATTAGGCCACGAATGACGCGATTGCCTTCATATTTTTTTAATAATGGCTGCAAGTCATTCATATCACTTCTTAAGAACCAACGTTTAATAAAACAAAAAGGGACAGACTTGTTTTTCTGTTTTCCGTGGCTTTCCTCATCTTCCGCTTACGCCAGTCTGAGCGCCCCCGACCCTTTCCATCGCGTTGACCACCTCGGACAGGGGGAGACCGATCGCGGTGGTGTGTGAGTCGCAAATCTCCCCGATCAAGAAGGCGCCCTTCCCCGTCCCATGTTTACCCCCCTCCACTTTTCATAATTTCAATAACAACCAAAGCCATGTGAACGGATCAAGCCCTCAATGGAAGCGAGCAAATTCCAGCATTATTTGACAAGGCGTTTATTTCTATTCGCCTACTGTTGTCGCTACAGCCACACCAACGACAACCATTGTCACGGGATAGGTATAAGGCGTCATTGCCGCTTCGACAACAATTTCCGCTTCAGCAACTGCTGCGGCGCGCATTGCCGTGCGGTCCATGCTCTTCATGTCGCGAATCATGTCTTTTACCTTGAACTCTTTGAGCTTGTCACTGGTCAGTTCTTCCGGAAGTTTGAATCCGTATTCATTTAAAACCTCAACAGGATTTTCATCAAACCGGTCTCGGAGCGAATCATCGCTCATCAAATCTTTGCCCAGTTGAATAATGTTGTCCGGAATATTTACTGTAATCTTTGCCATTTTTCTTGCCTCCTTTTTTCAGTTTATCAATTGTCAAAATTTTTATGTTTTTTGTTGTTCCTCTTGACTCAGATACTGGGAATAATCATCGACAAGGTGCCATGGAACGGAAAAGGAAATCGATTGGGTGTTAAGATTGCCTATCCGGTCCTGAATCCGGGATAGATTGATAACAGACAACACGCGGTCGCATATTTTGAATATTTCATTGTTACTGCGGCCAATACTCAATCCCATAAGCTTCCTGTTGCGGAAAAATCCCATCGTATCATATTCCATCAGCGACAATTGTTGATTGTTCAGGAAGGAATACCAGATTTTTGATCCAGGAATAAGATTGTGCCATTGCAAGTAGATTCTTACTCCATATCGAGCGTAAAGTTCAAAAGCAAACTGAACGGTTTGCATCACTTCATCATACCGTTCCCAAGGAAACCCAATAATGAATGAAAATACCGTTTGATGGGCAATTCCCATCTCATTGAGGTTTGACGCCGAATCAATAATATCTTGAAGCCGGATGCCTTTCCTTATTTTCTTTAACCCGGCTTCATAACCGAGTTCCGCCCCAACCAGCATTGAGTTAACATAAGGAGCAATCGCAGCACATAACTCGGCATCGCGTAAATCGGATGCCCTGGCGTCCATGGTAAATGAAGGGGGGGAGTTTTCGTTCTTTAACAAACTCACGATATCCAGAATCCTTTTTTTGTCAATCGTGAAACAGTCATCGATAATCGAAAGCACATTTGATCGCGTTCTTCGGCTATACGTAATGGACTCAAGACACCGTTCATAAAATACCGACGCTGAAAGTTTACGCCAATTTCTGCGGTAAGGAATTGAACAAAAGAGACAATTGAATTTACAGCCTCGGGAAGACTCGATCGAAAGAGATGTATAGGCGTTCTCAGGGATAATATCCCAAAGAGGAATTAGATTTTGATTCAGCTGCTCCTCGGTCAGCGTCGGGATAATAGGGTCAATATACATCATTCCCTTTTTCTTGAAACAAAGCCCCGACATATTGTCCGGTTCCTTCCCTTTCAACAAGCATTCAATCAATGCCCGAAAAGACATTTCCGCCTCTCCCCGCAGAATATAATCAACCGGATAATGAGCCAATATATATTCAGGAAACATGGTGCCGTGAATATTTCCGAGGATAATAGTCGATTGTGGATTAATCTGTTTTGCTCGATTGATGAGGAGTAATGCGCTGGGCCAATTAAGTGAATTGGCGGGAAGAGCAATGATATCGATCTCCTCGAGATCTTTATCAATATTTTCCAGATCGAAGACCCCTCCGGCAATCAAATCCAGAAATCGAAACGTAATGCGGCTCTTTTTCAAAATCCCAGCGAGCAGATAGACTCCTGTGGGGGGATTCGACCGGGTTTTGTCCATCATGATCGGCTGAATCTTACCGTCTATTTCATCCATAATGGGCACTGTTACTAACAAGATTCTTTTATCTCTCACTATTAAGCCTTTCCATCCTCACCCTTCGTGCCTTTCCCCGAAAAACGACCCAGTTCAAAGTCAGACTTTCAAGGAGAGGGGAACAGATTGATTGTTCTGTTTTCCTGAGCCTGTCCGTTCGCTCCTCAATCACGCCAGTTTCAGGACCCCCTCTTTTTCCATCGCCGATACGACCTCGCACAGGGGAAGGCCGATGACGTTTGTGTACGAGCCGCGTATTTCCTTTATGAAAAAAGCCGCTTTCCCCTGGACAGCGTACCCCCCTGCCTTGTCGTATGGCTCATCCGTCTGGGTGTACCACTCCATCTCATTCTTGGATATCTCCTTGAACAGGACGTCGGATCGGACACATTCATTGGCAATGACAGCATCTCCCTTCACAAGAGCGAACCCCGTGATAACCATGTGCTCACGGCCGCTCAGCTTGGCGAGCATCCTCCGGGCCTCCGCGGGCGTCTCGGGCTTGCCCAGCATCTCCCCGTCTATGACCACAATCGTATCCGCCCCCAGGACCCAGCGGTCCGGGTACACCCGGGACACGGCCAGGGCCTTCTCTCTCGCGAGCCGCAGGACATGATCGCCCGGTGATTCTCCGTCCAGCGGTTCCTCGTCCACCTCACTGGGGATTATTTGAAAACCCGGTATCAGCGCGCCAAGCAGTTCCCTGCGGCGGGGCGAGGCGGATGCCAGGATAAAGGATGCCTGCATGTTCATATAGTTGGTATTTCTCCTGTTTTTGAATGCGGGACGATGTGCCGGGCTCTCAACGAGGATGGGGAACACACTCAACCAGGACCTTTCTCGTCCGCGGGCCGTCGAATTCGCAGAAGAAGACCGACTGCCAGGTCCCCAGAATCAGGCTCCCCCCTTCCACGAGGAGAGTCTCGGAAGAACCGAACAGGGATGCCTTGATATGGGCGGCGGAATTTACCTCCATATGCCGGTAGGCATCATGCAGCGGAACGATCTTATCCAGCTCAGCCAGAATATCTTTCGGCACATCGGGGTCTGCGTTTTCATTGATGGTGACGGCGGTGGTGGTATGGGGCACAAACAGATGACACACCCCCTCCATCATCCCGCTTTTCTTCAGGATAGAGCGTATCTCTCCCGTAATGTCGATCATTTCGAACCGCGAGCCGGTTCGTACCGTAAACTGGTTCATCTCGTGCCCTCCGTTCGATCAGGGAACCCCCGCGGCGGAGATTTCCTCCTTCAAAGATATTTTTTGACTTGCCGTAGCGTATTGTCTATACTTTATCTTCAGTGCCGCATACGGGCACAGGTATCCTCCGAAAGATAGCCTGCGGCATGTTCTTCTCTCCGTGAGGACACAAAGGATTTACGGTGCATATACTATTATGAAACCTGAAGAGTTCTTACAGGGGGTATCCCTCTTTCAATCCCTCAGCGACAGCGACAGGGAATCCCTCGCCGCCTCGCTCAAACGCCGTTCCCTGAAAAAAGGGGAAGCGCTCTTCCGCAAGGGTGACGAAGGTTCCACACTGTATATAGTAAAAGCGGGGAGTGTCAAGATTGTTCTTCCCTCGGAAATGGGCGACGAGGTTGCGGCCGCGATCCTGTCCAAGGGAGATTTCTTCGGCGAGCTGGCGCTTCTGGACGGTATGCCCCGCTCGGCCGATGTGATCGCCCTTGAGCCTTCCGAACTGCTGGCCCTGAACAGAGGAGATTTTATCGCATTCCTGACGGGTAACGAGGGGGCCATCGTGGCGATCTTTTCATATCTTTCCATGCAGTTGCGCAGGACGGATGAACTTCTCGAGGACGCCCATTTTCTCAATATCCCGACGCGGTTCGCCCGAAGGCTCGTGGAGTTAGGCAGAAAATACGGCAGCGCGGCTGAAGAGGGAGGCCCTGTCGAGATCGGCCTGCGTCTTACCCAGAGAGATCTCGCGAGCATCGTTGGCACGACACGGGAAAGCATCAACAAGGAATTGAGAGTGCTACGAGAAAAAGGATTGGTCAATGCCGAAGGGGACACCCTTCAGATACTCGATATGGAACGACTTGAGAAACGGGCCCGTCTGTAACAGCGCCCCCTGTGATATGCTTCACACCCGGGCAATGAAGCGCTTCATTGCGTTCACCGGGTATCTTTAGTATACATTTCCCAAAACAAATGTGCCAGTTGCGAGAGTTCATAAACCTGCGAGGGCTGAATGGGACTTTGCGCGGAATATCTTATGGGAATTTTTTTGGCGATTGTGGGCGCCGTCGTCGGAAGCTTTCTCAACGTATGCATCTACCGGATTCCTTCGGGAGGCTCCATCGTGCTGCCGGCTTCTCACTGCACCTCCTGCGGATATTCCCTCAAGTTCTATGACAATATACCGATAATCAGCTACGTGATATTGGGAGGAAAATGCCGCAACTGCCATGAAAAAATATCCCCTGTCTATCCGACCGTTGAACTCCTGACCGCCGTCATGTCCGTGCTCCTCTTCCTGAGATACGGCCTGTCGCTCCACTACCTCTTCGCCTTTCTGTTCACATGCTCCCTCATCGTCATCACCTTTATTGACTTCAGGCACCAGATCATCCCCGATGTGATCACCCTCCCCGGGATACCGTTCTTCGCGCTGGCGGCCATTATATTCATGGATATCACGATCAGGGACTCCCTGATCGGCATCGTCGCGGGAGGAGGATTTCTCTTTTTGATTGCCATGGGATATCAGTTTTTGAGAAAACGAGAGGGGATGGGTGGGGGCGACATCAAGCTCCTGGCCATGATTGGAGGATTTCTGGGATGGCAGTCCCTCTGGTTTACCATCATGGTGGCCTCCCTGATCGGAGCGGCTGCAGGAATAACTGCCATGATATGGAAGGGAAAGGACACAAAATACGCCATCCCCTTCGGCCCTTTTCTTTCCGCCGCCGCTGTCGCGTATATCTTCTGTGGCGAGGCCTTTATGAGGTGGATATTTCTTCGATGACACGACACGCTGACAAAAGAGGATTTACCCTTGTAGAGATGATGATCGTGATCGCCCTCTTGGCGATCATCGCCGCCATCGCAGCGCCTAATTTTCAGACGTACATGGCGCAGCGCCGGTTGAACGGAGCGGCGCGGCAGGTCATGACGGACCTCATGGACGCGCGGATGAAGGCGGTCAGCGAGAACAACCAGTTCAAGGTGTTTTTTCTGGATACCCATCAGTATAAGGTGCTCGATGATGAAAACAACAACGGTACCGAAGACACCGGCGAAACGAGCGTCACGAAGGATATCCAGAGCGACTATCCCGGTGTGACCTTGAGCGCGTCCGCACATCCGATTTTCTATCCCCGCGGAACAGCGTGGGGAACAACGGTCACCCTGACAAATACCAGCGGATCGAAGTCCGTCAGTGTTTCAACGGCGGGACGGGTGAAGATACAGTAGAGGAACAACAGATGAAAAGGATAGCTGATTCCAACGGATTTACTCTTATAGAGGTCATGATCGCCATTCTGGTCATCGTTGTCGGTCTGCTGGGCGTCGCGGGCGTCGCGACAATGGTGATCAACGGGAACACCCTGGCCAAAGAGATGACGGTTGCCACGACACTGGCCCAGGACAAAATAGAAGAACTGAAAAACACGACGTATCCGAACCTCGGATCGAGTTCCGACACACAGGACTCCATCTATACACGGACATGGACCGTCACCGCCGACTCTCCGGCCGATGGGATGAAAACCATCCAGGTGGCGGTACAGTTTACATGGAAGGGCTCCACGCGCAACGTGACCCTTAAGACAATAGCGGCTAAATGACGATGGAAACGGTACACAAAAAAAACAGGAATCGGCGCGGGAACTGCGATGGTGGATTCTCCCTTATCGAATTGCTCGTCGCCATGGCGATTGGTCTCCTCATCCTGGGCGCCATGTACGGCGTCTTTACCCTCCACGGCAAAGCCTTCGGAATACAGGAGCAGATCGCCGAGATGCAGCAGACTGCCAGGGTTGCCATGGACATCATGACCAGAGAGATACGCATGGCGGGGTACGATCCGACCGGCTCGGCATCGGCGGGGATTGTGAGCGCTTCATCCAACTCTCTCACCTTTACTCTCGATACAACGGATGACGGAGGAACCGGGTCTCCCGACGGAGACACGGGCGATTCCAATGAATACGTCACTTACTCCCTCTATACGACGGACGGCATACAGAAACTCGGACGAAAGTCGACGGCAAGCGCCACCAATCAACCGGTTGCAGAGCATGTTCAATCTCTCGCATTCGAATACTGGGATGCGGCCGGCGCCGCCACTACCACCGCGGCAAACGTACGCAGGGTGAAGGTGACTATCGTGGCACGGACCTCGAAACCCGATCCGAAGTACACCACAAACGGCGGTTACCGAACATACACCCTCTCGTCGGTTATCACCCCGAGAAATCTCGGCCTGTAAGGAGATCGCTATGAACGAAGGCACATCACCAATGAACGAAAAGGGGATGATACTGGTGACGGTTCTCCTCTTGATCGCCGCATTGATTATCGTAGGGACGACGGCCGTCATGCAAACCTCAACGGATCTCAAAATCGGTAAAAATTACAAGACGGGTACAGAGGCCCTGTACGCGGCTGAAGCCGGGATTGAAGAGGCGCGGGCCAGGCTTCGGATATACGCGACAAGCCCTATCACTGATAGCCATCCAACCTCGGACCAGTGGAGGGCCTATATGGGGACCGACGTAAAGGCACAGGGGAAAGGCTACGACAGCGGAAATACCATGCATGTCAAGGTGAGCAGCCTCCAGTCCGACCTGGATTACGTTGTAACCATCCGACATCAGACGGACGCATCGGGGAATATCCTCTACTGGGGCGATTCCGACAGCGACGGAGTCAGCGAGCGAAACACCTCTACCGGTCAGAATATCTATCTTGTGACCAGCTATGGATCTTCCAGCGGCTCCGCCAAGACAATCACGGCGGAGGTGGCACGGGTCCCTCCCATAACGGTCCCGGGCAGTCTTTACGTCGAAGACAACACGACGATTAACGGTAATAGCACAACTATTGTCGGCACGGATGCCTGCGGCACTTCCGACAAACCGGGTATTGTCACCACCGGCACTGCCGATTCGATTACGGCGAACGGCAACCCCACCATTGAGGGCTCGCCTGACGGCATCGCATACGGCAGCACGGATCTGGATATCCAGAGCATGATTGATTCCATCAGGGATGCCCATGATTTCGCCTATACCGTCAATAGTGTAACCATAACAGGCACTCAAATCCCGGGCCCGGGGGACGGCTGGGGAACGCCGACAGCCGGAACGACTCAAGCGGATCCAACTTCCTGCAACACGAGCAATATCGTTTACTACGACACACAGGACACATATGTAAAGTTCAGCGGTGGGACTGCGGGGTGCGGCATACTGCTCGTGGAGGGCGATCTTGAAATCAGCGGCGGTTTTTCATGGTACGGGATTGTGGTCGCCACGGGATCGATCAGATTTACCGGCGGCGGGGACAAGAACGTCACCGGCGCCATCGTAACCGGTTCATCCCTGGACGCGGAGGTCGACACGACAATCGCCGGCGGTGTGAATATCATCTATTGCAGTTCGGCGGTCAACAATCAAACACAAAACGCCCCCTTGCGGGTATTAAGCTGGAAGGAAGAGCTATAGAGAATCGCCGTGCCTCATGATGGCTGTGGCCGGCGCCCTACCGTTCCGTCATCCACCCTTCGGGGAGCTTTCCATCATTCTTTTCCTTCACCTCTTCCGTAAGGGCGGTTATTTCACCTGAGAGTCTTCTCATTTCACCCTCAGCCCGTTTCTTGGCCTCCGGTTCTCTACCGCTCACTGCTTTTCTGACATTCTCGATGGCCCGGGCAAGCTCGTCGGTTAGACGATCCTTTTTCTCCAGGTACTGAGCGATATCCACTTTTTCCTGCTTCTTCTCATTACCGAGACCCTCTTTATCCAGCGACCCGTGCGCGGCTTTTTGATCAATGGGCTGCTTAGCATATACGGTGGTTGCCGGGGCCACCACCTTCTCTATCTTTCTCACCGAATCTTTTTGAATCCCCGCAACCCCGCCATATACGTCAAACCGTATCTGACTTCCTTCCTTCCAGTACCGGGTTGTCTTGAATTCTCCTCCATTTTTCAGCAGAATGCGATATGATGCGTTGCCGCTGGCGGGGACCGCCAGAAACGCAAAGAGCACTATAATGATCACAGTCAGTTTTTTCATGCTACGGGTACCACCGTTCAATATATATTTGAAAATATACAGGAAATGAGTCTCCATGTCAATCATTTTCATCGGCGATAAGAGGAGAAAAAAGCCGTAACCAGCGGCTCTGGACAGCGGAATCGGCGAAAATTCTTGACTTGAAAATTGTACATATATATATTCGGCAACAAACGTGAAAAAATGAAGAGCAGAAAGGAAGGAACTCATGGGTACAGAGAAGAGATACTGCTCCATATGTGCGTGGAGGGGGACATGCGCAAAACGGTTTTCCGTTCAGAAGGATTCCAGCGGGAGGGTCCACTGCCCTGATTTTACAAGAGATCTTGCTATCAAAGACGCGGATATAGACAAGATAGAACAAACCGAACAAAAACGGAGTTGACAGGGAAGAGCAAAACCATATAGAAGTGCGCCATTCTACCTCCATTCAAAAGGTTGGCCTCAGGGCCAACTTTTTCGTTTTCTATACTGCAGAGAAGAGCTGATATGAAAAAGAAACTTACTGAACTGCTTGAAAAAGCAATCTATTCTTGTTTTACACAAGGGACTCTGCATGAGACGGTCATCCCCTCCATAGAAGTGGAGCTTCCGCGGGAAGGCGCTCATGGCGATTACGCATCCAATATCGCCATGATGCTCGCGTCAGGACAGCGGCGCCCCCCCCGTAAGATAGCCGAATCTATCGTCGAGAGCATTGATGACAGCGCCAAGATCCTTGACAAGGTGGAAATAGCCGGACCCGGGTTTATCAACTTTTTTATCAAGGGCAGCGCATGGGCGGCTCTCCTGAAGGAAGTGGACGCTCTCGGAGACAAATACGGTCAATCAGCCATGGGAATGGGTTCCAAGATCCAGGTCGAATTTGTCAGCGCTAACCCAACGGGGCCCCTCCACATAGGGCACGCCAGAGGCGCCGTCATCGGAGATGTGATCGCCGGCATTCTCCGGGCATCGGGATTCTCCGTTTCCCGGGAATATTACATAAACGACGCCGGCAACCAGATGAACACACTGGGAGAATCCGTCTACTACCGGTATCTGGGACTGATGGGAGAAACGATCTCCTTTCCCGAAACCTGTTATCAGGGGGCATACATCACCGATCTTGCCCGGGAGGTACGCGATACATACGGAGACACATTTCTCAAATCAGGAAAAGAAGCAGCGGTCCCTTTCATGACGGATTACGCGGCCGGATCGATCCTCGAAGGGATCAAAGAAGACCTGGAAACACTGGGAGTGGTCTTTGACCGCTATTTCAGCGAAAAGGAACTGTACCGAGATAATAAAGTGTCTAAAATCATAGAGAAACTTCGGAACGAGAGATTCATTTACGAAGAAGAGGGGACGCTGTGGTTCAAGACAACCGACTTCGGCGACGAGAAGGATCGGGTCGTAGTCAGAGGAAACGGCGATCCCACCTATTTTGCGGCCGATATCGCCTATCACCTCAACAAGTACGAGCGGGGGTTTGACCGGATCATCAATGTATGGGGGGCGGACCATCACGGGTATATACCGAGAATGCAGGCCTGCGTTCAGGCCCTGGGCAGAAAGAAGGAAGATCTCGACGTTGTCCTGGTCCAACTGGTGAACCTCCTGAGGGGAGGAGTGCCCGTCCCCATGTCCACCAGGGCGGGTGAATTCGTCACCATACGCGAGGTAACCGACGAGGTGGGGAGAGACGCGGCCCGGTACAATTTCCTGATGCGGAGATCCAACAGCCACCTCGACTTCGATCTGGAAATCGCCAAGGCGCAGTCCAACGAAAATCCGGTCTATTACGTGCAGTACGCCCATGCCAGAATCTGCAGCATCATGAGAAACGCCGTGGAACAGGGACATCGGATTCCGGTCTACGGAGACATCAGTCTCGATCTCCTTGCCGCACCTGAGGAACACGAACTTATCAAGATGATCGACACCTTTCCGGAGATCGTCGAGGGAAGCGCGCAGGCCCTTGAACCCCATCGCATACCGTACTACATCAATGACCTTGCCTCCGTTTTTCACAGCTTTTACAATAAGCACAAGGTCGTCTCCGACAACATCGCATTGACACAGGCGAGGTTGTTTTTAATCAAATCCACCGGCATAGTAATACGAAACGCTCTGAGACTATTGGGCGTTTCCGCTCCAGAGCGTATGTGAGGATTGAGCGTCCAGGGTTCAGATCCGTAACAAAGGGAAGACGATGGCGCAGAAAACCGGAGAGTTCGCATTCAAACTGGGCAGATCCGGCCTGGTGTTCTTCACCTTTGTCATCGCCCTGGTTTTGCTCTTTTCCTTTGTCTGCGGGGTGATGGTGGGGAAAAACATTGAGAGTTATCCGGAAAAGATCGCCAGGGGCATACCGAACGTCATAAGAAAAACAATCACGGAACGGGTGGAAACCGAACCAGACCGGGCGGATGGGAGCACCATCGCTTCCAACGAGACCCCCCGCGATCCCGCACCGGATACGGTTCAGAAAGAAGAAAAGGTCGAATTCACCTTCTACGAAACATTAAAAAAAACCGGGGAATCAGACACACACGAAACTTTCACACCCGCGAAGGCGCCTTCCCTTGGTGCGTCTTCCCCTGAAAGAAAACAGGGGGACGACCCCTACACGGTTCAGGTGGCATCTTTCAGAGATAAAACCATGACGGGGACATTGGGAGAGCGGCTGTCCCAGCTGGGGTACACGCCTCGGGTGGATGAGATCAATCTCCAGTCCAGCGGAAGATGGTTCCGTTTAAAGCTCCAGGGCTTTGCCACATACGATGAGGCCAGAACGGCTGCGTCCCGTGTGGAAGGAGAGATAAAGGGGATCAAGTGTCTGATCATCAAGAACAGAGAATCGGAATAAACGGCCATGTTTGAAAATCTCACCGAGAAACTGGACGCCATCTTCAAAAAACTGAAGGGACGGGGCATGCTCGACGAAGAAACCGTCGCGACAGCCATGAAAAGCATCCGTATGGCGCTGCTCGAGGCGGACGTCAATTTCCGGGTGACGAAGGAGTTCATCGAAGATGTGAGCCAGCGTGCGGTCGGCCGGGAAGTTCTGGACAGCATAACCCCTGGACAGCAGATCGTCAAAATCGTCCACGACAGACTTATCGAACTGATGGGGGCCGAAAGCAGCCACCTGAACCTCTCCAACCGGTTCCCCGCCCCCGTCATGCTGGTGGGTCTTCAGGGATGCGGCAAGACAACCACCGCTGCGAAGCTCGCCCGTTACCTGAAAAACAGGGACCGCCGGGTCTCTCTGGTTTCCGCGGACGTCTACCGCCCCGCCGCCATCGAGCAGCTGCGGGTACTGGGTGACAGGACGGGAGTGAACGTGTACGACTCACATGGCCAGAGCGATCCCGTGAGGATCTGCGTCGACGCCGTCGAACACGGAAAAGCGAACGGCTTTGACACCCTGATCATCGACACTGCCGGCCGGCTCCATATCGATGACGAACTGATGGACGAATTGAAACGGATCAAGGATGCCGTCAATCCAGCCGAGATACTCTTTGTCGCCGATGCCATGACCGGGCAGGATGCCGTGTCGGTGGCCGAAAAATTTGATGCCCTGCTCGCCATAGACGGCGTTGTTCTGACAAAGATGGACGGCGACGCCCGCGGGGGAGCCGCTCTGTCACTGAAGAAGGTAACGGGGAAGCCGGTCAAGTTCATCGGGATGGGCGAGAAGAGCGACGCACTGGAAGTATTTCACCCCGAACGCATGGCGTCCAGGATTCTCGGCATGGGCGACATTCTGACCCTGGTCGAAAAGGCCCAGACGGCGATGGATGAGAAGACCGCCCGGGATCTCGAACGGAAGATCAGGAAGGATTCATTCACCTTGAACGACCTGAAAAAGCAGCTGGGGCAGATACAGAAAATGGGATCGCTTCAGGATATTATCGGGATGATTCCCGGTCTCGGAAAGATAAAGGCCCTGAAAAACGCCACGCCGGATGCGCGCGAACTGGTGAAGACAACCGCTATCATTGATTCCATGACGGAACAGGAACGCCTCAATTACAAAATCATAAACGGCCAGAGGAGAAAACGAATCGCCCGGGGGAGCGGCACCACGGTACAGGATGTAAACACGGTTCTCAAAAACTATATTGAGATGAGAAAAATGATGAAAAAGTTGTCGAAGGGCGGCATGAAATCGATGATGAGAGGAAATTTACCCTTTAAATAAAAGAAAACATGTGATAATAAACAAACTTAATCCAAAATATCGGGAGGTGATAATCACTGGAATGGCAGTTAAAATACGATTGACACGAATGGGCGCAAAAAAGAGACCGTTTTACCGGATCGTCGTGGCTGACAGCGAAGCGCCGAGGGATGGAAGGTTCATTGAAATAGTGGGAAATTACAACCCGTTGACGGACCCTGCCGAGATAACCTTCAAGGAAGACCGGGTGGCGGACTGGATGTCCAGGGGGGCCAAACCCACACAGACGGTATTAAGCCTCCTGAAAAAGAAGGGGCTCATAGCGAAGACAGAAGAAGCAAAAAAAACGCAGGCATAGGTTTTGGGTAGTACGGAACCATCTTCATCTTACTTATTCTAATGATCACGGGGAGGGGTGCTGCGATGAAAGAATTGGTCAAGTATATGGCTCAGGCTTTGGTAGATCATCCTGAAGATGTGGATTGCACCGAGGTGATCGGCGAGCAGACTTCTGTGATTGAACTGCGGGTTGCGAAGGATGACTTGGGGAAGGTCATAGGAAAACAGGGGAAAACCGCGAAGGCAATGAGGACCATTCTGAGCGCGGCTTCATCAAAGCTGCACAAAAGGGCGGTCCTCGAAATTATAGAATAAGTGAATGACCTGCTTGAGATAGGGAAAATCGTTAAATCCAGCGGCCTGAAAGGCCGGCTTAAGGTTCTTTCATATCGTGAATCAAAAGGGGAGCTCAAAACTCCGGCGCGTGTTTTTGTCGGAGAAGACAGGGCGCACGTATCCTCGTTCAACGTGAGATATCTTCGCGTCAAAGGCGGCTCTTTCGCCCTCGAACTTGAAGGGGTTGATACTATACAGACAGCCAGTGAACTGGTGGGGCAATCCGTCTTTATTTCGCCGGAGCGGCTGCCGGACGGCGAGTACTACTGGAAAGACATCATAGGACTCGATATTGTGACGGAAAGCGGCC
This sequence comes from Syntrophaceae bacterium UBA6078, assembly GCA_002428735.1. Classification (GTDB taxonomy): domain Bacteria; phylum Desulfobacterota; class Syntrophia; order Syntrophales; family UBA2210; genus UBA6078. Next base: position 18,174 of record DIXO01000009.1, on the reverse strand, counting down.
TGAAACTGGGCACTATAACGGCAGTTCTGCCGACGGTAAGTAACGATGTCTATGTCTGCAGCGGCGGCGAGCGGGAGATCCTCATCCCCGCATTCGATGACGTGGTACGAGAGATCGACATTGGAAAAGGCCTCATGGTCGTGAGGCTCCCCGAAGGGCTGTAGAATGATCACCTTTGATATCCTGTCTGTCTTTCCGGAGATGTTTCACTCCCCCCTGGGCAGCAGTCTCTTAAAAAAATCGACAGACAGGGGAATCGTCGAAGTAAATCTTCATAATATCAGGGATTACGCCATCGACAAACACAGGACGACGGACGATACCCCGTACGGGGGCGGCGGCGGCATGGTCATGAAGGTGGAGCCGGTCGCGCGTTCTCTTCATGCTCTTGTCCCTGACCGAGACAAGGCATCTGTTATTCTTCTGTCACCGCAGGGGGAACCGTTCCGGCAGAAGGTCGCGGAGGAACTCTCCCGTTGCTCACGGATCATCCTCATATGCGGGCACTACGAGGGGATAGACGAACGAGTCAGGGAGCATCTGGTTGATCGTGAAATATCGATAGGTGATTATGTCCTGAGCGGGGGGGAATTGCCCGCCATGATTTTAGTCGATGCGGTCTCCCGTCTTGTGCCGGGCTTTATGGGCAACAGCCAATCGGTCCTGCACGACTCTTTTTCGACCGGCCTTCTGGAAGGACCCCATTACACGAAGCCCCGGGAGTACGAGGGATGGAAGGTTCCCGATATTCTCCTTTCGGGACACCAGAAGAAAATAGACGAATGGCGGCGGAGAGAATCCCTCAGACGAACCCTGCAGAGGAGACCGGACCTGCTCGAACACGCCGATCTTGCAGAAGAAGATAGAAGAATCCTTGAAAAGCTGGGGGCGGAAGGCTCGGACTCTTCATCATGAGCACCGGAAACCTCTACATTGCTCTTTTACATTACCCCGTCTACAACAAACGGGGAGAGATCGTGACAACAGCGGTAACCAACATGGATATTCACGACATCTCACGTGCCGCCCGGACCTACGGCGTAAAACGGTTTTATATTGTAACGCCCATAGAAAAACAGAAACAGTTCGTAGAACGTATTCTGAGTCACTGGCAGAAAGGGTATGGCGCCACCTACAACCCTTCCCGTAAAGAAGCCTTCGGCATCGTGAGGGTGGCAGATACGCTTGACGATGTCATAGCTACTGTCTCAGAAGAAACCGAGGGCCGGGTCCATGTGGTGGCCACAAGCGCCGCATCACGGGGGACTTCCCTGAGCTGTGATGATGTGAGGGGAAAGATATCTCAGAGCGGCGATGCATTTCTCATTCTCTTTGGAACGGGATGGGGGATAGCCGAAGATGTTCTTGAAAAAGCGGACTTCTCCGTGGAACCGATACGGGGCAATTCCGATTACAATCACCTGTCCGTCAGGTCGGCAGCGGCCGTCCTGCTGGACAGGCTGTGCAGACACTAACAAACTATCAATCAATATGCTATGCTAGAGGAGGATTTTTTATTATGAATGTTCTCGATAACATTGAAAAAGAACAAATGCGAATGGATATTCCCGGCTTCAGGCCGGGTGACACCGTGAAGGTACACGTAAAGATCGTTGAAGGACAAAAGGAGCGAATCCAGGTATTTCAGGGTTCCGTCATACGCAAGAGAGCGGGGCAGAACCGCGCCACCTTCACCGTGCGGAAGATATCTTCAGGCGTCGGCGTAGAAAGGACCTTTCCTCTTCATTCCCCCATTATCGACAAGATAGAAGTAGTTATGAGAGGCAAAGTACGCCAGTCGAGGCTGTATTATCTGAGAGGCCTCAAAGGCAAAAAGGCACGGATAAAGGAACTGGGCAGAAGGTGAGATGCATCAATTCGAACTGCGCGCCCGCCGGCGCGGTTTCAGCGCTATCGCCGGCGTTGACGAGGCCGGGAGAGGTCCCCTCGCTGGTCCCGTTGTTGCCGCGGCAGTCATTTTCCCTCCGGATTATATCAACGGGGAGATCAGAGATTCAAAGGAGCTGACTCCCCGGAAGCGCGAATCCCTGTACACAACAATACGAAATGAGGCGGTCTCCGCCGGTCTGGGGATCGTAGACGCCGCCTCTATCGACAGGATGAATATCCTGCAGGCAACTTTGTCCGCCATGCTGACAGCCGTTTCAAACCTCTCCCCCCAGCCCGATTACATCCTCATAGACGGAATACATACCATCAACACGTCCATTGCCCAGGAGACGATCATCGGGGGTGATTCCCTCAGTCTTTCCGTGGCTGCCGCGTCCATTATAGCAAAGGTATCCAGAGATCAGATCATGGACAGGTATCATACCCTGTATCCTCAGTATAACTTCTTGAAAAACAAGGGATACGGCACAAAGGAACATCGGGAGGCCCTGAAAGAATATGGCCGATGCAAGATCCACAGGCGGTCCTTCAAGGTCAGCTAACAGAGTAAAGGGGATCAAGGGAGAGGATGCGGCTGTCGCCTGTCTGAAAAAGGAGGGGTATCGGATCATCGAGAGAAATTACCGGTGCCGGTATGGAGAGATCGACATTATCGCCATGGACAAACAGGACGTGGCCTTTGTCGAGGTCAAGGGAAGAGAATCGGATATCTTCGGGTCCCCCGAAGAAGCCATCGGAGCTGACAAGCAGAAAAAAATCTCCCGGACGGCGCTGCGCTACCTGCAGGAAAGAGGGCTCACCGACCATAACGCGAGATTCGATGTGGTGGCCATACGCTTCACCCCCCAGGGAAACCGGGTAACGCTGATACGAAACGCCTTCGACTTGAGCCTGTGATATCGAATCGCCATGAAACAAGGAACCCTGTATATCGTCGCCACCCCCATCGGTAATCTGGAGGACATCACGCTCCGGGCCATCCGCGTCCTCAAGGAAGTGGGGATGATTGCGGCGGAAGACACCCGGAGAACAAGAGTGCTCCTCGATGCCCACGGGATTGACACGCCTCTGACCAGCCTCCACGATCACAATGAACTGAAAAAGAGCGAATACCTCATATCCAGGCTGCGTGAAGGGACCGATATTGCCTACGTATCGGACGCGGGGACTCCGGGGATATCAGATCCGGGATACCTCTTCGTCAATCACGCCATCGCCCAGTCCATTAAGATCATTCCGGTCCCCGGGCCGGTTGCCGCCGTTGCCGCTCTCAATGCCTCCGGCCTTCCCATGGACAGCTTCGTCTTCTTCGGGTTCCTTCCCTCCCGCCGCACGAAGAGAAGACAGTTCCTCGAATCGGTGCGAGAGGAACCGAAAACCATGGTCTTCTATGAATCTCCCAACCGGCTCGTCTCCGCCCTGGAGGATATCCGGGAGATCCTCGGGGAGAGGCAGATTGCCGTATCGAGAGAATTGACAAAGCTGTACGAAGAGACACTGCGCGGCACCGCCGATGAAATCATCGAATCCTTCCGAGGAAAACGGGTTAAGGGGGAGATCACGATCGTGGCTTCGGGAGCCGATGCCGACCGTTCGACCGTTTCACCCGAAGAGATACGGGCGCGGTTCCACGAGACGCGCAAAGATTCCGCATCCTCCACCCGCGATATCATCAATGCGCTCTCGGAGGAAATGAACGTGCCGAGGAAAGAGGTATACCGGCACGTCCTTGCTTTCATAGAGGAAGAATCACACGATGAATCGTCCTGACTGTTCGGAAGGAAGGAGAACAACATCAGCATTGGGAGTATGCCATGGATAACCGAGATCTCCTTCTCTCCATCGATAACGGAACGCAGAGCCTGAAAGCCCTCCTCTTCGACTTGAACGGGGAACTGGTGGCGCGCCGTCAGGTCATCTTTGAACCCTACTATTCGGAGCAGCCCGGATGGGCGGAGCAGGACCCCGCCGTATTCTGGGACGCCCTCTGCCGGGCCTGTCAGGAATTATGGAACGAAGGGCCATTCCGGGAGCGGATTGCCGGCGTATCCATCACGACACAGAGAAGCACGCTCATCAACGTCGACCTGAACGGCACGCCCCTCCGCCCCGCCATGATATGGCTGGATCAGCGCAAGACCCACGGACTGCACCCCCTGGGGGGGCTGTGGGGCCTTCTCTTCAAGATCGGGCGCGTCAGCGACACGGTATCCTACCTCCAGGCCGAGGCCGAGGCGAACTGGATCCGTACCTATCAACCCGATATCTGGAAAAAAACACACAAATACCTCCTCCTCTCCGGGTATCTGACCTACCGCCTTACGGGAGAATTCGTCGATTCCATCGGTTGCCAGGTCGCCATGATCCCTTTTGACTACAAGCGCCTGCGCTGGGCTTCCGACTGGAACTGGAAATGGAAAGTGATTCCCGTGGGGCGTGAACTGCTCCCGGAACTCGTCCCGCCGGGCCAGCCGCTGGGGAGCATCAGCCGGAAGGCGGCCGAAGAAACGGGCATTCCCGAAGGCCTTCCCCTCATAGCAGCGGCCACGGACAAGGCATGCGAGGTGATCGGCTCGGGAAGTCTCGATCCCTCCATCGGCTGTCTCAGTTTCAGCACCACCGCCACTATCAATGTCACCAGCAAAAAGTACGTGGAACCGATTCCCATTCTCCCCCCCTACCCGTCCGCGGTGCCGGGGTATTATACCATCGAGGTGCAGATCTACCGCGGGTTCTGGATGGTAAGCTGGTTCAACAGGGAATTCGGTTATCAGGAACAGCAGGAGGCGTCCCGGCAGGGAGTCACGCCGGAAACCCTCTTTGACAAAATGGTGGATGATATCCCCCCCGGCTCCATGGGGCTGGTGTTGCAACCCTACTGGACCCCGGGGTTAAAGCTCCCCGGACCGGAGGCCAAGGGAGCCATCATCGGCTTCGGCGATGTGCACACGAAGGGACATTTTTACCGGGCCATCCTGGAGGGATTGGGGTATGCCCTCAGAGAGGGGAAAGAGCGGATAGAGAAACGGACCCATATCCCCATCACCAGCCTCCGCGTATCCGGCGGCGGCTCGCAGAGCAGAAACGCCATGCGTGCGGCGGCGGATATCTTCGGCTTGCCCACCGCCCGGCCCCACGTCTATGAAACATCGGGGCTCGGCGCAGCCATAGATACCGCCGTGGGCCTCGGTCTGCACACCGATTTTGAATCCGCCGTTAGAGCCATGACGCATGTGGGCGAGGTATTCGAACCAAATCAGGAGAACCACGAGATCTATGATCGGCTCTACCGCGAAGTCTACGAAAAAATGTACAAACATCTGAAACCTCTCTATAAGCGAATCAGGGAAATCACCGGCTATCCCCGGTGAGATACTGATAGAGCTGGTCGGGTTATCAGTTCGGCAATTGAACATGTCAATTTTATTACGCGGCATAAGCGACCTTATGATGCCTGAAATAGCTTCTGACATGAGCTGGTCTCTTCAGGAGGGTTCTCATGTATGAACGGGTTTTCTTTTCAAGATCCTCTCTGTTACGAACCGGCTTGCCGGAGTGTACTTTGGTCTTAAGATTTCCGTTTAAATACTCGTCTGGATTGAGTTCCGGCGAATATGAGGGCAGATGGAAAACCTCAATTTGTTCCCGGTGTTCTTCTAACCATTGTTTGACATTTTTGCCATGATGTGCCCGAAGATTATCCAAAATCAAAAAAACCGTGCGCCCAGCATCTTTGGTCAGGCGGGTCATAAACTTGATCAAGAGCTCGGAATTCATGGCATCTTCGTACATCATGAAGCGCACCTTACCGCCATTGGTAATGGCCGAAATCATACTGACATGGATCTTCTTGGCCACCATCCTGATGACCGGAGTCTCTCCCTTCGGTGCAAAACCCCGGACACGGTTGGCGCCCGTCTGAATCCCCGTCTCATCGCCCCAGTGGATCTCCGCCTTCTCCAGCTTCGCCCGAGAGGCAATGACAGGATAATCCGTATCCAACCACTTCTTTACCGCCTGCGAGCTCTGCTCATAGGCCCGTTTGACCGGCTTCTGAGGAGTAAAACCCCACCGCTTGAGGTACTCACCAACGGTCCGAATCGGCATCTCAATGCCAAACAACTGCCGAATCAACAACTTCACGGCGTCCCGCGTCCACAGCGCAAAGGGAAGCTTCATCTGGTCCGGTGTCTTGTCAATCAAGGCTCGTTTCACCTGGGCTTCCTGTTCGGTCGCAAGGGTTCGTTTCTCTCCCGTCCGGCGACCGCGTATCCCCAGCTTGATCGCTTTGTTACCCTCCCTCAAGTAGCTTTGCCAGATCCTGCTGGCATGAAATACGCTGATCCCGATTCCATCCGCCAACACCTGATTCTGAATACCCTGTTTCCGAAGACGAATAACTTGCTTCCTGATTTCGTATTGCGTCTGGGGACTATGCGTGCGTCCATCAACTTTTTCCATGCGCACAGCATATCACACTACTACCAATATTGCTATGTATAATTGCCGCGGTAATAAAACTAAAGCTGTTGAATTGCTAAAAACCCTTCCTTAATGACTTGTCTTATATGCCCGGGCTTCCTGCAATTGCCCGCGAAAACGAAAGGTATTTTATCACCTATTTTTTCTTTTTTCAGGTCAATTGTTGGTATAAATCCGGTGGCAATTACCACAGTATCACAGGCAAAAAACCTTTCTTTATTGGGAACCTTCGCTGTTACTCCTTTTTGGTCAATTTTTGTTACTTCAATTGAGGCCTCTAATCTCACACTCCGGTTTCGTAGTCGCTGAAGTAGCACCCACCTTCCCGTTCTACCCGCATCAGCAGCAAAACGCTTTGTTTTCTCTAGAACCGTTACAGTTTTACCTCTAATGGCTAAAAAGTCAGCAACTTCACACCCTACCATTCCGCCTCCTATGATAATAACACGATTGCCAACGCTTGCCACATCAGTAAGAGCTTTTTGAAAAGGTATCACATTAGAATTTTCTATACCTTGAATACTGGGGATATAGTTATCTGCGCCTGTTGCAAAAATCACCAAATCTGGATTGCAATCTAAAATCATGGGGATTGTTCCTTTTTCACCTAACTTTACAATTATACTTGATTTTTCGATACGTCTAATCATTTGTTTGATAAAATTAGATATTTCCTCTTTATGCGGTGGAAGAGCGGCCAAAAGAAGGGCACCTCCCAGTTGGTTATTACTCTCATACAGTATAACTTTATGTCCTTGTTCTTCAGCAGTAATGGCAGCTTCCATACCGCAAGGGCCTCCGCCAACTATTACTACTTTTTTAGATTTTCCTACATTAGTGGTTATAGGAAAGTTCAATTCTATGCCTACTCGAGGGTTAATAGAGCATTCAAGGCCTCTTCCCTCCATTGTCGAATCTAGACAATGGCAACATGCAATACATTGTTGAATCTCATCGAATCTACCTTGCATAACCTTATTGGGGAATTGGGGATCTGCAATAAGTGCACGGCAAAGATATACCATATCCATTTTGCCCGATGATACTGCCTTTTCTGCAACCAAAGGGTCATTTATCCTTGTTCCTCCAATGACTGGAATTTTAACAACCTGTTTAATTTTCTGAGCTAAATAGATCCAGTTTCCTCTCGGTACTGGCATTTGCATAAACGGCACTTTGGATAGCAGATAAAAACCGGTCGTTACATTAATTGCATCGACACCACAACCCTCCAGGATACGCGCAACTTCGCCCATTGCTTCCTCTGAGTTTCCATCTTCAAGAAATTCATCACCAGAAATGCGACAGAGGATAGGATAATAACGTCCTACTTGACCTCTTATCCTGTCAATAATTTCAAGCATAAACTTCAGACGATTTTCGAGTGTTCCCCCATATTGATCAGTTCTTTTATTTATAACCGGTGATAAGAACTGACTTAATAAGCAGGATCCACCAAAAGAATGTAACTCCACAGCATCAAATCCGGCATCCTTAGCCCTTTTTGCAGCATTTCCCATTTCAGAAATTACATATGCAATATCTTCTTTAGTAAGGGGGCGTGGAGGAGGGACATTTTTCTGATGTGAGCACGGTACTGATGAAGGACCTAGAATTTCAACGGCTTGTTCATGTTCACTTTTCCATGCTGGCCTCGCTACCAATTGGGCTGCAACTTTAGCACCGCCTCCGTGTATAGTATTAACAAAGTCCTTTAGCATAGGCAGACGAGAATCATCCTCAATGGCCATCTGATTTCTTCTAGGCATTTCGCGTCTGATGGTCGCAAGGTTACAAATGATAAGTCCCACGCCGCCTTGCGAACGTTCGAGATAAAACTGCTTTACTCTTTCTGTCTCCCATGCAGAGAGGCTAATCGACGACATCACAATCCGATTTTTTACCTCCATGTTGGCAATCGTTATAGGTTCAAAAAGCTCTCCTTCTATATGCATAAGAGACATCCCCTTAAATGATTTTTGGGCACGATTTGTAGGACAGGCAAATGTATGGTTTTCTTGCAAGCGCTTGCGCAGCTTGATTTTAATCTCCGTTAATCTCTGAACCCAATTAACTTCCTGAACTCATTTTCAGATAATATTGATTGAAATATTTTTATCTGTGGTAATGAATCCTATTTTGACACTGAATCAAACAGATAGCGAGCTACCAAATCAAAGAGATTATTGTTAGTTGTTGACATGACTATGTTTTTAATATGGTTAATTATGCCGTTCTAGTCAAGAGCCTTAATAATTTGAATGAAGCAGATGGGGCATTATTCACCCCTATATTGGGGGTGTCTTTTCTCGCGGAAAGCGGCTACCCCTTCCTTGTGGTCTTGTGAAGAAAGGGTAATAGTTTCAAAAGCAGCGGCGAGTTTGAGCGCTATATCCAAATCTATTTCTAACCCTTGGTACAATTGCAATTTAGCTAGTCTAATGGCAATGGGAGGACCATTTGCAATTTGCCGCGCAAGCGACATCGTTTCGCTTTCCAAGTTTTGAGCTGGCACAAGCTTATTTAATAGATTCAGACTTTTTGCTTCCTCAGCGTCCATAAAGTTTCCGGTGAAAAGCATCTCTGCAGCCTTAGGTATGCCTATAATTCGCGGTATAAGCCAAGTACCTCCCCAACCAGGGAAAAGACCGATACGAGTAAATGCAACCATGAAGCGGCTATTCTCTGATCCCGTGCGAATATCACAAGCACATGCCAGGTCAAAACCTCCCCCAACAGCTGCTCCATTGATCATAGCAATCGTTGGCTTTTCCATTTGTTGAATGCCAAGGATCATTTTCTGGACATTAGCAAATCCTCTACGAATTGCCTCAGCTCCTCTTGATTTTTTTTCTTTAGACGCCATACCTCCAACATCTGCCCCAGCGCAAAACGCCTTGCCAGCACCCTTTATCACCAAAACCCGAATCTCGTCGTCTTTATTTACCTCATGGAGTGCCTGAACCATCTCAGTCCACATCTTTTCATTAAATGCATTCTGCCGCTCTGGTCTATTAAGCGTCAAAACTCCAATACCTTCATTTTTTTCCAGTAAAATAGTTTCAAACAGCATAACAACCTCCTTTTATATTGATAATAAATCGCCCAGCACCAAGACGTGCATTAAAAAACCTTGACTGAACTTTTATCACAATTCATAGTAGTGTTCTAGTCAAGACATCTCTTTTTTTCATTTCCCCCTCCCTAAAAACAACCCCAGTCCAAAATCTTCTACCCGGACCGTGCCACTCCCCAGATATTTTTCTCTCCCGTAAGCGGCTAACCACTCCCTTTCCACCCACAAAACCCTCAATTGAGTAAAAAACCGTTCTTAACGTATCGAAAACACTTAAAAATACTACTTTGGTAGTATTTACAACAGGTTCCAAATCGGGGAAAAGGGAAGCCATGTGAAAGATACACAGAACTGCCAAATACCGGGGAATGCCTTGAATGGAGGGAATCGGGAAATGAGAAGATTATTGTGTATTATATCGGTGCTGTTTGTATTGTCACTGTCCGGGATGGCCCGCGCCACGACATTCGAATGGAATCTCGGCGACCTGTATGATCTCGATCACAACTATTATTATACCTGGGGTGAAGACGACTGGGCGATCCCCACGGGAGAGACCATAACATCGGCATCCGTGACCTTTCACGGCATCCGCAATGACGACTGGAGTTCGAATGATCTGTACCTGCATCTCCTTGATACGGCGGTAGACGGCGTAAGGACGGGGTGGGACGGCTCAAGGGATGGCTCCTATTTCGCAAGCTGGGGATACAGCGGGATTCAGGTCGCGCTGGCACACTGGGAGAATCTCCCGCCTATCGCGCAGGACATAACCTATTCATTTGACGCGTCTGAGATCGGCACACTGATCGCGTACCTGGAAAATGACAGTGTTTTCGGACTCGGGTTCGATCCCGACTGTCATTTCTATAACAGTGGCATATCATTCAATGTGGGGACATCGAGTGCCCCGGTTCCCGAACCTGCCACCATGCTGCTCCTCGGATGCGGTCTGGCGGGAATCGGGCTGGTAAGGCGGAAAAAAGGCTGAAACAAGGGGGATTCAATCAGTCAAAACGCCCACTGGTCTTCAGTCGGTGGGCGTTTTGTGTTGCACTTCCTCAAAATATCAAACTCAGGTCAACTCTCGCTTTCTGCTGCCTGTTTCTTTTCCTTCTTCTTTTCCAGCTTCTTTTCCAGTTTCTGCTGTCTTTTGCTTACCTCAGCGGCCTCTCCATCTGCCTTCGCCTTCTTCGCCTTTTCCTCCTTGGGGACGGCCATCTTCTCCGCCTTCATTCTCCCCTTTTCTTCTATCTTTTGCTGTTTTTTGTCTATACTGGCGAGCCTGGCGCCGATCTTCCGTATTTCTGCGCGTAACTTTCTCACCGTGGCATCCCGCGCGATCTTTTCCCTGTCGAGACCCTGTTCCTTCAGGGTCTCCATACGACTGCTCAATACACCTTCCCAGCGAGTCTTCTGGGCATCCCGTGCGCTTTTATCTTTAGAAGCCATACATTCCTCCTTTTCTAATCTCGTCCTCGCAACTATCCGTTTCCGGAAGAGCGCAATGCCCGGCTAATCTGCCACAGACAGCCAGTTAAAGTCAACAGGAGAAACTGGGTCTTCCGACAGCGCCTGACAGCAAAAAGAACAAGACGACCTTCACATTTTGATTTGACACCTGTCATAATCATGGTATATTTTCGGTATGGCAGCGAGAAAAAAAGAGACCGATTTTAATGACTATTTTGACTTTCTGTGGAAATACGCCCAGTCCAAGAGGATCAGCAAGGGTGCGTTCATGAAAGAATCCGGTCTTTCTCCCCAGCGCTTCAGCGAGTTCTCGCAGGAAAGCAGGAATATTACGGGCGAGTATTTTCTCAAAATGCTAGAAGGGGTCGGCCTGACCACGGATGAGGTTGAACGGCTCAGCGGGCGGCCCTTCTCCAATGATCAACGGGGTCTCCTGCAATTCGACGCCTTCGTCAAGAGCCAGAGGCCCTTTCTGGAAGAGCTGATGAAAGACCCCGCAAAGCTGCAGGCATGCAAGGCCGTCATCAAGTTCGACCGCCTCTGGAGCGACCCTCACGTCCAGCGCCTGGTCACGAAACTGCCGGAGCTCAAAAAACGCACCCGTTCCTTCTGGAGCAACCTCTCCAAGCCGTAACCTCTGCTCTGCCCTCCCCTCCACCCCTCATGGCATCAACCCCTGATATGGAATACGGATAAAAGGAAAACTCGTGGCGAAAGAAAAGATTCCATCAACTCCTGCCATCCGCTCCCTCAAAGAGCACAGCGTCATCTTTACCCTCCGCCCTTATAAATACGAAGAGCGGGGAGGAACGGCCGTGGCCGCCCGCGAACTGGGATGCGACGAGCACGAAACCGTCAAAACGCTCGTCATGGAGGACGAGCATAAACACCCGCTCATCATCCTCATGCACGGCGACCGGGAGGTATCGACAAAGAACCTGGCCCGGACCATCGGAACGAAATCGGTCACTCCCTGCGATCCGGCCGTGGCTCAGAAACATACGGGGTACATGGTGGGGGGAACCTCTCCCTTCGGCATACGCAGGGCCATGCCGATTTACGTGGAGGAGAGCATCCTGAACCTGCCACGCATATTCATAAACGCCGGGCACCGGGGCCTCCTCGCCGAGATGGACCCGGCGGATATGGCGCGAGTTCTGAACCCGCAACCGGTACAAGTGGGAATATAAGAGCCGGTCTTCCCCGCCATCTCTGGCAAGAAACATTTTCAAGGCGATTCGAAAATCTAAAAAAGAAGGAGCGTGAAGAGCTCTTCGTCAAGAAGCTGAAACGACAACGGGTGGAGAGGGAACAGAGGGGAGCAGTACTGACAGTAACAGTGAGTGAGCCAAGAAGAATGTCCCCTGATTACCGACCATGACGCTCCCCGTCCAGGACTGAAGACAGTATCTCATGGGACGGAGCAAGGACAAGGGGTAAAAACGGTTGGATCTTCAGAGGAGATGGTTCCAGATCCCGGTTTCCTGATCGTTCATGGTCGCCACAGCCAATCGTGTCATCGGTCATGCCAGCACGTGGAAATTACGAGGGGTCGGGTGCTATGCCCAACCCCTCGTTCTGCTGCATTGGGGGTTGATGAAAGATCCTTCCAACTGTCATGACCAGGGACCAGGAACCTCTTGACATTCAGGCATGATCAGAGGATGGTCCCGGATTATGAGAATCGTCTTACGGCAATGAAAGCGCTCTTCTGCGTCGTTGCGACACATGCATCAGCAACGTAAGCACTGTGATCACAAGACCCGCATAAAGAGTGTATCCAACCTGGAGCGCCATGAGAAAACCTCCCACAAAATATCCTGCTCGCATTGCCAGGGTCATGCCTCTATTACCTAATCGCGTTGTTCCGATGCCCAGGAGGTATCCATGCAGGCTTGCATTCACACATAATATCCCCAGCACGCATGGAATGAGATTCAGGATGGTTCCGCTGATGGGTCCATTCAGAATGAGGCTCGGGTGCAATACGAAGAGGAATGGCAATAAGTAGTTGATGGTCGACAACTTTGATGCCGTGGTGGCTATGGACATGGCTGGTGCCCCGGCCATAGGCTGTGCAGAAAAAGCGGCGATCGCCACGGGGGGCGTGATATAGGAAAGTACCGCGCAATACAGTACAAAAAGGTGCACGGCCATTTGATTCAATCCTGATTGCACCAGGGCGGGCGCGAGAACCACGGCAAGAAAAATATAGCATGCCGTGATGGTCATTCCCATTCCCAGAATGAAACTCGCTATGGCTCCCAGCATAAGCAGCAATGCCAGGTTGCCTCCTGCCAGTGCCACAATTTCCCTTGACAGTGAGTGGCCCGCACCGGTCAGAGACATGGAGCCTATAATCATTCCGACAGCCACAAAAATGGTGGTGAGACCAGCCAGCAGTCGTCCCGACTGCTCAAAGAACTGGAGCATCTTTTTGACACTCAGCCTGCTGTCTTTGTTGAAATTCGTAAGAACAAAGATAAGGACGGCCGTGAAATATGCCGCTCTGGCTTCCAGTCTGTAAAAGAGAAGCACAATCAGCAGCACGAGGGCAAGGGCATAAAACCAGCCTTCTTTCATGACCTTCACGAGCGACGGCAGTTCATTCTTGGGCAGTCCCTTCAGTCCATTGACGGCTGCGTACGCATCGACATGTATGAACAGACCGAAATAATAGAGGAGGGAGGGAATAATGGCCGCTTTCACTACACTGAGATAGGTAACCCCCATGAAGGATGCCATGATAAAGGCCGTGGCACCCATTATGGGGGGCATGAGAACTCCGCCGGTGGATGCACATGCCTCAATGGCCCCGGCGTATTTCCCTTGGAATCCGCTCTGCTTCATAATGGGAATGGTAAAGCTTCCCGTGGTGACTACATTTGCCGGAACACTGCCGCTCATGGAACCAAACAGGGCACTTGCAAAAACTGATACTTTCGCAGGTCCTCCTCTGAAATGAGCAAAAAGAGCGGTCGCCAGGTCGAGAAAAAATTTCCCTCCCCCTGTAATCTGCAATGCCACGCCAAACAGGATAAAACCAAGGACAAGGCGGCCGAGAACCTGCATTGGGATTCCCAGCAAACTGTCATCTCCGAGCGCATGGAACGTGGCGACCCTGAAAAGAGGAAAGCTGAGCCCTTCGAGTGGCCCGGGCATGACGGACGCGAAGAGAGGATACATTGACAATATCAGAACGACGACCGCGATAACCAAACCCGACGATCGCCTCAGGGCTTCCATTACCAAAATCAAGAGGATCAGACTTAATATCTGCACGTGCTTCGGTGCTGCCGCTGCCCAGCCTTTATAGACGATATCCAGTCCGTGCCAGGCAAAGTAGAGGCATATTCCGATGGTGGCACAAAACAGAACCACATCTACCAGAAACAAGATTCCTGTGTGGAGGCCTTTCTTGAGGGGATAGAGAATGAACACAAGCGACACAAGCAAGGCAATAAGAATATAAAAATAAGAATTTTCCATGATAGTGACGTTGAAAAGACGAAGATTGAATACATCATTGACAGCAAAGGCTATCGCTATGGCGGAAAAAACAATAAGAAGGCCCCGCCAGAATGTATTCAGCGGTCTCTGTTGATTTTCTGCTGCTTTCTCTGTGAGTTTTTGCATATTGACCTCTTCATGTAACTCGTTTTTTTAAGAGCGGAACCACGACAAGAAAAGGGGGGCCTACGCCCCCCCCTTTTCAGTTCTTCCGGTTTCATTCCTGCTATTCACCAAGCGCGGCAGCACGCTCTTTAAGCCAGAAGGCGTTGAAGTCCTTGTCAGAAATCTTCAAAGCATCTGCCTTGGCGATGGTGGCATTCCATATCTTTTTCAGTTTTTTCTGCCGCTCAATCGCCGCCTGATTGATTTTCTCATATTCATCTTTCCACAATCCCTTTTCCTTGAGATACCGCACAGACCCATCGTGGAAGGGCCAGCAGGCACCGCTTTCAAAGAGTTTCAGATTTGCCTCCATCGGCCAGCAGAGCTTCATGGCACCGGAGGGGTCCTTTTCGCTCACCACGGGATAGGCCTCATGGGTCGCTTTTGTGATGAAATAGGCCATATCGTCGGAGAGTTGCTCCGCATACCCCAGAAAGAGGGGATAGGGATAGGTCATGGTGTCAGCCGGTTTTTCCTTCGAGACTCCGGCTCCCATTGTAGACCTGGAGGGTGCGTAAAAGGGAATAACGGATTTTATTGTCTTCCATGCTTCTTTATCTTCCGCGGGGGGGCTCAGATAACGGATACCATAGGGGCTTGCTTCCAGCTCATACATGTCTCCACCGGTCACATTGTAGGCGCATGTGTCCACCGTGCCGCTGAGGACCGCTTTTGCGGCGGCACCATAACTGGGAACCTCCACCCTGACCACATCGTCCCATGTCAATCCTCCCGCCCTCAGAAACAATGTGACAGCGATATTGACCGAGGCCGCGCCGGGAATAAAGGGAACTTTTTTCCCTCTCAGGTCCGAAAGCTTGTGGATGTCGGAAGTGGCCCTCACTGCCATGGGGAACCCCGGGTGCTGTGCCAGCCACATAAATCTGAATTCCTGCGGACCCCAATCCCTGGTGGCATATTCTTCAAGGCCTTCTTGCGCAAAATAAGCGGCAACCCCTGTCGCTGTGAAATCAACCTCCTTTGAACGGAGCGGTATCAACCGCGCCATGTCAGTTCCCGCAGGAATCACACGCAGCTTGATGCCATATTTTTCCAGCCAGGCATCGCCAAAATACGCCAGCATTGGGTAGGCGCCCGAACCCACATTGTAAGCCGAACAGGACAACCGTGCCGGTGCCTCAGCTTTTTTTTGAGCGCTGCTCAAGGCGGGCAGCATCGTCATCAATGCAACGACCAAAAATATGGTGATGAATCTGATTTTTCTCATGTCGCAATCTCCAATCCATAATAGTGTGTTGTTAATGTTCCTGAATGACAGTGTGAGAACAAAGAAACTTCTGTACTTCTCGTAGTAGAGCCTAAGCGATTAGTCACCTCCCTCTGCGGTGCGCACCGCTTCCCTCCATCCTTGCAGAACTAATTAATCGCGCGCCCCGTATTCCCGTTCTTGCCTCCCATGAACCTGAGGCCACTGTGAGTGACAAAAAGATACAAACTCCAAACAAAGGTCAAAGTTGTCAACTCACGCTTTGCCGACCCTGCGGTCCCACCCTCAGACTACAAACGGGAAACTAAGTAATCCAACAGAAAACTATTGTCAAGATCTTTTTACCCATAAAAAATTGCATGACAGGATTTTGTCATTGTGGATGTCGACTGTTGGAACTATGGAGACGCGGTCCGGGGGAATGGTAACGATTACAAATTAAGCGGTTATTATTTGTCGCTGGGCTGGGACCTTGTTCAAAATGATATCATCGAGGTCGATCTTATGGCTGGCGCTGTCGCTGTCGATCCGAAGCTCTAAAAAAGATGGGGTGCGAAGAGCTCTTCGTCAAGAAACTGACCAGACAGTGGGCGGAAGGGGAAGCTACCCCAAAACAAGATCGTAGTAAAGTCGATAGTAACAATACCTCTCCCGGGGATTCCGGCCAAGGATTTTGTTGCAAGGCCGAGTGCTCATTCGTATCAGGTAAAAGAAGAATCGTCTAGCGTCCACCATCTGACGTCGTCAATTCCCCGCACTATTTGACAGGACTCGACCGTGACGTGGAAGAGGGCGCAATTCTCTGAGCGAAGGAATGACCCCAGGGCGGGATGCCGCTTCAGATGCGCTTTGAGGGCAGCGGCACGTTCCGTGCCACCGATTTCTTCCGCGTGGCCGAGTGCGGTGAGTACAAAACCTTCTTGTGTGCTTGAAGCGTCCGCTTCCCGCCTGTCGATAAAAACGGCAACCTTGCTGTTATCAACCAGGTTGCGGTACTTACGCGTGCCGCGATAGGTGGCAAAGATCAAGCGGCGGCATCCGTCGGTCGGCGTGATGGCTATCAGACTCGCGTGCGGCTGGCCGCCGCTTTCTGTCGTCAGGACAGCGAAAAGCGAATCCTGAAGCGTGCCTTCAATGAGTGTCTTGATGTCGATCTGATTATTCATTCCCCTGTCCTTTGAAAGTCTGTTGTCTCTCTACCCTGTCCGCGCAATGTATGGGTAGATTCTAATAAAAGCCGGACGCTATTGCCATATGAAACTTTTGGCATACGCAAACTCATATGTCGATCCCCAGAAACGAGCGCAGCAGGTACCCGATCAGAAAGCTGAACGCCGCAACACTCAGACTCAACCCGGCCATCTCGATGAACCGTTTTCTGAACGATTCGTCCTTGGCCACGGAGATATAGTAGTTGAAGAGGGCGATGATCAGGACAGCCCCCGCCAGCGTGCACCCCAGGCAGAGGTAGTAGTTGTCCAGGAGGAGATAGGGGAGGATGAGGAAGAAGACGGTGATCAGGTATGCCACCCCCGTGTAGATAGACGCCCGGAGCGGATTCTTGGTTGTTTCTTCCGCCTTCGTAGAGAGGTACTCGGAGGCGGCCATGGAGAGAGCGGCGGCAATGCCGGTGATCAGGCCGGTCAGAGCGATCAGCCTGGTGTTCTGAAGAGCCAGAGTCAGCCCCGCCAGTACCCCGGTCAGTTCGACCAGGGCATCGTTGAGACCCAGCACCATTGAACCGGTGTATTGCAGCCGTTCCTCGTCCAGCATTTCAATGAGGGCGGCTTCATGCTGGTCCTCTTCGTTCATGATGGTCTCGGCCTCCGCAATCTCCGCCCGCAGTTCATCATAGCTGTCCTGGGCGCCCTGTTCTCCCCCCTCCATCAATTTGACGCCGAAGGTGAAGCCGAGAATCCGGCTGATCCAGTAATACAACCATACCTTGTTCCAATCGGGTTTCACATCCTGGTCGGTATAGCTCCGCCACGTGTGATAGTGTTCCAGTTCCTCCCGGGAGATTTTTTCAAGAACGCGCCGGTTTTCAGGATCCTTGATCCACTTCGCCAGTTTTCGATAGATGTGATGCTCGGTGATCTCGTTCCGCTGGAACACCAGCACCTTTCGGCGTGTCTCCTCACTGATATCCATAATTCAGTTCTCTCCGTTCCTTTGTGCGGATTTTCAGCGTAAGTGAATTCTTCCGGGAAGTCAACCATCTCGATGGGCAGTTTTCGATTGCGGCATGACAAAAGATAGTGTGACAAAAGATAGTGTGTCAAGAGCAAATAGAACTGTCCGGGTTTGTAGCACATGAGTTGTCCGCTTT
>DIXO01000075.1 GCA_002428735.1 Syntrophaceae bacterium UBA6078 | reverse complement strand
AAAAGTTGGTGGTGGATTACGGAAATGATAATGATTTGACCCCGTTCATTCATTGATATATACGTGTGCGCTTTGGGCCATATGCTTGAAGGCAGATAGGGAGATATCCGGCAGCAGATGAAGGAAGATACGCAAGAAACAGTCGAGAGTGGTACGTTCCGGATAAACAGCATCATCATCTCCGTCATGATGACTTCTTTTTTCATACCCTTTATCGGCAGTTCGACGAATCTGGCGTTGCCGTTAATCGAGAGGGAATTCACGGGAAGCGCCCTGACCTTGAGCTGGATTGTGACCGGGTATATCCTGGCATCGGCCATGTTTCTGCTGCCCATGGGAAGAATCGCCGACATCGCGGGGAGGCAGAAAATCTTTCTCTTCGGAACAGCGGGCTTTACGGTGCTCACCTTTTTATGCGCCGTATCGTGGTCGAATGCGTCGCTCATTTCTTTCCGGATATTACAGGGAATAACGGCCTCGATGATATACGCGACGGGAATGGCGATCATCTCTTCCACCTACCCTGCCGGACAACGGGGAAAGGCGATGGGGCTGGCCGTGACGGTCACGTATATCGGCCTTTCAATCGGCCCGGTGCTCGGGGGTTTCATATGCCAGTATCTGGGATGGAGACACATTTTCTTCTTTACCGCGCTCATGGGTCTGGCTTCCGTTGTGTTCATTCTGATCCGGGTACGGGATAGCGGGACCGCCGGACAGGGGGAGCGGTTCGATTTCGCCGGAAGCATACTCTACATGCTCGGAATCGGGGGGTTTCTGTACGGCATGTCATCGCTCTACAGCGCGCCGTCGGCCCGGTATATTCTCGCGGCCGGTATTGCCTGCATTGCAGGGTTTGTTCTTCTCGAAACACGAGTATCGTACCCGCTCATAAATCTGCGCCTGTTCTCCCGTAATATCGTTTTTGCTTTTTCGAACCTGGCGGCCATGATCAATTACAGCGCGACCTTTGCCATCACCTTTCTTCTTTCCCTCTATCTCCAGGTAATCCGGGGATACAGCCCCCAGACCGCGGCGCTCATTCTGCTGGTGCAACCGGCCGTCATGGCCCTGTTTTCATCATTCGCCGGCTCGCTTTCAGACAGGATCGAGCCCCGCCTGGTCGCTTCTACCGGAATGGGACTGAACGCGCTCAGTCTTTTTGTCTTCGCCTTTCTCGGTATCGCGACACCCGTCTGGATCATCATGATGAACCAGGCCCTCATCGGTCTCGGGCTGGCCCTGTTTTCGTCGCCCAATACCAACGCCATCATGGGATCGGTAGACAAACAATTCTATGGCGTCGCTTCATCAGTGGTTTCCACCATGCGCATGATCGGGATGGCGGTGAGCATGGCGGTCGTTACCCTGCTGATCGCTCTGTTTGTGGGCAATGTGAATCTTCGCCAGACGGACCCCGTGCTTTTCCTTACCAGTTTCAGGATCGCCTTTGCGGTATTCGGCGTCTTCTGCGCCGCGGGAGTGGGTATCTCCCTCGCCCGGGGGAACGTACGGGCCTCGTAACAAACGCACCGTTTTCTCGCCCCCTCTCACCTGTAAAAACTGTTGCAATATCGCGTCTTCTGTGAGTAAATTGCGCCGCATTCCCGACGCGGGCAGCTCGGGGAACGCATGCTTGACACAATGACGCGAGGAAAGGAACAGATGCCAGTGAAAAAGATCGCCATACTCCCGGGGGACGGAATCGGTCCGGAGGTGATGCAGGAGGCCGTCAAGGCGTTGAAGGCCACAGAGAAAAAATTCTCACTTGACCTGAGCTATGAATTTGCCGACGTGGGGGGATGCGCGATCGACAAGCACGGCGAGGCCCTCCCGCCCGCCACGCTGAAACTGTGCGAAGAAAGCGACGCGATTCTTTTCGGCTCCGTGGGAGGTCCCCAGTGGGAAACATTGCCGCCCGACCGGCAGCCCGAACGGGCGGCGCTTCTCCCCCTGCGGAAGCACTTCGGCCTCTTCTGCAATTTCAGACCGGCGCGGGTGTTCCCCACTCTGGCGGCGGCCAGCCCGCTCCGCCCGGACATCGTGAAGGACGGGTTCGATATCCTCTGCGTGCGTGAATTGACCGGGGGGATCTACTTCGGCACCCCCAAGGGGAGAAAGGGGAGCGGCGCGGACGAGGCGGCGTTCGACACGATGATATACACGCGCGGCGAGATCGAACGGATCGCACGGATGGCCTTTGACGCGGCGCGGCTGAGAAGGAAACGGGTGACCTCCATCGACAAGGCGAATGTCCTGACCACCATGGTCCTCTGGCGTGAGGTGGTAAGGGGGATCGGGAAAGAGTACCCCGATGTGGCACTCAATCACCTGTATATCGACAACGCGACCATGCAGCTCGTCAGAGATCCCCACCAGTTCGACGTCCTTTTGTGCGGAAACATGTTCGGGGATATTATCTCAGATGAATGCGCCATGCTGACCGGGTCCATGGGGCTCCTGGCATCTGCCAGCCTGAACGAGACGGCCTTCGGCCTTTATGAACCAGCGGGTGGATCGGCACCCGATATCGCGGGGAAGGGAATCGCGAATCCCATCGCCCAGATACTGTCGGCAGCGATGCTCCTGCGCTACACCCTGCGCCAGGAAGAAGCGGCCAGGGCCATAGAACGGGCCGTGAAGGAAGTGATTGGAGCGGGAATGCATACCCCCGATATCGCCACCGCGACCAGTTCGGTCATCGGTACGGCAGAAATGGGGACCGAGATAGCGCGGAGGATAGGGGCTTTCTAAAAGAAAAGGGGCCAAGGGGTCAAGGATTCAAGGGGTAAGGGGTAAAGGATAAAGGGTTAGGGGTTTGTTCTCTAAAGACTTTATCAGTGTTTGACCCTAACTTGTCGTTACTTTCCGATATGTCTTTTCTCGTATTACCCAATATGCCGTTCACTCGAATCCTTGAACCCTCGACCCCTTGAATCCAGATTACCCTCTGATCTTCACCTTCCTCACATACTGAACCAATCCGCCGGCCGCGATGAGCCGCGCCATGAATTCGGGGATCGGCCTGGCCTGAAAAGAACCCTTCTTCCCCTCGATCGCTCCGGTGGCAAGGTCGACGGTGGCCCGCCCGCCGTCGGCGAGGCCGTTCGCCCCCTCAACCGATTCAAGAAGGGGAAGGCCGATGTTGAAGGCGTTCCGGTAAAAGATCCGGGCAAAGCTCTCGGCGATCACCACCCGGATACCCGCCGCCTTGATCGCCAGAGGCGCGTGTTCCCGGGATGATCCGCAACCGAAATTCTTTCCGGCAACCAGCACGTCCCCCTGCGAGACTCCGGTCGCAAAGTCGGGCCTGATATCGATAAAACAGCTCCTCGCCAGTTCATTCTCGTCTGAAACATTCAGGTACCGCGCGGGGATAATGACATCCGTGTCGATGTCGTCACCGAATTTCCATACACGCCCTTCCACTTTCATATTTTCCATCGCTGATAGATCCTCCCCTCTACAGTTCATCGGGTCCGCCGATTTTCCCCAGGACCGCAGACGCCGCGGCAACAAGGGGATTGGCAAGATAGACTTCGCTTTCCGGATGCCCCATCCGTCCGATAAAGTTACGATTCGTCGTGGACACGGCCCGTTCTCCCGCCGCGAGTATTCCCATGTGCCCTCCAAGACAGGGACCGCAGCAGGGCGGACCGATCACGCCCCCCGCATCCAGGAACGTCTCCAGAATCCCTTCCCGCATGGCCGTTTTATATATGAGCGGGGAACCGGGCAGAATGATGAGCCGCACCCCCGGCGCTGCCTTTTTTCCTTTCAGTACCCGCGCCGCGTCGCGCAGGTCGTCCAGCCAGCCGTTCGTGCAGGAACCGATCACCACCTGGTCGATGGGGACATTCCCCGCCTGCGAAACGGCCCGGACGTTCGAGGGGAGATGGGGGAAGGCGACCTGCGGTTCGATACCGGTCACATCGATATCGATGACCCGGTCGTACTCCGCGCAGGTATCGCTTTTGAAAATCTCGAATCGTCTGGTGGTTCGCTCCGCAAGGTAGGCGAGGGTCGTCTCGTCCGGCGCGATAATCCCGTTCTTTCCCCCGGCCTCGATGGCCATGTTCGACATGGTGAAGCGCTGGTTCATGGGAAGCTGTTCGATAACGGACCCGGCAAACTCCATGGCACAGTACAGGGCTCCCTCGACACCGAGCAGGCCGATGGTGTGCAGGATCAGGTCCTTCCCCCCCACGTGGGGACGCAGCTTTCCCTCATACCGCAGAAGGATGGTCGGGGGCACCTTGAGCCATATCTCACCGGTGGCCATGACGGCGCCGAGGTCGGTGCTCCCCACCCCCGTGGAAAAGGCCCCCATGGCGCCGTAGGTGCAGGTGTGGCTGTCGGCACCGATGATAACCTGCCCGGGAAGGACCAATCCCCTTTCAGGAAGAATCACGTGTTCTATCCCCGAATCGCCCCCCTCGTAGTAGTGCGTCAGTTTCTGACGTCTGGCGAACTCGCGGACCAGCTTGACCTGCTGCGCCGAGGCAATATCCTTGTTGGGAACAAAATGGTCGGCCACCAGGATCACCTTGTCGGCATCGAATACCTTCTCCACACCGATCTCGTCGAATACCTTGATGGCGAGGGGCGCGGTGATATCGTTGGCGAGCGCCACATCGACCTTCGCCTCGATCAGGTCTCCGGGAGAGACCCGCTCAAGGCCGGCGTGCGCGGCGAGAATCTTCTCCGTTATTGTCATGGGCATCGTTTCTGTCTCCTGTCTCTGTATTTGTATGGGGTTAACCCCGCGCTGACGGCGTCCGTCTAGCCATGGTTGAGCATCTGGAACGATTCGATCCTGTTGAGGGCGTTGATATACGCCTTCGCGGACGCAACGAGGACATCGGGATCGGAACCCCGCCCCGACACGATCCGTTTCTTGTGGCGAAGCTGAACGGTCACGACGCCCTGGGCGTCGGTCCCTTCCGTTACGGCATGGACCTGATATTTGACCAGGCGATGGTTCGTCCCCGTTATCCTCCTGATGGTGGCAAAGGTGGCGTCCACCGGTCCCACACCGAAAAAGGCATCCCGTGTCACCTTGCCGTCTATCTCCATCTGAACGGTCGCAGTCGGGATTGCCACGTTTCCGCTCACCACGCTGAGGTACAGAAGCCGGTACTTGTCGGGCCGCCTGAACACAACCTCGGCGATGATGGCCTCCAGATCCTCATCGAACATCTCCTTCTTGATGTCGGCCAGATCTTTAAATCGTTTGAATACCGCATCGACATCATCCTTGGCAAGCTCGAATCCCATCTTTTTGAGGCGGTCCCTGATGGCGGCCCGTCCCGAATGTTTCCCCAGGACAATATTCGAGTCCGAAACGCCCACCTTCTGCGGGGTCATGATCTCGTAATTGATCTTGTCCTTGATCACGCCATCCTGATGGATACCGGACTCATGGGCGAAGGCGTTCACTCCCACAATCGCCTTGTTCGGCTGGACCTCCACCCCGGTTATCTCCGCCAGGAGCCGCGACGTGGGGTAGATGTGCCTTGTCTTGATATTCGTTTGAAGCCCCAGGATGTCCTTTCTCGTTTCGATAGCCATGACGATCTCTTCCAGTGAAGCGTTACCGGCCCGCTCGCCGATACCGTTCACCGCGCACTCCACCTGCCGCGCCCCCGCCTTCAGACCGGCAAGGGACGTGGCCACCGCGACACCCAGGTCGTCATGGGTATGAACCGATATGACGGCCTTTTGGATGTTTTTCACGGTATCGAAGAGATACGCGATCAGTTCCCCGTATTCCTCCGGCATGGCATACCCCACCGTATCGGGGATATTGACCGTCTTTGCTCCTTCCTCTATGACGGCCTCGACGATCTCCGCCAGGTACTGCCGGTCGGTCCGGGTGGCATCCTGCGCCGAGTACTCCACGTTTTCAGTAAGGCTCAGGGCATGCTTCACCGCGGCACGCGATTCCTTCATCACCTGGGCCCGCGTCATCTTCAACATGTGGTTCAGGTGTATATCGGACGTTGAAATGAAGGTGTGGATTCTCGGATGGGCCGCGCCCTTGATCGCGTCCCATGCCCGATCGATATCTCCCCGGCTGGTCCTGCACAGGCCGGCAACCTGGGACTTTGTGATCACCGCGGCGATCTGCCGGACTGATTCAAAATCCCCGTCGGAAGCCATAGGGAACCCCGCCTCGATAATATCGACTCCCAGCCGTTCGAGCTGCTTCGCGAAGCGGATCTTTTCGCCGGGGTTCATGCTGAACCCGGGGGCCTGCTCTCCGTCGCGCAGCGTCGTATCAAATATAAATACCCTGTTTTTGTCTGTCTTCATCTCTCTCCCTCCTTCTTCACCATGTTTTTTCCGTTATCCTTGCTCAATTTGTACTGCACGCTGTCGACAAGGGCATGCCAGCTTGCCTCGATGATGTTCGCCGATACCCCGGTCGTGATCCACACATCGGTATCGTCCCGCGATTCCAGAAGAACGCGCACCTTTGCCGCCGTTCCGTCGGTCTCCTCCAGTATCCTGACCTTGAAGTCCACAAGGCGCATTTCACCGATCCGCGGGTAGAACTTGGTCAGCGCCTTGCGCAGGGCGTTATCCAGGGCATTGACGGGACCCTTCCCTTCGGCCGCCGTGATTTCATGTTCCTCGCCGACGGATATCTTGATCATGGCCTGAGAGAGGGACGCATTTCTCTTCGTTTTCTCGTCGATGACGCGGAAGGACTCAAGGCGAAAGGGCTCGTCGAGGCTGCCGATTGCCTTCCTTATCAAGAGAGAGAGGGAGCCGTCGGCGGTGTCGAACTGATACCCCTCGTCCTCCATCTTCTTGATGTCGCGGACGATCCGCTCACTGACACCGCGGTCGGCGCCGAGATCAATCCCCAGTTCCTTCGCCTTGTATTCGATGTTGCTCTTTCCCGAGAGGTCCGAGACAATCACATTGCGCCGGTTTCCCACCAGATCCGGGTCGGTGTGCTCGTATGCCACCGGATTTTTCAGGATGGCGCTCACGTGAACCCCTCCCTTGTGGGCAAAGGCGTTGCGCCCGACAAAAGGCTTCGAGTGGGCGGGAGGGGTGTTTGCCACTTCGCTCACATATCGCGAGAGGGACGTGAGATGCCGGAGTGAACCTTCCGGGAGGCACCTCTTTCCCATCTTCAGCTCCAGGTTGCCGATGATGGAGATGAGGTCCGCGTTGCCGCACCGCTCGCCGTACCCGTTGACCGTCCCCTGGACCATCGTAGCCCCGAGCGTTACCGCGGCAAGCGAGTTGGCCACCGCGAGGCCGCAGTCGTCATGGGCGTGTATTCCCAGCCGGGGAGGTGCACTGTGGGATAATACCTCCCGAATGATCTCGCTCAATTCCCAGGTAAGAGTCCCCCCGTTCGTGTCGCATAAAACGATTGTCTCGGCTCCGGCCTCCAGTGCGGCCTGCACTGTCTTGAGGGCATAGGTGGGATTGTGTTTGTATCCGTCAAAGAAGTGCTCCGCATCGTAGACCACCTCTTTCTCCTTCGACTTCAGGTAGCGGACTGAGTCGCCGATCATCGCAAGGTTCTCCTCCAGCGAGACCCCTAGGATTTCCGTCGCGTGCAGATCCCAGCTCTTCCCGAAAACAGCAACCGCCGGCGTATCGGCTTCCAGAAGAGCCTGTGTGTTGGGACACGCGTCAGCCGACAGGCCGGATCTTCTCGTGCTGCCGAAGGCCGTCAGACGGATGTTCTTGAACTTCACCTCTCCGGCCATCTGAAAAAAACGCATATCCCGGGGGTTCGATCCCGGCCAGCCTCCTTCGACGTAGTGAAAACCTGTCTCGTCCAGACGCGTGGCGATACGCAGTTTATCCTCCGCCGAAAAGGTTATCTGGTGCCCCTGCGTACCGTCCCGCAAGGTTGTGTCGTAAATCAGGACATCCGGTTTCTTCATGACATTCACCTCTCCAAAAAAAATCCGCTATCAGCGGACCTGATAACGGATTTTTGAACTTTTTCTCTTGTGGGAAACCCTACTCCATCATCAAGCCACACATATGCGTTCTCCCAAGAAGGAGGCCGCTAATTATGATGATGTCAAGAAGGTTTCTCATCGATTTTCCCAAACTGCTCAGCAGATCTTGCGAAGCTACATAATACGGAACGGGGCCGTTGTCAACAGAAAACTGACAGAAGAAAAAATTCAGACTCTCAGAAAACAAAGATAAACTTGACTTAGAAACACGGTCCCCTATAGTCTCGCCAAGGTACGGCACCGTTGCCGGCGCACGGGCAAGGCCGGAAAAGCGGCGCGGCAAATACAAACCGGGAGGTGGGGAAAGACAGCATGCTCCAGGATAAGAGCCATAAAAAGCGCACGTCGCGGCGCGTAGACAGAATCGCGGGAATCGGCTTCGCCCCCTTCCTGAAAGCCCTCCACAGCATGTCAAAGGAAGGCCTCATATCGCTCAGCGTAGGAGAGCCCGATTTCGGCACGGCTCCCTGCGTCTGTGAGGCGGCCGCGCGAGCCGCGTCCGAAGGCTGGACCAAGTACACCCCCACATCCGGCTTCCCCGCACTGCGGCAGGCAATCGCCGCCAACCTCAAGAAGCGCCACGGTCTCGAATACGACCCCGAGACCCAGATCATCGTCACCGTGGGCGTGTCACAGGCCATGGATCTGGGCTTCCGCGCCCTTCTGGATCCCGGCGATGAGGTCATCACCCCCGACCCCCATTACATCTGTTACCCGCCGAACATCATCCTCTCGGAAGGGGTCATCGTGCGCGTCCCCACCGAGCAGTCGCGCAACTACGCCCTCGATCCCGACGAAATGGAGAAGAAGATAAGCCCGAAGACGAAAGCGCTCCTCTTCGGCAACCCGGCCAATCCTACCGGCGCGCTCATGGAAAAGAAAACACTCGAAGGTGTGGCCAAGATCGCCCTGAAGCATGACCTGGTGGTCATTGCCGATGAGATATACAGCACCTACATTTACGGCGGCGCGACATTCACCAGCTTTGCCGGCCTGCCCGGCATGCGTGATCGAACGCTCTTGCTGGACGGGTTCTCGAAGCACTACGCCATGCCCGGGTGGCGGATCGGCTATGCCGCCGGTCCTGCCGACATTATCGACGCCATGGTGGCCATGTCCCAGCACACCATGCTCTGCCCCCCCAATGCCACCCAGTGGGCCGCCCTCGCGGCGCTCAACATGGACGACAGCGCCGAGTTTAATAAGATCCTGGCCGATTACGACAAGCGGCGCACGCTTCTCCACACCGAGCTGAACCGCATGGGACTCAGGACCGCTGAACCCAGGGGCGCCTTCTACATCTTTCCCGACATCTCGGTTACCGGGCTTTCTTCACATGAATTCTGCGAGAAACTGCTCTTTCAGGAGAAGGTCATGGTCCTGCCGGGCGATTCCTTCGGCGAGCAGGGAAAGGGGCACATGCGCATCTGCTATGCCACCCCGTATGAGGGGATCAAGGAAGCCCTGAGCCGAATCGAGCGTTTCGTCAATACGTACCGGGAGTAAGTGCGCTTCGCGCGCGCTGCTCATCGCGACCAACTCGTCCCCGACCACAGGCCCCTCACACGCCCTTTCAATCCTGCCTTCAGAGACTGCGTGTCACCCTGCGGAACGCAGGAAGAATAAGAAAGGGGCTGCGATGCGCTCGCAACCCCTTTATCATGGTAGGCGATCTGGGACTCGAACCCAGGGCCTTTGGCTCCGGAGGCCAACGCTCTATCCAACTGAGCTAATCGCCCATAACGTCCGTCTATCCTCGCCTTCCAGGCAAGGACTATCCGGAAATGCCTCCCCGGCGGGAAGGCCGAACATTATTCCAATACGGATTTATTTTCAAATGATTTTTTGGGAAGTTCCCGAATAATCCGTATGACGTGCCTGCTCCGGTTCATGCTGTAGAAGTGGAGGCCCGCCACCTCATTTTCCAGGAGATCCTCGCTCTGGCGGATGGCGTGCTCCATGCCGTATTTCTCAACCTCTTCATTTCGTTCGCTGACCCGCTCAAGCTTGCCTCTCAGCCGCGGAGGGATCTTGGCCCCGCACAGCGCTGCGATGCGCGATATCTGCCGGTAATTGAAGATCGGGAAAATAGCCGGGATGATGGGGACGCGTATCCCTGCCTCTATGGCGTTATCCCGGAAGCGGTACAGGTCGTCGTTGTCGAAGAACATCTGGGTGATGATGAAGTCCGCCCCCGCGTCGACCTTTTTCTTGAGGTTGATGATATCATGCTCCATGTCAGGAGCCTCCGGGTGCACCTCGGGGTAGCCCGCGACTCCGATGGAAAAATCGCCGTGCTCCCTGATAAACGCTACCAGTTCGTTGGCGTATCCGAA
Source organism: Syntrophaceae bacterium UBA6078 (assembly GCA_002428735.1). GTDB lineage: Bacteria > Desulfobacterota > Syntrophia > Syntrophales > UBA2210 > UBA6078. Next base: position 569 of record DIXO01000075.1, on the reverse strand, counting down.
GCCTCCCTTCGTCCTGACAAATTGCTCCTTGTCCTTCGGCGGGTCTCCCCGCAGGGCGAGGATATTTTCGATCCCTTCCTCTTTCAGCTGTGCCAGTTGTTCACTGATGTCATCTCTGGTCGCCTGGACGCATGTGAGGTGGGCAAGCGTCTCCCGGGCAAACTCCCTCCGGATGGTTGAGGCGATCTCCACCGTCTTTTCCCGTGTCCCGCCCCCTGCTCCATAGGTAACGGAGATAAAATCCGGACTCAGTTCCACCAGTTCGCCGATTGCCTGGTACAGCTCATCGAGATTACCCTCCCGGGAAGGGGGAAACACCTCAAATGAAAGGGTGGTTTTATCGCCGCCAAACAGATTCCCTATCTTCATGGTATGCCTCTGCGATTTTTCAGGACATAGATGTCATTTGAAGGGTGTGTTGTCAACCTCTTTTCCTTGATCCACCACCAAAAAAATAATAAACCTCGTTGATCCTGATAAAACAGGGTGATAGAGTTTTTGTGAGTGCAAAAACCATCATCAACGAGGTGAAACGAGTATGTCACAAGGTGTTCTGGGATTCAAGTACG
>DIXO01000054.1 GCA_002428735.1 Syntrophaceae bacterium UBA6078 | reverse complement strand
GTAAAGAAAAAGAGTATCACTTCTGTTCTCATAACCGCGCATGATTATCTCCTGTTATTCCAAGATATTATGCGCTGCACTCTATCACAAAACGGAGAAATTTACGACACGTTATAGGAAATGTTTTTCAACAACCTGCTAAAGCCTTTCTGTGCACATCGCATATCCATTTGCCAATTACCCATCTATCGGCATGGATAGGGGGAATCTTGAATCGGAAGAAAGGTATCTTTCATAGTGGAGTGTTTGTTTTCTCAGAAAATATCAGGCTTACGGTTGCGTCGGCAGTCACACACTCGATGGGGATTCATGTCGGTAATCGGTGCCGGCCGGGGCACGCTCTTCTCAGTGGGGCCGGTTCAGCCACCGGTCCAGTTTTTTGAATGCCTCCTCGACGGCATCCAGCATCTGATTGATTTTGACCGGTTTTATAAAGAAATCGTCGAATCCCGCCTCCCGACATTCCTCTATCTCGAATAGTCCGGCCCAGCCGGTTATGGCATAAATGATCGCCATGTGGTTCGTTCTCCGTATCTGGCGGCACAGTTCTATTCCGTCCATGCCGAACAGCTTCAGATCGAGAAACATGACCATGATCTTTTCTTCGCTCAGGATTTTCAGAGCCTCTTCTCCATTCGTTGCCAGCGATATGGAGTAACCGGTGTCGGAAAAGACATCATGAAACATGTCACGGACGGTGACATCGTCATCCACGATCAGAATTTTTCTTTCCATGTACAGTCCTTTCGATCAGCGTTCATGCGTAAGTTCTTATCAACGCGTCAGGGAACAGCCCATTCCCGGTCTCGCCCGATGCACCCGCAAAAAGGATGAAGGGTATCTGTCATGGCGTCCACTAATTGACGCTTACCGCTCCCGCTGCCATCGTCACCGACGGGTACACGGTTATCCGGGCCGGTTGAGGGTTTTCACCGGAGCCCCTCATGAAATCGACCCATATGGGGAGCGCCACCGTGGCGCCGTTCTCATCGCCGCCGATGGGGATGTGATCGTCTCTCCCGACCCATACCCCTAAAGCGATATTTTCATCGAAACCGATGAACCACGCATCAACGCAGTCGTTGGTTGTCCCCGTCTTGCCGTAGACGGGTCTTTTCAGAACCAGCGCCCCTCTCCCCGTGCCCTCAAGGACGACGGATTGAAGCATGTCACGTATGGCCGTGAGAGACTCGCCACCGACGACTGTCTCCTCCCTGGCGGGCGGTTCCACAAGGATCGCCTGTTCTTTGTCGATGATTCGGGTGATGCAGGCCGGTTCGATTCGCTTCCCGCTCGCAAGTGCGGCGTACGCAGAGACGAGTTCGATGAGAGTCAGTTCAGAGGAACCGATGGCTGAGGAGTAGAACGGGTAAATTGTGCTCTTTATCCCGAGCCGGTGCGCCGTCTTGATCATGTTTTCAATGCCGACCTTGCTCGCCAGATTGACGGTCGCCGCGTTGAAGGAGTGGGCGAGGGCGGTTTTCAATGTGACGGTGCCGTGGTATTTCTTGCTGTAATTCAAAGGGGTCCACGCGTCCGGCTGCCCTTTCACGTAATAATCTATCCTCTTGTCCTCTATGGTATCACTGGGTTTCAGTCCCTGCTCCAGGGCCGTCAGAAATACGATGGGCTTGAAGGTGGAGCCCGGCTGCCTCTTTGCCTGGGTAACCCGGTTAAACTGGGAGTCCCAGAAGTTCGTGCCACCCACCATCGCCTTGATCTGTCCCGTTTTAATGTCGATGGCGAGGAGTGCCGCCTGCACCCCTGTTATCCCGCGTTTTTCAAGTCTCTCGATTCCCTCATGCACCGCCTTCTCCGCCGCTTCCTGCATCCGGTAGTCGAGGGTCGTATAAATCTTCAATCCCGCGGTGTAGAGTCGGTCTCCCACCATCCCTTCAAGGATACCCCGGCAGTGGTCCACATAGTATGGCGCCTTGTAACGGCGGGCGTGTATCTTCTCCGGTATTGCATCGCCGAGGGCGTGCCGGTACTCGTCCTGATTGATGAATCCTGTCTGGAACATCCTTTTGAGGACGTAATTTCTTCTGTTCAGTGCTTTCTCCGGGTCCACAAAGGGTGAATACTTGGAAGGGGCTTTGGGGATCGCCGCAAGCAGGGCGGCTTCCGATGTGGACAAATCGTTGGAGGCCTTGCCGAAATAGATGTAGGACGCGGCTTCAATTCCGTAGGCCCTGGTTCCGAAATAGGCATTGTTGAGATACAGCCCCAGTATCTCATTCTTGGTATAACGCCGCTCTATCTGCAGGGAGATGGCGATCTCTTTGATCTTTCGCGTGATAGTCTTTTCAGGTTTGAAGAAGATCATCTTGGCCAATTGCTGGGTGATTGTGCTTCCCCCCTGCACGAAACCTCCCTCCTTTATGTTTGTCAGGAAGGAGCTGAGTATTCTGACGGGATCTATGCCGGCATGTTTGTAGAAACGCGCATCTTCAACGGCTATGAACGCATTTTTGACGTGTCGCGGAAGCGTGTCGGGTGAAATCATGTTCCGCCGTTCGATATAAAACTCCGACAGAAGGATGTTGTCCTGCGAGTAAATTTCAGAGGCCTTGTAGGGGGAATAACTGTTCAGGCTCTGTATATCGGGAAGGGTGACGATGCACCAGTAAACGTAGCCCCCTATGAGACCGACAACAAGTGTTGCCGTTATAGGCACGCTCCAGAAAAAAAAACGTTTCAACCGGAGAAGGACCTCTGATGCCATGGCATTGCAGCGTTTTGCGAAGGGCCAGTTCCTTTTCGGGAAGAGGATAGTGTGTACTTCGGAAACGATCGATTCGGGGGCAAGCGGTCCGGGGATCCAGCGCGTATTCGTAATGTGCGGTGCTCCCGGGACGGAGGGATCGTGTTTATCCCCCAGGACGATGATCTCTGCCCCCGTGCTTTTTTGAGAAAGGGCATCCAGAAAGTCCGTTTCCGTGGAAATATTCTTCTTCATATCCAGGATGATAATCCGCGGAAAATTCTCCCTGATCAGAGCTTCAACCTCGAAATGGCTCGCAGCCAGGCGAGTCTCGATTCCTTTCACCCTGAGGGTTTCCGAGATAATCTTCCCCCGTATCTCATTCGGGGAGTAGATCAACACAACGGGATCCATGGGCGGCTATCCCTTCTCCCTCATGGCCATCATGAGCGCGCCTTTCGCGGTTGCGTAGAGGGGCCTCTCGGCGATACGTATATCGGAAATATTGATCGGAAGCCGCACGTCATCGAAGGCCTTCGAGAATTTTTCCCGGGATCCTTTCGGGAGTACCGCACCGCCGGCCAGGACGATCGGTATGGGTTTAGGAAGGCTGGGCACATTATCGGAAGATCCCAGCGCCTCCTGAAGGCTTTGCGCCAGGCTCGAAAAGAGATCCTCGTAGTATATATGAAGGGCCGTTTCCACCCGGTTCCTCGGTTTAATGGAAAGGTTCAACTCCTTTTCTTTCACTCCTTTGATCGTTGTAGAGGGCTCTCCCACGGAACTGCCCACCAGCGAATCGATGTAATCTCCTCCTTTCTGAATACTGTACGTGATCACCGGGATGGAGAGATAGGAGAGACAGACGTTACACATCCCGGCCCCGACGCTGATTCCTATCCCGGTGAATTCGCTTCCGTTCCCTGACAACTCCGAGATGATAACGGCCATTCCCTCGTTGATGGGTACCGGCGAGTACCCCAGATTTTCGAGGTGCATCTTGATGATCGATTTGTGGTACGTGACGGTATTCGGCTTCCCGATCGGCTCGCCGGGTGCGCTGAACCATATCTTTTCTCCCTCTGTGTTCGGTTTCCTGACCAGGTTCTCGATGATGGTCTTGATGACGTCGGCGCTCTCGTGTTCCTTCGGGTTTAATATCCCGTCTTTCATCGGTCTCCGCGTGTTGCCCCGAAATATGTTGGCAAAGTATTCCGAAGAGTTGCCCAGAATGTATAATTTGCTGTTTTTCTCGAAAAACAGCACGGACTTTCCGGCAATGATTTCTTTGGTGGTCTGGGAACTGGGAATGGTAAAAAAGGCGTTTGACTGGATGGTCGTACTGACCTCTTTCCCCCTGTTCTGGGCCACGACAATATTGGCCGTTCCAATATCGATTCCTATGGAATCGTTGAACGCCTGAGGAGCCTTTTCCTCGTCCCTGTTGTCTGGTGACACCGGCGAATCGTGGGGGTCTTTCTTGATGGCGGTCATTTTGTGGTATCCTCCTCCCGCTGATATTTCAACGGCACATCATATGGTGGCGATGGTGACGGTCGTGGACATGCTGCCGTTCCAGCCGGAGACCGGCAGGTAAACCGCTCCATAATCCACGTACCTCAAATCTTCCTGTACCGGTTCTTGTCTTTAGCAAGAACCATGCAAACAAATCGTGAGCCTCGGGAGAAGATTATCGAGTGGCTCGGCTCAATACCATGACACGGCCCGTGGTAAAAGCGTCGTGATTTTTTGGAGGCAAGGTATTTGAAATCACTTTTATAGTGAGGGAAAGAAGTGATGAAAGGAAGATCGGGAACGAGAGAGGGCGAGAAACTTGCCGCACACCCGTGCGGTGAAGGCGGGAAAAGAAGGCGCTTCTTTTATGTCTCGAGAAACTCGGAGTTCCGAGGTGATGGGAAAAATGTATCGGCAGTGGGAAAAATTGTCACTTGAGGGACATCGCCTCATAGACGGATCGTTATCAAAATCTGGCTGTGAATTTCATGTTACCCTCGAAGGATCACGGTCACGCATTGGGGGCGACTGCAGCACCCTTTCTTTCCATGATTTCTTTGATCTTTTGAGACAGATCCTCCAGCGAAAAGGGTTTTTGAATAAAACTGTCAGCTCCTCGATCGAGTATCTTTGCCGCTTGGGTATCGATGCCGTATCCGCTTGAAAGAAGAACCTTCACATTCGGATTGATTTCCTTGATCCTGTCATAGGTGTCACCTCCGCTCATTCCCGGCATGACGATGTCAAGGAACATCAGATTGATTTTTTCGCTGTTCTTTTTGAAGATATCAACCGCTTCCATACCGTTTGCGGCCTCAAGAACCGAGTAGCCCAGAGATTGAAACAGACGAACCCCTACATCACGGACCATGTCCTCATCATCAACGAGAAGGATTGTCCCGGTCTCTTTTTCCCCTGCATCATCGGTCCTCATCCTCATCTCACCAAAGGTATTGTCCGAGGCGGGAAGATACATGAAAAAGGTGGTTCCCTGACCCGGGGTGGACTGTACATCGATATATCCGTCATGATTTTTGATGATACCGTACACGGAGGCCAGGCCGAGCCCCGCGCTCTTGGCGAGCCCCTTGGTGGAAAAGAAAGGATGAAAAATGCGGGACAGAGTCTTTTTATCCATGCCTCCCCCCGTATCGCTCACCGCCAGGAGGACATAGTTGCCGGGCCGTGCCTTGAATGAGTCGCTCTCAATACTCACATGGCTGACATTGGCGGTCTTCAGGCACAGATGTCCGCCCTCCGGCATGGCTTCGGCGGCGTTTATCTGAAGATTAAGCAGTACCTGCTCTATCTGGCTTCGGTCCGCTTTTATTTCAAAGAGGTTTTCAGTCAAATCTGTATGGACCATGATATTCTTATGGGTCGAACTGAAAACCTCGCAGGTGCCCTTGACCACCGTATTCAGGTGCAGGGGTTTGACCTCATATTTTCCCCCTCGCGCGTACCCGAGGAGTTGCTTGGTCAATCGGGCCCCGCTTTGAGCCGCCTGCTGGATATTTTTGAGGTATCTGTAGCACGCATGATCTGGGTGGGTTTCCAACGACATGAGAGAGATGTTCCCGGTAATCGTCATGAGCAGATTGTTGAAATTATGGGCGATCCCTCCTGCCAGCGTGCCAATGGCTTCCATCTTCTGGGCGTGCTGGAGCCGGGATTCGAGTTTTTTTCTCTCGGTGGTATCCGTAATGCTGAGCCGTATCCCGGCAACCACGTTATCCTTATATATGGGGGCGCTATCCGTAAGGCCGATTACCTCGGAGCCGTCTTTCCTCAGGAATCCGTATTCCGCCGGTCCTTGTTTCGTTTCTCCGGGAGTCTGCCCGATACGGCTGAGGACCTTTTCGCGGTCGTCGGGATGAACCAGATCAGTCAGAAACAATCCGGCGTTCAAGTCGGCCCGGGAATAGCCGAATGTTTCAAACCCCATTCTGTTTGTATAGGTGAGACGATTATCCGTGTCCATCTCGCATACGATGGTCGGCAAGAGGTCGGCCATTTCTCTGAATCGTTTCTCGCTCCGAAGGAGTTCCTCTTCGGCCAGTTTGCGCTCGGTTATGTCATAGGACGTGATCTGTACGCCTTCAACATTCCCTTCTTCATCTTTTACCGGATAAATGCTGGATGAAACCCATATCTTGCCTGCGGGAAGATCGAGCAAATCTTCAAAGGTGGTTCCCCGTCCCCGTTCCATCACCTGGTTGATCCGGTTGATGTGCAGATCGGCCGTTCCGGGAAATATTTCGTGGAGGGATTTCCCCGTGAGATCCTTTTTGGTTCCTCCGAGATTCCGTGCCCCTCTTCTGTTCAAGAGGAGAAGTTTCCCATCGGTATCGTAATAAAATACGGCGGCACCGCTGTTTTCGAAAAGAAGCCTGTATTTCTTCTCGTTTTCGCGGAGCGCCTCCTCCGCCAGCCTGCGCTTGGCGGATTCTTCCTCAGACCTGCTGAGAATCCGCTCCAGTTCCTCGTATGTAGGTTTTTGTGTCATGTCAAAAAAGTTTTCCGGCGTGTGAAAGTCGATGTTCGTTCCATCGCCATCAAGTCATCACACGGTATTATTGTGTGGGGGAAGGTGATACCCTGATATTTTTTGGCTTTTACACATCCCCCATTAAGGGGGCGACGGTAAAGGGCTCTGTCAGTAAGAGTTGCCACCTATATGGAGAAAAAGACTAAAAATCAAGAAAAATATGAGACGGGTTCCCCTGTTTTGAAGAACGGGGGGATCTGCGTTCCGACCGGCCGATACAAGAGGCCGGGATGCCATCTTACGTGTTTTATGCCAGGATATCCAGCCTGCTGCCGGGAGGAGGTTCATTCCGGAGTGATTCCGATGACTCGTGAACTGCTTTCTCCTCCTTTACGGGTATCTTCGCATCCTCCGATTCATGACTCTCAATGGTTTCCGCTTTTGGGGCGGTCAGCGTCGCCCTGTTATTCAGTCTCTCTCCTTTCAGCGTGTCTGCCTTATCGGCAATGTCAGCATCTTTTCCGGCTGTCGTGTGAGGAAAAAGGACGCCCGGTATGGATGAAGTTCCCTGAGTACTTTCCACCATGATTTCGTTCCTCCTGTCGATAAGCCTTGCGCACCGGGGGGCTTTTGACTCGTCATGGGCTGCGGTGCCGCCCTGTTTCAGTATGGTTCGTATGTCCTTTTTAACCGTACCGAAAGGGGGGGTCGCATTAACTGCTCATAAAAAAGCCGCTTTCCGGCTGGCAAGCGGCTTTTCTCTGTTCTACCTCGCAGCCCCGCTGCCATATCTGCGGTACGCAGACTTAAACCGGTGGCTTTGCGCCCCAACCTTTCGGAAGGTTTGCCCGTCAGTAAACGAATATTCTCTTTGAGCTATCTATCGGCACTTTGTATTAAAACTTGAGGGGAAAAATGCATGGCGCCCTAGATAGTGACTGCATTGCAGGCGAAGCAACCCAGGGGGACCATGCGGGATGGGTGTCGCCCTTTGATCGATAAAAAAAGAAAACCGGGATGTTTCGATCATTGCGACTTTCTTGCGTGTGATATTCTACAGGTACAATGGCAAGGGGTGATTCCGGAGTGTAAAAGTAACCATGCCGATTGCCGGAGGGGTGTACAACCACCTCCGGCAAATTCCTTTTTCGATTTGAGTAGTTATCGCAGAAATTTCTTGGGCAGACTTGCCAGAATTTCTTCGGCTTCTTTCATGATATTCCGGACCATGTCTTCAACCTTCGGCATGTCGGTGATACGCTGGGCAACCTCGCCGCCGGCCATCATGGCCTTTTTCTTGTCTCCTTCGTATACCGCCCTGATTGATTCGTCCTCGTATTCAATCAGCGACGTATCTTCCATGGTAGTATAGCTATCGGGCGTGCCGAGGAAGACACCGGGTGACTTTTTCAGAGTGTTCACCGCGTGCTCTTCACTGCGGGGGTTTCTCAGCCATCGGGCCGGGCCCACATACCCGCGGGCCACCAGGGTGCCGCGATCTGTGGCGTCCACAACGGCCTGCTTCCAGAGCGGGGGAAAATCGCTTTCCTGGGTGGCGAGAAAACGCGTCCCCATCAGCGCTCCATCACATCCCAAAGCCAGGGTGGCTGCCAGCGTCTTGCCGTCGCCAACCCCGCCTCCACCCACTACTAGTGTCTTCTCATCCGAAACAGCTTCGACGACGGCGGGGAACAGCACCATGGAGTGAAGCGGTTCCCAATGGGTATGAAAACCGCCTTCATGACCCGAGGCGACGATCACGTCAACACCCGCTTTCTTGGCGCGGAGAGCGGCCCTGACGGAGGGGACAATATGAATCCAGGTAAACCCTGCTCCTTTGATCATGTCTCCCCAGCCCATGGGATCACCGGCGGAGGTATAGATTACCTTGAGGGTATTTTTCATCTCGGGATTTTTCTCCCGCACCCTTATGGCCGTGTCAATCATGATTTTCGAGTACTCTTTGAGTTCCGCCGATACCATGACATTCGGGCCGAAGACCCCCTTCTTGTCTTTTACCAGACGGTGGGTTCGCTTCAGAACCGCTTCCAGTACCGTGGCCATATCGTCGTCACGGTTGGCCTCCCCGGTGTCGCAAAACGCGTTATAGATGACCGGCTTATCCTTCTTGTTAAAAAGACCGCTGGTGGAAAGCAGCCCAAGCACCCCCGCGTTTGCCGCGGCAACGCACAGATTGTTGTTGCTGAATGGCCCCATGCCTGCCTGCATGATAGGATACGTTATGCCGAGTAATTCAGTAAGTCTGGTTTTGATCATATGCCCCTCCTGCTTTTTAGTGGGGTAAACTTAACAGCGGTATCCACTTATTGTCAATGAAAATTCACGCGGATTCTCCAGAGCTACGAGGAGCATAAAAGTGAGAAACAAACAGAACTGATGGTTCCAATAAGGATAAATCAGCGGCAGGTTGTGCAATGGTTGAATAGAGATGATTTTTGTTAAGGTTGCTTTGTTTCATAGTAAAATAATATAAAACGCTCGAGCAAAGAAAGCTCATCGAAAAGATTGCATATCCTTTTGGGTCTCTATGGGTCCTTTGGCAAAGGGCTTGATTTTTTCTTAAGGATGACCGATAGAAATCCGTACGATTCGAGAGGGAATGAATATCATGGACATCTCTTTGTTTAGTTCCCCCCTTTTTACCTGGGTTATCATTCCTCTTCTAATCGCTCTGGCGCGGATTGTGGACGTGACGCTGGGAACGATCCGTATCATATATATCTCTCGGGGGATGAAGATGCTCGCCCCCATTTTCGGCTTCTTTGAAATCCTCATCTGGCTGATGGCAATCGGTCAGATCATGCAGAACCTCAGCAATCCTGTGTACTACCTCGCCTATGCCTTCGGCTTCTCCGGTGGAAATCTGGTGGGGATTTTTATAGAGGAGCGGCTGGCTGTGGGGAGGGTCATCCTGCGCATCATCACTCAGAGAGACGCCACGCAGCTTGTCAGCCATCTCCGTTCGGCAGGATACGGGGTTACCACGGTGGACGCTGAAGGGGCGCAGGGCCCGGTCAAGCTGATATTCACCATTATCGATCGGGAGAAGATCAAGGCGGTGGTGGACAGTGTACAGACATACAACCCCCGTGCCTTCTATTCAATCGAAGACGTCCGCTCCGTGAGAGAGGGGATCTTTCCTCCCACGCGGAGGTTCAGCGATTTTCTCTGGCTGAGGAGAAAGGAATAGTCCTCGAATGTTGTCTTTTTGACTATGCTGCACCACCAATAAACCATATGCCCCCCTGCGGAAGTATGATATCGTTCAGCCCTGAACTGTGATCGAAGAAAGGAGAAATCAGGGATGTTTCGTATCCGGCGCATCTATGATGATACGCTCCCCCGCGATCGGGAGGCCGTTGTTCAGGTGCAGGCCATCCTGCGGAGCCAGTTTGCCGCTCTTGACGAAAACGATATAGCCAAGCTCCCCCTCCAACTCCGTAATCCCATGAAGTACCGCTTCAAGTCGGTTCTCTTCGTGGCTGACGGTCAGCGGGGAGACGTGAAGGGCTTTGCCCTCCTGCAGCACGCACCCGACGTAGGGTTCTGTTATCTCGATTACATCTCTATAGAGGCAAAGCGGCCGGGGCGCGGGGTCGGCGGTGCCCTGTATGATCGGGTCCGCGAGGAGGCGGCTGCCCTCAGCGAGATCGGCCTCTTTTTCGAGTGTCTCCCCGATGATCCCACGCTGTGCACAAACGAGGCGGAACGGGCGCAGAGCCGCAAACGGCTGCGCTTCTACGAGAGGTACGGTGCATACCCGATCAGCAACACCGCTTACGAGACTCCCTTCAAACCCGGGGACGACTGCCCTCCTTACCTGGTTTTCGACCCTTTGGGACGGGATGTTTCTCTCTCCGCGGCGCTTCTCCGGAATATCGTGCGGGCCATTCTCACACGGAAGTACGGCTCGTCCTGTCCTCCCGGCTACATCGACATGGTTCTCTCATCCATTACCGACGATCCGGTCCGGGTCCGTCCGCCGAAGTACACCCGGTCTCGCCACCCGAAACCCATTCACATCACGCAGTCGATTGAAAAGAGGATCGCTCTGGTGATTAACGACAAACACGAGATACACCATGTTCATGAGCGGGGGTATGTTGAAGCTCCGGTACGGATCGATCGGATCCTCGAAGGAATTAAAAACCTCGATATCTTTGAGCGGATGAAACCCCATCATTTTCCTGAGCGGCATATCAAAGCCGTTCACGATACCCGCTATGTGGAATACTTCAAACGGATGTGTTCTCTCCTCAAACCGGGAAAGTCTGTTTATCCGTACGTTTTCCCCATTCGTAACAACGCCCGTCCCCCCAAGGAGATGCCCGTGCGGGCGGGGTACTACTGCATCGACACCTTTACACCCCTGAACAAGAACGCCTATCTGGCGGCCAAGCGGGCCGTCGACTGCACCCTGACAGCCGCAAAGGCAATTCTTGAAGGGTACCGTCTCGCCTACGCTCTGGTCCGCCCGCCGGGACACCACGCCGAACGGGGTGCCTTCGGCGGCTTCTGCTATTTCAATTCAGCTGCCGTTGCGGCACACTACCTCAGCGCCTACGGGAGGCTGGCGATCCTCGATATCGACTACCACCACGGAAACGGAACACAGGAGATATTCTACGAGCGGCCCGATGTCCTGACCATATCGATCCACGGCCATCCCCGCTTCGCCTACCCTTACTTCAACGGTTTCCCCGACGAGCGGGGGGAGGGAACAGGGCGGGGATACAATGTCAACTATGCCCTTCCCGAGAAAGTGAGCGGGGCTGCTTACGAACAGACAGTGGAAAAAGCCCTCAAACGGATCACCCGTTTCAAGCCGCGTTTTCTGATCGTTGCTTTCGGCTTGGATACGGCTCGCGGGGACCCCACGGGCACGTGGAACCTCTCGGCAAAGGAGTTCTATGCGAACGGCAGGAGCATTGGATCCCTGCGCCTCCCCACCATCGTTGTCCAAGAGGGAGGGTATCGTACCCGGTCGCTGGGAGGCAACGCCGCTCAGTTCTTCCGGGGACTCTGGGAAGGATGCAACGGGTTTCCCCGGAGGGCGGAGAAATATCAGATCAGCAAAGGTGCGTGAGAAATTGCATTGAAAAGCCCATACTCCTTGACATGTTCACGGCAATCCAATAGCCTGATCAGCATGTATTCTTTCCGAAAGGAGTTTTTATCATGGATCTGAAGGGGAGCAAGACCGAAATAAATCTCCGCGAGGCATTTGACCATGAGTTGAGGTCCTATTTTGAGTATATCTACGCCGGGAAGAGGGCGAGCGACGAAGGATTCGATCTGATCGCCGATGTTTTCCACCAGACTGCCCGGAACGAAGCCGAGCACGCCGAGCATGAATACCTCTTCTTGGGGAGGGGAGGGGACGTCAAAGCGAGCCTGCAGGCCGCCATCGAGCACGAAGAGGAAGCAACGGCCTTCTATCGGAAGTCTGCCGATACGGCCAGGAAAGAAGAATTCGATGAAATAGCTGCCTTCTTCGATCGGATCGAGAAGGTTGAGGAAACCCACCGAACGAAATACGAGGAAATTCTCCACGGTTTTGAAAACGCTACGCCGTTGGAAGGAAGAACCGTCAGGCACTCGGTCCTCACTATGGCTCAGTTGATGCTTCCCGCTCAGGCCAATCCGGCGGGGTTTGTCCATGGCGGGGAGCTGATGAAGCTGATGGACAACGCGGCGGGGGTCACCGCGGCCCGTCACAGCGCCACCAACGTTGTCACAGCTCTAGCAGGTTGTTGAAAAACTT
>DIXO01000025.1:3516-5152 GCA_002428735.1 Syntrophaceae bacterium UBA6078 | reverse complement strand
GGATCTCGTGGCTCATGTTTGCCAGAAACTGGGACTTCACGCGGCTGGCCTCTTCGGCCTCCTCCTTCGCCTCCTCGAGAGTGACCACCATCTCCTCCAGTTCCTTCTTGGCCCTGGAGAGATCAGCCGTGCGGGAGGCAACCATCTTTTCGAGACTGGAGCTGTACGCCTGCAGCTCTTTGTCTCTGTTCTGGATCTCCGCTATCATGTCATTAAACCGGTCGCTCAGGACACCGAATTCGTCATTGCGCGGTTTCTCTATCCGGACGGAATAATCCTTTTCCCTGGCCACGGTGTTCATTGAGCGCATCATTTCAACCAGGGGATCGGCAATGATTCGCTGTATCCTGTTTGATATAAAGACCACCAGGAGGATGGCAAGAATAGCGGAGGCCGCGACAACCATGTAATAGACGTCAAGGGTCCGGTACATCTGCTTCATATCTTCCACCAGCAGAACAGCGCCGGCGAATGATTGCCCCGTCAGGACGGGCCGGACGATGAACAGGTGGTTATCGGTAATGTGGGTGATCCCCCCCCGCCCTGTCATTTCCTGAAGGGTGACACCCAGGTGGGGATAAGCTCCGCGCAGCCCGGAAATCAGAGAGTCGGCATTTGTCACGCCTCTTTTATACGTGCCGCGTATGCGCATGTCTTTATCATAGAGAACCGCGAGGACAATCCCCGGGTTTACCGAAAGAGATGTCAGGAGATCCCGGGCCGCTTCCGTATCATTCGAAGAAATGGCTTCTCCCACGGCAAGAGTCACCACCTCAGCAACGGCGGAAAGCTCCCGGGAGAGATTTTTCTTGACCTGTTTCTGCTCGTAGGTGACCAGTCCGACGGCTGCCAGAAGCACGATGAGCATGACAGCCAGAGTCAAAAGAAAGAGCTCCGTCCGTATGAAAAGATTTCCTAATCGAAATACCCTGCCATGCCCTGCCATCGTGTTTCTCCCCGATTACTGCCGATTCAAAAAAGAGAAATACCGCTTATCTGCCCGTGCCGACCGCGAATAAAATGACCTTTATTCCCGCCCCTGTGTCCGATGATATGACACTTGATCCTCTGCGAGCACCTCACAGGATGCGATATCATATACCTTTCTCCGGAGATCCATACCGCGACGCCTTTTCGCTCCAGTGACGCAATGAAAGCTCTGGATTCTCATACAAGCTATCGGCACCTCTGTGTGTTTCTTTAAGGGATAATGAAAGAATCGTGAAAAAAATAATCCTGGGGAAATTCAATATCCTCGGTTAAAATCGACCACATTCACCATCGTACCGGACCCGGTCAGATATACTCTCAGGTTATGAAGGATAATGTCCATTCCCCGCTCCATGTATTTCTCCGACACACCGCAGATGTGAGGGGTCAGAATGACATTATCAAGGGTCCAGAGAGGACTGTCCTCCGGGAGCGGTTCGGTGGCAAAGACATCGCTCACCATTGCGCGGATCGCCCCCTTCCTGAGGGCATCGATCAGGTCCGCTTCCCGCACCGTCGCCCCCCGGCCCATATTGATAAAACAGGCGGTCCTTTTCATCAGATTAAAACACCCTTTGTCCACAATCCCCCGGGTCTCTGCCGTACCGGGGAGAAGATTGATCACGTAGTCGCTCTGTCTGAAGAT
>DIXO01000025.1:455-3480 GCA_002428735.1 Syntrophaceae bacterium UBA6078 | reverse complement strand
GCTCCCGAGCCCAAGGATGCCGAGCGTCGAGCCATATATCTCCCCCTGAGGAGGCGTTCGATCCCACCTTCTTTGCATCTGATTCCTGAACAGGAGATGGAAATTCCGTGCCAGATTGATCATGGATGCGATGGCATACTCCGCCATAAAGATCCGGTGAATCCCCGTGCCGCTGGTAACCATAATTCCCTTCTCGCGGATCATATCTAGGGGAAGCCTGTCGACCCCTGCCGTCAATACCTGGATCCATCTGAGCTTGCGGGCATCCTGTATCATCTCATTCGTAATGCGGCGGCGGAACGTAATCAGTATTTCGGTGTCCTTGAGTGCTTCGGCCACGAGTTTTCTGTCTGTGCAGAGAACAATCTCGCACTCGCCGCAATTTTTTCCCAGTGTTTCCAGGTACTCCGTTTCCAGATCAAAATTGACGAGTATCTTTCTCATGGCCCTCTCTTCCCCCTTTTTTCAGTATCCACGACCGACTGATAACGGCACGCCTATGGTTTCCCAAAAGTTTTTTTACCATATAAATACGGAACAGTAACACCTTTTTGTTGACTCGCCCCAAAGACTTCTCTATGAATGTCCAGAATGATTGACATCTCAAGCAAGGGAACCGGACATATTCTGTGAATCTGAAGAAACTTATTCCCCTCTATGTCGGGGCGGCGGTTGGCCCCTTGGGAGGATTCGGTGTTGTCGCCATTGTCCCCGTCTTCGCCGGGGTCTGGTCAATCGACTTCGCCCAGGCCTCTCTCGCCATAACCTTCTACATGATACCCTTCGTCGCCATGCAGATAGTATCGGGACCGATCGCCCATCTCTTCGATGCGCGCCGGACGGTGCTTGCGGGATTCGGCATCTATATCCTCGGGGGGATCGCCTGCGCCCTCGCTGACACCTTCCCGTTCCTGATTGCCGGGAGGATGGTTCAGGGGACCGGGGGAGCCTTCCTCACCCCCATTATCATGGCCATGGTGGGCAATGTGGTCCCGGCCCGACATCTCGGCAAAGCGATGGGGGGGCTGGGACTTGCCTATACCGCCGGCGTGACCCTCGGGCCAGCCATTTCCGGCGTCCTTGAAGTGAGATACGGGTGGCAGGGATTTTTCTACTTTCTGTCGATCCTTGCGGCCGCGACGGCTGTCTCATTCAGCATCTGGTGCAGGGATGTGTCACAAAAGGCGGATACCCGGCAGTCGCTCTTCGGAGTGTTTCCCCTGATACGGCAGGCATTCTTTCACAGGGGCGTCCTTGTCTTAAGCGCTGCGGCATTCAGTCTTTTTGTCGCCTACATCGGGATCATGACCTTTACAGCGGATTATCTGAAGACCGGGTTCAGCCTTCCCTCGGACAGAATCGGCTTCCTTCTTTCTCTCACAGGATTCTCGGGGCTCATCATGGCCCCGGTCGCGGGGGTTCTGGGAGATCGCTATGGACGGCACACCGTATTCGCCGGAGGGATGATCGTCATGCTGGCCGCCCTGGGGTTGATGCTGCTGCTTCCCTTTCACTACGGACACTACATGATCCTCTTCCTGCTGCTCGGGGTGGGATCGGCAACGGGATGGACATCGCTCAATACGATGGCGGTTGAGGCATCGCCCGAGCTGCGCGCCCCGGTGATATCCGTCTACAATACCATCAAGTTCTCCGGCTACGCCCTGTCCCCGGTGATCCTGTCCTTCTTTTACAGCGACGGTCGGTTAACCGCCGTTCGGCTGGCATGCGGCGCGGCGATCATCTTCTCTCTCATGCTGACGCTGAGGATGAGGCATCCGTGAAACGGTTCTTACGGGGCTGAAATTGGTGCAGCACCTTGGTGAGCGGATCCCTTTGACCAAAATCTAGAAGCGTTCGCAGGTTTTGTGGAAGCTGATGTAAGGCCATTGTTCCATGAAGCGCGCGAGCCGCCACTCGCTGGAGGTGAGAAAGGCAAGGGACCCTTCGGCATCGAGTGCCAGAGAGGCTTTGTTGTCCTCTTCAAATTCCTTGAGGCGCCTCGGATCGTCGCAGCTCACCCAGCGGGCGACCCCAAAGGGAACCTCTTCATACCGGGTATGGGCCCCGTACTCGGTCCGCAGTCGCTCCGCCGTTACCTCAAACTGAAGGGCCCCCACCGCCCCCAGGATGTAATCGCTCCCCCCGAGGAGGCGGAAGAACTGGACAGCCCCCTCTTCCGAAAGCTGCACAAGCCCCCGCTGGAGCTGCTTGCTCTTCATGGGATTTTCAAGCCGTATCCGCCGGAAGTGCTCCGGGGCGAAGTTGGGAATCCCGGTGAACTTCAGCGGTTCTCCATCGGTAAAGGTATCGCCGATCTTGATCGTGCCATGATTGTGTATCCCGATCACATCCCCCGGAAACGCCTCCTCCACATTGGTCCGGTCCTGCGACATGAAAATGGTAGCATTGGCGATGACGATCTCCTTGCCGATCCGGTGGTGCGTAACCTTCATCCCCCGGCGAAAGGTCCCGGAACAGACGCGAAGAAAGGCGATCCGGTCACGATGAGCGGGGTCCATATTCGCCTGTATCTTGAACACAAAGCCCGAAAAGCCCTCTTCGTAGGGAGAAACATCTCTCGTGAGCGTGGGGCGCGTCGCGGGGGAGGGAGCCATCGCCACAAAGGCGTCGAGAAGCTCCTTGACGCCGAAATTGTTGATGGCGCTGCCGAAAAAAACGGGGGTCTGGCTTCCCGTGAGATAGTGTTCCATTTCGAAATGAGCGGCCGCCCCCTCCAGGAGAGCGATCTCATCACGAAGCTCCGCAGCCTGACTGCCCAGAATATCGTCGAGACGGGAATCGGCCAGATCGCGGATCACGATCCCCTCCCGGGGCTGGGTGCTGCCCCCCGGCGTAAAGAGATGCAGTTCGTGACCATATATATTGTAGACGCCCCTGAAGGATTTTCCCATGCCGATCGGCCATGAGAGGGGAACACACTCGATCTGCAGTTTGTTTTCGATGTCCGAAAGCAGTTCCAGCGGGCGAAGCCCGTCGCGGTCCAGTTTGTTGATGAAGGTCA
>DIXO01000025.1:0-402 GCA_002428735.1 Syntrophaceae bacterium UBA6078 | reverse complement strand
CGGGGTGTCGAGAAGGTTGATCTCATAGTCACGATAGTTGAATTTCATGACCGACGTCGTGACCGAAATCCCCCTCTCTTTCTCGATCTTCATCCAGTCGCTTGTCGCGTGGCGGGAAGCCTTGCGCGCCCGCACCGCCCCTGCCTGCTGAATCGCTCCGCCAAAGAGAAGCAGTTTTTCAGTCAGAGTCGTCTTTCCGGCATCGGGATGGCTGATAATCCCGAAATTGCGGCGCCGGTCCACTTCTTTTCGATGGTGTCTGTTCACGTTTTCTCCACCCTCACACTCGTCCCTGTTAAAAAGACCGGACCTCCGGGATCCGGCCGAAAACAGGAGTGTATATACCAACCTCCGTGGAAGGTCAATCCCGGATCCTTCCCGTAATCCACCACCAACTTTTGG
>DIXO01000058.1 GCA_002428735.1 Syntrophaceae bacterium UBA6078 | reverse complement strand
CAAAAGTTGGTGGTGGATTACGGAGGGATATTCTGGTTGTAATCCAGAGCAAAACGGTATAGATACACTTCCCGAACGAAAGGTTCTTGGGAGTCTGCGGATAATACGTCCGCCGTTTCTCTTCGCTCACTTTATAGCCAAATAATGACAGGACAATCACAATGCATATGAACAATCAACAGGTACGGGTACGATTCGCCCCCAGCCCGACGGGGTACCTCCACGTGGGAGGGCTGCGAACGGCACTCTTCAACTATCTCTTCGCGCGGAAGGAGGAAGGACGGTTCATCTTGCGGATCGAAGATACGGATCAGAAACGATCCATCCCCGGCGCTGTGGAAAATCTCATCACCACCCTCACCCGGACAGGAGTGCAGCATGACGAGGGTCCTGATGTGGGGGGAGACTACGGGCCCTACATACAGTCCCAGAGAATGCAGATCTATCAGGAACATATACGGAAGCTCCTGGACGCGGGACATGCTTACTACTGTTTCTGCAATGAAGAACGGCTCGACAAACTCAGGGAGGAACAGCGCAAGAGAAAGAGACCACCCATGTACGACGGCCGGTGCAGGAATCTTTCGAAAGACGAGGTCGAAGAAAACCTGGCCCGAGGGGTCCCCTCCGTCATCCGCCTTCGGTACCCTCAAGAGGGAAAGACCGTCTTCGATGACATCGTGCGTGGCCGGGTAGCTATCGACAACTCCCAGGTGGACGACCAGGTTTTGATCAAATCCGACGGCTTCCCTACCTATCATTTCGCGAGCGTGGTGGACGACCATCTCATGAGGATCACCCATATCATACGCGGGGAGGAATGGCTCTCCAGCGTGCCGAAGCATATCTTTCTCTATGAATCCTTCGGGTGGGAAGTCCCCGCCTTTGTGCATCTTCCCCTGCTCCTCAACGCAGACCGAAGCAAACTGAGCAAACGGCAGGGGGATGTATCCGTCGAAAGCTACCTCGAAAAGGGGTACCTCACCGAGGCGTTGCTCAACTTTATCGCCCTCCTTGGGTGGCACTCAGCGGACGACCGGGAAATATACACCTTACGGGAGCTGGAAGAGGCCTTCTCTCTGGAGCGGATCAACAAGGCCGGAGCTGTCTTTGATCTGGAAAAACTGAACTGGATGGGAGGGTACTATATCCGGCATCTGGATGTCGGCTATATCGCCGACCAGGCACGCCCCTTTTTTGAAGAGGCCGGAATCGACATCGGCGACCAGGAGAAATATCTCAAGGTTATTGCTACGGCCCGGGATTACGTATTCCGCCTTTCAGACTTGGTGGAGCACGCGCGGATGTTCTACGATTCGTTGGTCTTCACTGACGAGGATCGCTCTCTCCTGGGTCAGGAAGAATCGAAACGGATTCTCGCGTACATAATCGAGGCCCTCGGCAGGCCGGGTCACTGGTCTCCGGATGACCTGTCCCGTCTTGTCAAGGAGGCCATCAGCGATCTGGGAGTCAAGGGAAAGGGGTTCTATTTCCCCCTCCGCCTCGCCCTGTTCGGGAGCTGCCACGGCCCGGACATACCGACACTGATCGATATCCTGGGGAGGGACGAGTCCATCAAACGGCTGTCCCGTGCCCTGCATAGCGAATAAAAGGTGAATTTATCACTTTCCCTAGGCGGTACAGAATCTTTTACTGCGGGGAGGGGATTTTCGTGTCGTTTTCTGGTTTTTTTCTGCGGGCGATATAGATGGTGAGAATCATAATTACGGCCCCCATGAGTATGCTGAGCTGATCCCCCGAAAAGACCCCGTAGAGAAAGTCTCCCGCTCCCACAATCATGAAAAAGATGAGAAAGTATTTCTTCATATCGCGATCCTGGTGAATCGACAGGAATGAGCAGAGGAAGAAATCACGGGAAAGAATACTGGCGGCGGTTCCGCTGGCGGAACCCGCCGCCATTCGTAATCTCTTGATTACACGATTCCCTGTGCCATCATTGCCTCTGCCACCTTGGTGAACCCGGCAATGTTCGCGCCATTCACGTAATTGCCGGGGGTTCCGTACTCGTTGGCGGCAGCGACGGCGGCGGCGTGAATACTCTTCATGATTCTCTTCAGGTAATCATCCACTTCCTCCCGGGTCCAACTCAGCCGCATGCTGTTCTGCGTCATCTCGAGGCCGGAGACGGAGACACCGCCGGCGTTCGCCGCCTTTCCAGGGGCGTACAGGATCCCGGCGTCGACAAAGGTTTCCACCCCTTCCGGTACGGTCGGCATATTTGCCCCTTCACTCACAAACTGAATCCCGTTGGAGATGAGATTTTTGGCGTCCTTTGCGTTGATCTCGTTCTGCGTGGCAGAGGGGAAAGCACCGTCGGCCTTGTGATTCCAGAGAGGATTGTAATCGAGAGCAGGATCAACCGGGGTGTATACGGTCCCGCGATATTTATCGACATACTCTTTGATGCGCCCGCGCCTGAAGTTTTTCAGTTCCATGATAAAATCCAACTTCCCCCGATCAATCCCCTCCTCGTCGTAAATATATCCGGAAGAATCTGAAAGGGTCACCGCCTTGCCCCCCATTTCGATGAGCTTCTCCACCGTATACTGGGCCACATTCCCGGATCCGGAGACCAGGCAGGTTTTTCCCTCGAGAGTCTCGCCGCGGGTGGCAAGCATCTCCGCGGCAAAATAGACCGAACCGTATCCCGTTGCTTCCGGGCGTACCAAACTGCCTCCCCAGGTAAGCCCCTTCCCCGTCAAAACACCGGTAAACTCATTGCGCAGTTTTTTGTACATGCCGAACAGGAACCCGATCTCTCTGGCTCCGACCCCGATGTCGCCGGCAGGGACATCCGTATTGGGACCGATATGCCTGAAAATCTCGGACATGAAACTGTGGCAGAACCGCATCACCTCCGTATTCGACTTTCCCTTGGGATCAAAATTGGAACCCCCCTTCGCACCCCCCATCGGAAGGGTTGTGAGGGCATTCTTGAAGACCTGTTCAAACCCCAGAAATTTGAGGATGCTCAGGTTGACCGACGGATGGAACCGGAACCCCCCCTTGTACGGACCGATGGCGCCGTTCATCTGGATACGGTATCCCCTGTTGATCTGTACCTCACCCCTGTCATCCACCCAGGGCACCCGGAAGACGATTATTCTTTCCGGCTCGACCATTCTCTCTAAAATCTTTGCTTTGCGGTACTCCGGGTGTTTATCCAGAACAGGGGCCACCGACTCGGCAACCTCTGAAACAGCCTGCAAAAACTCCATCTCACCAGGATTACATTCCTCGCACATCCTCATAAACTCTAACATCGTTCAATTCTCCCTTCCTCATTTATGACATTTATAACGTCTTATTGCCGGGTGACATAGAAACGCTATTCAAATACCTGCCGGTAACACCTTCCAGATTGGGTATCTCCTGAAGATTGTATACTCCAAACGCTCTACAAATCAAAAAACAATTGTCTACCGTGAAGCAGTACGGCCCTGGCTTCATCTGTGCGCTGGCGGAATCAATGGTTGCAGGGGAACGAGATCCTCTCACGATCTTCGTTTGCGTAAATACTACAATTGTGTTGAAATGCAAATAAAAAATCATTACCGAAAAGAATATTTTTCTCGGAACTACACCGTAACCTGGTTCGTGGAAACTCCAGTTCCTGTATGTCACAGAAGGTGGACTAGGAAGGCTGCATTTACAAAAAACGTGGCAAAACGGCATAAATCGCAGACAATCAAGAAAGATTAAGGACTTATTGAAAAGGGTTGGTTATGGCACGATACTGTGCTGTGCCGATGTAATGGATGTTACATTTTTGTAGATATTTGGATTGCGGTTCATGTGACCAAATCGAAGGGCCTCCGCAGGACCTTGCACTGTCCGCAGTGAAGGCACAATACGCATAAGGAGAGGAAAGCTTATTCTCGAGCCATGCGGGGTCATATTCTCTTACAAGGCAGGCTCCAGCCCTTCTTTATTCTTCACGCTCCTCATTGTTTGCGCAAAGCGTTCGGCATCCTGCGGGCTGGTCACGACCCATACGGGGCGCCCTTGGAACGGGGTTAGATCGACGCAGGCGGTGGGACAGCCGGCAACAACCAGAATACCTTCGATAACAGAGTCTTCATACGAAACCAGATCCACCGTATCTTTCAACCGTTCCCGCAGGAACTCTACCGCCTGTACACGGTCGTAGCGGGGGCTGCATCCCCCGCAGTATTTCAACCCGATCCGGTATTTTCTACTCATTCGCCTTGATGCCACTGAGCTTTTTGGCGACCTTTTTCTTCTCCTCCATATTGACCTGCCGGGAGATCATGATCCGCTGGGCCTGGGGAGATCCCGCACCGTGCATCGACTCGGTCAGATATCCCACGGCGGCGGTTCCCAGGGTGATGTTCTCGATCAGCCGCAGCATCCGCATCCGGTCTTCCGTGGAGACGCCTGTGCTCCCCTTGTAATATTTCTCAACCCACTTGCCGACCTCCGGTGAACAGAAATCTTCTTCGGAGGGGAGGGTTACCATCAGACCGCCGGCGATGTCCTGGGCCAGCCGCGCAATCTCATAGGGGAAACGCGTCACGTTCTGCTTGCAGACGTTCGCCAGGAGCGTGTTGACGTAGTAGGTACCGCTGGGTTCCTTGTGCCCTTCGGCCGCGCAGGCAATCGACCCGCAGAAGAGGGTCTCGTTGAGGTGGTTCATCTCGATGATCTTGTCCTTGACGTGGGACGCCTTCTGAGCCCCGTTGTACTCGGCAATGCACTGAGTGGCGCCGATGAGAACATCACCCACCCCCGCTTTGCAGGCGTAGCTCTGGCGGTGGTACGAGGCGAACTGCTCCACCAACTGGCCCGCAAAATCCCACTCCTTGTACATGAAGACCCGCTCCCAGGGGACGAAAACATCGTCGAAGACTACCAAAGCCTCATGACCGCCGTAGAGCTGGTTGCCCCGGTCCATCGTCCCCTTCTCCAGCTTCCGGGTGTCGCACGACTGGCGGCCCAGGATGTAGGTAATTCCCTCGGCATCGGCGGGGAGCGCAAAGGAGATGGCGTAGTCTTTGTCTTCCTCGCGCATGCTGATCGTGGGCATGATGATGATCTCATGGGAGTTGACCGCACCGGTCTGGTGGCACTTCGCGCCCCTGACCACGATCCCGTCTTTCCGCTCCTTCACCACGTGCATGAACATGTCCGGATCGTCCTGCTGGTGCGGCGCCTTGCTCCGGTCTCCCTTAGGGTCCGTCATGGCGCCGTCGCAGGTCAGATCGTTTTCCTGTACGTATTCCAGAAATTTCAGAAATCGTTTATTGTACTCGGTACCGTACTTCTGGTCGATATCGTAAGTGGTCATCGACAGGGCGTTCATCGCGTCCATTCCCACGCAGCGCTGGAAACAGCAGCCGGTCAGCGAACCAAGAAGACGACCCATCTTGGATTTCTTGACTAGATCCTTCGTACTCTGATGGATATGGGTGAAACGGTTGATTTTCTTCCCCGTGATATGGGAGGTGGCCGTCATGAGGTCTTCGTACTCGGGATAGTGGGCGAATTCATACGTCGCTGCAACAGCATTCATGGAGGGGCGGATAATCGGATCATCGACGGGATTCTCCACCAGCTTGCCGAACATATACACCTTGAATTTTAATTTCCTCAAACTCTCTTCATATTGCTTAGCGTTCATTAACGGCATGACTAATCTCCTGTGTATTGATTATATGGCTTAAGCGTTTTTCCCGAATCACATGGTTTATGACACACATTGATTGCGGTCGCTTCAACGATTGAGGGAGTAGGGTCAGCGCCCGCATTGGTTTTATTCCTCCCTGAATAAAAATTTACCTTGCTTCATATAACAGAATTTGACACTCTAGAAAATAACTAATTTCCCCGAGCACAGGAACATTCCGCGCTTTTCTAAAGCCAGAGCCCCATCCAGCGAGAAAGCAATAGTGATTCTACCTACCGTTTTGAGACCAATTTGATTAAAATCAGGTAACCGGTTATAATCTCCCACAAGAAAGGTGACTGTCATGAAACCGAAGATACTGTTTATGGGAACGCCGGATTTTGCTGTCCCCACACTAAAGGCTCTGGTGGAAAAAGGCTATCCGATCGCGGGCGTTATTACGCAGCCTGACAGGCCGCAGGGAAGGGGAAAGAAAGTGATCCCGCAACCGGTAAAACTAAGCGCACTGGAACTGGGTCTCCCCGTCCTCCAACCCGACCGCGTCCGGGATACAGAATTCTTGAACACCTTCCGAGGAATCGCCCCCGACATGGTGGTGCTGGCCGCCTTTGGGCAGATACTGCCCGGGGAAATCATTGAATTTCCTCGTTTGGGATGCCTGAATGTGCATCCCTCCCTGCTCCCTCGATATCGGGGAGCCGCGCCGATTAATTGGGCCCTCATCAACGGAGATACAAAGACGGGGGTGACCATCATGCTGATGGACGAGGGGGTCGATTCCGGGGCCATCCTGCTTCAGCAGGAGATCAGCATAGACCCTGCGGACACCTTCGACGATCTGCACGCAACCCTTGCATCAATGGGGGCGCAGCTTCTTGTTCGGGCCGTTCAAGGCATCGAGGAAGGGACCATCACTCCAACCCCGCAGGACTCCTCTCTCGTTACCCTGGCACCCCGTCTCGAACGGGTATTAGGGCATATCGACTGGAACGACGACCCGGAGAAAATCGTCAATCTCATCAGGGGCCTCTCTTCCCAGCCGGCTGCGTATTCCTTCCTTCGAGACAAGAAATTGAAGATATTCCATGCCGTGGCAGGCAAAGAAAAAGCCTCGGGAGAAAAGGAGCCCGGAAAACTGGGCCGATTGATGGAGGCGGGGCTCCAAGTGGCCACGCGGGATGGCCACGTGTATATCCAGGATGTCCAGCTCGAAGGGAAAAAACGGATGTCGATTGACGATTTCCTGAGAGGGCATCCCCTGGCAGACGATGACAACCTCGAATAAAAAATGGGGTGGCATGAAGCATACCCCTCGCACCCTGGCAGTTCAGATACTTGACAGGGTCGAGGAGGGAGCATTCGCTCAACCTCTTCTGGATGCATACCTCGCAAGGAATTTGCTCCCTGTTCCTCAGGATCGCGGCCTTCTTACACAGCTTGTGTACGGGACCCTGCGCCTGCGGAACCGTATCGACTGGGTCATCCGTGCCGTATACAACAGGCCGTTCGATCTGATGGAGCAAAGGCTCCGCAACATCCTGCGGGTTGCCCTTTACCAGATTATGTGTGCGGACAGAGTCCCAGCGTACGCCGCCACGAATGAAGCGGTCGAGATGGCAAAGGGACGGCGCCCCGGATGGTCAAACCTGGTCAACGCCATCCTGCGGAATGCCGCCCGGAAGATGGATGCCATCGCCTGGCCTTCCTTCGATGACGATCCGCTGTCTCACATCTCAGTGGTCCATTCGCACCCGCTCTGGCTCGTCCGTCTATGGGTGGAGCAGTTAGGACTCGATGAAACACGGGATTTGTGTGAAAGCAACAATACCATCCCTCCCCTTACGGTCAGGACAAACCGGCTGAAGACTGACCGGCCGACCCTGATCACACGTCTTACCGAATATGGCTGTAATGCGGTTCCGTCACGCTACGCCCCCGACGGCATCATCTTCTCCGATCTTCCCGGACCCGTGAGGGAATTTCCGCTGTTCCGGGAAGGGGAAATGCAGATCCAGGACGAGGCCTCCCAGATGATCTCTCTGCTCGTGGATCCCAAACCGGGGGAAACGATCCTTGATGTCTGCGCCGGCGCGGGGATCAAAACGACACACCTTGCCCAGTTGACTAAAAACAGCGGCAGGATCGTCGCCATGGATATCAGCCGCGCAAAGATCGAATCCCTGCAGGCTCTCGCCCGCAGACTGGGAGTGACGATCATCGAACCGATCGTTCACGATGCGACCCAGAACCCGCCGGAGAGGCTGCGCGGGCAGTTTGACCGGGTCCTCGTGGATGTTCCCTGCTCGGGGCTGGGGACGTTGCGGAGAAATCCCGAAATCAGATGGCACACCGCTCCCGAGGACCTTGCCGCCTTCCCGCCGCTCCAGCGGGAGATACTGAACCGTTCGGCTTGCTACGTGAAGGGGGGGGGCACGCTGGTCTACAGTACCTGCACCATATCATCCGCAGAGAACGAAATGATCATCAGAGGATTTTTGGCTGAAAACCCCAACTTTGCGTGCCTCAGACCCGAGACGGTACCGGCCGCGATGCGGGACGAAGCCGGGATGTTCAGAACATTCCCCCATCGCCATCGAACAGACGGGTTCTTCGGGGCCGTACTCAAGAAAAAGGAGGATACGCCATGACGCAGCACAGGCCGACCCGCGAGGAGGCGCTCGCCCTTCTCCATCAGTACAACAGAAGCGACAGCCTGCTGAAACACGCCTACGCGGTGGAAGGGGTCATGCGCTACTGCGCGCGGAAGCGGGGCGCGGATGAAGACGAGTGGGGCGTTATCGGCCTCGTCCACGACCTTGATTATGAAAAGTTCCCCGAGCAGCACTGCTCCATGACCCGGAAGATTCTGGAAGAAAAAGGATGGCCGGAATCATACATTCGCGCCGTCGTGTCGCACGGATGGGGTATATGCTCGGACGTGGAGCCTGAAAGCGTCCTGGAGAAGACGCTGTATGCCGTGGATGAACTTACCGGCCTCATTACCGCCAACGCCATGGTGCGGCCATCGGGAAGCGTCATGGATATGAGCGTCAAATCGGTGAAGAAGAAGTGGAAATCTCCGGCCTTCGCGGCCGGGGTGGATCGGTCGATCATTCAAAAGGGAGCCAAGATGCTGGGGATCGAGGTCGGTGAACTGATTGAAGACGCCATCAACGGGATGCGCGAGGTGGCCGACGAGATAGGGCTGAAGGGAACCCCTGCGGAAGCGCCTGGTTCATAAGGGTTTGAGGAAGTCACATCTTTCTTCTGTCCGGCCCGGCATAGACTCCTCCCATCCCCCGTATGGGGTCAACGCCCACGGTGACCCACCTGTGCGCGGAGTTGCGATAGAACCGTTTGACCTTATGCTGGCGTATCAGCTTGTTGAGAGTGGTTCCGGCAATATAATCATAGGAATTATCCGTATAATTTACCCTGAGGTATAATCCCGGTTCCGGCATATCATATCACCCCCCATCAGGTTGTTAAAATACCACAAGGCGCGCGCAATTGAAAGCCCTGAAAAAGGCCGTAATCCACCACCAACTTTTG
>DIXO01000007.1 GCA_002428735.1 Syntrophaceae bacterium UBA6078 | reverse complement strand
CCCTGCCTTTGACAGACAGGTCACCCCATAAGGTCACGCCCATGCCGGGCGTACACAAAATAGAAGTATTTATTCGCCTAGTCAATATTCACTGCCTTTCTCTGGAGCACAGCACAGAAGGCGTTGAACCTGAAATGGGAACTGGCCCTGTCCATTGCGGTCTGCCTTATTATCTTCCTTGGGTCCATCTGGAGCATCCCCCCCTTCGGCACCATCATGGACATAGGGGAGAAGTTCAAGGAGAGCTGGGAACAGAGCCGGGTGAAACCGCCGGTTTCTCACGCCGAACTGCTGAGCCTCGCGGATTTTGCCGGGAGCATCCAGGTGCCCGTGGAACAGATAACAAAGATACTCACATCCAAAGGGTACTCAACAGAAGGCGTCCATCAAACGATTCGAGATATCGCGCTGGCCAACCATGTTTCCCCCGAGAAACTCTACGCTGAAATTCGGGCCGGGGGGCTCATGCCTGCCCCGACTAAAAGCTCCGGAGGCTCCGGTATGGGGAGAAAGACCATCAGGACTGTCTGCGAAGAACAGGGGCTTTCCCTGGAAGAAGTTCTCTCGAGATTAAAAGAACAGGGGATTGAGGCCACACCCGATGATCGTCTCAAAGACCTGGCCGAACGGCTCGGAAAAACCGCGACTGAACTCCTGCATATTATTTCCGGCAAATAGAATGTTGCATGGAGACCGGCGGGCAGGGTATTGCATGAGATGCTGGAACCATTAATATACGGAACCCGGCATGACACATGGTTCAAAAATCCTGTCACAGTGACGCCCGGAGGAAGAAACGATGACGCTGTTTTTCGAAGATTTCACGGTGGGGTACCGATTTGAGACGCCGGGCGTTACCATTACGGAGAGTCAGATAATCGATTTTGCCCTGCAGTACGATCCACAGCCGTTCCACATGGATACGGAAACTGCGAAAAAATCGATTTTCGGCGGGCTCATTGCGAGCGGCATCCACACCCTGGCCGCAACCTTCAGGCTTATCCTGATGACGGGAGTCACCAGGGATTCCAATCTCGGCTCCCCCGGATTTGATGAACTCAGGTGGCTCCGGCCCGTCAGGCCCGGCGACACGATCCGGGCGGTCGGCGAGGTTCTGGAGATCATACCGTCAACATCGAAACCGGACCGGGGGCTCGTCCGCTTTCGTTATACTGCATTGAATCAGCGGGATGAAGAGGTCCTGACGGTGATTTCGAATAAAATCATCGCGAGGAGATCGGGATAACAACTGTTATAGAGGCAATTTTACGGTTACAAATCTTGATCAAATCCGACAGCGCCAACCGTATAAAAACAGTCACTTATCTACCGCACATGGAAGTTTTTTTATTTTCCATTTTTCATCTGTAGAATGGCTAACGGATCTTTGCTGAAGATTAATTTAGGTTCGAATATTCCAAAGATATTTATCCTATCGTTATTTCAAAAACCGTGTTTTCTTATTTCCAAAACTTTAAAAGGAAAAATAAAAGCAGCCCGAATATCTCAAGACGTCCGAGGAGCATGTCTCCCGTGAGGATCCACTTGCCGAGCTCCGGGATATTGGCGAAGTTGCTCACCGATCCAACCAGGCCGAATCCCGGTCCCACATTCCCCATGGTGGCTGCCGAAGCGGAGAATGCCGTCATAATATCGATCCCCAGAAAAGATATGATGAGACCCGATATGAACACGATGCCGACATAGAGGATGATATAGAGGAGGCTTGCCTCGAGAACATCATCGTCGATTGAAAAACCTTCTATCTTTGCCTTGACGATAGCGTGGGTATGTTGGACCTTGGTAACCCTCTTTTTGATCGCATGCCAGAGCAGGACAACCCTGTCGACTTTGATTCCCCCCGCCGTAGACCCGCTGCAGGCACACAGCAAGGTAAAGAAAATAATCAGCATCTGAGAGAACGGGGGCCATATGTTGCTGTCCGCAGAGGCAAAACCGGTTGAAGTTCCGATGGAGATCACCTGGAAGGCGGCATGCCTGATGGTTTCTCCCCACCCTCTGTATACCGTCCCGTGGATATTGATGGCGACCAGCACAACCCCCATGAAGAGCATGACTAAATAGGTCCGAAAAATCGTTGATTTAAGAAGCGTCTTTGCCTTCCCGGAGAACGTGAGAAACAGAAGGCCGAAATTGATCCCCGAGAGGATCATGAAAACAATAATAATCGATTCTATCTGAATGCTTCCGTAGTGAGCAACACTGAGATTTTTCGGCGAGAATCCTCCTGTGGAGACAGTGGCAAAGGAGTGGGTAATTGCGTCGAAGAGATCCATGCCGCAGAACATGAGCAAGACGGTCTCTGCTATCGTCAGACCCACATACACGGTCATGATGATCCGCAGAGTCTTGCGTGTCTGATATTTGAAATTGACGGCGGCCAGGGGGGATATCTCGGACCGGTACAACGTCATGCCAATCTTCCCCATCGAGGGCAGGATCGAAAGCGCAAAGATGATAATACCCACGCCTCCGATCCACTGGGTGGTGGAACGCCAGAACAAGAGCCCGTCGGGGAGGGTCTCGATATTCGTCAGAATCGATGACCCTGTCGTCGTAAACCCGGACACACTTTCAAACCATGCGTTTGTGAGGGTAAATTCACCGCCCCACAGGATATAGGGAACCATCCCGATGAGACATGACAGAATCCAGCTTAAAACAACGATGGTAAACCCCTCCTTGATCGATATCTCTTCCGTCGAGGGGACGAAGATGAAGGGGAACACCCCGAACAGCGCCGCAATGATGGCTGTGTAGACAAGTGGGAAGAAACCGGAGTCTGCCTGCCAGAAAGAAATGATCCCGGATATGAGCAGGAAGGCGGCATCGATCAGCAGGATAATCCCCACATAACGGAGAACGATATGGTATCTCATGGGTTCCGCCTCACTTTGTTGATCGGGCTATCAGATTTTCAACCGACGAGGCAAGTTCCGAGATTTCATCGCGGGTATCGACCTTCACATCGAAGGAACGCCCGGATTCAACATATTGCTCAATGCCACTGGTAATCCGTATGATCGGAGTAACGATAAACAGATTGATCAGGAAACTGAAGATGATCGCAAAAACGAATGCCGCTATGATCGCGATAATGCCGGGCATCGTTGCCCGATGCGCCCTGCTTTCCACGCCTGAAGCAGTCTGGTACATGGTTTTGTCGTTTAGTGTCATGAGTTCCTGTACGGAAAGCTTGGCAGAAAGAAACGATGAATGGACCTCGCGGAAATACCAGTCCAGATTTCCCTCTCGCGCAGTCTCAACGATGGGCCTGCTCCACAGGGCTTTATACCGGTCGTACGTCCTCGATATGGTGTCGATGAGCTCCTGTTCCCCGGGGATGGTTACATTGCTTTGTGCTGTTTCGTAAGCCCTTTGAAACGCTTCATCGGCAGAGCGCAAAATGTCCCGGCCCTCTTCCCGTTTCCCCAGCAACAAAAGCAAGACCGCGCTGTCTTCTCTCTCAAGGGCCTCAAGCATTGATTTTGCGGCATTGATACTCTTATAGTTGTCATCGAGAATTTTCTGAACGGAGATGCCTATGTTGTTCAATTCATAAATAGACCAGGCGCCGGCGACCAACAGCATGATCGCCATGATCAAAAACCCAGAAAATATTTTTGCACGTATTCCCATGATCGTCTCCTTAATGGGGTCGATAAGGTATAGATCTCAACTTTCGCAGGAGTGAAAAGC
>DIXO01000036.1 GCA_002428735.1 Syntrophaceae bacterium UBA6078 | reverse complement strand
TTAGTCATATGGATACCCCAGTTCCCCTTTTTCTTCCACAAAATTTACAACCGTCTTCGAGGCCACATCCACGTGGAACTGCCTGAAGTGTGCGATATCAACCCCTTTGATCATACTGAGGATCGTCATGATGGTAAAGTTGTGTGAGACAAGGAGCGTCGTCCCCGGTTTCGCGATAATACGCTCGACCGCTCCCCATGCCCGCCTCTGGAGCTCGGCAAGGGATTCGCCCCCCGGCATCACAATTGAAGCGGGATCATCGGCCCATTGTTTCAGGAAATCTTCGTGATCGTTCAACATCCTCCCCAGGGCGATACCTTCAAAATCTCCCATGTTGAGCTCCATCAGGCCGTCCTGGGTATCGATGGGGAGGTGGTGGAACCGGTTGATGGCTTCCGCCGTCTGTATCGCCCGTTTCAGTGGGCTCGATACTATGCTGTCTATCCCCTCGTCCAGCAGCGAGAGGGCGAGACATTCCGCCTGAGCTCTGCCATATTCGTTGAGCTCAATATCGCTTACGCCCTGTGCCCGTTTTTCAAGGTTCCACACTGTCTGACCATGACGCACCAGTATGAGCTTCAACAGAGAGCCCTCCCCCAACCGGGAATGATGTCCCTTTTCCTTAACGAGTTACAGATGTCTTTGCAAGGGAATCCTTAAGGGATGTGATGGGATTGATACAAATCCAGTAAAAGATGCCTTTTCAAAGGCGTTTATTTATGGCATATAGAGAGCGAGGGCGCGCATGCAGCGCGCCAGGAACTCTTTTCACAGAGATATTTTTTAAAAAACCACAGGAAAAGGAGGACATGCGCTTATGCAGGCACTTTTTACGTTAACATCGGCCGAATCGAAGCGGCTGATCGCCAAAGGAATCGTTTCGCTTCCCGAAGTGAAACAGGCAAAGGAGGAAGGATATCTCATCGTGGGGCGCGGCTCGACAAACGCCTACATCGTCGAGGAACTGCTGGGGGAATCAATCGAAAAGGAAAAGTATGTTGCCGGTCAGATTATCAAGGGGATTACCTGTGTTCTTCCTCAGGGTGTCCGCACACAACCGGTCACCTTTCACAAGAATGAAGTGCTGAAGGCCGAGCCTTCCTCAATCATGGATAAGCTGGGCCCGGGAGATGTTGTGTTGAAGGGGGCGAACGCCATCGACCACACGGGAGCCGTGGGCGTCTTCATGGCGAATCCCACGGGGGGAACCATGGGCGAGATATATCTGCCCATGAAGGCCCGTGGAGGAACGGTGATCTATCCCGTGGGTCTCGAAAAGATGGTCCTGTCTGTGGAAGATGCTTCGCGCATGGGCGGTGTCCTCGCTATCGAACGGAGTATCGGCGCCTTGGGCGGCATGGTGTGCATTTCAGACGGCAACGCCTATACCGAGTTGGACGCGCTGGAGGATCTCTTCGATGTCGAGGCTGTGCAATTCGCCTCGGGAGGGTACGGCGGCGCTGAGGGAGCCGTGGTCATCATCGTTGAGGGCGACGACAAGGAAGTGAATCGATGCTGCGACTATATCGAGGGCATCAAGGGGGAACCGGCGCTGCCGGGGATCAAGCCTCCCTGCAAAACCTGCCCCATTCGGTGCAGTTTCAAGGGGATGGAGGAAGACGCCCTCCCCGGTTACCTTCGGTAACTCTTTGATTACTGGGCGCGTGAGGATCGCGGCGCTTCGTCATGACACTTTTTGGATCGTCTTGACGACCCGCCTCCCCACAGCCTGCGCCTCTTCAATGGCCGTGAATACGGGGGATCCGCCGGGACCCTCCCGGACATCCCCCTTCTTGCGGCCGTAGCCGATGCCGCCGCCCGCGATCATCATCCCCTGGACGGTGAAGTAACTGTAAAGGATGCTGAGGATCTGCCCCCCTCCGATTCTCCGGGTCGCGACCAGGGCGGCCGCCACCTTGCCGCGCAGTTTTCCATGGAGCAGAGAGACGTAGGTGCGGTCAATCACGGCCTTTGCCTGGGCGCTCACGTTACTGAAATATGAGGGGGTTCCGAAGATGATCCCGTCGGCCTCTTCGAAGCTCCGGTAGACACTCTGCATGTCGTCCTCGATCCGGCACACGCCGGTCTTGGCGCAGGAGCCACATCCGTCGCAGGGGGCTATGTTCATGTCAGCCACGCGGATCAGTTCCGTTTCGACTCCTTCACTGCGGGCCGCGTCGAGGGCCTCACCGACCAGTATCTCCGTATTTCCCCCCTTGCGGGGGCTGCAGACGATTCCAACGATTTTCATGGGGTGTGCTCCTTTCAGAGTGATCGTATCCCTATGACATCCCTGACATGCATCTGCGTCGATTCATCAACGTCGAGACCTTCCTGAATCCTGTCCAGCAGGAGTTGTTTTTCGTCGGGGAATTGATATCCTTCGTAATCCTGCCTGAAGAGCAGGCCTCCCCGTCTGTCCGTCCAGGAATTCATGGCGTGATCGAAACAAACCTTTGAGGTTACATCGAGGTTTTTAACCATAAGCTGTACTTCTTCAAGCCGTTCACGGGGAGATGAGAGGTGAAAGCCTTCCCGCTCGTATTCTTCGTGGATAGGGGTGCCAATTCTCGGCACGAAGGGGCGCGAACGGATATAGTGGGGGTTGATTGCCGTAAGAACGCGGGCGGTATTCTCGGCGTGCTGGCGCCAGCGTTCCCGTCCGCCGAGATCGGGCATCCAGTATTCCGAGAGCTGAAACCCCGCATCCACAGCCTTTCTCCCCCCCTCGATCTGTTCCGCGCTGGTTACGCCTTTTCTCACAATTTCCAACAATTCATCATCTCCAGTCTCCAGTCCCACATGGAGACGGTCCAGACCGGCTGCGCGGATCTCCTGCAGCTCTTCGGGTTTTCTCTGGGCAAGCGTCTTTGACCGGGCGTAGGTGGTCACCCGGGTCAGCGTGGGAAGCTGTTCCCTGAGGTATTTCAGGACCTCAACGAATTCCGGCGGCCGCATGATCATGCTGTTCGCGTCCTGGATAAAAGCGGTCCGCCCTCCTGAAGCAAGCCAGTTAAAAACAGAGATAAAACATTGATTTGTATAGAATGAAGGATCGGACTGCAGAACAGCCATCCCCACATCCCGATGTATTCTGCCTCCGTACCCCCGTTTCCATGAGATGGCGGTTATCTCATCGCTGATCGCCTTGACTGCATCGATATCAGCCTTGATTTCATCGACCGACCGATAAACAAACTTCTCTCCTTTGTACATCTCGCAGAAGGTGCATTTGTTCCAAGGACAGTTCCGGGTAAAGCGAATGAGAAGAGACAGACTTCCTCCTTCGCTCGGAGGACGGTACATGCCGATATCAAAGGAATATCGTTTCAAGTTCTCGATATGGGAACCACACTGATTTCCTGTCATCTGTAAACCCCTTTCTTTCGTTGCTATTGTTAATAAAGATAGTATCTCTCGGGTGGTTTGTCAAAGCGGAGTTCAATCAGAGGGGAAGATGGGTCCTCTTTCCTGTCCTCTTTCCTGTCAAGAGCAAATAGAACTGTC
>DIXO01000034.1 GCA_002428735.1 Syntrophaceae bacterium UBA6078 | reverse complement strand
TTAAACATGTGCGAAAGTTGAGTAATTTATTCTACCTGAAAACAAGGACGGGGACTTTCGCTCTTCTTACAACCTTTTCTGAAACAGAGCCAAGCAGGATCTCCGTAATGTTCGTCTTGCCGCGAGAGCCCATAACGATGGCGGAAACCTTCTCCTTTTTCTCGATATCGAGAATACCCATATAGGGAACCGCCGTGACCACAATCACCTTGACTTTGAACCCTTTTGTCTTCAACGTATCCTCTATGGGCCGCATCTCCTTCATTGCCCGTTTTTTCAGGTTCTTTCCAATCTCCACAATATCCTTGATGGCGTAACGGGCTATGGCATCAAAACTTCCCTTCTCAATGACATGAAGAACCACCACATCCTTCGCTCCGGCATCCTTCAAAGATGCCACAAAATCCATCGCCTTCAGCGCCTCATCCGAAAAATCAGTCGGGTACAGTATTTTCTCAAACATAGCAATCCTCCCTTTCACTATAATAGGTTCATTCAAAAATTATTGATAAAAAAAGATCACCAACACGTGGCGTGTGTGTTCTCTTGAATTACCGGCACGGTCAAGCTAAAATTACAAAATAAGTGCCGCATCTGCACCCGATTATGCACCATCAACCGAAATGTCCGGATATGCCATGAGAAAAACCTCTGACCGATGGAGAGGATGAACACGTTGGCTTTACATTCTCGAAGGCATACAGGGATTTAAGATTCCCGATCAAATACTTTCAGGAGGGATCGTATGGAAAAAGATATCCTGCACGGCATGGCCGCCACGGCGATTCTCAAGAACGGGATACGGCTGGCCTATGAAACCTTTGGAAATCCGGCTGAATCTCCGCTCCTCCTGATACAGGGCTTGAGCATGCAGATGGTCTTGTGGGATGAAGAATTCTGCGGGGCTCTGGCGGAAAGAGGATACTTCGTTATACGATTCGACAATAGAGACGTCGGCCAGTCAACTCACCTGGACAATGCGGAGTTTCCTTCCATCGCCCGGCTCATAGCCGACCTCCTGGCGGGGAAATCGGTACCAGTCCCCTATCTCCTTTCAGATATGGCCGCGGATTGTTTCGGTCTTCTCGACCATCTCGGAATACCGTCGGCTCACGTGGCAGGGATTTCCATGGGCGGGATGATAGGACAGACCATGGCTATTCAGAATCCTTCACGTCTCCGCTCCCTGACCTCAATATCATCCACGACGGGAGCCTCTGATCTCCCCCCGCCTACTCCGGAGGCTCTGCGAATACTATCCACTCCGCCACCGACTGGCCGGGAAGGGTTCATCGCGAGTTTTCTGGCCACGTGGCGCATCTTGAACGGAACCGGATTCGCTGTCGATGAAGAGCGGGTCTTCCGGTCCGCGGAGGAGTCATTCACGCGAGGAGTGGATACAGATGGGGTGGCCCGGCAGATGGCGGCGGTGTATGCCTCAGGCAGCAGACGGGAAGCTCTGAAATCCCTGAAGGTCCCGACCCTGGTCATACACGGCAGCGCCGATCCGCTCCTGCGGGTAGAGTGCGGTATCGATACCGCCCATGCCATCCCCGGGGCCAAGCTGAAGATCATTGAGGGGATGGGGCATACCCTTCCCGTTCCAGTTTGGCGCGAAATAATTGACGCGATAGCGAGTCACGCAAACTGACACTCCACCCTCGTATGGAAAGACATGGAGGTATCCAATGCCCCGCGCCGCCCGGCGGCGCGGGGCAGCAGGATTTTAGTCCTCAATACCGGCGAGGCATTTTACCAGCTTCTTCCTGTCTTCAATATCGTATTGCGTCGTGATGGCAACCTGCTCCATCACCGGAGACCCGCCACCGTGGTAGTTCCCCACATTCACGATGCCCCCTGTGGCCGAACAGAGAATATCCCCCAGATACCGCCAGAACTGTGCGGCTTTTTCCGCGGGAATATCGGGATTGCGTTTAACGTATTTTTCGAGCAGTTCTTTCGTCTCAGGGTTGACCCAGTCCTTCTCATGAGGAAATGTCGCTGCGATACCGCCCGAGATGTCACAGAGAATCTCCTGCTCGCGATATACGGCTTCCCCGGTCAGACAGCGGCCGACGTTGCAGTAAATCGAATTGGGAATGTAACTTCCCGGCCCATAGGGGATGAATCCGACGCCGGGCATGTAGATCTCCGGTTTGCCCAGGTCGGAGGCGGTATATCCGGCGGCGTACCCCAACTCCGTGGTCAGGATGATCTCCGCAAACTTCTCACGGACATGACCGGCTTTCTGGATTCCGTTGTATTCAGCCGCCAGGGCTGCCGTGCCCAGGAGGACGTCGCCGATAGCCGGCTTGCATCCCGAATAGCTGTGGCGATGGAAAAGGGCAAAGAGAAGGGCCAAAGCCCCCCCGTGCATGTATTCACCACACAGAAAAACCCGCTCCCACGGGACAAAGCAGTCATCGAAGATCATGTACGAGTCAGTGGCGCCGGGGACGAAGCCGCGGGGGAAGTGCTCGCGGGGACGCAGGTTGTGAATGGTAACCACCTGTTTCAGTCCATCCCAGTCACCGGGGATGGCGAAAGCGACAGCGTAGTCTTTGTCCTTCGGTCCCAGAGCGCGGGTTGGGACCACCAGTACCTCGTCCGCCACTGAGGCCTCGGAGATGTGCAATTTGCACCCCGACACGACGATACCGTCCTTCTTTTTTTCCTTGATCCGCACATACGCGTCGGGATCGGGCTGCTCGTGAGGACGTTTCATCCGGTCACCTTTGACATCGGTCTGGGCGCAGCATCCGATCAGGTCTTCCTGCTGAAACCGGATCAGCCACTTCTTGAAGTTCTCGTGGTACTGGGTCGCGCCATTGTTCTGTTTATCAGCCTCATAGCTCACATTGTAAATGGCGTTCGTGGCATCGATCCCCATGCACCGCTGGATGCACCCCCCCACCTTGCGACAGAGAAACCGGGTCATGTCCTGCTTCTTGTGGAGGTCATCCGGATTCTGGTGGATGTGGGTAAATCGATTGATCGTTTCGCCTGTCAGGTGTGATTTCGCCAGCAGCAGGTCCGCATTTTCCGGTTTTTGCGCCTCATCGTACGTCAGCCCGATGGTATTGATGCAGTCCATTTGCCGCTCGTCGTCGCGGGAGATTTTCTCTCCGTTGAAGTAAATGTTCCGTTTCATCTTGCCCAGTGCCTTTATGTACTCTTCTTTTGTCCTTAACATATCCCCCTCCTTTTGCCTTGCCCTTTTCCAGGGTTGTTTGTGACGATCACCTGAATAAAAAACCAAAAGCTTACGCCCTGATACTCTCTATCAGGTGATCAATCATCTTGTCCGCGATACCCCTCTTGATCTCGTCATCACGACCGAGGAGCACCATCATACTGATCAAAATACCGATCCCGTTGAAGAGCCACGCGATCGGATCGATCTCGATATCCTTCCGAACCGTTCCCTGCGCAAGCCCTTTCCGGATAAGCTCTTTGATGGACTGGACATACACCTCATGATCATCCTTGATCCGTGCCCCTATCTCATCGTCGTCTATCTCGGAAACGGCCTGAAAATGAAGTTTCAGGAGATTCGGGTGTTCCTGTATCTGGTTATAGTACGTGATGAGAAGGCGCCGAAGCAGTTTAAGGGCGTCCGGTTCTTCTTCAAAGCCCTTTTCGATCGTGGTCGCGGTTCGACGGGAGACGTTCTCAAGGATACTGAGAAACATGACTTTCTTCGATTCAAAGTGTTTATAGAGCATTGCTTCGGAGACACCCGCCTCGGCGGCAATGTCAGACATGCGCGTAGCCCGGTAATTCGACTTTCCAAAGGCGGCGATGGCGCTTCTGAGAACGTGCTTCCTTCGCTCTTCAGCAGTGAGGCGTTTATTGTTCGGTGCCTTCATGGTAATCACTCATAAGTAAGTGCTTACTTACCAGGGTTGATGTTCCATGTCAACCAATCCTAAGGAGAATAATTTTTTCCAGCGCTTGTTTTTGATGAATTCGCATCTAGCTTATATGTTGACACATAAACATCCTTTCCCGTATATTGCTAATCACACATTATTTACAGACAAGGATGCCATATGATACAGATCAATGAAAATTATCTGAAACTCCAGTCTTCATACCTCTTTTCCGACATCGCGAAGAGGGTCGCCGCCTTCGCCGCATTGCACCCTGACCGGCAGATCATCAGGCTCGGGATCGGAGATGTCACGCGCGCTCTCCCCCATGCATGCATTGCCGCACTTCACAGGGCCGTCGACGAGATGTCGGCCGACAGCACTTTCCGCGGGTACGGCCCGGAACAGGGATACGAGTTCCTGCGCGAGGCCATTGCTCGAAACGATTTTCAGGCGCTTGGAGCGGATATCCATCCCGACGAGGTCTTCGTCAGCGACGGCGCGAAATGCGACACGGGGAATATCCTGGAGATTTTCTCCTCCGATCTAAAGATCGCCGTCCCTGACCCGGTCTATCCCGTCTACGTTGATACCAACGTCATGGCCGGCAGGACCGGCGTGTGGAACAACGGGCGCTACGAGGGGCTTGTCTACCTCGAAGCCACGGATGCAAACGGCTATGTCCCGGCGCTCCCCACTGAGCCAGTCGATCTGATATATCTCTGCTTTCCCAACAACCCCACGGGGGCCACGGCGACCAGGGAACAGCTCTCGGAGTGGGTTGCCTACGCCCGGGCAAACAAAGCGTTGATCCTGTACGATGCCGCCTATGTGGCCTTCATCCGCGACAAATCTCTCCCCCGGAGCATCTATGAGATCGAAGGGGCTCGCGACGTGGCGATTGAATTCCGGTCTTTTTCAAAGACCGCCGGCTTTACGGGAACCCGATGCGCCTATACGATCATTCCAAAGTCCTGCGTTGCTTATGACGGACCAGGGAATGCCCACGACCTCCATTCGCTGTGGAACCGCCGGCACACAACAAAATTCAATGGGGTTTCCTACCCTGTCCAGCGCGCCGCCGAGGCGATCTACTCAGATGAAGGGAAAGAACAGGTGAAAGAGCTGACCGATTATTACCTGAGAAACGCCTCCCTGATCCTTGAAAAGATGCGGGGGCTTGGCTACACCTGCGCCGGAGGGGAAGATTCACCCTACATCTGGGTCAACACGCGGACTGATTCATGGGACTTCTTCGACCTTCTTCTCGAAAAAGCCGCTGTTGTCTGCACCCCCGGGAGCGGTTTCGGGGCGT
The DNA here is from genome assembly GCA_002428735.1 of Syntrophaceae bacterium UBA6078. GTDB lineage: Bacteria > Desulfobacterota > Syntrophia > Syntrophales > UBA2210 > UBA6078. Next base: position 11,773 of record DIXO01000034.1, on the reverse strand, counting down.
GCGGCCAGGGATATATCCGTCTGAGCGCCTTTAATCAGTTCGAGCAGGTCGAGATCGCCATGGAACGAATGGCCGAAGCGGTGAGAAAATAAGAAATCGCCGGGATCAATTATGTAATCAAACGGTCATCAGGCTGTCATATAATCGTAACAAACATAGTGTATTGTTCCTCACAACATTAAAAATATTGGAGGAAAACAACTATGAAAAAGAGTAAGAGATTTTTACCGGCATGCCTGATGTTCTTCAGTCTCCTTGCCGGAACAGCCTTTGCCGGTGAATCAATTGTCATTAACGGTTCCACCACGGTACTGCCCGTCGCCCAGGTCGCAGCGGAGGCTTACATGAAGCTGCACCCCGGCGTGAACATCTCCCTCTCGGGGGGCGGCTCCGGAAACGGGATCAAAGCCCTGATCGACGGTTCGGCGAATATCGCTAATTCTTCACGCTTTATCAAAGACAAGGAAGTATCGCTCGCCCAGGAAAAGGGTGTCTACCCCGTTCCGCATCGGGTGGCCATTGACGCGATCGTCCCAATCGTCCATCCCGATAATCCGGTGACAGATCTGTCGATCGAGCAGTTGAGCCTGATCTATCAGGGAAAGATAACCAACTGGAAGGAAATTGGAGGAAAGGACCTGCAGATCGTGGTCGTCTCACGCGACACCAGTTCCGGCACCTACGAGGTCTGGGAAGAGAAAGTCCTTCATAAGGCAAAGGTAACGGCTAAGGCACAGCTCCAGGCATCGAACGGGGCGGTTGTGCAGGCAATTTCCAAGAATAGATATGCGATCGGCTATATCGGCTTGGGGTACATGAATGACAGTATCCGGGGAATCAAGGTAAACGGCATTGAGGCAACCGCCGCGACGGCGCTTTCGGGCGCGTACCTGGTCGCGCGTCCCCTTTTCATGTTCACCAACGGGTGGCCCACGGGCATTGTCTCCGACTTCATCACCTTCGTCGTGAGCAGGGACGGACAGGAACTGGTCAGGAAAGAAGGGTTTGTCCCCCTCTTTTAGAATCATACAAAAACAATTCACGGGAGGGACCGATCGATTGGATACGGCCCTCCCACATCACCTGCCGGGGATAGCTCATGTCACGGAAAGCAAAAGAGATTCTCATAAAAAACATCTTCTTCCTCTTCGCCCTCATTTCAATCTTAATCCTCGCGCTCATCATTATCTTTCTCTTTTTCGAAGGGATCCCCATATTCGGTGCAGTATCCGTCAAGGAGTTTCTCTTCGGCATGGAGTGGTATCCGACGTATGACCCGCCCGAATTCGGCATATGGCCGCTCATATTCGGTTCCTTTGCCGTCACCCTATTCGCGTCCGCCCTCGCCGTACCCCTCGGCGTCCTTTCGGCGATTTATATCGCCGAGATTGCGCCTCCCCTAGTCAAGGAAATCTTCAAGCCGGTCGTCGAACTTCTCGCGGGTCTCCCCTCCGTCGTTCTGGGATTCTTCGGCATGGCGGTCCTGGCACCCTGGATGCAGGAGACTTTCGATCTCCCCACCGGATTGAACATCGCCAACGCCTCGATCGTCCTGGCGCTCATGGCCGTCCCCACCATATCGAGCATCTCCGAGGACGCCCTTTATTCGGTCCCCCAAGAATTCAAGGAGGCATCGTACGCGCTGGGAGCGACCAGGTTTGAAACAATTGCGCGGGTGATCGTGCCTTCCGCCCTGTCGGGAATATCCACTGCCGTGATATTGGGAATGGCCCGGGCCATCGGGGAAACGATGGTGGTGCTCATGGTCGCCGGCGGCGCGGCCGCAATCCCGGAGAGCATCTTCGATTCCGTGAGACCCATGCCGGCCAGCATCGCGGCGGAGATGGGAGAGGCGCCCTTCAGGAGCGACCATTATCACGCCCTCTTCGCGACGGGGATCGTCCTCTTTTTCCTCACGCTGGGGTTTAACCTGATTGCCGATTACGTGTCTCATAAATTCAAGGAGGTTGGATCCGCAACGCTATGAAGTGGCGCTATCTCAAACAAAACCTCTTTTTCCTGACCGTCCGCCTTTCGGCGCTGGCTATAGCTGCGGCGATCGGCGGATTTCTCGTATACATTGTGGCGAACGGAATCGGCGCCATAAGCTGGGAGTTTCTGACCGAGCACCCGCGAGACTCCATGACAAAAGGCGGGATCATGCCGGCGATCCTCGGAACCTTTTACCTCACCGCGGGGGCTGTCAGCACAGCGCTCCCCCTCGGCGTCGCCTCGGCCATCTACCTGAGCGAATACGCGAAGGAAGGAGCGGCAATCAGGGTCATACGGATCGGTGTGAACTGTCTGGCCGGCGTTCCCTCAATCGTTTTCGGACTGTTTGGACTGGGGCTGTTCGTGGTCTTTCTCCAGTTCGGCTCCTGCATCCTTTCCGGCGCCCTGACCCTCGGTTTTCTGATTCTGCCTACCATCATCGGGGCCTCGGAAGAGGCCTTGAAGGCGGTGCCGCAGACGTTCCGGGAAGCGTCTCTCGGACTGGGCGTCTCCAAGTGGCAGACGATCCTGCGGATTGTACTTCCCAACGCCCTGCCGGGGATCCTCACCGGATCGATCCTGGGAATCGGAAGAGCGGCGGGAGAAACGGCTCCCATCATGTTCACCGCGGCGGCATTCTTCACAACGAAACTGCCGGCATCGATCTTCGACGAAGTGATGGCCCTCCCTTATCACGTGTATGTTCTCGCCACCGCGGGAACGCGCATCGAGGAGACAAGGCCCCTCCAGTACGGCACCGTGCTCGTTCTGGTGGCGCTGGTCCTCGGCATTGATCTGATTGCAATTATCATCAGAAGTCATATGAGAAAAAATAAAGGGTGGTAGCAGTGCAAAACAACAATGTCATAGAAACGAAGAACGTCAATTTCTATTACGGCGATTTCAAGGCGCTGACGGATGTTACCATGCCGTTCCAGCGAAACAGGGTTACCGCATTGATCGGCCCGTCGGGATGCGGCAAGTCGACGCTTCTCCGGCTCATCAACCGGATGAACGAATTGATCGCAGGAACACGTGTTGAGGGAGAAATCATCTTCGACGGTAAAAATATCTACGCCCCGGAAATCGACCCTGTGGAAGTGCGCAGAAGAATCGGAATGGTATTCCAGAAGCCGAACCCTTTTCCGAAATCGATCTTCAATAATATCACTTACGGTCCCCGGCTTTCAGGGACAAACGGCAAGGCGGCTCTGGAAGCCCTAGTGGAACACAGTCTGAGACAGGCATCCCTGTGGGACGAGGTAAAAGATATCCTGCATCAGTCCGCCATGATGCTGTCAGGAGGCCAGCAACAGCGGCTCTGTATCGCCCGGGCTCTTGCCATGAAGCCCGAGGTTCTCCTGATGGACGAGCCGACCTCCGCGTTGGATCCCATCTCCACGGCAAAGATCGAAGAACTGATCGAAGAGCTGAAAAAAGAGTACTCAATCATTATCGTGACCCATAATATGCAGCAGGCGGCGCGGATATCTGATTTTACCGGGTTCTTTTACATTGGAAAACTGATAGAATACAATTTGACAGAGAAGATCTTCACGACACCGGCGGTCAAGCAGACGGAAGATTATATTACCGGGAGATTCGGCTAACGAACGACAAGGGAGAATGGTATGGAAGAAAAGATACACACCAGCATCCAGTACGAGAGGGAACTACAAGACATCAAGGAAACCCTTCTCTATGAAGGGGCTCTCGTCGAACATGCGATACACCGCGCCATGCGATCTCTTCTGGAAAGGGATTCCGACCTGGCGCGCACCGTCATCGCAGAGGATGAGAAGATCAACGCCCTCGACGAGAAGATTGAGAGTGCCTGTATCCGTCTCCTGGCCCTCAGACAACCCGCCGCCAGGGACCTGAGATTTATCACCACTACGATCAAGGTCAACGGGCACCTGGAGCGGATGGGCGATCTGGCAGTCAACATCGCCAATAGAGCGCTGGAACTGAACGAAGTTCCCCCCGTCAAGCCATATATCGATCTTCCACGCATGGCCGATCTCACGCGGGAGATGGTCAGAGAAAGCCTTGATGCTCTGGTCCGTGAGGACCGCGACCTGGCCGTTGCGGTTCGTAAAAAGGATGAAATCGTTGACAATCTCAATGAGCAGATATTCAGAGAACTCCTCACATTCATGCTGGAAGACTCAAAAACCATCCACCGGGCCCTTCTGATCACGCAGATATCCAAGAGTCTGGAACGAATCTCCGACCACGCGGAAGGGATCGCCAAGATGGTGATCTATATGATTACAGGGAAAATTGTCCGGCATCGGGACCCGGGAGAAGCGATCTGACCAGTTGGAACGTCCATGAAAAATAATTTATTCTACAAGGTATCCTTCACATATATCATTATCACCCTGGTCGCCATGGTCGTCGTGGGGGTGTATGCCACCAGACAGATCAAGGCCACCATGATGGATCGGATCGAAGGAGAGCTTACCTCCTACGCCGGGATAATCTCTCTGGGTTTTTCGAAATCCGAAATGCAGGATACCCTCAAAACCGTATCCGAGCTTTCACGGGCCAGGATTACGTTGATCGACGCCGGAGGAACGGTCATTGCTGATTCGGAAGAGGAGGCGTCCCGTATGGATAACCACCTGAACCGGCCCGAAATACAGGAAGCGCGGATCCGGAATACGGGCAGATCGGTACGCTTCAGCAAAACCCTTGAAATCGACACCTTATACATCGCTTTCCCTATCCGGGAGACGGACGATATCCGGGGATACATCCGGCTCGCGCGCCCCCTTGTTGAGATCAGACAGTCAGTACGGGATATCAATCTCCTGGTCCTCCAGTCACTCCTCATCGTCGGAACACTGTCCCTCCTTATCGCCTTTATTTTTACATCCCGCCTGGTGTCCCCCATCCAGGAGATGGAGCAATTCACCAGACGTCTGCAAGACGGGGAAGAACCCGGGACGTTGATCATCGGCTCAACGGACGAGACGGGGCGTCTGGCGCGGAACATCAATTACCTGGTGAGGGAACTGAAGGAGAAAATCCGGTCTGCCCATGAGGAGAAGGGGAAACTGGAGGCGGTATTTTCCAGCATGGCAGACGGCATCCTGGTGCTGGATGTCCAGGGCCGCATCGAAGGAATGAATGCCGCTGCTCAAAGGATCCTGGGCCTCGGCATGGACGAAATGATCGGCAAGACCCCCATGGAGATACTCAGAGTAATCCCCCTGCAACAGGCGCTTGACCAGTTCAAAGAGACCGGCGGGCCCCTCATGCGGGAAATCGTCCTGGAAACTGAAAATCCCGCCGTAATAGACGTCACTATATCAGCGGTTGAGGGGCTTCCGCAGGGACAGGGGAAAACGATGATGGTCCTGCGCGACATCTCCCGCATCAAGAAACTGGAACGGGTTCGCGCCGACTTCGTGGCAAATGTCACCCACGAGATCAAGACGCCCCTGGCGGCAATCCTCGGCTTTATCGAGACTCTCCGGGATGGAGCTATCGACGAGAAAGAAACGGCGCAGCACTTTTTTGAGATTATTCAGAAGCATGCCGAACGGCTCAACCGGCTGGTGGACGATCTGCTGGTGATCTCCAACACCGAGATGGGAGAGATGCGGTTCTCCTTTGAATCCGTTTCTCTTGACGGGATCATCGACACTGTCCTGCCTGTCATCGAACCAATGGCTTTAAAAAAAGAAATCCATATAGAAACCGACATGCCGGTTAATCTTTCTCCCATACGGGCCGATCGTGACCGGCTGAATCAGATCGTGCTGAACATCCTCGATAATGCCGTCAAATTCACTCCCGACGGGGGAGCCATTTCTATACGGGGCATTGGCAGAAACGACGGGATGGTTGCCGTCATGATCAGCGATACGGGGATCGGCATCCCCCAAGGCGAGATATCCCGTCTGGGGGAACGCTTCTACCGGGTGGACAAGACTCGTTCCCGGGAATTGGGGGGGACCGGCCTGGGGCTGTCGATCGTCAAGCACCTGATGGCAGCGCACCAGGGCAGGATGGAAATCAGCAGCCAACCGGGCAGAGGGACAACGGTTTCCCTGATCTTCCCTGCTTTCCATGAAGGTATGACCGGGTGAAAGGTGGGCTGTCATGTCTGAAAAGATACTTGTCGTGGACGATGAAAAAGATCTGGTAGAGCTGATTTCCTACAATCTCCTGAAGGAAGGGCTCGCTGTCAGCAAGGCGTTTGATGGTGAGACAGCCTTGAAACTGGTCAAGGATGAGGACCCTGACCTGATGATCCTCGACCTGATGCTTCCCGGAATACAGGGACTCGAAATCTGTAAGCGGATACGCCGTGATCCGGAGCACGCCACCCTTCCCATCATCATGCTCACGGCAAAGGGAACGGAGGTGGACAAGGTGCTGGGGCTCGAGGTGGGGGCGGACGACTACGTGACGAAACCTTTCAGCGTCAAGGAACTGCTGGCACGCGTGCGTTCCCTTCTGCGACGATCGTCAATGGAAAAGGGGACCGGAGAAAACACCATCTTCGAGTATAAAGATCTTCACATAAATTACGTCTCGCATATCGTAACGGTCAAAGGCAGGCAGATCAACCTGAGTCCCACCGAATTCAGGCTCCTGAAACTCCTTGCGCAGAATCCAGGAAGGGTCTATACAAGGGATCAGCTCTTGGACCGCGTCTGGGGGGACGAGACCTTCGTGGAGCCGAGGACTGTCGATGTCCACATCAAGCGGCTCAGGTCACAGATAGAAGAGAAAAAGGCGAGGCCGCAGTACATTCTCACCATCCGGGGATTCGGGTACAAGTTTGCCGATATGGAATAGAAAGAAGCCCCCCTTTCCTCGCACGACCGCCGAAAGCACCCCATGTCCATATTCACCGAGAAAAATACCATCCTCGTTACCTGTTCTAAAGGGATTGCCCCTTTTCTGCGAGAGGAGATTACAGCCCTGGGCCTTCCCGTGGCATCGGAACTCACCGCGGGGGTTGAGACAAAGGGCACCCTTGAGGACGCCATGAGAATCAATCTGACCGTGCGCACGGGACAGCGTGTCCTTTATCACCTCCGGAGCTTCACGGCGAGAACCCCCGACGATCTCTACAGAAAGATGATTGAAATCCCGTGGGAAGAACATTTTCTCCGGGACGGGTATATCTGCGTAGCCTCCTCCGTCGATAATCCCTCCGTCAAGGACACGCGATTTGCCAATCTCAGGGGAAAGGACGCGGTCGTCGACCGATTTTACCAAAGGTTCGGATCACGGCCCGACTCGGGTCCACAGAAAGACCAATCAGTCATATTCATCTACTGGAAAGCCGACCGGTGCAGTGTATATCTGGACACATCGGGCGAGCCACTCTATCGGCGCGGATACCGGAAGATTCCTCTCGCCGCTCCCATGCAGGAAACGCTGGCAGCAGCCGTAATCCTCGCGTCACGATGGAAGAGCACGGAGAACTTCATCAACCCCATGTGCGGAAGCGGAACCCTCGCCATAGAAGCCGCCCTCATGGCCGCCGGGCGTGACCCCGGGGGGATGCGCGGCAACTATGGATTCATGCACCTGCGGGGATTCAACCGGGCCCTCTGGAGGACGCTGAAGGGGCTGGCCGAGAAAAGAATAAAAACCACACCCGGACGGATTATCGCCACAGACCGAGATCCACGGGCGGTGGAAGCGGCCCGCGATAACGCGGCCGCCGCCGGGGTAGCCCGCCTTATCGAGTTCGATGTCTGCGACTTTGCCGACACACCGGTCCCTGAGGGCACGGGCGTGGTGGTTCTGAACCCGGAGTACGGAGAACGGATGGGAAATGTGAGGCACCTTGAAGACACCTACCGGAGAATAGGAGACTATTTCAAGCAGAGGTGCGCCGGATACCGGGGGTTTATCTTCACGGGAAACAGGGCCCTCGCGAAACAGGTGGGGCTGCGGGCAAAAACCAGAACCCCTTTTTACAACAGCACCATAGAATGCAGGCTCTTCGGCTACGATCTATACGACGGCTCCCGGAAACACGCCAAAAGAGACCCTGGGGCTTTAGAATAGTTTCATAAACCAGAAGTGGCATTTCGGAATCTTACATGGTATGAGCAGGACATTTCGCCACTCGGGTGCACCGGGCAGCATTTCACTCAAGTCGGCAGGGAGAAAGATGTCCTATACAATTCCACCCCCATGGGAAGACAAGATAGTCACGTCTGAAGAGGTCCTGAACCAGATACGGCCGGGGATGAATATTTTTGTTGGAACTGGCGCAGCAGAACCGCGCACACTGGTAAAACATCTCACGACCTCCAATGCCAAAAACCTCCGCGACCTCGAGTTGATTCAGCTCTTGAGCCTGGGGGATGCACTCCCCATCGATGAGCGGTACGCGAGAAAGTACCGCCTCAGGACGTTCTTTTCCCGATGGGTTGCCGAGGAGGCCGTCACCGCCGGACGGGTTGACCTGATCCCCAGCCAGCCCTCCCGCATCCCCTGGCTCTTCAAATCAGGCGTTACCGACATTGACGCGGCATTTATCCAGATATCTCCACCGAATGAAGCAGGCTTCGCCAGCTTTGGCGTATCCGTCGACGTTGCCCGATTTGCCATGGAACACGCATCTCTCGTCGTCGGAGAGATCAACGAACACACTCCCCGAACGCACGGAGATACCGTCGTTCATGTCAATGATTTCAGCCATCTCATCTACTCTACCGATCCCCCCATCTATTTTACCCGATGGCCCGTCGACACGGTATTCGACAAGGTCGCGAGAAATGTGGCCGCAATCATTGAGGATGGCAGCTGCATCGCTTTTTTCATCGGTCCCCTCTTCGAATCACTGGCAAGGCATCTCGCGCGCAAGAAGGATCTGGGCGTCCATTCGCTCATGATGACGGACGCCCTCATGGACCTTATAAAATCAGGCGCCGTAACAAATAGACACAAGGCCCGCTTCAGATACAAAAGCGTAGCCTCGTACGCCATGGGAACGCCGGAGTTGATGGATTGGCTGAACGACAATCCTCTGGTGGAATTTCAGGGGATAGATATCACCACCGACCCGAGCAGCATGAGCCAGAATGATAAGTTCATTACCATTCTGCCAGCTCGAAAGATTGATCTGACCGGGAACATTACGCTCCACGTCGGGAAGGGAAACGTCAGCCCCGGTTCGGGAGAAGGCCACGAGGCATTCGCAGGGGCCAATCTCTCAAAGGGAGGGCGCGCGATCTTCGCCTTGCCGAGCCGCAATCTGGAGGGAAAATCAAACATACTGCTCTCGGTGGAAAATCTCCCCCATCAGTTTACCAGCCGTGAGTCGCTGGACCTCATTGTAACAGAATTCGGCATTGCATCCATGCGGGGACGAAGCATCCGCGAGCGGGCGCTCGGGCTGATCGATATTGCGCACCCGGACGATCGGGGGGAGTTGGTACGACTGGCGAAAGAAGCAAAGCTCCTCTACCCCGACCAGATATATCTCACCGAATACGGCCATCTCTACCCGGCCGATATCTTCTGCACCCAGGTTTTCCCGGGGAATATTTCCGTCATCTTCCGCGCCATCAAGCCCTCCGACGAGGAAGGGATGCGCAAACTCTTCTACCGTTTCTCCGACAAGGCGGTCTACTACCGCTATTTCAGTCCCATCAAGACCATGCCCCACATGATGATGCAGGAATATGTGAACGTGGACTACGGGCACACCATGTCGATCGTCGGTCTCGCCGGCGAATCGGGAAGGAGGCGCATTATCGCAGAGGCGAGGTATGCCCTTTCAACCGACCGCCCCTATGCCGACGTAGCGTTCGTGGTGGATGAAAAATTCCAGGGACTGGGGATCGGCTCATTCCTGCTCAACCTGCTGATCAATATCGCCCGGAAGCGCGGCGTGGAAGGTTTCACCGCTGACGTCCTCGTCGAGAACAAACCCATGCTCAAGGTCTTCGAAAAAGCGCCCTTTCCTTTGCATGCGGTTGTCAAAGGGGGAATGTACGAATTAACCATCCCCTTCTCACAGAATGAGCCTGAACCGGGGAAGAAGACGTAGCTTAAACAATCCGCAAAAGCGACGCCACCACCTATGAGCATCGGCTGAACACGCGGTCCGGAGCCACCGGTTTCATCACATAAAAAGGGGCTTGTCCCGGGTGTGCTGAACAAGCCCCTTTGCAAACCGCCTGAGAAAAAAAGTCATGCAGGCAAGAGAAGCAACCCCAGAATGAAAACAACTCCGCTGGTAACGAGGGCTACCATGGTGTAGCCGACAATCTCCCTGGCTTTCAGCCGGGTAATACCAAGAAGGGCCAGGGCCCAGAAAGGCTGGAGCATGTTTGTCCATTCATCGCCATAGGCAATCGCCATCAGGGTCTTGTTGATGGAGAAATTCAGGGTATGCGCGGCTTCAACCATGATGGGTCCCTGAACGGCCACCTGACCGCCTCCGGACGGCACAAACAGGTTCACGAGACCGGCGCTGAGGAACGTGAAAACCGGGTAGGTCGTATTATTGGAAATCACCACGAACCATCCGGCAATAATACCGACAAGCCCGGAATATTTCATCATTCCCATGATCCCCGCATAGAAGGGAAACTGAACGATAATTCCCGCGCAGGCCTTTGCCCCCTCACTTACGGCCCGGATATAGTTGATGGGCGTTCCCTGCAGAATGATACCCACAATAAGGAAAACAAAGTTGACGATATTCAGATTCAGGGCGAATCCCTTTGTTGCAAAATACCAGACAATGTAAATCAGTCCCGCCAGTCCGATAAGCAATGAAATGGCCCGGCTATTTTCTATTCGGTCAGCGGGGACCATGTCGCTTTTCGCGATCTCTTTCACTTCTTCTTTTTCCACCAACGCCGGATCGACGTCGACGATGGTTTCTATCTCGCTTTCATTTCTCGGCGCCATGAGCATACAGGTGAGAGGGATAACCGCCAGGAGCACCAGAGAAATCACGATATTCATGGGACTGAAAAGGGTCTCACTGGTCGGGATAAGTCCTATCTGTTTCTCGAGGAAGTGTCCTTTTGTCGCACAGAGCAGCGGCGCCGATCCTGAAAGACCGCCATGCCATGTGAGGAAGCCGGCATAGCCTGCAGCGCCAAGCAGCGGGTAATGCATCTTGATGTTGCGAAGATGACCGCTCCGACCTACTTCTCGGGCCATCAGCGCACCAACGATGATCCCAAGACCCCAGTTAATCCAGGAAGCGATTGCCGCCGTGAGAGCGACAAGAAAAATCGCCCCCCCCTGATGCTTGGGGATTTCAGCCAGTTTTTCTATCCCCTTTCGTACAATGGGTGACGTCGCCAGGGCGTGTCCGGTAACAAGGATCAAACACATCTGCATCGCGAAGGACAACAACTCCCAGAAACCCTTGTACCAGTCCTGTATCAGCATGAACGGGCCATGTTTGGTCAACAATAGACCCAGAATAAAGGTTATAAAGGTAAGAAGGAATGCGAACAGCATTGGGTCGGGCATCCATCTGCGCGCCCACCGGTCGAAAGCACCACCTAACAGGTTGTTGAAAAACTTTTCCTATAACGTGTCGTAAATTTCTCCGTTTTGTGATAGAGTGCAGCGCATAATATCTTGGAATAACAGGAGATAATCATGCGCGGTTATGAGAACAGAAGTGATACTCTTTTTCTTTACGTATCTCCGGAATCGTTTGTTCCTGGGGATCATCCTCTTCGCCCGATCCGGTTGATGGCCGATAAGGCGCTGGCATCCCTTTCCGGGGAATTCGAGAAGATTTACTCCCATACGGGTCGGCCATCGG
>DIXO01000037.1 GCA_002428735.1 Syntrophaceae bacterium UBA6078 | reverse complement strand
CAAAAGTTGGTGGTGGATTACGGCAAAGGGTACCGCTTGACTTTGCGACTCGACAAGGAACACATAGAGCTGCGACGTGTCGGCACCCACGACATTCTTCGTAATGAAGTATAGATCTTGCCAAGCCGTCCAATCTTCCTACCCCTACCCCTTAATCCTTACCCCCTAATCCTAGAAATAGGGGCTCTGTCCCTCATTTCCGTCCCTCATTTCCCATTTTAAATTTGACACGGTGTGTCACCGCTGTTACACTTAAACCCAATGTTATCTGGAGGAAAAGATCATGCCGTCTCAAAATCCACGTATAAATGTAGTCTTGAGTGATTTACTTTATCAAGATGTCCGACTTCTGGCAGAAAAAGATAATGTCTCATTGTCTGCTAAGGTCAGAGATTTGCTGAAAGAGGCCATGGATATTCAAGAAGACATCGCCCTTTCCGGATTTGCCGAAAAAAGGGAAAAATCATGGAATGACTCTAAGGCGCTAAGCCATGATGATGTGTGGTCTTAAGATTCGGTTTTTGTAAAAACGCAATGGTATACAAACTCAAATACCATCCAGACGTTAAAAAATCTGACCTGCCTAAAATTGATGCCAAAAACAGGGCCATGATCAAGAGAGCCATCGAAGATCGGCTTGTCACGCAACCTGAAACCTATGGAAAACCGTTGCAAAAAACCCTTAAAGGATACTGGAAGTTGAGAATCGGCAATTACCGTATTGTTTTTAAAGTTTACAGTGACAGCATTTTTATTTTCGGCATTATTCACAGAAAAGAAGTTTACGAACTCATCAAGAAACGGATAGAAGACGAATCCCAAGATAGATAAAATAGCAATTGGAGAACCTACCGCAATTCAAGCAAGACCTTTTAATTTTATCACTTCGAAGAGCACAACGACGAGCTATAGTCCCCGTTAGAAGAAATATCTCAATCGCTTATCAGCTTCTCCTTCTCCTACCCCTTACCCCCTAATCCCTAATCCTACAATAGGGGCTCTGTCCCTCATTTACCCGGGAGTATTTTCTCTTGTTGCAGCCTTTCATGAAGCCATACCTTTATCAGTGCTCCCCGGTCCACGCCTATGTCTGCCCTGATCTGATCGATTTCCCTGACCATCTCTTCCGCCACGTCCAGCGTGATGCGCACTTTTTTCCCATGATGGATTATCCTGGCCTTTGAAATGTCAACCATATCATGAACATCTTCACCTTCATCGAACCGACGTTCGAATTCTTCCGTGCTTTTGGCCATCATTTCTTTATCCTTCTTCATATAGTCTAATCTCCTTTTTCCTGGAACGTCTAACCGAGATGATGCGGACGTCATCTCCCCGGTATGCGAATATCGCTGTCCACAGCTTTTTGCCTATCTTTCCTATGAGAATGCTTCGCTCTTCCAGGGGATATGGGGCATGAATCTCAACTCGGTTATCATCTTTCCACATCTCCCGTGCTGTAGAAAAATCAATACCGTGTTTCGCCTTATTCGTAAGGCTCTTTGTGTCATCCCACTCGAACTTCATGAAGGAATTATACAGATTTTATACAGAATAGCAACAGATATAATACGTGGCTTTGGCTTTTTATTATTACGTTCCTACCCCTCATTTCCCATGAGCTTAAGAACTCATCAGCTTACCAGATTCTTTTCCCTACCCCCTAATCCTTAATCCCAGAAATAGGGGCTCTGTCCCTAATTTATGAGCGCACAGTAACGTGCCCAACAGAAGCGAAAAATTCAAGACTCGGGGGTTATTTCATCGAGCAGATGGGGATGGTTATCCAGGAGTTTAAAAAGGTTGGTAACTGATTGCAGGGGTTTGGCCTTGCCGCGCTCGTAGCGGGAAAATGCGTTTCGCCCTCCGCCGGTGAGCAACGCGGCTTCCTGCTGCGTCAGCTTGAGTTTTTTACGAATTCTTGCAAGTTCAGCCGCTTCTCTTGCATCGATTTCCATGGCGATTTGTTTGATGGCCTCGGCAAAGCGAACACCTTCGCCTGCGTCGAATTCAACTTCCCCGCAATGAAAACAGTGCCATCCCTTGACCTTGGAAATAACAGCATGATGCCCTTTATAGGTATATGGCACATCTCGAACAGTATGCGCCATCTCTTTTTCTCCGCACTTCAGACAGTCGCGTTTCATCTCATTTCTCCTTAAACTGGATCACTATAGACCCATCATGGCGTAACGTAACCTTGACATAGGCTATTCCGGCAGGCGTTTCCGGGTGATAAACATCCTGCCAAATTTGGCTTGACGCATGGATCGTCATGCTTTTGTAAAAATCGGATCGACTCATAGAACAAACCACTTCGATCGCCTGAGCAATTTCAAGCGCCCATTGTCTGGGCGCCAATCAATGCCGTTGCCGTAAAAGCGTCCGCTCCACGTAAACAAACAGCGGATTGCACCGCTGAAAGGTCATAATGCGGTTTCCGCTTTTCCATAATGCAAATTAACCTTATAGGGTAACTTTGTCAAGTAATGTTTGATGGAATCGTAAAAAGTAAACGGTTCGCGGGCAAGCCCGCTACCATTCTCATCAGCTCATCAGCTTTTTCTTCAATCCTTTTAATCCCTTACTCCTTACCCCTTACTCCTAAAAACGGGGCTCTGTCCCTCATTATCCTCATTATCTTCTGTCCCTCATTATCTTTTTCGTAGGACAGTAATTTTTCAATTTTATCTCAGCGTTTCCAATCCCTTACGGTCCAGAATGTTCAATAGTTTGAGAGAAGGCCCGGCAGGATGCTTATCTCCGACCTCCCACTTCTGGATTGTTGAGAGGCTGGTATTGAGCACCGCCGCCATAACTGCCTGGCTCAGTCGATAACGTTTCCGCAGAGAACGAATCTGTTCAGCCGAATAAGGAGAAACCGGTTCGATACACAAAAAATCATACTCTCGCATCGTGCGTTTATCGATGAACCCGAGTTTATGCAGATCCCGGGCGGTTTCATGAACCGCGTTTGAAAGGGGGCTCTTGTACCGTTCACTATTCATGTTTGACCTCCTCCAAAAAACCTTCCCCAATAGCCTCTGTAATTTGCACCGCGTTCAGGCCCAGAAGGTCTTTAGCCAACTTTTTCAGAGTTATCAGTTCAACTTCTGAGATGTTTTCACGGTCGTTCTTTCCAAAACCAAAGACAAAAAACCATAGGTCATCCCGGTTCGTTGCCAACAATGTTCTCGTACTGCCTCGCTTTCCTCTTCCCGGCAAAGCAATGCGCTTTTTCACAATCCCACCGCCAAGATCGGCTTCCAACAATCCACTCTGAATTTCGAGAATGGCGGCTACCAGCAGCGAATCGTTTAAACCGATCCTTCGTGCCCACCGTGCAAAATACCTGGTTTTATAAACCATGTTTTCTCGTACTGTACCACTAAGTGGGGTGCTTTGCAATCTAAAATTGCCGGCATTTTACGGTTTGGATATTGACAAAGAACACATAGAGCTGCGACGTGTCGGCACCCACGACATTCTTCGTAATGAAGGAGAGATATTGCCAAGCCGTCCAATCTTCCTACCCCTTAACCCTTAATCCTTAATCCCAGAAATAGGGGCTCTGTCCCTCATTTGAGAGGATGGAGGGCGGTTTCGATGTGAGCCTTCTCGGATATGGTTTTTGCTGCCAGGGCGGCCTCGCTCCGCGTCGCGTATCTGCCGACATGGACGGTATACCACGGCCTCGTGCCGGAACCGGGTTTCTCGAACATGTACGGTGAATATCCCCGTTCCCGTAACAGAGACATCCTTTTTTCCGCGAATTCCCTCATGATGAAAGCGCCGGCCTGCACCGAAAAACCCGTGGCGCCGACTGGTTCCTGATACGCTTTCAGGTACTCTTTTTCCGCTCTGATTACCGCGATAGAAGGAGGTGGCGGTGCCTTGGCAGCGGGTGCCTCGGCAGGGAGAGCTTGAACCGGAGCCGGAGCTGTCACGGCGACCGGTGGCGGGGGCGCGGTCTCCGCTCCCGTGGGGACTCCTGCCTTTGAAGTGAGCGCCTTCGAATCCTTATGGTATTTCCCTGCCCCAGCCAGAGTAGCGGTCCCCTTGACCAGAGGAACCGCATCGAGGATCTTCTCAGCGGCGATTTTCATGGCCTCCTCGATCAGAGGCGCCGAAGACCCGGTCTCAGCCGATTTATACGCGTAATTCATCTTCCAGACGACCTTCTCCCCCGCCGTCTCCACCAATTTGGCAGAGGCCCCCAGTATCGTCGGAGAGCCGGGAGTCTGGGTCCCCTGGTGACTGTACGCCAGAGAAATCATCAGAAACGCGTCCGCTTTTTTCCACAGGTCCTCACCGGAGAGATCCGCCTGCGGGAAATACCCCCCGTGAATCAGAAAGGGCCGGCGTTTATCGAGAGCCGACTGCATGAAGATCTCCCCGAAAAGAGGATTCTGCCCCCGGCTGTTCTCCAGCACGACAGCCAGTTTTCCTACAGCGGAGAAATTATAACGGTCATCGGAAAAGGATGAGAGATACACCTTTGGAGCGCAGCCCGCCAGCAGCAGGAAGACCGCGGCAACAAGAAGCAGGGACAATCGGAACCGCTTACACCACACATCGGGGATCGCCATATCATTCCACCGCCCTGTTTGAAGAAATGGACCACATCATATATGAAGCAAAAAAATACCGGCTGATAGAGAGAGGATATCTTTTCTATGCCGGTAACTATAAAAAATCGTTTCTATACTGTCAAGAAAATCTCAAGCCATTAATCCCTGATCTACCCCTTAATCCTTAATCCCTAATCCTAAAATAGGGGCTCTGTCCCCCATTTTATGCAGGCGGGAGAGGTTGGCGCTGAGGCTGCGCCGCAGATGTTCAATTCGTCGGAAGGTATAATAATCCAGGGGATCGCGGCTCAGGTCTTTCATAAGGATCAGGCGCGACCCGTTACCATTTGAGTTCAAGGGAAGATCCACCTTCATCATCTCTTCTTTCATGATATCCGTATGGCGCCGGTAATATCCCCGAGCCCACGTCCAGACGGTTTTGTCTCCCCGTTTCCGGTTGTCCAGGAAGATCTTTGTCAATTTTGGCGGACGGGAAACGCTGCCGGGAGGGCGCCGCTCCGGGCCGTTATATGGCAGGGTTGCTGTACCCTCGCCCATGCCCTTCAATTGCGCCTCAGCAGTGGTGGATGGCACCGTTACCTCATCATCATTGCTGAAACCCTTTCCTGAATTTTCCAGCCGCAACTCGGCTTTGTCGAACCTCAGCATCTCCAAAGCATTTCCTACATAATTCCACAACTCCTCAAATGTCCTCGCTTTGTTCATGTCTATCTGCACGGACAGGAAGGTCCGTCTCTCCTGGCTTAATCCCGCCTCGTCCGTCATGTCCCGGAACCAGCCATAAAACTTATCGAGGGCCAGATATTCGAGGTAACCGGTCTTACGTACCACGATCAAAGCCCCACCGCCGAGGATCACCAGGATCAGCCCCACCGCTTCGTTACGGAGATTCACAATCAGGATCGCCAGGAGGCACAGTGCCAGGGTAATGCTATAGAGAATCAGAACCGCCTTTCGCGATGAAAGGCCCATTGCCAGCAGCCTGTGATGAATGTGACCCCGGTCGGGATGAAACATTTCACGCCCTCTCACCCATCTCCGGAGCGGAGCGAAAATCGTATCGAACATCGGCACCCCGAGGGCCAGCAGCGGGATAAGCATCAGAGCGCCCACCTGGCTCTTCACAGAACCCATGATCGACAGGGCTGCAACAGTGTAACCCAGAAAGTAACTCCCGCCGTCACCCAGGAAGATGGATGCCGGATTGAAGTTGTATCGCAGAAATCCCAGAACCGCTCCGCCCAGAGCAGCAAAATACATTCCGTTCAGGTAATTTCCGGCCATGACCGAGAGGATAACCATGAGTATGCTAGTGAACAAAACCATCCCACTCGCCAGGCCATCCAGCCCATCGATCAGGTTCACCGCGTTGATGAATAGAAGAAACCAGAAGATCGTGACCACATAACTGAGAATGCCGAACTCGATGCCCCGCCCACCGAGGAAGATGCCACCAATCGAAATATCTCCTGAGAAGGCGAGCGATGCCCCCAGGATTTGCAGCAACAGTTTGATCCCTGGATTAATCCTCCGGAAATCGTCCCACAATCCGCAGCCGAAAACGACCAGCGCCCCGCCGACGCCGAAGGCCACCCGGTCATCGAAAACGAACAGCGCCGAAACGTTCGTAACATACAGGTTTGTCAGCGCCATTGTAGCCACAAAGGCCAGAAACACCGCCAGCCCCCCGATCCGTGGAACTGGCACTGTGTGGACCTTGCGTTCCATGGGAACATCCAGCGCCCCAAGGCGCACCCCAAGCCACTTCACCGCCGGAGTCAGCACCAGCGCAAATCCCAATGCAATCAAAAACAAAAACAGGAGAGTCGTCATGGGATCAGATACTCACATTTACAAAAATACAAAGAATCGCTTCCGAAAGCGTTCCCGAAAAACGTTCCAGAAAAAAACCGGCCCTGAAACAAGCGTACGCCTCCACAACCGCTGAGGCTCCTGGACAAGACGCAGCAACCACTCCAGACCGTGATTGACAATCCATGAATCTGTTTCACGCTTAATAGTGCCGGCATAAAAATCAAAGACCGCACCGACCGCAGCGATCAACTTCACATCCAGTCTATCACGATTCAAAGAAATCCATTTCTCCTGCTTGGGCGCGGACATACCCACCCACAGTACATCCGGCCGGGCTTTATTTATTGTTTCTATCATGACACGATTATCGGCTTCGGAGAACTCCTCCTTAAACGGCGGCGAAAAAGTGCCGGCAATCGCAATATCAGGATACTCATGTGCCATGCGCTGCCTGATGAGTCCCAGACTTTCATCGGTTGCGCCGAGGAAAAAGACGCTCATATTCCCCACGGCATTCAGCCTCTTATTCAGACCGGCAAACACATCCGAGCCGGTCACTCTGCCCCGTATCGTGCCGCCAAGCTGGCGCGAGGCCAGTACTACACCCGTTCCATCCGGCACCAGCCAGTCGGCGGCTTTCAACGCACGGGAGAACGGTTCATCCTTCAGTGATAACGCGTACGAATGGGGATTGAAGCAGGCAAGCCACGAGCTTCTGCCTTCTCCCCTTAATCGGTCAAAAAGTTCTTCCGCACATTCATCAACGGAAAAGGTATCTACATCATATCCCAGAATATGTTCTTTCATCATGCGCCAAAATCAACCAATATCATATGAGTTATCTAAGTCCCTTATTATAAATATGTTCCTATCACGTTAAATGTACCCCATATAATGGGGGTAAGGACAGCGATACTCACAGCGCTTTAAACACTTTCCGGCACTCCTTTTTCATCCGTAAGCGTTTCCCGATACCTTCAACGGAGATTCCAAAGAGGGTCTTTATTTTTGTTGACGGTGAGCCAGGGTCTCCGTCGGATTTCTCCGGGTGACGAGACGGGATACGCGGTTCAAAGTGAACGATAAAATAATAACGGGTATCCAGAAAACAATGATATTGAATGGAAATAGAATATTAGATAAAGCCGGCTGGTTGTAAACAGACGGATGAACCAGATAAATCTCAAGGGTCAGCGTGGCCACCAGAGATATGGTCGCACCGGCATATTTTGCGGTCATGAGACGGTTCGTCACAAACTCTGAAGAAGACACCTTCAGGAACAGAAAAAGGATGGGGAACATCAGTAAATGCGTCGCCGCCTGGAACTGTCCTCCATACCCCCTGCTTACGAGAAGCAGGATTCCGTAATAACCCGCGATACACCCCAGGAGGGCCAGGCCATCCCTGACAAGATTCGTCTTGATAAACCTTATTCTTTTGCTTGCCATATAGCCGCCCAAGAACATAACCTGGAGGTAAAAGACCCATTTGAAATAGCCGGGGCCTTCGATCGAATACCGGGAAAGGTCGACCGTCGTAACATAAAAGAACAAATACGGAATCGCGAGGACACCGATCCCGATGAGAAAGAATTCCGGTCTTCGCTGTTTCATCAGGATGAAGAAAACTACATAGAAAATCATGAGGGCGGAGATAAACCAGTACGGCGTCGGCCAGATAAAGTACTGAACATAGTCTCCCGCACTCCAGTGGCGCCACGCTGCCCCGGGAAGGATAAACAGAAACAGTACGGCGAGGATTAGGGAAGGATATATCCTGGCGATCCGCCGCCTGTACCAGAGGAAAAATGTTCTGGTTTGATGTTGTTCGCTGAGCACGATTCCATAACCCGACAGCATGAAGAAGAGCGCATTTCCGATAGCCCCACCCGTGGCAAGTTGAGATAAGGGGTACAAACGATCAAGATGAGAATTCACAATCAATATGATAGCGATAAATCTAAGAAAAGACGTGCTATTTATATTATGCACAGAGCCCACAACAAATTACTTCGACAAGTTCAGAATTTCGTCGGCACTATTCTGAGTTGTATTTAACACAAGATCAGCGGCTCCAATGGAGTAGAGCGGGATTACCAACCCGTTCATGGCATGGTTAGTTGGATTTCACGAATTCGCGTCAGTTAACCAAAAGTCACAATCAGCGCACATAACTTTTTTACCAATCACAACTTGGTTTGGTCTAAACGGTTGATAAGAGAAAACTATTTTCTTTAGTAGCGTCTTTAGAATGTTTGATCTCAGACGATCTTTTTCCATGCAATAGTATTTTGTGATTGTCTCAAACCCCATTTTCTCTATCATTTGAACAGCTTCCGCCAACGTGTATTCTCTCCAATGCAACCCAACAATCATATTTTCATTTCTGTCCAACTGTCTAAAAAAATCATCTATTGGATTGTGAATAGATTTTCCTAACAAAAGTTTTATCCGATTAACGATATTGGACTGATTTGGCATTCCGATATAGATGTATCCATCATTTTTCAGGACTCTATTTATTTCTTTCAAAACAGGAAGAGGATTAAAGTTTAGATGTTCTATTACTTCACAAATGATAACTACATCTAGCGAATTTGATTCGTAGGGTAATTTGGAGTGTCTTAAGTTTAATCCATGAAATGGGATTTCGTTTTTCTCATATAGCGGTCCCAGTTGAGAATAAAACTCTGGGATATCCATGGAACTTACTTTATATCCCATTCTTTTCAAAGAAATACTAACAACTCCCAGGAAGGAACCAATCTCCAAAATATTCCTGCTGCTTTTTTCACTCTTGTAAAGGTTATCGATATCACGAACCGTTCTTATATATGAATCCTTATGGCTGTTTAAGTAGACATATTCGCCTGCGGCATCACCAATGCCCAGCATATTTACAGGTGACACTCTGTTCTCCTCAATCGCCTCTTGAACGATCCTCTCGTAGTCCACTTCCCGCATCCTTTAATTCTCTACAGACTAAAACATGCTTGTTTGAGCAGCCTTTGTTTTGTGTTCTGAACTTAGATCTCATATGGAGGGTAACTGGTCAAGCATAGACTTCATATCCAAGAAATGTCTATGTAAAAGGCCAGATTCACATTTCGTTTATTGCGTGTGTCAACAGGAAAAATTCCGAGTGGGCGATGGCCTGGACACTTTACGGGCGATGAGATGAATTTTGGAACCGGAGTGCGATAATTTGTCGTAGATTCCGCCGAATATGTGGAATGGTAGCAGTATGCAGGACATGAGCATCAATGTTGGGATCTTGCCCAACAGTTTCATGTTTAGCTTATATTTTCCAGCCTGTTTCATGGATGCTTTTAGTTCATCAAAAAAGCCTGTAGCCCCGATCATATAAAAGAAGGAGCGGCTCCCCGCACGCCTCAGATAAACGATATCATAGCCCGTGCTTGATAAAAGCTGCGACAGTGCGTGGGGAGAAAACTCATACAAGTGGTACGGCGCCTCGGAATGCGGCCATGGGAATCCCCATAATTTTGAAAGTAATAATGATGCAGTTGCGAACCCGCTTTTTGCATTGGGCGTGTTAATGTAAAGAAGGCCGTTTTCACGAAGTAAATCATGCGATAACATTAATAACTGCCGGGGCCCCTTAACATGCTCAATAACGTCGCCCATAAATATGACATCAAATAAACCCTTCTGATATTGCCCTTCTGCAAGTTCGCCCACACGCACATCGAGATTGTGCTTTTTTGCAATATCCGCCGCATCGGCATTAATCTCTACCCCGGCAACCTGCCATCCCCACTTTTGTAAGTGGTAAATAAGATGACCGGTTGAGCATCCCACATCAAGTAACCTCCCTGGTTTAATGCCTGTGGAAACAAGAAGTTTGTGGCACTGTAGGGAGGCGTCCGGCGATGTTTCGGAGAGATCTGATTCAGCGGTGGCAAAGTAACCGGCGGCTTTTTTGTAGACATTGGCAAGCTGTTGAGAGGTGGGTTGCGGACAAACAAAGAAAAGCCCGCAAAGGGTGCATTGAAATATTTTCCAACCCCGCTTTTCAGATATCGGAATTGATTGCTCCGCACCGCAGCACTCACAGGAAACGCCTAACTGGTAGGCAGTATTATCCATGCGAGATTCTTTCCCCCCAATGCTGCATGGCGTCTTCGTAGACCCTTGCCATCGCTTGTGCTTTGCGGTCCCAACTGAACCCCTCTAGGCGTTTTCGTGCGCCTTCTGATAGCTTTTCCCGCTCCTGAGGATTCATTGCGAGCTCTTGGATGGCCCCTGCAAATCTTTTAACAACTTGTCCGCAGGACGTAACGGGAATTTTGATGCCGCACTCCTCTGTGATAACATCGCCTTGCCCGCAGTGGTCAAGGCAGATAACAGGAACGCCCAGTGACAAGGCTTCAAAAATAACCGCCGGCGTACTTTCATGGAGGCTCGGAAAAAGAAAGAGGTCCGCCCCAGACACCACCTCAATTGCCTTGCTTTTCTCCACCCATCCATGCCAGGTGCAGCGCTCATCGACTCTGAGATTGCGTGCCATTTTCTTCCATTTGTCCGTCATTGCCCCATGTCCCAAAATATCCAACTGCCAATCAATGCTGCTGGGCAGCGTTGCAAGAGCTTTTAGGACAATAGGCAGGGCCTTTCTTGAAATGTGAAGTCCACTCCAGGCAAGCTTCAAGACATGCCTAGACCGGTTAGCATCTCTCGGTCGTTGCGCAGATTGCGTGAGAGGGGGACCATTGTCGTTTATCCTGATGCTGTCTTTCCCGAGAACCTTTAAGAATTTATCATGCGTATCCGCAGTTGATGTCACAAAGCCATCACATCGCCTGATTGCCCGTCTCACTCTTCCGGGGAACCTTAACTGTAGTTCGTTGACCATGGTTTTCAGGGTATGAAAGAGAAATTGCTGCACACCAAGAACAGGGGCAAATTGTAGCGGCACATTCGCTGTGCCGCCTACTGGCCCCCAGACAAAGGGGAGATCAAAACGCCATAGATATCCGGGCTCTCTGTATCCTGTCATGTTTAGTTGGTGTACGAGATCAAAATGGATATCTCGGTGAATCCGGCGTGCAAGAAGATAGGCCTGTTCGTGCCATTTCCGATAACGGCGGTAGTAAAGAAGCGGGATCAGCCGTTCAATCCGGGGCCCGTCAGGCCGCGGAATGAAATGGAAATTCAATTTTTCGCGAAGGCCGGGAATCTCGCAGAATCGTCTCTCAATCGCTTCGCGGTTGCCTTCCCGTTCACCGGTAATCACCCAAAGGTCATGATATTTTGAAAGCGCTTCCACCCAGCCCCATCCGAGGCCCGGCTCAGATCCTTTTTCCGGATGGGCCGCAGCAGCCACAGCGAGCACTTTCAGCCGCTTATGTATGAGACGGTTCGGTGTGTTCACGACTGCGCCTCAAAACGATTCTGTGCCGCTTTCATGAATACAGCCATGATTCTTTCGTAGTACCTGTCAGCCGAATATTCCCTCAATGCATGTTGCCGGCCCGCTATGCCCATTGCCGCACAAAGTTCCGGCTGCTTCCAGAGCGCCCTGATCTTTCGTGCGAGATCATCGGCATTCCCGGCTTCGGCCAGAATGCCGGTGATGCCTTCTTGCACAAACTCGGGGAAGACGCCTATCCGTGATGCGATGACCGGTTTCCCGTGCAACATTGCTTCGGCAACGCTCATGCCAAAAGTCTCAAAGCATTGGCTGCAGCTCGCTACCAACCTCGCACCTGCAAAAAACTCAGAAAGGGGCTGTTTGCCGAGCAATCCGACCATCTCGACATTTTGGGGAAGTGCGGCAGAAAAACGAAAAGAAGGATTTATTCCCCCTGCCAATCGAAAAGGTATTTCTGGACACTGCGCGGCTGCAGCCGTAAGGATGTCAATCCCTTTCTCCCTGCTGATACGGCCGACATAGGCGACATAGTCCCGCGAACCCTTGATTTCCCTGCGTTCAACATCTGGCACCACGTTGGGAATAATGTGGATACGTGCCGCTGCATATCCGGCTGCAAGCATTCGGTTTCGAAGGAAGGAAGACGCAGTAATATACTCAGTCACGTTCTTTTTGTACCAGCCCATGATTCTTGCAGCGGCATTCCGCAGGGCGTATCCGGCACTCTTGGAAAAATTCTCTTCACAATTCCTAAGTAGACACCAGTATTCTTTTCCGCCGAGGCATCTCTCGCAGACGCTTCCGTGAGAGAGGTGCAGACCATTCGGGCACATTAGCCGATAGTTTGCCACGCGCATTACGACAGGTATTCCTTCTTGCCTGAATAGGGGCAGTATCGTAGGAGAGATAAGAGGATATAGATTTTGAATGAAAGCTATATCCGGTTTTCTGTCACCACGTAATAACGTACGTATATCAAGCCGGGACCGCGGATTCCATACGCCCGTAAAGAATGCTACCATTTTACCGGCCGCTGAATGCAGGATCCCTTCACTGCTCTTTGTATAGAGAGAAACCTCGTGCCCCCGTTCTGCAAGGAGTTGTGCGATGGCATCAAATTGGACTTCTTCACCACTTCTGGCGGCATATTTATTATGAATCATCAATATTCTCATTAATACAGTCTCAATTTCCTAACGCAATTTATGATCATTAATTAGAAACAGATCTGCAATACAACTTCTACTGCTCTTTGCGAGCCATAATTCACGATTAACCTTCAAAGTATAGCAAGCAATCTCCGGAGCACTCGTACAGCCAGCCAGAAGTAAAAAATGAGCCCGTAAATAATGGTTTTTGCCCATCTGGGTCCCCTGATATTGGAGTAACTGTCCTGGAGCAGACGACGTTCCCTCTTTCTACGTGCTGCCATGCGTACACTGATGTTGTTTTCATGCCAGGTGAAAGATGCCAAGGTGCAGGGTATATGAGCGAATCGGTAACCTGCTTTGGCCATTCGAATATACCAGTCGCCATCCATTATGACCTTGAATTCGAGTCTTAAAAGCACCCCCCTGTCAATCACGCGACGGCGTACAAAGGTGGCGCAGCTTGGGATAAAGCCGTAATGCAAGAGCATCGATTTAGAGAAAAAATGCTCACGCTTGCTCTTCACCAGCCTGCTTGTTTGGTCAACGAAGTCGCAGTCGCCAAAGAGGACATCCACTTCCAAATTGTTCGTCATGAATTCGGCAACCTTGCTCAAGGCCCCATCTGCGTAGTACTCATCGGTGTTCAGCCAGCAGACGACATCGCCGATAGCCATACCAAAACCCTTGTTGATGGCGGAGGTCTGACCTTCGTCGGGTTCAATAACGATTTTCACATCAACCGCGCCGGGATTCGACGAATACTCCGCCAGCAATGCCGCGGTTCCGTCCGAAGAACAGTTGTCCATGATAATGTGCTCGACGGTAAAGTCACCGAACTGATTACGGACAGAATCGATACATTTCCCGATGAATCCAGCTTGGTTATATGAGGGTGTAACAATCGATATCTTCACGCGTCACTGCGGAGCGAACCGCCCCCCTTTGACAGGATGAGGCCAACCAACAACCACAACAACACGCGGCTTAGCGAAAAACTCGCCTGCCCCCCCACGGTCATCTCGAGCAGGTGCATGGACAACAGCAGACCGACACCCAGCTCAAAACGCGTTCTGCCTTTAAACAAAGATTCAGACGCCGCCCGCAGGTAAATGAAAAAATAGAGGATCGCGCCTATCAGGCCGGCCTTCAATACGATATGCAGGTAGCCGATCTCATTCACCTGTCTGATCATCCAGTCTCCGGACTGACCCAACATAGTCGTCTGGCTGAAGTACGCGCTGTAGTATGTCCCCAAGGCGCCCCTCCCGATGATCCAGTCGAGCGGACCAAAGTCCCTCTTCATCTCGATCCACAGAAACGTGCGGCTATCGATGAACCAAGCGCTCTGGAGCCGCGGCAGGAGATAGTCCAGTCCGAACAGCACGAAGATGAAAAAGAGGATCGATAGGCCGATGATCCGGAACCATAGCCTGCGGATATCGCGAACGCGCCCAAGAGCAACAGAGAGAATCAACACCACCAGGACAGAGGCGATCGCGGAGCGGTGGATGAACAAGAGATAATGCATTACCAGGCCCAGGAAGAGGCATGAGAAATAGAATATCCGTTCGAAACGCCCCCCCAAGCCGGTCAGCAGGACAAAGGGCACGGCGTACAACAGGGAGAAACCGACCTGAGAAACAATGGCCCCCGGTGGCATTCCCCGGAAAACGAAGTCGATGATCGACCAGATTACCAGTACCGTGCCGATAAGGGTATGCGCCCGGAAGACGGGCATCAGGGCATCGATCCACCCCGGCCGGCGGGCGATGTACACAGCGCCGGGCAGCAACCACACCAGACCGCCCGCGTAAGGATTAGCCAGGAGGGTAAACAGACGGTGCGCGTCCGCCCTCCAGAAGCCACGAAAGATCGTCACCAGCCCCCACGCCAGCAGAAGCACGATCAGAAACGCTGAAAGCCGATCGAAGCGCTTCCCCTCGGGATTTCGTTTCCCCGGAAGAATTTGAAGCGCGAGACAGAGCGCCGAGAACAACAGCAGGAAACTGACGGTTATGTTCCCGATCGTCAGCCCCTGCGATGGGAAAAACGCCTCCAAAACCCAGTATGCGGCCAGCAAATGAAAGCCTGTTACCAGAAAGCGAAACCGTCCGAATTTCGCCATACTGTATTGATGTTGGTCTATGGTAACCGCTGCCTCATTCATCCTGTATGAAAATCCGTTCTCCGGTGTAAATCCTACAATCCCGGCGAGGGCTTGAGAGTTGCTGGAATCCTGTCTTCCGGCAGAGAGAGAATCGAGACAACGGCGCGGGCGACGGGGAAATGATTCAGGAAACCCAGGCGCCCAAGTATGCGAACCATCATCCTGCGTCTTCGCCAGGCGGGGCTCATCTCCAACTGAAGCTCCTGCGTGATTTTGTCTGTATGCAGGTAGCGCGAATAGATACGGGCAAGTTCAGTCGTCCTGACATCGTCGAGCCGAATAGCCTTGGATTCCGAGTGAATACGAAATAATCCGATGAAACGTGGCAGGAGGTGGAACTGATACCCTGCGGCAAGCATCCGCTGCCACAGATCGTAATCCATGGTGTACTGATACGATTCATCTATCTCGCCCACCGTCTCCCACACTGAGCGTTTCCAGAAGGTCGTCTCCTGGGCGATATAACAGGAACGAGACAAAGAATACCTGTCGGGTTTCAGATGGATGTAGCCATTATGTCTTCTGTTCCTCACGTGATCCAGAGTCTGGCGGAACCCGCAGACGATATCGGCGGCCGGGTTCGCTTCGAAATAATCGACGACATGCCGCACCGCCCCTTCTGTGTAGCAGTCGTCCGAGTTCAGCCATGCCATGATCCGGCCTGATCCGGCCCGGAAGCCTTTGTTGATGGCGTGCGACTGGCCGCCATCCGGTTCGCTGACCCAGTGCGCGAGCCACGGTTCGTAGCGGCGGATGATGTCGATCGAATTGTCCGTGCTGCCGCCGTCTATCACAATATATTCCAGATCCGGGTAATCCTGCAGGAGGACGGACCGGATTGTTTCCTCGAGGAATTCACCCTGGTTGTAAGACGGCGTGACGACCGTCACCTTCGGCTGGGAGCCCGCGTCCTGCACCCGTCCGGCTTTCACGGTCCACGGCCACCCCGTCCTGCCCGGCGGCGGGGGGGGAAGATCCTGTGCTGTTCTGGAAGACATCAAATGACTTAGGCTATCGACACGGTGAAACTATATGACATGTCCATTGAAGAAAAAGAGGCACCTGCCCGTCAATACATCTTTCAAGATACGATGGAATTTTAAGCTTCCCTGCTGCTCCACCCACCCGCGGGCGTCGCTTGGAAACAGACCCCCGTCCGGCGCGGCCGCCAGATCATGGCCGACACGGAACAGTTCCTTGAGATAGGGGGCATAAATATTCCTTCGCAGCACCCAGGACGGGTAGAGGCCATAGCCACTCCAGTGGGGATTGTACAGCCATCGGGTAAACCTCTTTAGTCCCTGGAAGTGAAAAAAGATCAACGGCTGTTCGTCCACCATGATCGCGCCATCCCCCCGAAGGTGCAGCCGGTAGTTCGCGAGGTTCCACGGTGCCACGTTGGCCCCTTTGTTCTCGAGAACGATGACGTTCCGGAAGCGGCCGGGCCACTGATCCAGATATTTCTGGTCGGCGAACCGTCCCTCCTCTACCCGGTCATAGCACCACTCAATGCACCGTTCGCGCCACCACCGCAGGCAGGCGAGTGCCTCTTCATCCCTCCTGAAGGAAAGCCAGCCTACGTTGTAGATCCCGAACTGCTCTCTGCTGCGAAGGCGCGGGGGGAACCGGTGGCCGATGATGGCGACGGAGCCCTCCCCCGCCTCCGCGAAGAGCGTTCCCGGATCGGCGAAGAAGAAGAGATCGGCATCCAGGTAGGTGACCATATCGACCTCGGGCCGGGTCTTTAAGATATACAACGGCAGGGAAGGGGTGCAGGTAAAATAGTATTCGACCCGGGAGCGGTTCCCCTTGGCGCCCAGGAGCGGCTCGTCGTCGCGCTCGAAGTCCTCCAGGTCGATTGTATGGATACCGGGAAGATCCAGTTTTTCCAGTATGCCGTACGTTACATCGTCCATGCAGAGGACCCAGAGCCTGAATTCGGGGCAATGGTCCCGGAGCGAGCGGTAGAGCGCCAGGCCGTGGGGAAGATAGTTCCGGTCAAAATACGTGCAGAAATCGTGCATCAGGCCCCGTCCCTTCGGAAACAGGCGATACACTCACAGACTTGCCGGACCTGCGCATCGCTCAACTGAGGAAACATGGGCAGGGAGAGAACCTCCCCGGCCGCCTGCTCCGTCGCCGGCAGCGGGGTCCCGAGGGGCAGACGGTCACGGTACGCTGCCTGGAGATGCACCGGCACCGGATAGTGGATGCCCGTCCCGATTCCCGCTTCGCGCAGATGGGCACCGAGCTCGTCCCGCCGAGGCAGGCGCACGACGTACTGATGGTACACATGACGTGCCCCCGGCCGAACCGACGGGAGAACCAGCTCCGTGCTTTTCAGCAGGGCATCGTAGGCCCCCGCCAGGTCCCGGCGCCGCGCGTTCTCCCCGTCCAGGTAACGGAGCTTCACGCGCAGGACGGCGGCCTGTAACTCATCCAGGCGCGAATTGCCGCCAGGGCTGTCACTCACATACCGCTCCCGCCATCCATACTGCCGCAGGAGGCACACCCTCTCGGCCAGGGCGGGGCTGCCGGTCGCCACCATGCCGCCGTCGCCGAGCGCCCCCAAGTTCTTCGTGGGATAGAAGCTGAACGAGGCGATGTCCCCCCAGGCACCCGTCATCCGTCCGTCCAGGGAGGCCCCGTGGGATTGCGCGCAGTCCTCGATCACGAGCAGGTCATGGCGCCTCGCCCCCTCCAGGATCGCGGGCATGTCGGCCGGGTGCCCGTAGAGGTGGACCGGGACAACGGCCTTCGGCCTGCCGGGCGGAGGATTCGCCAGCGCCGCAGCAAGGCATTTGGGATCCATGGTATAGGTCGCCGGATCGATATCCACCAGGACGGGGGTCGCCCCGGCCGACTCGATCGCGGCCACGGTCGCGACGGCCGTATGGGAGACGGTGAAGACCAGATCCCCCGCGCCGACACCACAGGCCCGTAGCGACAGTTCCAGGGCGTCGGTGCCGTTCGCCACGCCGACGGCGTGATTGACGCCGAGATAGGCGGCATATTCCCGCTCGAAATGCTCCACTTCGGGCCCCAGTATGTAGCGGCCACCGTCGAGAACCCCACGGATCGCGGCATCGATCTCGGCCTGATGCTCCCGGTAACCCGCCCGGGGGTCGGTTTGAGGTATTTCAGTCTGACGTTTCGCGCTCATAGGTAATGTTCCAGGTTGCTCCGATAATATTCCAGGGAGCGGCGCAGCCCCTCCTTCAGGTCCACTCGGGGGATCCATTCCAGTTCCGAGCGGGCCCGGCTGTCATCGGCGTAGTAATCCCCGATGTCGATCCGCTTGCGGTCCTCCGGAAATGCGAGCACCTGAAGATCGCCGCCGCCGTTGGCCTCCACCAGCAGGCGGGCGAGATCCCGCAGATTGACGACCTCGCACCCTCCCAGGTTGTAGATCCGTCCGTTGGTTTCGTCTCTGGTCGCCGCGAGGAGAAAGGCATCCACCACATCGTCCACATAGGTAAAGTCCCTCAGCTGATCGCCCCCCCATACCTCGATGGGCTTCCCCTCGATCAGCGACCTGATCCAGATCCCGAGGAAAGTCTGGCGGGCGTCCTTGACCCGCATGCGCGGACCGTAGGTATTGGTCAGCCGGAGGGCGCAGGCCCGGATCCCGTACACATTGTTGTAGAGGATATGGTACCACTCCCCCGCCATCTTGTTGATCCCGTTGACATCCGTCGGGCGCAGAAGATGCCTCTCGTCCACGGGGAGGTATTCCGGCTTGCCGTAGACCTGGCGGGTACCGGCAAAGACGATCCTGATCCCCGAATTGTAATGCCGGCAGACCTCCAGGATCGAAAGCTGGGCTCGACAGTTGATCTCAAGGTCCGTGAAGGGGTCGTCCATCGAATCCATGTGGCTGGTCTGTCCGGCGAGGTTAAAGAGGTAGTCCTGCCCCCGGATGAGGGACTGCATGCTGTGGGCGTCGCGGACATCGGAGATGTTGACCCGCACCCGGTCCTCGATCCCGGCAATGTTGAAGCAGTTTCCGCCGTATTCCGGGATCAGGCTGTCCACCAGGGTCACGTCCGCCCCCAGGTCGACCAGGCGCAGGGCCAGAGTGGAACCGATGAAACCCAGGCCGCCGGTGATGAGGATTTTCGTATCATTGAAAATTTCGAAGCTTCTCATAATTCTTATTTTTCCTCACCTTTACGTTCCAGAATGAAGCCATGCCAGGCTGTTTTGACCGGACTATTAAGACGATCGAGACTGTCAAATTTTGCCACGATTCGCCAGGTCCCCTGAAGGTGTTGGTAAAAGCGGGGCATTGAGAAAATCCAGCTTGGGTAACTCCCCGGATAGATGCTGGGCGGCACGATCTGAACGCAGAGCCGGTCGGCTGGCCCGGCCCAGAAGGGCGTCCGGTCGATGATCATGTGATTGCAGGGGAGTTCCATGAGCTGATCCATTACAGCGTACGGTTCTTCCAGATACTGCAAAACACTGCTGAGAAGCACTATGTTTGGACGTGTATCCGCCAGACAGTTTGAAATGCTCTCATAAAAGCGAAGCTGTTCGTCCTCAAAGGAGGCCCCTCCGATCGCCACATGACGGGGTTGTTCCACGATGTTCCAGCGGACAGCGGGAAGCTGCGCGAGAAAAACCCGGTTCTGAAAGTAGGTGCTCCCCAGGGAACCGCCGAAATCGAGGACATTGAGAGCCCCACCGGATCGCGCCGCCGCCCACATCAGACCGGCCAGTAGGGGCCAGGCATACTGAATCTCGTCGAACAGGACCGAATCCCGCTCGTAGATTGCCCCGCCGTTTTTGACCTTCAGGAGCGCTGCCCTGGTTTTCTCCAGGATGGCCCCGCTGTCGTAGCCTGTGCTCGCGCCCTTCGCCTCGTCCCAGCTGTGATAGTCGCCGGACAGCCCATATTCGCTCTCGTGCCCATCGCGGCGCAGCCGTTTTGTCAGCGAGATGAGACCCGGAGGTGCGAACCAGCGGATACTGTCTTTCATCCCCAAATCAGGATACCTTTCACCGCGTGAAATCCGAAAACACGTTCGAGGCCATACGGCGGGCGGAGCGGTACAGCCGGGCGGGAAGCGTCGGCCGCGTGCCGCAAACTCTCTGGTGCAATTTACGACAGGCCGGATGTTCAACCGGCTCGGGCCACAGTCCCGGAATGGGCGGGCAGGGTTTCAGGGGCGGGTTTTTCAGCCATGACTCGGTTCGGGTATTGGTTGCCTCAGCATCCAGACCGATATTTTCCACCATGCTCCACGGCGGCCGCAGGCAGAGTTTCCCTCTGAGGATATGCAGGTACAGCAGCCGCACGGCCCAGATATTCCGTTCGAGCTCGGATTCAGCCATATCAACCAGGTCCGCGCCGTATTTGTAGATATCGATCCCCCGGTCTCGGCACTGTCCCATCAGCGTCTTCGCGTCGACGTCCATCCCCCGCCACGCCCCGGCCCACGTCCCCCAGACCCAGCATTCGGCCCGGCCGTCGAAATAGGGGGCATCGGTGACCTCCTCCGGCGTGATCAGCGGGTGTGTCCAACCGGTCACGCTCATCAAGCGATCATCGTCCCGGTAGTGCTTCAAGGCTGCGCACAGGTAGTCGTACGTCCCCGGCACGCACAGGTGGTCGTCCTCGAAGATGATTGCCGCCTCGTGCCTGCTCAAAACTTCCGTAACCCCGGCGAGAACGGAGCGCCCCAGTCCCAGGTTCGTGTCCCTTTCACAGAGGACCACCTCGCACCAGTCGACCGACCGCAGGATATCCCGCACTTGGGAAACGGTGGATTCCCTGTCGGGCGTCTTGGCCCCGTCGCTGAAGGCGTAGATCAGGGGGGCCTTGTTTTGCCGGAGGCAGTCCAACGTTCGGCGCAGATGTCCGGGGCGGTCGTAGGCGAAGAGGATAACGGGGATCATTCCAGGTCTCGCCTCCGCAGGAGGTTCTCAAGGGGCAGGAGGACCAGATAGGCGTTATACGCCCCGGTCCGGGGATCCGGGATGTCCTTCAGTCCCAGCAATCTCAGGGCACCCCCCACTTTCGGAACATACAGCAACGTATTGAGCACCCTCCCCTTCCAATCCGGGGACTGATTGGCAAGGGTCTCGTTTATCCCTGCCACGTAATCCGACCTGATCACCTCGCCCAGCAGGTTGACATCGAGCGGCCTGACGGGTATTCTCTTTAATGCTTGCAGGTCAAGCGTGTTCTGGCGCTTCGCCCTCAGCTTCATCGCCTCCAGATCGAGGCCGACCCTCCTGAAAAATTCCTTCTGCCACAGGCGGCCACGCCGTCGCTCGGGGGGGAGATTCAGCATGGCCATGCATAAATCAACATCCAAGAATGGCGTCCAGCATTGAAAACCGAATTGATTTGGAACATTAATAAGATAACACAAAAGTATGATCTTGAAGCGCATAGCTTCTACAACACGAAGACGAGCGTCTTCCAATCGCCCTCTTTGCGTTTCCCAGTAGTCCGCGAGCAAAGGGCGGTCAACCGTAAATTGACTTTGCGCAGAATCTGCCTGGAGACCGTGTGCATAGGCCAGTTGGCATACATCAGCTTGATTCTCAAGCAAAGGGATGTTTACACTTCCTGCCCATGCATCACCGATGATACCGCTCAAAAACGGATTGCCGCCTCCAACCGTGGGCAGGATTTTCCGATAAAACTCGAAATGGTACATACCATGCGCATGGGTCGAAACACCAAAGAGTCTGTCCCAGTCATCAAGGTACCGGTGAAAGTCGCCCAAGGGTATCTGTTCCCAGCGGGTCCCCAAGATTTCGGAAAGACGGCGGGCATACACAACTTCGTCGGATCTGGACTGGTTGTCCGATATACCGTAAGAAAAAGAACGGATTCTCGATTTATCTTCCACGGACCAGTTGAGAAGACGAGAGTCGTAGCCGGAACTGGTGGGGATGACGATCTCCCCCTGGACTGAATGTTCCCACTTCCGCACCCTTTCCCTGATCAGATCAAAGATATCCTCCTCGGACAGGCGATAGTCCATCCACCGTTCGACCGGGTCGTCGAGATATTCGGCACTCAATCCGCCCTCTTCATCCACCCAGAGCCGGGAGGAATGGCGCAGAAACCTGACGTCCCTGACCGGCGTCTGTTCGAGGATGGAGTATCCGAAATCCAGATAGTTGTTGACTCCCTCCGGGTGCAGTTCCAGCCGGGTCCAGTCGATGACGTCGTTGATGTTCCGGCTCGCCCTCCCCGTCTTTTCATTATAGAAGACGGGGTTCGAGGCCAGCCAGTCGGTTTCAAAAAGGACCTGTTTCATGCCGGAACCACACCCAGCGACCACGGCATCATTTCATCCGCCAGCCGTCGCGCCGCCTCGCTGCGCAGGTCCTTTATCTCGCCCGACAGAATGCCCAGGGCGGTGGACAGCATCTGGCGGTGACTCTCACAGACGATCATATGGTACCGGAGCAGATGATCGTATCGACGGGGGGTTCTGTTAATCAAGGCTCCCTTGATCTCCGACAGGGCCGCCTTTAACCGGCCCCTCCGCTGAAAAGGGGAAAATCCCATGTACCGTGCACCGTGGTGGTAGTAAGACCGCAGGGCTACCTCCTGCCAGAGCCCTTCGAACAGCTCAGGGTCGGCAAAGGGACGATTGCATTTCTCCAGGTAACCGGTATGCTGTTCCCGTTCTTTCTCGCTGCTTTCCTCGATCACGATTATATCCGAACCGGATTCATGCCGGATCTCAAAGGTCAGCAAGCGCCAACCCATGGGTGTCGAGCCGAAGTCTATCTCGGCGGCCAGCGACCACATGCCATTGGGGTAGTCGTGCCACATACCCGGATCGACCGCGAAATTCCCCATGCCGTAGAAGATCAAACCCCCACCGTACATCTCATATCCCTGCGGGAGATGCGGATGATGTCCGTGGACAACGGCCGCGCCGGCATCGATGAGCGACCGGTACAGCTCACGGATATACGGGGAAGGCCAGGGAGAATCCTCAACTCCGGCGTGGACGGAGACAATGATGGAATCCGTCGTCGCGCGAAGATCGCGGATGGCACGATAGACCCACGGACCGAATTCGGCAACCCCTGGCGCGTCCGTCCTCGCGACGCCAAACTGGGCCTCACAACAGCTTATAATTCCTATTTTTTTTCCACTCTCCTCAGTAACAATTGAGGTTCTTGCACCAATGACATCTCTACCAGCACCGCAAAAGCTACACTCTCTTTGTCCTATATGCATAAAAGTTGATTCCAGCCCAAGTAACCCGTAATCCATCGAATGATTATTTGCGAGTGTGAATATGAATCGAGCATCTGCTTCCGGTAATCCAGAGGAAATCAGGCAAGGACCAACCTTAGGGTATGGCAGGTATTGATATGGCCGCACTACAGGACCTTCAAGGTTACAAAGGATTAAATCCCATTTTGAAGGGATTATAACTTTGCATTCTCCAGGGCCCCAATCGCCAGCGATAAGAAACATTTTAATACACAAAATTTATTTTTTAAAAATTTGTTTGAGCTACATTCATATTCAAATTTAGCTCATTTCGTAATATTTCCTCATATACAATAATATTCAAACAACGAAACATATCATCTGAAAATTGCTTGTTTTGAAATTTTTGCATGAGCAAATCAATATTAACTATAGATTCCCAACCCGCTTCTTTTACTTTTTTTAAATACAAAATGATTCCGTCACGATTCTTATTAATTAATTCCTCTTCATACCCACCGTTACCAAATTTTTGTTTATTCTGTATTATCTTATCAGGGAGAATGTCTTCTACAGAATAACGTAAACAGAATTTGTTAACCATATTGGCGTAGATATACTGATCACATTTGCTTGATAGCTCTAAAAATTTAAATCCTTCAAATGGACAAAAGGGCGACATATGACAAGAACGTTGTATTGCAGATAGCTGTCGAAGCGCTGAGTCAGTGCAAGCATATTGAAGACCATCTTCATACGTTTTTATTTTCCTTGATAATTTTTCCGGCAAATCGACAAGCAAAAGATTCTCATGCTTGTTATCCACTTTGTTCATAAAGGATTTTTCTTTCCCCTTAGTGAACCGGTATCTCATTGACGGGTTACTTGGCGAATTTACCAGCTTTTGAGCAAGCCTTTTCAAGCGATTAAGAATATACTCGTAAAAAAACGCTTTTAAAGCCTGAATTTGACTCGCATATTGTTCGCCAATTCCACATTTGTACGCAATAAACACATGAAACGCTTTTATAATGTACCCTCTTTTAAGAAACTTTTTTATAAGACCAGGATATTCATACGGTGTGCCCCCAAATGTCAGGTCCGCTCCGAATCCTGTTATCACTTTTGAAACATTATCCCTTTGTAGTTTTTTGAAAAAATCAATGTGGGTTATTCCCTCGATATCAGAATAGGGACACTGAGTAATATGAATCAGTTCTTTTAGATTTTTTATAAAATCTGAAGGACAATCTATATCCATAAACTTAATACTATCTGATAAAACAGCATTAAGTTCATTCGTAAGAAATGCCTCATCATTCGCGTCATTGAGCCTTGTTGAATAAAAGCTCAATCTTCGCTCCGGAAACAATTTGGTGCTCAGGGCCGCCAAAGTACCACTGTCTATTCCACCGCCTACCGTAAATGATGTATTGTCCTCGACTATTTTTTGTAAATAATATTTAATCGTTGCTAGGTATTCAACCTTGAACTCATCAAGATTTTTCATGGTGTATTGGGTTGGCTGATAAAAAGGCTTTTTCCAGGATTCTATCTGAATCTGTTCCATACCCAAGTGTGAACTTAACAATACATAAGAACCAGCCGGTAGTTTCTTTATTTCAATAAATGGTGTGTGATCGTTCTTTTGGATATTATTCCATCCGACCTCAAAGTAATCTGAAAGTGCACGGAGATTCCAGGTAACAGCATCAAAACAAGTCAGAGCAGTGAACAGATCATCGGTAAAATAAATATAGTCATCTTGGACAAAATAAAATATTGAAAATGAATCAACATGACTTCGAAAGAGAATCTGTTTCCCGTTAACTTTGTTCGTATATATCAGAAAATATTCCCCATCCAGATTCAAAATAGACGGGTCTTCTTCAGCCTTTGAAAAATCTATTTCTTCAGGGGAAAGAAAATAGGTGTAACCATATATGTTAAGAGTATATCTACTGTGAGATATTTCACATATTTTTTTCAATTTTAACAGTGAGAGATTAACCTTCATATCAACACACACAAAATGGAATAAACATCAATAAGCACTATTGTGAAGACAGACCAGTACTTAATAAAACAATTTCAAGGTTACTCTCCTCGAAACCGCGCTTTCAAAACTAACCCCATCTTCTGCCAAAGGAGCAGATTGATAACAATCCTGGAAAGATCGGGTATCTTAATTGATAATGGAAGTGCCCGATATAATAAAACCGACACTCTTGCATCATAAGGCCTCAGAAGCAGATCCTGGAGGACATTTCCCCAACGGTCCGAAGGCACCAGTTCAACGGCTGCTCCCGCATGGGCAGAGGGCAATAACATGTTCGAGCCGTGGACACCCAAGACGACATGACTTCGGGCATATTGTTCACACCAAGTTCGCTCACGATCAGCGTCGATCTGTCGCGTCCGAAGATCTTTAATCCACCCGGGCAATCCTCCAGCTTCACCGAAACCCGCTACGGAGAATTCAAGATCCTTAAACCGCTCGCGCAGGGATTCTGCAAGCAAAACAATCCGCGTAACCTGTCTTTTCAAAGGGCTCGACATCCAACCAATCAGACGCCCCCACACTCGATATGTCCTTGACCGCGATCGATTCGATGGATCATCGGCCGACCACAGCCTATCCTCGCGCCAGATAAATGTGACGGTTGGTCGTTCCAGTCGGACTTCCCATTCATCGAGCGGGAAAGGTTCGATCTTTGTAAAACTTTTAATATCAAAATCTTGAGGATGGGGATGGGAATAGGCGACGCTGAGCCACGCCTGATCGTACCGCTCCAGCAGTGCCCTTATCTCCTTCGCCAGACCGTCGTTCCATGTTGTTCCACGGCTCAGGGGGAGATCGACCGTCCAGACCGCTGCCACCCCGTCCGGGACCATCCAGCGCAGGAACCGCGGGATCAGAACTATGAGATCATATTCGGGGGTGTGATCGAGGTAATACTGGGCGTTGAGCAGTTTCAGCAGGGAATGGCCATACATCCTATCCAGACAGTTCAGGAGCAGCGGGGTCTTCAGGGGACGAAATTCCTCTGTCTCGAAACCTAGAGGTTCATCGATCCGCCCCTCATACGAACGGCGTAGCCAGTCGGCGAACCATCTGACATCTTCCGGATCATACACCTCTCCGGTACGCTTCTCCAACAACAATGGTGTGTAGAGTGCCTGACCCGCAGGCAGATCCCCATAAAACTCCCGGCCACATTCCGGGCATCGCAGGTCGGACAAATTGCGCATGCCGGGGATATGCCAGCCGACCGCCTCCAACGTGGCTTCGTCAAAGGGGCAGTGATGGATGACATCCGGCAGCGGGTGCAGTCTGATCATCTGTCCATGCCTCGATCCTGTCCTCCAATGCTTCTGTGCCGTCTCCATGACT
The DNA here is from genome assembly GCA_002428735.1 of Syntrophaceae bacterium UBA6078. GTDB lineage: Bacteria > Desulfobacterota > Syntrophia > Syntrophales > UBA2210 > UBA6078. Next base: position 75,570 of record DIXO01000037.1, on the reverse strand, counting down.
CGATAAGGCCACAGGCCAGGAACGACACCAGGATGATGAAAACGGCCAATTTTGAGGCCTCATTGATCAGCTTGCCGAGGACACTGAATCTCCCCATGTAGAGCCACCCGAAGTTCATGGAGACCAGGATCAGCCCCACGGCCGGGAGGCCGATAAGCGGGCGGATATCAAGGAGAAAGGGGATACAGAAAATCAGAAAGATGAGCCGATAGTCGAAGTTCAGCGCTAACGCGTACGTCCCCACGTAAACGCATGCACCGACCAGAAAGAGATCTTCATCAAGAGCCCGCGACCCCGCTTCGGAACGGCCATACCGCCCGAGTATCGGAACAAGGATGGCGACAGCCACCGCGATGAGAATGACCAGAGCGGGAAACGACCACCCACCGGAAAACCAGCTTCGCGCGAGGAGCAGCTTGACCTTCGGGAGACCATACATCCAGTTGAACCCGCCGAAATGGACCCCGGAGAGCGTCAGCAAGTAATCTTCCCGGCGCCAGAGAGCGATCAGCGCTATCGGAATGATCGTCAAGGCCAGAAGCCCCTTTTTGCGCTTCACGATCAGAACTCCGGCGGCGAACAGAGGATACAGTTTCAGGGCGAAAGAGGTGATCAGAAACACCGGAGAGATCGTCCGGGAAGAGACCATGGCAAACCAAAAGAGAAGGGCGAAAAGAACCATGTCGTTATTGCCTCGTTCGATAGCCAGGAGCGACGATGTTGATACCATCGACAGCAACAGCAGAAGCGAAGGGGTCCTGTAGAGCAAAAAACCGCACACGCCGAGGAAGATCGCAATCTCGGCCAAGCAGAAGACAAGATAGTTCGTTTCGTTTTCGATCCCCGCCAGCCTCCCAATGTCAAGCCATATGGAAGGGTAATTCATCACCCGCCCCCAGGGATCATGGGGGTTGTCAACCTGGGGATTCAGCCCCTTTTCAACCGATGCAAGCCCTCCCTGAACGGTCCGCATGTCGGCAAAGACGGGGGTCATGGTCGGGACATGAACCGCCTTCCAGGTCTCGGTCCAGCCGAAATACCCGATACAGCAAGTCATGATAAAGGCTATGGATAGGTAAAGATAAAAGACCTTGATGTTTTTCAATGTAGCGAGTTTTACGAAATAATTCATAACCGGAAGACTCACCACGCAGTATATCCTGTCGGCAGGCCGATAATTGGATTTGCAATATCAAAGGCAGATATCATTGAACCCTCACAAGGAGAGGGAGCCCGAGATATCACCCATAGATCAGGCAGGCAAAGGATAGTATCCAGCCGGTAAGGGATATCTGGATAAAAAGGTCCTTCAGCAGAATGTCGGTCGGGCTGCCGCTTTTTTCTTCTACCATGGAGATCTGCAGATAGCGCATGATCCCCACGAGTACGAAGATGGACGTGATGTAAAGTTTGTCTGTTTTGAACTTGGCCATGATCTCAGGTGAAACGGTGTACATGAGGTAAGCTACCAGAACCACCGCAGCCATGATTATCATGGAGGCGTCGATGAACCGCAGATTATAACCGTCGATCGATTTCCTCGGCGCGTTGCTTGTTTCCATAAAGATGAGAACGTCGTCCCGCCGCTTACCCAGCGCCATGAAAAGTGCCAGCAGGAAAGTCATGATCACGATCCACATATAAATCGGAACATCCCCCACCGCCCCCCCCACGAGGATGCGGATGACAAAACAAACAGCGACAATAATGATATCCAGGATCGGAATATGCTTTAATTTCGAGCTATAGGCGGTATTAAGCGCCACGTAGAACAGACACAAATAAAACATTCGCTGTGAAAGGAAGTATGCCGCGGCCAGCCCTGTGAGGAGAAGACATGCCATAAGCCCTTGGGCCGCCCCCTTGCTGATCCTGCCCGCCGGAAGCGGTCTTTCTTTCTTCAGCGGATGCCGTTTATCTTCCTCCAGATCCCTGAGATCGTTGAAGATATAAACCGAACTTGCCAGAAGGCAAAAATCCAGAAAGGCAAGCGACACCCTGAAGAATCTCTCAGGCTCCTGCAGATGCATGGCGAAGAAGAGAGGGAGGAATATAAAGAGATTCTTCGAATACTGGGGAATACGGAGAAGGTTCAGGTATTCTTTCATGGCTTGAAGACAGGCTCCTTACGTGAAGCGGTAATGGGGAAAGTCGGCAAACCGCAGCGTCTCGCGATCCCCCCTGCTGTCGCCGTAGGCGTAGAGGTCATACGTTCCCCGGTCGGGGAACCTCGATAGAAGCCGCCGGACCTTCTCCGCCCCTCGGCAGTTTTTCCCGGAAAACCGGCCGGTCAGCACTGTGTCATCAAGATCGACTTCCGTGGCGATGACGGTTTCGATCCCGTTTCTTTCCGCCCACGGTTCGATCCAGTTTCTGATAGAGGCACTGACGATGGCGACATGGTGGCCGTTGCGCCGGTGCCACGCGCACCGCTCCATGACCCTCCGCCGGATAATGCCGGGAATTTTCGAAAGGGAAAACCGCCGGCACACGTCATCAAATTCACGTATCTTCATCCCTGCAAAGAAATATGAAAATACCGTCTGCTTGGCTTCATCATTTGAAACCCTGCGAAGCAGATACCTGATCAGCACCCTCCGGTTCGCCCACAGCCCCCGCAGGCATCCCCGGTATCCGAACCGAAACAGGAGGAACAGTAAGAAGGTGTCCGTCCGCGTCAGTGTTCCGTCGAAATCAAATACGGCGATCGTCTCCCGCATGATCAGAAAAAGACCTTCGCGAATTTCAGGATGCCCTGTTTCCAGGGGACGCGGTGGGAAATACCGGATTGCCTCTGGATCGTGTCGATATTTTCCAGATACCACCTGAAATTGCGAACGAGCGCGTCCTGGTTGGAATACCGTGGGGCGTAGCCTAGGGACTTTTCCGCCTTCTCGATTGAGACGAAGGAATCCTTGGAGGCGGTTTCATACACCCACTTGTACAGGGGCGACAGTCTCAAGACTTCCAGAAATCTGAGGGTCAGGATGACGGGGGACGCGGGAAAGGGGACTATCTTTTTCCCGAACCCCGCCGCGTCGAGGACGGCCTGGTAGTCTTCCTTCATCGTCCGGAATTCCTTCGCGCCGATGTTGAAGGTATCATTCACCCTTTCTTTCTCCAGGGTCATGCACAGAAAAATCGCCTCGCAGAGGTCTTCGACATCGAGGAGCTGGTAACGGTTGTCGCCGCTCCCGATCATGGGGAACCCGCGGCCGTCCTTCGCCCAGTCGTACAAAAGGGCGAACACCCCCAGCCGCTCCGGGCCCACAAAGGACTTGGGGCGCAGAATGGGCACGCACATGCCTTTCTTTCGGTATTCGAGACAGGCATCTTCCGCCATGATCTTGGCCTTGCCGTAAGGTCCGACGCCGTTCAGTCTATCCTCCTCATAGAGGGGATGATGGTCGGGAATCCCGTAGACGGCCGTCGATGAGACATGGATGAACCGCTCCACGAGGGACCGGTGAGCGGCATCGAGAAGGTTGCGCGTGCCGTCGACATCCGTCGTGAAGATCTGTTCCTTCGTATAGAGCGGGAGGGCGGCCGCGGTATGGATGACAACCCCCACCCCTTCCATCGCGGCGGCAACCGTTTCCCGGTGTCTGATGTCTCCCTTGACGAACAAGACGCGGGGGGCGACATCCGGATAGTCGAAATCGACGACATCCAGAACGACGATATCGTCATACCCCTTGCTCATGAGATGTCTGACAAGATTGATACCGAGAAAACCCGAACCGCCAGTAATGAGAATCTTCATTCTTGCATCCTCTGGTTCAAAACCTCTGTTTACCGGTTATGGCAACGTATTGTGAATACTGTTTTTGACCCGCGAACGACGCTCCTTCTGCATGACACTTATGATTCCAGGCTCCAGAGCCCTTCCACGAGGCAGAAACCGTGGCTGCTTGGGGGAACTTCACCGGATGAGAAGAAATCACCGGCCATAACGGTCAATTCGGCCGCGTCGGCCATACTGTCCAGATAGTCGGACCCAATCATGATACTGTAACCGATTCGATACGTCGAGGGAGTCAGGGGGAGTCTGCGTATCCGGCATACAAAGGCCCCCCGCCTGGGCAATTCGGGAAACGCCGTGCCGGTCATGCGGTTGTGATGGAGAAAAACCGGAACATCCCATTGGGTTGTTACACTGAAGCTCGCAAGCACGAGATTGGTGTGAAAACCGGCCGATCTCTCGAAGTGAAATACAACATCGAAATCCTGCCCGCACACCACGCTGTCAATTGTTTGCCCTTCCACATCGCGGATGGTAATACCGAGGACCCTCACCTCGCCCGACCCCTTGCGGTCCAAACGATCCTGGAGCGGGACGATGCCTCCTTCGAAGCTTCTCTGATACTCGGCAATCGCCTCGGTCTGCGTTCCGGCGAATCTGACCAAGCCCCGGTCCAGGACCAGAGCACGGGAACACAGATTTTCGATCGCCGCCATGTTGTGGCTCACGAACAGCACCGTCCGCCCCTCCTTCGCCACATCCCCCATCTTCCCCAAGCACTTTTTCTGAAACTGCGCATCCCCCACCGCCAGCACCTCATCCACGACCAGAATCTCAGGCTCCAGGTGAGCGGCGACGGCAAAGGCAAGCCGAACATACATCCCGCTGGAGTACCTCTTAACCGGCGTGTCCAGGTACTGCTCAATCTCGGCAAAGGCTACGATCTCGTCAAATTTGCGTTTTATTTCGGCACGTGTCATTCCCATAATGGTGCCATTCAAGTAGATGTTCTCCCGTCCGGTCAGTTCCGGGTGAAAGCCCGTCCCCACCTCCAGCAGGCTGGCGACGCGGCCTCTGATGGTGGCCCGGCCGGCTGTCGGCTCGGTGATTCGGGAGAGGAGCTTGAGGAGGGTGGATTTCCCGGCGCCGTTCCTACCGATGATCCCGATGGCGTCGCCGCGTACAACCTCGAAACTCACCTCCCGGAGGGCCCACACCTCTTCCATCGTGTCGCCCGCGATGATGGGCTTTCCCTGCGCCAGGTCTCGGGTCTTGTTCCAGATGGTCCGCACCACCTGCGCCAAGACATCCCGCAGGGCCAGATAGCGCCCGTTCGCCTGGTGGCCAATCACATATTTCTTGCCGAGATTCTCGGCTTTGATGACTACATCGCTCATGGTTAGTGAAAAGTAAAAAGTGAAAAGTAAAAAGTGAAAAGATGCTACTTAAGGCTTCGGACAAGTCCGTAGAGCATCTTTGAAATTTCTGTCAGTTTGCTGATAAGGTTTGAATAGTTTTGATCGTTTATATATCCAAGACGACAGGCAATCTCCAGTTGCGTATCCAGTTCGCTGATTGATCCCTGGGCAATGTTAAGAAACTGCCTGAATTCTTTGTTTCCCTTGCGTCCCGCGCCTTCCGCCAGATTGCTGGGAATTGAAATCACGGCGCGTCTCATTTGAGAGGTCAGGCCGTATACTTCAGATGGCGGAAACTCGCCGGGTATACGATAGACCTCCACGACAAAGTCCATCGCCTTGTTCCAAACCTCTAATTTCCTATGCGGCCGGTGATCCGCCATCCCGCCTTTCACTTTTCACTTTTTACCTTTCACTTTTCACTATCAAATCAGATCCGCAAAGGTCTTTTCCATCTTCCGGAAGCGGGAAATCCCCAAGTAGAGGAAGAAGGCGGTGATGGCCAGACTGCAGAGGAACCCGGGCCAGTAGATGGGGCTGTTTCCTCCGAGGATGCACCAGCGGAAGCCATCGATGACCCCCACCATCGGATTGAGGCTGTACAGGAGGCGCCACTGCTCCGGGATCACGTTGCTGCTGAAGCCGACTGGAGAAATGTAGAGGCCGAACTGCACCACGAACGGAATCACATAGCGGAAGTCCCGGTACTTGACATTGAGAGCGGTGATCCACAAGCCGGGGCCCAGACTGGCAAGGAGGGCCAGAATGATAAAGCACGGCAGAAGGAGCATCTGCCACCCGGGCACGAACTGATAATAGGCCATGACCCCGAGGAGGATGACGAAACTGATGAGAAAGTCCGTGAAGGCGGTGACCATCGTCGCCGTGGGGATAATCAGCCGGGGGAAATAGACCTTGCTGATGAGCCGCTCGTTGCCGATCAGACTGCTGGACGACTCCGTGAGGGCGTTCGCGAACAGCGACCAGGGGAGCATGGCGGCGAAGACCATCAGGGCGTAAGGCGCGTCTCCGTCGCTGGGGAGTTTGGCGATACGGCCGAAGATGACCGTAAAGACGACCATGGTGAGAAACGGCCTCAGGACCGCCCAGAGAATCCCGATGATGGTCTGCTTGTACCGGACGGAGAGATCACGCCACGCCAGGATCAGGAAAAGCTCCCGGTAGCGCCAGAGATCCGCCCAGTAGTTCTGCTCCGTGCGACCCGGCTCGATGACGAGCACCGGTTCAGCGGTATGTGACGGTAGTGAATTCTGCATGATCAAATCGCTTGAAGGTTGTCATACCACAGGCGCGCGGCTGGTCATCGTCCATTGTCGACGGGAAGCGGCGCTGCCACAAGGGCGGCGAGAACGACGAACAGCAGCGCGTTGGCCGGGATGTGAAGGTTGAAGTCGCCGATGCTGTGCACGAGAATCGCCGTGATCCCGGACATGGCTCCGATAGTGATGCCCCGGACCAGGCGGCTGGGGTTTTGCATCTTTCCGAATCCCCTTCTATAAAGGGCAATAATCATCCAGATCATAACGGGGATCAGTGGGAATCCAACCTCTGCGATAAAATGAAGATAATCATTATGGGCCTTGAAATAACGCTGCAAAAAACCGGGCGGCTGGTATTGGGTATAGATGGCGGCAAAGGTGCCCGGTCCCGTTCCCAGAAGCGGGAAATCGTCTATCATTTCAACAACACCACCCCACGCCGCCACTCGTCCCCGAAAGCTCGGGATATCGCTTTTCTGATCAAGGGTATTGATCCGCTCCACCACCGGCGTACTGGCCAGGACTACAAGCATCGCCACCAAAAATCCGCCCGCCAGGGCCGCGATCAATCTCTTTGCTGTAAAGTAACGGTTTGTCAAAAGGATAATGGCCATGAAGGTCAGGCCAACGAGTGAGCCGATCCAGCCACCACGGGAGAGACTGAGGATTAAAGCACTAAGGATTAAAAGAGTTACGTAACACAAGGTAAAGAGCTTACCTCTTCCGTAATCCAGCAGAAATAGCCCCAGCGTGAGGGGAAGTGCCATCTCCATATAGCCGGCGAGATGGTTGTAATTGCCATAGGTAGACGTAAGGAAATCTGGAACTTGCTTCAGATCGCCGTAATACCACCACGGGAAGGGATTAATCCCAAATTTCTTGAAGAGGCCGAAGACAGCAAGAAAGGTCGCCACACCGATAATCAGGAAGATGAGGTATTTGAACCGGGCCCTGGTGCGTACCGTGTGGATCACAAGGTAGTAGATAACGATATAGTTGATGAGCATGACTGCGGCCCAGAGGCTTGATGGTCTATGCTGTGAGAAGACAGATGACAGGATTACGAGGATTAAGAGGATTAAGAGGGGTAGATCTAAGGGGGTCTTTATCCATTCCCATGTGTCGGTCAGGCACTTCTCGATGAGGAAGGCGGTCAGGGCCAGCAGGGTGACCATCTGGATGGTCGTCACGGCCCAGCCCTGGACGGAGCCGCGGGCCAGGGGGGTGAAGATGAGGAGGGCGGAGAGCAGGGCGAGGGGGACGCTATATTGAATTTTTAATGTTAAATTTTTAATTTTGAATGACCTGCTGAGTGACTATGCTGAATGTTGAATTTTTAATTTTGAATGACCTGCTGAGTGACTATGCTGAATGTTGAATTTTTAACGTTAAATGACACTGCTGATAGTGAGGGACAGAGCCCCTATTTATCAATGTTTAATGTTGAATTTTTAATGTTGAATCACTATCACTCTGTGGTCAACGAGGGACAGAGCGCGTATTACTCAGGATTAAGGGATAAGGATTATGGATTATAAAAAAACCGGGGTTAATAAAACTTGGGATTAAGTAAGGGATAAGGATTATGGGATTAGAGGATTACCCCTTACCCCTCGGTTAATGGGTCAATGATGGATAGAGGCACTATTTTCAAGAGCGCCATTCCTCAGTAATGCTTCTCTACTTTGTCAGAAACGCATCGGGTGTTATGCCGGATTCCTTCAAGATCGCTCTTAATGTTCCTTCCGGCATTTCTCCAGGATGATTGGGAATAGTGGTATATCGACGTGTTTTGGGGTTGAACCAGATTTCGTGGCTTCCTGCTGCTTGACGGTCAAATCCAAATCCTAATCGCTTCAGTCGTTTAATTATCTCACGATACGTGAATCCGGATAGTCTTCCCATTTAAGTGCCTATCACTAAGGGATAATCAAATTTGTCGGATACCTCAGGCAAAGCTTCCAACCCCTCTCTTTCGATCTTCGCTTCAAATAAGCGTCTGGCTACATCTCTAGCAATTTCTATAGTTTCAGATACTGTCCGGCCTTGCGCAACAAGTCCTTGAACATCATCAGATGTTGCCAGGTAAACACCTTCTGGAAGTTTTTCAACATGAAGATTTATCATTCGTTCCATGGACGATCTCCTTAGATGAATTGGTTAATGAGCGTACCACCATGCCTCGATCGTTAAGAATTTCCTTTTGCTTCTCTTTCAACTTCGATGGAATTATTTTCGTTCAATACGCTCATCAGCGCACTTAATTTTTGGATAGATGCCTCTCTACCAGGTTCGTACTTGTACCTTAAACAAAAATATGCCCAAAGTCAAAACACGTCTGTGCTTATGAGAATGTGAGAATGAGGGACAAAGCCCCTGTTGCTCGGGATTAACTAAGGATTAAAGGGATAAGGGGTAAGGATTAAAAAAACCCGGGATTAAGTAAGGATTAAAGGATTAAGGGGTATATGTATACGGATTATGGGAATTCCGGGGACATCCTTACTTATTTAAGCCTTCAACTCTTGTCGGTTTTGATTCAGTAACCTTGGTGACGTCCATTGGACCGCAAATCTGAACTGCGATGGCGCGAGGGGGACGCTATATTGAATTTTTAATGTTGAATTTTTAATGGTGAATGACCTGCTGAGTGGGAATGCTGAATGCTGAATTTGTAATGTTAACAGTTCTTTGCAAAATAGTTACCCCTGATCAAGGTTTTCAAGTTTAGATGCTTTTTGAAGATTAGCATCAAAGCATGAAAAAACTATCGCAGTGGATAATTCCTGTCGCAGCGTCAAGGCGGTTGCCAAATGGATGGAATCAAACCCCCTTAACGCATGTTTTTCTGCAAGATCACCGGCCAGTTTTACCGTATCTCTTGTAATATTCAGTATGAGATAGCTGTTCCAATCTTTATCAAAAAACTTTTTTATGCGATCATGTCCGGCTGATGTAAATGCCTCCTCTCGATATCTGCGGGCAAAAGCAGCCCTTGCCTCAGCGTAAGCAACGATTGAGGTGGCTGTAACTTCAGAAGATTTGACCAGGGAATCCACTTCAGACGACCCATCTTCTTCAACATACAATTTTACCAGGCTGCTAGTATCAAGATATACGATCATGCTAGCGTCTATCCTCAATAACCGCCTCGGATACACTCTTGCCTCTCGAAACAACCCGTCTCGGAATTCCCGCCGGCTTGCCTCCGGACCAATGAGCTACACCCCGCTGAATCAAGTGATATATTCTCTCTTCCTTGGCTTTTTTTTCAAGAGGCATAATGATGGCAATCTCTTTTTTTCGATCCGTGACAACAATTTTCTCTCCAGTTTTCACCTTCTTCATGTAGTGACTCAGGTTTTCCTTTAATTCTCTTATGCCAATGGTTTCCATAAAATAGTTCCTACTCTTTGTTAAATGTGGTCATATTGTATTTTATGTTACCTCATTTGTCAATGATAGGATAATTAGGGACAGAGCCCCTATTTATCAATGTTTAATGTTGAATTTTTAATGTTGAATCACTATCACTCTGTGGTCAACGAGGGACAGAGCGCGTATTACTCAGGATTAAGGGGTAAGGATTATGGATTATAAAAAAACCCGGGATTAAGTAAGGATTAAGTGTTGAGTTTTTAAGTACGGCAAAAGACGGTTCCGGTTGCTATGCCTGCCATAATATTTGCACGGGCAAAGCGGTAAGGGATTCACCAAATGGAATGATCTCCGTACCTGTATACAGGACAATGCCCCTCCGGAAAAGCCCGCCGGTCGCTTCTGCCAACACCTTGAGTCCTTTGAAGTCATGGGCATGAACAGTGGCGCTTGCTTTAACTTCAATCCCGACAAGATTACCTGACCTGTCCTCCAGAACAATATCAACTTCCTGACCTGCCTGGGTCCGAAAATGAAACATCTGCGGTTTAACATCACTCCATGTGATTTGCTTTTTCAATTCCATAATTACAAAATTTTCAAATAGCGGCCCGATCATTGCCCCGGTTTCGAGGCGTTTTTTATTGAGTCCAATAAGATGCGCCATTAAACCAGTGTCACTCATTACAATTTTCGATGTTTTGACCAGTCTTTTGGTAAAATTACCCGACCAGGCCGGCAAATGCTGAATGAGGAATGTAGCTTCAAGCAATGTCATGTATCGTTTCAATGTACTCTGAGGTATGGCAAGTGATCGGGAAAGCTCCGCAAAATTGAGAAGCACCGGTGAACGTGCGGCAATAACGGCGAGCAACCGCGGCAAACTTGTCAGGCCGTCAATGTTGGCAATATCCCTGATATCACGTTGCAAAATCGTGGTCATATAGGATTCAAACCAGGCCTGCCGTCTTTCTTCTTTTACTCTGGTCTGTACTTCCGGGTAGCCGCCATTGATGATTCTGTCCTGGAGTGAAAGAGGCAATTCCGGCGGGTAATTTTTAAAAGATATTCTATTTTCATACAATTTATCCACAAAGGTTTCCTTGTGGGCGGTTAGTTCTCCTTGTGAAAATGGCCAGAGGCTCAGAATTTCCATCCGTCCGGCAAGCGATTCAGATAAATTGGGAACCAGAAGAACATTGGCAGAACCAGTGAGCAGATATTTCCCGGGACGGCGTTGGTGATCCACATCCGCCTTAATAGCCGAAAAAAGTTCAGGCGCCTTTTGCACTTCATCAATGACGACTGCTCCGTCGAGACCGGCTAGAAACCCGGTAGCATCATTCCGAACCGCAGCTAAAACCGACGCTGTGTCCAAGGTAATGTAACGGGCGGGATGGGTTTTTTCGGCAATGGATTTGGCAAGTGTGCTTTTACCCGTTTGACGGGCGCCATTTATGAGAACAACTGGCGTATCAGCAAGTGCGTCAAGCAAATTTTGCGTTATATTTCGTCGTATCATGGGTGAATTATAACCATTCAATGGCTGATTATCAACCACTGAATTAATGAGGGACAGAGCGCGTATTTATCAATGTTTGATTTTAAATGTTTAATGTTGAATGACTCTGTGGTCAATGAGGGACAGAGCCCCTATTTATCAATGTTTGATGTTGAATGTTGAATGTTCAATGACCATGTAATTACAGGGAAAAAACCGCTTTCAAGGCCTGGTCAATCAAGCGCATATCGTCCCTGTTTCGGTCAATGGGGGACAAAGCCCCTATTTTTTGGGGTGTGAAACAATTTCGATGCGTATTCTAAGGTGGTCATTTCCAGCAGTACTGAATGTGTATCTAAAAGGGTTCTGTTGCAATATCGGTCAGGAATTTTTTGATCTCTTCATCAGAAACCGCTTGAACGACAAAGTCCACTTTTTCAGAATAATCAACATCTTGAAAGTAACAGAGCTGTTCACGAAATAATTTTTCGTTGTAATAGGCACCGAAAAGAGCTTTCGATTTTTCAGAGATTTGCGCCAGGGAAACGTGATCCCGCAGCAGAATATAGAGGTCCACGTAGTCTTTCCATTTCGCTCTGCCGCCTAAAGCATACGCCTTCATGGCGGCAAGGGTCAGAAGATCCGGCATATGGATAATCCGGTCAAAATCTACTGGCGCATCAATCTGATATGGATAGGAAAAAAACGTGAGCTTGACATCATGAACGACAAGATGGAGCTGTTCGGAATCTTCAAAAAGGACATCGGATACGGGGTATTGATGGCGGTCGATGGTCCTTTTGATGGATTGTTTTTTAAGCCTGCCGTAAGTGAATAGATCAAAATCTATGGAGCGCCGATGTCCCAGATGAAGCGCAATGGCTGTACCGCCGACCAGATAATAATCCAGTGAAAATTCTTTAACCAGGGGCAAGAGTTTAAGCTGATTTGCTGTCAGAATATGTTTGAACATGATTATTTTGGCCATTCTGTGTATGCCGTTGAAAATATTTTTGAAAGAAATAGACGGTCCGGGGCCGATAATTATTTCGTCTGCCCGATATCTGCCTGTTGAAGATTTCAGCTACGTACTCGATTCCATAATAATCAAGAAGTTGCTTAACTGTTTTTTCGTTGCCATTATTGAGTATAGACTCCACGATGGCTTCGTCACTGAGTGATGCCAACTCGCTTTCAGGCACCCACCAGAAAAGATGCTTTATAGTAGGAAACAGGTCTTTAATTTTGGGGTTTATTGTCATATCTAATTAGCTAATTAGGGACAGAGCCCGTATTTATGAATGTTTAGTGTTGAATGTTGAATGTTCAATGACCATGTAATTACAGGGAAAAAACCGCTTTCAAGGCCTGGTCAATCAAGCGCATATCGTCCTTATTTAATCTGCCTCGTATCCGAGACAGTCGCGCATGATAGTCAATCGGCCGCGTTTGGAGACAGTCGGCGACTGACTTTTTATCAAGCCCGTTGATCTCTGATGGTATCAGAGCCACGTTAGTCTTGATGCGCTCCTTCTTCTCATTCCAGGCCGTGATCGGCACAACCTGAATGACGGGGACGCGCGCGTTATAGATATCATTGGTTACAACCACGCACGGTCGTACTTTACCTGTCTCAGATCCCTGTACCGGATCGAGATCGATGTCGATAATCATGCCTCGTTCCATGGGTGTCATTCGGGCCAATCCTGTACGGAAGAGTGTGTCAATGCCTTGAGTTCGGAATCTTCCCGGTACGTTTCAGCATATAAATCAGCCGACTCCCTCAAACGCTGCGCTTCCAGCTTTTCCCTTAACAGGTTCAGCGATTCACGCACCATGGAGCTTTTATCTTTAAATCCGTATTCCTTATGATTATCTAAAAATTGAAGCTGATCTTCTTGACAACTGAATTTCGCCTGTTGCATGGCGCCTCCTTGATGGCCTTAATACTGGGCCATAAAACTGGGACCAATTATAGGGGTGTAAGGGAAGAATGTCAAGATTCAAAAATAGGGACAGAGCCCATATTTATCAATGTTGAATGTTTAATGTTAGAATGTTTAATGTTCAATGACTCTGTAATCACAGGGAAAATGTTTATCTAAAGGGGTAATGAGGGACAGAGCCCCTATTTCTCAGGATTAAGTTTTACACTTCACGTCTCGCGCGCCGGTGCTCATTTATCCGCGTTTGTAAACCTGACGGCGATGGCCAATGGTGAGAACCAGTACTATTACTTTCTTGTCCTGTATGTCGCACAGCACCCTGTAGTCTCCAATTCGATATCGCCAGTAGCCGACCCGATCACCTCTCAGCGGTTCTCCAAAATGCCGGGGGTTTTTGCATCCCTCGATCCTGTCGTCGAGCCACCCTAAAATACGTTCTTGCACCGGCCGATCCAGTTTTCTCAATTGCCGTTCGGCAATGTCGCTGATTTCAACTGTCCAGGCCAAGATCTCTTCTCAATTGCTTGAGCGATTTGCTGCCGCGCGTTTGGGACTGGGCCTGTTTGAGCAGATCCAAATCCTCGTTATCCTCCAGGTATTGCAAAATCGCTTCACGCACCAAGGCACTACGGTTACTGCCACGGGTCCTGGCCAGGAGGTCCAGATCCTCCTCTATCTCTTTGTCGAGTCGTATCGCAAGCATGGCGTTTCTCCTTTTGTGTTATACAATGTATAACGCTATGGGGAAAATGTCAATCGCTTCCTTAATGGGATGGGGGGATCAGGGATTGGCTTTCGCTTCGGGTTCTTCCATGTAGTCGGAGAAATACTTTTTGGCGGATTCGGGGCAAACGCCGTGGCTCAATTTTGCTTCGGAATGTTCTTTGATGTACTGGTCGAGTTGATTCCAATAGCCGGTATCGTCTCGAATCTTTTTGCAGTACGAGCATATGGGCATGATGCCCTTTAAGGTCTTGATTTCAGCCCGCGCTTTCCGGAGGTCTTCGATCAGTTTTTCCCGTTCCCTCTCGGCCCGTTTGCGGTCGGTGGTATCCCGGCACACGCAGAATACAAGCTTTTCTCCCCGGTACACCGCGCCGTTGTTGCTGAGTTCTATATCGACCATTGAGCCGTCCTTGCGGCGCTGCTGGGTTTCGAGGGTAATGAGGGACAGAGCCCCTGTTTTCAACTATGCCAGTTTTCTGTCTTCAGCTTTACGAAGTATCTAAAATCGGGAATGTTACGTGTTACCAGAATCAGATCATTCACCGCGGATATTGCCGCGATCTGTCCATCAACAAATGATGATGTCAAGCCTTGCAACGATAATCTGGCACGTTCTCTCGCATGCCACTCTGCCGCCCTGTCGTCATAGGGGAGAATGGGTATCGTGCGCTTGACAATGTCGTTAAGGAATGAGGCGATAATGTGGCGTTTACGGGACTCCGGAAGGCGCTGGCAACCGAACTGAAGCTCATGCCAAACAGGCGCGGCAGTAACTATTTCGTGCTGGTATTTTTCGAACATCTCCATGATAGACATATCCGGGGCCGTTTTCACAGCCTCTGAGAGCACGTTCGTATCAAGGAGATATTTCATCAGCTAGAGCCCGACTTCTCTTCCGGCAGAACGGTCCCGAAGCTCGGTGAAATCCGTGTCAGTGATCTCGGCCCCTTCATCCTCAACCTTGCGCCGAAATTCTGAAATGGCACTCCAAAACCCTGTATATTCGCGGCTGAGCCGCTCATATTCCTGAACCGATAGCAATACGGCAACCGGCTTTCCACGCCGGGTCAATTCGACGGATGGCCCTTTTTCGACATAATGGATTATGGTGGGCAATCTATTCTTTGCTTCAGCTATGGAAAATTGTTTTTGCATGACTACCACCTCGCTGCCCTGTCTTTTTGGTTTTTATTATAGCCATCTTTATAGCTATAATCAAGAGAGTAGTGGTGGTTTGTTAAGAATAGGGGCTCTGTCCCTAATTACCCCGCTTCGGTTTCTTCCATGTAGTCGGAGAAATACTTTTTGGCGCATTCGGGGCAAACGCCGTGGCTCAATTTTGCTTCGGAATGTTCTTTGATGTACTGGTCGAGTTGATTCCAATAGCCGGTATCGTCTCGAATCTTTTTGCAATACGAGCATATGGGCATGATGCCCTTTAAGGTCTTGATTTCCGCCAGTGCTTTCCGGAGGTCTTCGATCAGTTTTTCCCGTTCCCTCTCGGCCCGTTTGCGGTCGGTGATATCCCGGCACACGCAGAATACCAGCTTTTCTCCCCGGTACACCGCGCCGTTGTTGCTGAGTTCTATATCGACCATTGAGCCGTCCTTGCGGCGCTGCTGGGTTTCGAAGTGGGCTCCCGCGTCATCGATTTCGCGGATCATGACGACCAGTTGTTCCGGCGTAAAGACGGTATCCCAGTCCCAGACATGAAGGTGACGCATTTCTTCCGGGGTGTATCCAAGAATTTCGGCATACCGTTTGTTTGCCTCATAGACTTTTCCATTTTCGTCCAGAATCACAATCCCGTCGCTTGCCTGTTCGAACAGAATGCGCCACCGGACGAGTTCGTCCTTGAGCAGCTCTTCCATCCGGCGGCTGTCGAGCTCGGCGTTCCTCAGTTGCTGGACGGTCTCCTCCAGTTCTTCATAGGTTGGTTTTACCGCCATGGTCCGTGTCCTCGCCTGCACACCTGGAAATATCTTACAGCTCCGCCCCGTCAGTCACACGAGGCGTGATTTCATATGTATTCTTATTTGGTATTTCGGCATCCGGGGAAAAATCTTAAGTACAAAAGATGCCGTAATGAGGGACAGAGCCCCTATTATTGTATTCTATGTAACGATCTGTCTTAAATAGGGGCTCTGTCCCTAATTAAGGGCGGAAGCCTTCCGGGCGTATTCTTTCGCCTGGGCCAGGTCTCCCATTTTAATACAGGCCTCGGCGGCTTGCGCGTAAAAGGAGGCCTGGTCGGGTTTGAGGGCGATCGCCGCTTTCCAGTCGTTCAAGGCGCCAGCGTAGTCTTTCATGGACCAGCGTACCCCTGCGCGGTGGTTATAGAGCCATGGCGAGGGGTTTTCCTGGTAGCCAACGGCAAGGCTCGCCTCCCGTTCGGCACGCTCCAGTTTGTTTCGCCTCTTGAGTACCTGCGAGAAGATCAGGTGATAGCGGCTGTTGGCCGGATCGAGGGCTGTCGCTTTCTGTATGGCCAGTTCCATGGCATTCCAGTCCTGTTCAGCTTCCGCGACGCGGGCCAGCCAGTACCAGGCCTCGGCGGAGGGCTCTTTCAGGTTTGTCTCGCTGAGCAGTCGCCGGGCATGATTGTATTGTTTCAGATCGATCAGTGTCCGGGCGAGGAGTATGTCCATCGCGCCGGATCCTTCATACCGGGTCAGTGCCTTTTGGTAAAGCTGATAAAGCTCGTTGTGATGTCTTTTCCCCGTGTAGATCCCGTAGATCCTTTCCATATCACGCTCTCTCGTTCTACTGATATCAAGACCATTTAAAAAATTGATCTCAGCCTCTTTAAACTGACCGTCCTGCAGGTAAAGCAACCCGAGATACAAGTAATCTCCAGCGCTTTTGTTGACGTGGTTGATAGCCTCCGTATAATGGTCAATGGCTGCCTTCCACTCCTTTTCGTCCGCAAGCATATAAGACATGTTCCTTCGGGCGTCACGGGAAGAGGTTTTTATGTTTATGGCTTCATGAAGCCCAACTTTGTATGCCTCAATGATCGGGGGTGACCAGAAAACCTCCTTTTTGAGTTGTCGCCAAGAGGGGGGGTAAATGCGGGCAAGCGCGCGTGCTGCCAACATGAGTTCTTCCTGTGCCCCCGCGCGGTGGAGGTGCTGTGCCAGGGCGTAGTGATAGGTGATCCCGTTCGGCCGCAGGCGTATGGCCTCCCGAAAGTACGCGAGGGGATCGTATCCGGTTATGTTCTTTCCCGGATGGAGGCGGCGGTCCAGGTATGCCAGCTTCTCCTCGATCCGGGCCAGGGCATAGGCCGATTCCGCGTCGAGCGGGTTGAGCCGGAACGCTTCGCGGTAGTGTTCCCGCGCGGTTTGCATCAGAGGAAAGGGCTGTTTCTCCCCCGGCAGCCCCGCCAGCTTGTCGTATGTTTTTCCCAGTTCTTTCTGTATCCGGTAATCACCGGGAAGGAGACGATCAGCCTTCTGAAGCCGGGCGAGGGCGAGGCCGTAATACCCTTCTCTGAACAGATTTCCGGCCCGGTGGATATGCGTTTCCGCCATGAGCCGGATCGTGAGGATGTACAGGGCGGGCAGGGAGAAAAGCAGGATCAGGACGCAGAGTGTATGGCGCGATCGAAGGCTCAAAGATGCGAGAGAGAATCTCTTTGAGGGTTCTTCGTTACGCTTCATGTCCATAATATTTCGAGTAGTATTTGTGATAATACTTATAATACCCTTCTCTCTTCGTATCGACCGCGTTCAGAACAACCCCGAGCAGGTTGGCATGTGACAGCCGGAGCTGCTCGACGGCCCGTTTGACCATCTCCCGGTTCATCATTCCCGACTTCACCACCAGGACAACACCGTCCGTCCGGGGGGCAAGGAGGATCGCGTCGCTCGCGGGGAGGATGGGAGGGGAATCGATAATGAGGGTATCGAACCGCTTCTTCAGGATGGAGATGAGAAAGGACATGCGCTTCGAACCAAGCAGTTCGGATGGATTGTGAGGAAGTTTCCCCGCCGGCAGGAGGGAAAGGTTGTCCACGCCCGTCTCCAGGATGGCCGCCTGTATCTTCTTCTGAAGAAAGGGGAATTCCTCTTCGCCGATGATGACCTTCCGGTAGATCTGGTTAAGATCGACGGGATTGAACGCGTTGTGGCCGAAATCGGATTCAGGGAGTTCTTTGAACGCGAAGGTCCCCGTCTTCAGCCGCAGCACGGTCCGGAGTCCCTCCATCATGTGGATGGTCAGGGGTCCCGTCAGGTCGTCTCTGTTCAGAAGCCCCATGCTGACAAGAACGAATCCGAGCTTCTGACCGGTATCCTTCTGACGGCTCATGGCCAGTTTCGCCTGCTGGGGGGTAATCATATCGGTTCTGATCAGGGTATTGAGCAGCTTTTGCTCATCCGGCCGTGTGGGCCAGTTCAGATCCGCCATATCGCCCTGCAGGAAGAACAGCTCTATGGTTTCGCCTTCCCCGGAAAGGGAGAGCACCCCCGTTTTATTCCTGAGGGACAGGAGAGCGAAAAGATCGTGTACCCCATACTGATCAAGGGAGCCTTCCCGGACATCCGTCCCGAAGATATCGGAAAGAAGGCCGGTGAGCCCCGCCGTTTCTTTGTCCGGAAGGGCGCTGCTGAGAAGGGGTTTCCTGAGGTCGGCATCGATAAGAAGGACCGATTTCCCGGCCTGAGCCATGGTGTAGGCAAGATTGGCGGCGGTACTGGTCTTCCCCTCCCCGGCGCCGGCGCTGGTGATGAGCAGGGTCTGGAAATCCTTTTCCATGAATGAGAAGTGGATATTGGTCCGCAGGGTGCGAAACGCCTCGGCATACCGGGACTGCGCCGGATAGCTGCCCAGGAAGAGCCGCATCAGATCGCCTGTTTTGTAGTGTCGGGTCTTCTTCTTTGCTTTCATACCATCCGCTTTCGAATGTGAAATAATAGGGTTCAAGGGCTTGCCCTTTACCCCTCAGTATTACTTCTTATCTTTCTCCGCCACCGGGACAACGGTGAGCACGGGGACGCCGAGATATCGCTGCACGTCTTCTTCGGTCCGCAGCGACCGGTCCACGTATTCCCACAAAAAGGCGATCCCCACGCCCGTCATCAGGCCGAAGATAATGCTGAGCAGCAGGTTGAGCTTCTTCTTCGGTTTCACCGGCGCGACCGGCACCACGGCGGGTTCGGCCACCCGGATGTTGGAAACGCTGCCGCTTTCCACTATGTTCGATTCCTTGATCCGGGAGAGGAGGGTATCGTAGAGCTTCTTGTTTGTCTCCACGTTCCGCTCAAGAATAGTGTATTTCAGTTCCTTTCGGTTCGTTTCGAGGCCCTCGTCCTCAAAATCGGCAATGGTCTTTGCCATAACCTGTTCGCGGGACAGGAGGACGGTGCGTTCGGCCTTCAGGTTTTCTATCTCCTTTTGCAGTTCCTCGGCAAGTCTCTTCCGGGTCTTTTCTATCTTGGAATTGAGCTCGATGATGACGGGATGTTTGGCCTTGTAAACCTTGCTGCGGCCCGAGAGCTGTATCTCCGCATCGAGAAGCTGATTATATAGATTGTCGATGAGGGGATTGTCGATGAGCGAACGGACACGCATGAGATCGCCTCTCGATTCGGAGAGCCGGTTCAGTTCCGCGAGTTTCGCGTCCAGTTCGAGACGCTTGTTCCTCGTCTGGAGATAGGCGTCGTTAAATTCCTGTATCTTCTGCGAAATGACCCGCTGCTTCCCCTCGACGGAGAAGAGCTTCGCCTCCTGCTTGTAGGCCAGAAATTCTTCTTCGGCGTCTTCCAGCTTCTTCTTTACCTCATACAACTGATCGGTCATCCAGCTGAGTGTATTGCGGGAGGACTTGAGGCGGTTGTCGATATTAAAGGTGATATATGATTCGGCAAGGGTATTGGCGATATCCCCGGCAAGGACGGGATCGTGGTCCTCGACATTTACCTTCAACAGCCGGGTGTCGCGCACCTGCTCGATCTCTATCTTTCCTCTGAGCATTCCCAGTATTCCCGCCAGCCGCTCCTGGGAGGTGAGGGGGGCCTTCTCCCTGCCTAGAAGAAGGTTGATGTTCTTTTTGAACTGGGCCAGAAACACTCGCCAGGGACTGACCTCGATATCCCCCCTGTCGGGCTGATCCAGTTTGAGGGTGCGGATTACCTTATGGAGAACGGGGTCGGAGGTGATCAGCTTGAAATGGGTATTGAAGGTCAGAGACTGGGAAAAGTAGCTCTCATGATCGGTTCTCTCGCCGGTCAGGGGAGATGTACTCTGCTCCGGCTCGATCACCATGGTGGCCGTGGCCCGGTAAACCGGCTTCATCTGAAAGGTGAAGAGCATGGTAAGGGTCGCCAGCAGGACCAGAGAGGCGATGATGATCAGCCGGTGCTTTACCAGTATATGATAATATTCAGACAGATGTAAGGTCTGTTCCGATTCCTGTGCGCGCATAGTTATTCTCAATCCACCCCGGTACGTTTCATCTGAAAGTTAGAGCCAGCTTTCCGGTATGACAACAATATCGCCCGGTTTCAGTTCGATATCGGGAATCTTCCCTTCCTTCACGTCGTTGAGGTTGATCCTGATGACCGTTTGTTTGCCATCCTCTTCGCGTATGATCCTGGCGCGGTTGGGCGCCGCGAACTTGTCGAATCCCCCCGCCATAAGACAGGCGTTCAGGGCCGTTATTCCCCGCTGGTACTCATACACGCCCGGCTTTGTTACTTTCCCCTCCACCGAGACGGAATACTGGAGGCTCTTGTATCCCCCCTCCTTGATCTGTATGTGTACCTGGGGATCGACGAAATAATCCTTCTTGAGCAGTTCGGCTATCAACGTCTCCAGTTCGCTGATCGTGAGCCCCCGCGCCTTGACGGGGCCGATGAAGGGCGCATTGATCATATCGTCGTTGGAGACGGTCAGGTCCACCTTCCGCTGCTCTTCTCCGCCGGCATATATGCTCAGGGTGAGCACATCCTGGGGACCGATCAGGTTGGCCTTCTCCTGTCCCAGAGCGGGGAAGGGAAATATAAGAAGGCCCGCAAGCAGGCCCAGAAGGAGGGCGATACATCGATAACCCCCTGTTGTTCCTCGATTCGTCATGATGTCCTTACACGATTCGTTCGCGGTATTCCGCGCAAAAAAATATGGCGCAGAACACTTCTCCATGCGTGCCCTGCGCCAAGCCGATCTGCCTGTTACCTGCCGCCGAGATCGTGGCTGAATTCCAGTTTGGCCATAATGGATTCATTGTCATAATCACGGCCCTGCAGGTTGGAATCCCGTTCCTCATACCCGGCGGTGAGCGAGAGGGTAAGCCAGTCGGTAAACATATACCCCACGCTCAGGGAGGCGTAATAGGTATCATCGTCGCGGTATTCGGTTGCGCCTCCCGGGGTCAGGCCGGTTTCACGCTCGTAATCGGAGTTCTGATAGTAGCCTCCCACACTCACCTTGATCTTTTCCAGAAAGATGTGCCCCACATCCAGAGAAAAGCGATGGGCCGTGTAATAGCTGTCCGAAAGACCCTGGTCGTTGAAATTCATGGTAGCGGAAAGATCGAGCCAGGTTTTCGGCCTGGCATCCGGCGCGGGAGGGTTCTGGAAATTGAGGGCGACACGGTACGCAAAAGTATCGATCGTGTCCAGCCCTGTCTGGTCAAAATCGCGTTCGTGGTATCCGCCCCCCACCTCCAACATCGCGTATTGAAACTGTTTCCTGAAAATCAGCTTTATCTGGTCCGAGGTGTAATCGGAGGTGGTCTTGTCGTAACTCCGCTCCCAGTGCTGGTACTCGAGATCAAGGGATTCGGTGCGCGTCAGATTGTATATCAGATCGAATATGCCCCGGTGTTCGCTGGAATCCTCGTTGGTTCCCTCCGAATAATTGGTCTCGGTGTTCCGGTAGCGAAGCCCCGCCGTGAATTTCTCTCCGAAGTCATAGAACAGCATGGGGCTTACCCGGTTAATGGTATATTTATTCCTGTCCACGCTGTTACTCAAATCATCGGAATCCCCCGCGTCGCGGGTTTTCATGTAGGATTCGTCCAGCCCGATAAGAAGCCGGTCAAAGAGGCGGTGCCGGGCCTTGAAAAGAGCGGTGTGTCCGATAAAATCGTCCTCGTTCGCGTTCTTCTCGCCCGCAGGGACGGTATCTTGATCATCGTAATACGATGCGTTCAAGGTGTAGTTGAAAACGAGATTTGTTTTCGCCGTCTCGAAGCCCAGATCAATCCCCGGCTGGAGGAGATAGGTAAACACCTCTCTCTCCCCGGTTTCCGCCTTGAAGAAGTTGCTGTCCGACTGCCAGCTGGTTACCACCCGGGGTTTGATGATAATGCGCGCGGCCTGCACGCCGCCGACACACAAATATAATGCGAACACTATGACGAGAATAAAAACAACGGGGTGTTTCTTCACTGACACTCTCTGCCCTCCTTCCGGAACCTCCTCAAAAAACAACCATCGTGCCGTGTGCCTCCGAATGGCCGATCCTGCCACGCGGCACATGTTGCATCGGAATGATGAGGCTCAGTCGTACAGCCTTGCGGCCATACTCTTTGTTTTCCACATAATGCGGCGTGATGTTATGCCGGACTGGCCGCTCCCGTATCGATGACGGGGGGGTCAACAACGGGTGGATCAGGCGGCGGCGGTGGCGGCGGCGTATACCCTTCTCCCGAAGGGCCGGGCGGAGTTGCCCCCGCGTTCATAGCCAGCGTCATGGTCCCCTGGTTCTGCGACAGAACCTGTCCGGACGTGGATAGAATCTGATTCGCGGTATTCACAACCGCCGCGTCGGTTGAGTTCGCGGCAACATACTGCGCCGTTGCGGTAATCTGCCCGATCGCGGTTGAAAGACTGGTGGCCTGGTTCATCGCGGTCTGCGCGAGGACGGTATTACCCGTATCGGCGGCAAACGCGGCCACTTCGTTCAGAAGATTCGAGGCTTGAGTAGCAAGGGCCAGCGCTTCCTGAGCCATCACCAGATTGCCTGTCGCCTCCGCCTGCTCCGCCAGCTGTGCAGCCTGGGCAGCCAGCTGCGCCGCCTGCTCGATCTTCTGTTCCGGCGTCAGTTCCTGAGCGAGAACGGGAACGGCACACAGCAACAGAGACATGATAACGGCAACCGATGCCATGAAATATATCCCCCTGCGAGGATTTTTCAGAAAATGTTTCATGGTAATACCCCCTTGTGATATTCTCTTTACAGAATACGTTGGTTCGGCACGGAACCGGCCGCTACAGTGTACCCCATGGCGCGGTTCCGGGGTGAAAATCTCTTCGTATGTAAAAACAAGTAGTGGGATTATAGCAGCTCAAAAGAAAATGTCAAGGAAAACATATGGAACTGTTCGAAGATCTGGCAAAGGCAACGGAGTACCGCGGGGATGGCTGAAACAGCTCCTGCCGGTTATCACCGTTGTTCTTATTCTGTGCGCCGCGCCGCGGATTCAGGCGTACGAGCCCTCTGCCGACGCAGTTATCATGACCCCCACCGTCACCTGCCGGCGAACATTTGCCATGGATGCTGCCCGGGAAATATGGAACAGGGTCCTGGACAATCCCTGCCTTATGGCAGAGATCTGGACATCCTGCGGGTTGCAGCCCCTCTACACGGTCACCAGGACGGCGACCGGATTTCACGTCTCCGATTCGTCGGGAATCAATGGCGATTTCAGTCAGATCGATCGGTCCGGCAACACAAGGACCTTTTACGGCACGGGGAATTTTAATCACTGGGCGATCCCCTCTTTTTTCACTGCCGACGGCGTTATCGTTCTTGCGTATACCGGGGACGGCAGCACCCTGTCGGGAGAGGCAGCCGTCTTCATGCGGGGGGATAACGGCATTTCACGGCTGGTGATGAGGCTCTTTTCCGGCATACTCACCCGCCGCGTCGGCAATCGAATCGACAGCACGCTGGAAAATCTGGAAACCATCATGGGGGACATCGCCAATGAACCCCGGAAGGTCAGAGACGGTTTGAAAGGCGAGGCGCGCCGCGACTTCGATACGGTGTTTTCGGGAATGTTAATAAGCGTTCCTGAACGGTGAACACGTCCGGTGATGAAATAACTCTACCGGATACACGCAGAGAAAGGAGTTTATTATACTGCCAGGGTGTCAATGATCGTCCCCAGAGACGAGGGGTTTTGTATGAGCCGCTCCTTTCGCGTCCGGGACAAACCCTTGATGCTGCGCTCCACCCGCAACGCCGTCGCGCGGTCTCCCGTTTCCGCGGCAAGAACGAGGCTGAGCGGCCCCCTTCCCTTCAGGTACCGCGCTGCCCGGGGACCCGCCGCCTGATGTTCGGAGAAACGGCGCCCCACATCGGTGGTAATCCCCGTATAGAGGCTTCCATTCCCGCACCGGATCATATAGACATGCCAGATCGCCATAGAATGCCATCGAAAAACCGGCCAGCGGGACCGTACCGCCGCCCTCTAGGTCCGTCCCATGGGCGTCATCGCCAGATGGCCACCGCCGTCGAGGATCAGCGTTTCGCCGGTGATCAGCGGGGCCCCCGTGATGAAGTAGAGGATTGTTTCGGCAACCGTCTCCGGGGTTGCCGTCATCCGGAGCGGCGATTTCTTTTCCCAGTACCGTACGGCCGCTTCATATTTCTCCGTGCCCATCCCTTCCCGGAGCCAGTCCCCCTGGATAAGCCCGGGACAGACGGCGTTCATGCGGATCTCAGGACCGAGAACACGGGCCAGTGAAAGGGTCATGGTGATCAAGGCCCCCTTTGAAGCGGCATAGGCGACGGAACTCCCGACCCCGGTCAAGCCGGAAATGGAGGCCACATTGACGATCGCGCCGTTTCCGATCTCTTTCATGTGGGGAACCACGGCCCTCACCATCTGATAGGGGCCCACCACGTTGACTTCGTATATGTGAAGGAAGTCTTCCCCCGTGAGTCCTTCCAGATCGTCATGGTCGCAGAATTTACTGGTGCCGGCGTTGTTGACCAGGGCGTCGATCCGCCCCCACTTGTCTATCGTCTCCGCCGCCATCCTGCGGCAGTCCTCATCGGCGGCCACATTCGCCCGGCACAGCAGGGTCTCCGCGCCCAGCACCCGGCAGCTTTCAGCCACCTCTTCAGCCTCTTTGGCGCTCTTCGAATAGTTGATAACGACGTTGTACCCCTTTTCCGCGAGCATCCTGGCCGTCGCGGCGCCGACTCCCCGCGAGGAGCCCGTAACGATGGCAACCTTTCCGGAACCGTGCATCATGTCACTCCTTATGGAAAAATTAGTATCATCCTGAATCGATATTACCGCGCCACTTTCCGGCCCGGCCGTGTCCCTCCAAACGGCGGATCGTCGATGGCGCGAAAAAACCGTTACCGGGGATCCGCGGGCGGTGCCGCGGTGAGCGGTTTCCCTTCGTGGTCCTGCACATCAAGCAGCTTGAGAAAACGATCGGTTACCTTTTTCGCCACCTGCGCCCGCTCCTCGGGTTTCAGGCCCTTGAGGCTGATCTTTCCGCCGGCCACCTTTTCATGCCCGCCGCCCGTGCCAAGACTCTTGACAATCCTCAGAGCAACCTTGCCCGCCATCATCCCCCGCCGGGAGGTTCGAACCGAGAGGAGAAGATACTCCTTGTATTCTCCCATGCAGAGCGTCCAGCGCACTCCTTCCATCCGCAGCAGAAAATCGGCCATCTCCGCAGTCACGTCGGGATTATACAGGGTGCCCATGTTGGAAATCATCACATCATCGTATTGAACCGAGCGGGCGATCGCGTCGGCAAACTTCAGGTAATAGGATTTTGGTATGCTCGGATTTTCGATTCCCGCCAGGGTCCGGGGCGCGACCTTGGGGAAGAGATAATTGAAGGCGTCCAGATCGGCCTTTGTGACGGAACGGCTGAGACCGTTCGTATCGGTCTTCAATCCGTAGTAGAGGGCGGTGGCAAGTTTGCGGTCCACGGTCAGGTCGAGTTCCCGCAGGTATTCCGTCAGGATCGTCGAAGAGCTGCCGTAGTGGGGGCGGACATCATAAAAGGTACACCGTGTGGTGTCCCGCCGTAGGGGGTGGTGATCGATGACGATGTCGGGCATGACCTCACGGGGGATGGCATTGTTGCCGCTGTGGGGCTGACTGTCCACAAGGGCGATGACCGAGAATTTGCTGAAATTCAGTTTGTCCGTCCGTACCATATCAACCTTCAGGCGCCGGACGAGCTGGCGGTTTTCGGCCCGGCCGATCGTCCCGGCATACCCGATAACCGCCTTGCGGCGGAGGGCATGAGCGAAGAGGTGTTTCAAGGCGGCTGCTGACGCGATCGTGTCGGGATCGGGGTTGTTGTGACACATGATCAGAATGGCCCTCTTCTGCCCGACCACAGAGAGCATCTTCTTTGCGGGATTTTCCTGGACGTTTGCTTTTGAGACCGACATACCGTTTCATCCTTTGGCCGGGAGTATCCCGGATGAAGATCCGGAATGGCGGCGATCGCGCCCGCTCCGCGGCACACTGCTCAACCGCGCCTCTTACTAACACGATATGAACATCAAATTCAAGACGCGTTGAAGAAAGATATTGCCAAAGGCACCCCTCATGTATTACACATACTTAGCATAGGCACGTCCATGACGGGCAGACTTTTCAGGTTTCGGGATCATCAGGCGCGGAGCCACAGCTTCGTTTCAAACATATAAGAGCAGGGTGCCATGGAAGATTATTTCATCCAACTCCTTAAAAGCATACGAATTTTCGATCTTCTGGATATCGCCATCATCTCCATATTCGTGTACATCGCCCTTATATGGTTCAAAAAAACAGCATCGCGCTTCGTCCTCATCGGGGTGTTTATACTCGCGGGTGTATATGCCGCCGCCCGGATTTTTCACCTGTACCTGACCGAATACGCTCTCCAGGGGTTCTTCGCCATCCTCGCCATCGCCCTGATTATTATTTTTCAGGAAGATATCCGGCGATTCTTTGAACGCCTCGCCACCTGGAGGTTTTTTAGAAAAGGGGCTTTCGACACACAGCCCCTCCGGAGCGCCGAAATTATCAACAACGCGGTCACCCGGCTGATACAGAATCGACGGGGCGCGCTCATCGTTCTCAAGCGGGAAGATTTCCTGGACCGCCATCTCAAGGGAGGCTTCGATCTGGACGGAACGTTGAGCGAGGCAATCCTTGAAAGCATCTTCGATCCTCATTCCATAGGGCACGACGGGGCTGTTATCATTGAAGACGGGTACATCACCCGGTTCGGCTGCCACCTTCCCCTTTCGGTAAATACCGGGAAAATCGGAAATCTGGGACTTCGCCACACGGCGGCGCTGGGCCTGTCTGAACGGTGCGACGCCTTTTGCATCGTCGTCTCCGAAGAGCGCGGAACCGTCTCCATCGTTCGAGAAGGGTCCCTCATACGGCTTCACCATCCGGGAGATCTGCTCCCCATCCTCGAGCAACTCTATCAAGAGACCGCCCCGGAGAAAGGGGGCTGGCTGCGATGGATCAGTGAAAGCTGGGCGGAGAAGGCAATCGCCATCCTGCTCGCCTGCGGACTGTGGCTCGCCTTCGGGTATCAGACCGAGAGCATCAGGCGCGATTACGTCAGGCCCATCGTGTACCGGAATCTCCCTCCGGACTGGATCATTGAGGAACAAAAACCGAAGGAAGCAACGATAACCCTGATGGGATCGAAACAGGCGTTCGGGCTTCTCAAGGAGGAATCGCTGAGTGTCACCCTGGATATGACCGGCGTCAAGGAAGGGCGCCAGGAAATGCCTCTGGGAAATGCCAACATTCAACATCCTTCGAATGTCACGATTGTCGACGTCAATCCGAACAAGATGCAGTTCGTAGCCCATATGCTTGTCCAGGCCGAAACCCCCATCGATGTCCGCCTCTCCGGTTCCCTTCCGAAAGGGCTGGTGCTCGGGAAGGTTACCGTCTCTCCCGCCTCGGTCCAGATCAAGGCGCCTAGGAAAAACTTGAAACAGATTAAAATCACGACGGAACCGATCAATCTCCGCGAAATCACCGCCACGACAACCCTCACACGGCAACTCGTCGCCCCCTCTGCGGTCCGCTTTGCGGGAGGAGAGCGCCCTGCGGCTGAGGTAACCATCGAGGTGGACCCACAGGAGACGGCTCCGCCCAAGTAACAGCGCGGCGGAGTAGAATAGCCACGGTCAGGAGATCGCTGTCTTCATCTGCGGTTCCGTCAAAGATAATCCTTGCTATTGAGAGAATATCCCTGTAGAAGGTGCCCGGTGATCACGATAGTTATTTGCCTTCCCACCTTTCTTCTTTAGAAACTTCGGCAGGAAAATCCAGCTAATCGTAACAGAATCCAGCTCAAGCGCACCGTCTGTAACCGGTTTTTCCGGCGCAGCGTCACGGCGTGGGGCGGCGCAGGCACAGCAGCCGCAACAATTTAAGATGGGTTCCCATGTCACTAAATCTTAAAAAGAAGGATGAAGAAATGAGTTTTGAGAAGTTCGCGTTAGACAAAAAAATATTGGCCGGTGTGCAATCCATGGGGTACGCAACGCCGACGCCCATTCAATTACAGGCAATCACGCCGATTCTGGAAGGCCGCGATGTCATGGGACTTGCCCAGACCGGCACGGGGAAAACCGCGGCTTTTGTCCTGCCCATACTGCAGCGGCTCACGCACGGGCCGCGCGGCCATGTCCGCGCGCTGATTATCGCTCCGACGCGGGAGCTCAGCGAACAGACCCACGAAGTCATCCGCCGGCTGGGGCGCAATACACAACTTCGCAGCGCGTCCATCTACGGCGGGGTGAACATCAATGCGCAAATCAAAAAACTGCACGACCATGTGGACATCATCTCCGCATGCCCTGGTCGGCTCTTGGATCACATGGGCCGCGGCACCGCGGACCTATCCCACGTGGAAGTTCTGGTGCTTGATGAGGCGGATCACATGTTCGACATGGGCTTTCTGCCGGATATCAGAAGAATCGTGAAGCGCCTTCCCGCAAAGCGCCAGACGCTGCTCTTTTCCGCCACCATGCCCGAAGATGTGCAACACCTGGCAGATGATCTCCTGCACAATCCACTGCAGATTAGAATCGGCCGCACCGCCCCCGTTGAAACCGTTTCGCACCGGTTTTATCCAGTGCGGATGGATACGAAGACCGACCTGCTCAAAGATCTTCTTGACCATACCGACAGAGAATCCGTCCTGGTCTTTACTCGGACGAAATCACGGGCGAAAAGTGTTGCGGGGCAACTGGATAAATCAGGATACAAAGTTATTTCCCTGCATGGAAACCTGACGCAGCAGAAACGCCAGAAGGCTCTTGACGGTTTCCGCGACGGCCGGTATGAAATCATGGTCGCCACCGATATCGCCGCCCGCGGTATTGATGTGACAAACATATCGCATGTCATCAATTACGATATGCCGGCGACAACAGACGCTTACACCCATCGCGTCGGCAGGACGGGCCGCGCCTCCAGAACGGGGGAAGCCTTTACATTCGTGACCGGGCAGGATGCCGACCTGGCGTATTCTCTGAAAAGAACCCTGGGAGACAAACTGGCATACCACAACGTGGCCGGATTAACGATTGCCATGCCGGCTGACCAGACCGCTCCTCGCGGCCTCAGGAGCGGTGTGAGGGAGGTAAAAACGCGCAACGGAAGGTCTTATTCTCCCAAAACGCAGGGAAGTAGAGTGTTCAGGCAGCGGTCCTTCGATCACCAGGCGGTTCACGGATAAGGGTATAATGGAAGAAAGATGGGGACAGGGAGACAACGGCCTGCCATCGTTATTGGAATCCCCGTTTCTTTCGTTCTTTCTTTTTATAAAACAGGCAGGGGTGATCGGAGTTCATCAATACCGTGACGGAAGGAAGCTGGGCTGATTTGAAGCCCATGGCCCGGCACCCGTGGGGGAATTCCTTGTCCCAGGTGACATAGTAATGTTCGCAGTGGTGACAATCGATCATGCCTTCAATCTCTTGCCCTGCCGGCTTGACCTATTTCATGTGCCTGCGGGCACGACCCGCGGAATCGGTTATGGTAACGGTGACCCGTTGCGGTGCCGGAGAACCATAAGGTACTGCAAGAAACGAACAGAAAACAATCATCAACATCAGCATTGTGTTATTCTCCCCGTAATTGAATTGAGGCCGTGGGACAGATACAGCCTGACAGGTATATCGGCTTCCGGGGAAAAATATTGAGAACTATCGCACGGTCAAAGGAATCGCTGATCACTCGCGCCAGTCCGCCTCCACCGTCAGGGGCTGGAATCAACCCATCGGTCACGGCCGAGGCGCAGGCTCTGCCATGGTCCACCCCCCGCGTAATCCCCCTTTTGAAAGGACGATCTGCCACAGCTGGTTTTTTCGTGCCCTGAATGATCCGGCGCAGGCGAGCAGATAGTATTTCCACATGCGGTAAAATCGTTCATCATAAAGGTGTTTGAGGGTATTCCAGTTTTTATCGAAGTTTTCAAACCATGCCATGAGGGTCCTGTCGTAGTGAGCTCCGAAATTCTCCCAATCCTCGACAACAAAAAGTCCCTCGAAAGATTTCGCGAGTTGCTTGATCGAGGGAATCATACCGTTGGGGAAAATATACCGTTCGATCCAGGGTTCGCCCTTCCTCACCGATGTGTTGCCCCCTATGGTGTGGAGGAGGAATATGCCGCCGTCTTTCAAACAGCGTTGGACTATTTTCATGAAGGTCCGGTAATTCTTTAACCCCACATGTTCGATCATCCCGACGGAGACGACGGCATCGAATTGCTCGTTCAGTTCCCGGTAGTCTTGGAGCCGCACCTCTACCGGACGCCCGGCGCACAGCTTCCCCCCCAGTTTCGCCTGCTCCTCCGAAACCGTCACCCCCACAACCTCCGCGCCGCAGGCATCTGCGGCGTGCCGGGCAAAACCGCACCAGCCACAGCCGATATCGAGAATCTTCATTCCCTGCCTGAGATTCATCTTACGGGCAATAAGATCGTTCTTGGCCTCTTGCGCCTCGTCAAGCGTCGTGGCTTCTTCCCAGTAGCCACAGGAGTAAGTCATGCTCGTATCGAGCATCGCCCGGTAGAGCTCATTCCCCAGATCGTAGTGACGTTGCCCGACCTGAAAAGCCCGGGACTTTTTCTGAAGGTTGAAGAGGCTCGCCCTGACGGCTTGCATGATCACCTTCCAGTCCCTGACCTTCTCATCCAGGTCCGCGGACAGGACCCGGTCGAAAAACTGATCCAGGGCCGGGCTGTCCCACCATCCATCCATGTAGGACTCTCCCAGCCCCATGGAGCCTTTTGACAGAACTCGCTGATAGAATGAATCGTTGTGAACGGCGATATCCCAGGGACGGGTGCCGCCGATTCGCACGTCCGCCTCGTCAAGAAATGTCTCTACCTGCTTTCTGAAGGGTTCCATTGCTCATTGAAGCCTCCCGTAAAAATAGGGTGATCAGCGCCGCAATCACGGGGGGAACAGAACCGGTAATGGAAATGCCGCTCCCGGATACCCGTGCTACGCCGCCGAGTGGCTTATTTGTACACCCTATGATTCTTTTGTCAAGACTGGCAGAAAAAACTGTCAAAAAAAATGGCTGGTTTGCATGAAAACGGGGCCGGGGCAACCCGGGCTGTGAAGCGAAGAAGTGATTGCCGAGTAACCTGACCAGTCATGCTACATGGCAGTTCTTGATAATGAGGCCGCCTGATTTTTCTTCACGCTCCAACTCAAGGATTCCCTGCGCCTCCGCCTCCTCCAGAAGCTGGCTGAACGACCGGAACCCATAATAGGATTCGCTAAAACCGGGCTTTCGTCGCTTCAAGGTCTGTTTGATCATGGAACCCCATATCTTCTCACCTTCACCCCGTTCCTCAACCAGGGCCTCGTAGGTCTCGACAATCAGATCCCAGGCCTCTTGCTTCTTGTCTTCAGGGGGTTTGGCGGTTTTCGCGGTCGAGGGTCTCGCCGGCTTGGAGGCCGGTTCCTTCCCTCTGGTTTTTTTCCGGGGCGGCTGAAGGCGGACAAGGTCGTCGTAATAGATAAACTCATCGCAGTTCGCCATAAGCAGATCCGATGTCGAGTTTTTGACGCCCACGCCAATGACGATTTTGTTGTTTTCCCGCAGTTTGCTCACCAGCGGCGAGAAATCGGAATCTCCGCTGATGATGACGAAGGTGTCAAGGTGCTCTTTCGTGTAGCACAGGTCGAGGGCGTCAACAACCATGCGAATATCGGCAGAATTCTTCCCCGCCTGGCGGAGATGGGGAATCTCAATCAGCTCAAAGGACGCTTCGTGCATAGAAGCCTTGAATTCCTTATAGCGCGCCCAGTCGCAATACGCCTTTTTGACCACGATATTCCCTTTCAGCAAGAGCCGTTCGATCACCTTGTCGATGTCGAATTGCGCGTAGTTCGCGTCACGAACACCTAACGCGATGTTCTCGAAGTCGCAGAAAAGGGCCATGTTTCTGGTTTCAGATCGGTATGTCATGGGATGTACCCTCCGTAAAACGGGTGTTATGCTCAGGTTTTCTGAAAATCATTATGTCATACACGTCTCCCTCACAACAAGGGCTTTTTGGTATACAGACAGGCGCTGTTCGTCACCCGTCAACCCAGCCGAGGGTTCGCGCCACCGCCTTCTTCCAGCCGCGATACTGCTTTTCCCGGTATGCGTGTTCCACCACGGGAAGCCATCGCTTTTCCTCAGTCCAGTGCTGTTTCACTTCGTCAAGACCGGACCAGAATCCCACGGCAAGCCCGGCGGTATAGGCGGCCCCCAGCGCTGTCGTTTCGGTGATCCGGGGTCTGATCACCGGCACCCCCAGCATGTCCGCGATAAATTGCATCAGCATCTCGTTCGACACCATCCCCCCGTCCACTTTGAGCGCCGACAGGTCAACCCCGGAATCTCTGTTCATGGCCTCGACAATATCTTTCGTCTGATAGG
Source organism: Syntrophaceae bacterium UBA6078 (assembly GCA_002428735.1). Classification (GTDB taxonomy): domain Bacteria; phylum Desulfobacterota; class Syntrophia; order Syntrophales; family UBA2210; genus UBA6078. The sequence goes on along the minus strand of DIXO01000037.1, from coordinate 42,684 downwards.
CGCTCGCATCCAGAACCGCCCGGGCAAGGTGCCCCTTGTTGGCAAACCGCGTGAGCCCCACGATTACGCCCCGGGCATCGCTGCGCCAGTACGGGGCAAAGAGACCCGAAAAGGCAGGGACGAAATAGACCCCGCCGCTGTCTTCAACCGTGGAAGCGAGGGCCTCAATCTCAGAGGATTGCGATATGAGGCCCATGTTGTCGCGCACCCATTGCACGAGAGCCCCGGCAATGGCGATGGAACCTTCGAGGCAGTAAACCGGCGTATCGTTCCCCATCTGGTAGGCAACGGTGGTAATCAAACCATGAGAGGAAGGGACCGGCGTCGTGCCGGTATTCAGCAAGAGGAAACACCCGGTCCCGTATGTGTTTTTTGCTTCCCCTTTCTCGAAGCAGGCCTGCCCCACCAGGGCGGCCTGCTGATCACCGAGGGCACCGCATACGGGGACCCGCGCGCCCAGCGCTCCGTCCGGAGACGTTGTTCCGGTGAAATTTCCGTTGCTGGAAGGGACAATAGCCGGCAACATCTGACGCGGAATACCCATGATATCCAGTATATCCTCATCCCACGCGAGGGTGTGAATATCCATGAGCAGGGTCCGGCTGGCGTTGGTCACATCCGTTTCATGGATGCCGCCGTCCGGCCCGCCGGTCAGCCACCAGATCACCCAGGTTTCCATGGTGCCGAAGAGGGCCTTCCCCCTGAGGGCGTCCTGGCGTATCCCGGGGATGGTATCCAGCATCCATTTGATCTTTGGCCCCGAGAAATAGGTGGCTATGGGCAGACCGGTTTTCGCCCGGAATCGATCCTGACCGCCGCCTTCACCGCCGAGCTCGCTACAGATTTCCCCCGTGCGGGTGCACTGCCACACAATGGCATTGGTGTACGGTTTTCCGGTGTCCCTGTTCCAGACAACGGTGGTTTCACGCTGGTTGGCAACGCCGATCGCCGCCAGATCTTCCCCGGAGATCCCTGCCCTGGCTAAAGCGCCGCGGATGACCTCCTGTGAGTTTCTCCATATTTCGAGAGGATCATGCTCCACCCATCCGGGTCGGGGAAAGATCTGTTTGTGCTCCTTCTGGTAGGCGCTGATGATCCGCCCGCACCGATCAAAGATGATGAACCGCGTGCTCGTTGTTCCCTGATCGACCGCTCCAATGTAGTGCGCCATTTTTATACACCCACCCTCGCGTCACCGGTGCTTCATGAGCCATGCATCGAGATCATCCAGCACGCGTTTTCTCTCCTCTTCCGTCTCGTTGTATATCTCGTGGTAGAGATCCTTGTAGATATACAGGGTCTTATCAGCGAGAGGCAGCCCCTCAAAAAATCGCTCCGACGCGGCAGCGCTGGTCAGGTAATCATCCCCCGCGAGTTGCATAAGGAGGGGGGCTTGTATCGTGGGACCGGAACGGCGTGCGGCTTCCATGGCACGGAGAAATTCGGTAAACCACCGGGCAGTGACACGGTTATGGACCAGGGGATCATCGAGATAGGCACGGACCACTCCTTCATCGTGACTCAGCTTCGACGCATCAAGGCCGTTGGCAAGGCTGAGGGTCGGCCACACGGAAGACATAATCCTGCCGATGCAGGCCTTGACAGAGGGGAGTTTCTCCGGAAGCCCGAGGGACGGGGATGAAATGATCACCCCGTCAACCACTTCCGGGAAGCGGGCGGCAAAGCGCAACGCGATCAGTCCTCCCAGGCTGTGTCCGAGGAGAAAAATCTTCGCATCCGAAGGCAGCGTATCCCGGGACAGCGCAACCAGGCTGTGGAGATCATCGACATACTGGAAGAAGGAGGACACATGCCCCCGGAGGCCATCGCTTTGCCCGTGCCCCCGATGGTCAGCTGCCCATACGGAAATCCCCCGGGGGAGGAGCCGGCTGACCACAGTATCATACCTGCCGGAATGTTCGCCCAAGCCATGAGCGATTATCATCCGCGCATTCTCGCCTTCGGCCTCATATTTCCGGTAGAAGATGGTGAGCCCGTCCTCGCCGCTGAAGTTTCCATAATCGGCTAACAATTCAGCCATGCCATCACCTCCCCGGCATCCGGCACATACTCTCCCGTGCCCGTAGATACGCTAATCCCTGAGCAGGATCTCCTCCAGTGCGGACAAGGCCTCCTCCAGCTTTTCTCTGGCAGGCCCCCCCGCCTGGGCCATATCGGGACGGCCCCCCCCTTTCCCTCCGACAATGGGCGCGATCTCCCCAATGATCTTCCCCGCATTGTAGCGATCCGTCAGATCCTTGGTGACGATGCACAGGAGCATAGCCTTATCCCCCGCCCGGCTCCCCAGAAGAATAACCCCCGAAGAAAGTTTGTCCCGAAGTTTGTCCCCAAAATCACGGAGGGCGCGGCCATCCGGCGCGTCGACCAGGGTCGCGAGTATTGTGATCCCCTTGATCTCCCGCACCTTGTCGAGGAGATCCGTAGAGTCTTTCGCGGTGAGTTTTCCTTTGAGGGCATCGATCTCCCGCTCAAGATCCTTCTGATTCTTCAGCAGTTTTTCAATCCGCTGATTCAGCTCCAGAGGAACCGCCCTGAGGAGCCGGGCCGAGTTCTTCAGTTCCTTCTCCACCGCCTCCGCGTATTTGACGGCCTCACCTCCGGTCACCGCCTCAATCCTGCGCACACCGGCCGCTATGGATGATTCCCCGACCACCTTCAGGAACCCGATATCCCCGGTCCTGAGAACATGGGTGCCGCCGCACAGCTCCATGCTGTAATCCCCCATCCGGACCACGCGGACGGTCTCGCCGTACTTCTCGTCAAAGACAGCTGTCGCGCCGCTCTTCATGGCCTCCTCGCGCGCGAGGAGGCGGGTGTCGACCGGGACGTTGCTCCTGATATAGGCATTGGCGATCCGCTCAACCTCTTCGATCTCGTCGTCTTCAATCTTTGCGAAGTGGGTGAAGTCGAAGCGGAGCCGTTCCGCATTGACAAGCGAACCGGACTGCTTGACATGATCTCCCAGCACACGCTTCAGGGCCGCCTGGAGAACATGGGTCCCCGAGTGGTTTGCCTCGATTGCCCGGCGGATCCCCTCATCCGTCTTCAGATCGACCGTGTCCCCCACGGCAAGGGTTCCCTTCCTGACCTTTCCGATATGGGTGAAGAGATCGTCCAGGGGCTTCTGGGTATCCCAGACATCAAAGAGGACCGAGCCTCCTGCGATAATTCCCACGTCCCCCACCTGTCCTCCGACCTCGCCGTAGAAGGGGGTCTTTTCCACAAAAATCTCGCCGCGCTCTCCCTCGGCAAGGGCGTCCACCTCTTTGTCGTCCCGCAGGATGGCGACTATCCGTGATGTGGCTTCCGTATTCCCCTCGTAACCGACAAATTCCGCCTTGATTCCATTCATGGAAAGCTTCCGATACACACCGGCAACCTCTTCCTCACCGCTTCCCTTCCAGGCCTCCCGAGCTTTGCTGCGCTGGGTCTCCATGGCGGCATCAAATCCCGCCATATCCAGCGTCAGATGGTGAGACCGGGCCACCTCGGCGGTAAGATCGGTGGGAAACCCGAAGGTGTCGTAGAGGCGGAACACCACCTCTCCCGGGATAACCGTTTCTCCCCTTTCTTTCAGGGAACCGATCTGATCGCTGAGGATCTTCAGTCCCGTATCAAGGGTCTCCATGAAACGCGTTTCCTCATTGACCACGACCTTCCGTATATAGGAATCCCTGTCCAGGAGTTCCGGATAGCAATCCCTCATCTTTTCGATCACCACCGGAACCAGATCATGGAGAAAGGGCTTATCCAAACCGAGGAGCTTTCCGAAACGGGAGGCGCGGCGCAGAATCCTTCTCAGGACGTACCCTCTCCCCTCATTGCTGGGCAGGACCCCGTCCGCTATAAGGAAGGTGACGGCGCGACAGTGATCGGCAATAACCCGTATGGCGATGTCATCCTCTTCGTCTTCCCCGTACTTTTTTCCCGATACACCCTCTATATGTGAGATAATTTCATGAAAGAGGTCACAATCGTAGTTGCTGGTCACCCCCTGCATCACGGCCGCGAGCCGCTCAAGTCCCATTCCCGTATCGATATTCGGTTTGGGGAGGGGGGTCAGGTTTCCGGAGGCGTCACGATCGAACTGCGTAAAGACGAGATTCCACACCTCGACGAACCGTCCGCATTCGCACTCGATATTGCAGCCAGGATTCCCGCAGCCTGCTGACTCCCCCTGGTCGAAATGGATCTCGGAGCAGGGACCGCACGGACCGGTATCTCCCATGGTCCAGAAATTGTCCTTTTCGCCCAGTCGGGATATCCGCTCCGCGGGGACCTTCATCTTCGTATTCCAAATCGCAAAGGCCTCGTCATCGTCCTTGTAGATGCTGACCCACAGTCTGTCCCGGGGGATGCCCATCACCTCCGTCAGAAACTCCCACCCCCAGGTGATGGCCTCTTCCTTGAAATAATCGCCGAAGGAAAAGTTACCCAGCATCTCAAAGAAGGTATGGTGGCGTGCCGTATAGCCCACGTTCTCAAGATCGTTGTGCTTTCCACCGGCCCGGACGCATTTCTGTGAAGAAGCGGCCCGCCGATATCCCCGGTCTTCCTGCCCCAGAAACAGATTTTTGAACTGAACCATCCCCGCATTCGTAAAGAGGAGGGTCGGGTCTTCCTTTGGAATGAGGGAAGAGCTCGGCACGATCGCGTGCCCCCGTTCCCTGAAATAGGTAAGAAACTTTTTTCTGATTTCACTGCCCGTCATCACCGCATATCTCCTTCATCTCCACTACGCCCGGCGGAGATTCTGCCATTGCATTCGGCTCCCATCTCTCTGAGCACATCGAGTATCGTCCCCAGGGAAAAACCCCTTCCCGCGAGGGCCTGCATCAGCCGCCGCTTCCCCTTATATGAAAAGACTTCGCATGGAGGCTCTCTGCGAAGTCTCTTTTCAACCAACTCCCGTATGGCGCTTTCTTCGTCCTTTTCCTCCCGGGCCTCGGCGATGGCCCGTTCTATCAGATCGCGCGGCATCCCCTTCTCGCGAAGGGTTGCCTCTATCTTTTTGTCACCCCAGAGCCTCAGTGTGGCGAGATTCTTCGCCCACTGCCCCGCAAAATTTTTGTCGTCCAGATATCCAAGATCGGTAAACCTGTCAATAACCTTTTCCGTCACATCCCGGTCGAACCCCTGTTCCAAGAGTCTGGAGCGCACCTCCGCAACGCTTCTCCCTCTGTATGCAAGGTATCGGAGCGTTTTCCGGCGCGCCTTCTCATACACGGGGTCATCATTCACCCTTTTCCTCCGGCTTCTCCGCCTTATTCTTTTTCAGGCCGAATTTATCTGAAACATCTGCGAGGATCCGCGCCATGATATCGGGATTTTCCTTTAAAAAGGCGCGGGTGTTTTCCCGCCCCTGTCCGATCCGCTCTCCGCCGTATGAATACCAGGCTCCTGTTTTTTCAACAATCCCGTTGTCGGATGCCAGATCGAGAAGATCGCCCTCCTTCGATATCCCTTCTCCGAAAATGATATCAAACTCTGCTTCCCTGAAGGGAGGGGCAAGTTTATTCTTCACCACCTTGACCCGGGTCCTGTTCCCAACGACATCCTGCCCCTGCTTTATGGCCGATACCCTCCGGATATCCAGGCGCATGCTCGCATAGAACTTGAGCGCGTTTCCACCGGTCGTTGTCTCGGGGTTGCCGAAGAATACCCCGATCTTCATGCGCATCTGATTGATAAAGATGACCGTGGTCATGGTCTTGCCGATGGTCCCGGTCAGCTTTCTGAGGGCCTGCGACATGAGCCTCGCCTGGAGCCCCATCTGCGCGTCTCCCATATCCCCCTCCAGTTCCGAACGGGGCACCAAGGCGGCAACTGAATCTATGACGAGAATATCGACGGCTCCGCTTCGCACCAGCACCTCGGCGATTTCCAGCGCCTGTTCCCCCGTGTCCGGCTGAGATATGAGGAGATCATCCGTATTCACGCCGATCTTGCGCGCATAGTGCACATCCAGCGCGTGCTCCGCGTCGATAAAGGCGGCGAGACCCCCTTTCTTCTGCGCCTCCGCAACAATGTGGAGCGCGAGCGTAGTCTTCCCCCCCGACTCGGGACCGAATATCTCGATGACTCTTCCCCGGGGGACACCGCCGACACCGAGGGCGATGTCAAGGCTGATGGAACCGGTCGGTGTGGCAGGAACATCGGAGATGACCTCCTCCCCCCCCAGCCTCATGATGGAACCTTTTCCAAACTGCTTCTCGATCTGTGTGATAGCCAGATCCACGGCTTTTTCTCTGTCGGTTTCAGATCTCATAACAACCTCCCTTGTTGATATACCATACCGGCCAGTAAAATGTCCGTAAAATCCCCGGACACGAATGTGATGACGGGATAATACACCTATGATCCTGCCCTGTTCCCCGCGAGGGAGAAAGAAGCAAGTTTCGTGTATACGGGGCCTGCGGGCGTCAAGTCGCTTTTGAAAAGTGACAATTCTTTCGCCGTGAAGCGGTGCGTGCTCAAGTCCCCCGCTATCTCACGCAGATTATCTGTCCCCGAGATGACCCCGGCACGCGAACGGGCCCTTCCCAGGGTAAGGTGTGCCGTGAAGGCCCTCTTCTCTATCGGGAAACCGCATTCTTTCTCCAGATCCTTATCAATCGACGCCTGCAGAGTAGCCAGCCTGTCCGTATCTCCGCCGAGTCCGAGCCATAAGACCCGCGGCCTCTCGAGATTGGGGAATCCCCCCGGCGGCCCCAGAGTCAGTTCCAGTGGGGCTGTGTCTCTCGTATGTTTTCCTACAGTCTCCAAGATACGGTCGACGTCACCCGGGAGGATGTCACCGAAGAATTTCAGGGTGAGGTGCATCCCCGCCTCGCCCGTCCAGCGGATTGCCCCCACGTCGGAGCGCAGCTTCTCCTTGAGTCTCTCTATCCGGCTCCTGATATGCGGAGGGAGTTCCAGCGCCAGGAATGATCGTATCGATTTTGTGTCATTCATGAAGATCCTGTTTTACCAGGAGGACCGGCAGATCTTCCCGTAATATGCCGATGTCGTTCCGTCAATGGTTTCCATTCCTCCGGTCAGGGCTCGTCTCAGCATATCCAGTGCTATCTGCGCCGAGATTTCCTTGTTCCGCCGCCGGTCCCACCTGAACTGGTATCTGCGGCAGGCAGTCCCCTCTCCGGAGGAGAGGGCGACAAACACCGTCCCAACTGGTTTTTCCTCCGTTCCCCCCGCCGGACCGGCAATGCCTGTTGTCGCGAGCCCTATATCAGTTCCCCCGAGCCGCCGTACCCCCTCCGCCATAAGAACTGCGGTTTCTTTACTCACAGCGCCGTGCTTCTCTATGACGGAAGCGGGCACTCCGAGCAGATCGACTTTCGAGGCATTGCTGTAGACCACCACCCCCCGCTCCAGAAAGAGGGAACTCCCCGGCACGTCGGTGAGACGATCGGTAATCAAACCTCCGGTGCATGACTCCGCCACCGCGAGAGTCAATCCCCTGTCGGTAAGAAGACGGGCCACGACCCCTTCCATGGTTTCATCATCATACCCGAATATGCAGTCGCCGATCCTGCCGGCAATTCTCTGTTCGGCAACCTTCAGGTTGTCTTTCGCCATGGCCGCATCGGTGCCCCTGGATGTAATCACCAGATTGATTTGTGGAAACCGGGGATAAAAACCGATACCCACTCCCGGGATATTGAGATCGATTTCGGATAACTCCTGATCGATCCGGGATTCGGTCAGTCTGAAGACCTTGATGGTGCGTTTCAGGATCTGTTCACGGGACCCGAGCCGCTCAGCGAGCAGGGGAATCACCCCCTCAACCATCATGCGCCGCGCCTCGGCAGGGACCCCCGGGATGACGATAATCGGCTTTCCCGACTGCTCCAGGCAGAATCCGCACGCTGTTCCCGCCGGATTATTGAGAATCAGGGCGCCCTCCGGGAAAATGGCCTGTTTCGCGTTATTCTCCGTCCACGGTATATTGAATCCGGCGAATCGCGCCTTGAGCCGTTTCAGGACCGGTCTATCGGTGTAAAGGCTAAGGCCGAACGCACCGGCAATACACGCGGTCGTTATATCATCTACGGTCGGACCGAGCCCCCCCATGACGATCAGGGCATCGGAGACGCCCAGCAGGTAGTCAAGCGCCCCCTTGACGGCTCCGGCATCGTCGCCGACAGCCATGACAGCGGATACGATCCATCCCTGCGCATTGAGTTGTCCCGCCGCAAAGGAGGAATTCGTGTCCTGCGTCATGCCGCTCGTCAGTTCATTTCCGATCACCAGCAGTCCGATATTCATTCCATTCCCCCTAAAAACCCAGAAATCGTATCAGCAGGAGCAGTACGATATTCGCGTACGCGCCCGCGACAATGTCATCGCCCACCACACCATACCCCCCGGGGAACCTTCTCTCGCAGAGGCGGATGGGGAAAGGCTTGACGATGTCGAAGACACGGAAGAGGACAAAACCGATAACGATATGCGAAAGGGTCGGCGCAACCAGAAACATGGTTACCAGAAATCCCGCAATCTCGTCGATAACGATCCGGGATGGATCCTTCCTGCCGTATATCCGTTCCGCCTCCTGGGACACGTACACGGCGAAAAACGCAAAGGTCACGGCAGAGAGAAGATAGACCGGCCACACAAGCCGGCTGAAGACCAGGTAGACCACTACTCCCACCAGCGTCCCCGCCGTACCGGGAGCGAGGGGCGAAAGACCGCTTCCCAGACCTGTAGCTGCGATCCTGATGAATCCTGCATGCATGGCACCGTACACCGCCTCTTTTCTGGGATACAGGAGTACAATGAGTGCCGGTCTTTGTCAATGACTAACTGGTTTCTCAACGTTTCTCGGAAGTCTGAACGGTGTGGGGGATATCTGGTTCTCAGCGATCTCAAGATTGCAGATGATACTCACTGCGGGAGGGCACGGTTCCGTGGCCGTCAATTGAGTCAGCGGGGCGGGACGCCCGCCTGTGTATTCAAATAAGAGGATCGCCCCCTCGCCGAATCCCCGGGTTGATCGCACAGGATAAATATACCGCGCGGTGGCGCTGTTACAAAGACGGGTATAAACTGGAGGATTCAGAAACACAACAAAGATGCATCAGGAACCACTGTATTCCAGTTTTATCTTTTCGAGTTTTACCATGTCGTAGTGTTCCACCCTGCCGTAGAAATCCATCACATCCCTGACAGGACCATAGATGGTTCCCGTCGCTTTTACCTCATATTCGTGCAGGGGCGCGTACGCCTCCATCCCTTTTCCTTCGGGCAGGATCTTCTCTGCGGGATTATAATCCTTCACCTGGAGTCCTTCGGGCGGATTCCCGAACAGGGTCTTCAATTCGTCCCCCAGTTCCCGGTTATAGGCCCGGAAGCGAAAGCCGAAGGACGCCTGTTTGATCTTTTTCTCAGAAACGATCTTCAGCGCGAGTTCGTCTTTCCGCCTTTCCAGGGACTCTTTGAAAAGTTCAAAGAAACCGTTGTCGATGATAAGACGAAAACGGTTTCCTCTGCCGCCGATAAGGCGCAGCATCTGACCGAACGTGCTCTCATTCTCCACATGATGATGTTCGCTGAAGATCGCCTCCCCCTGGATTCCCTTCCCCTCAAGGACTCCCACCATGAACCCTTTCATGAGATCAAGCGATCCCTCTAACACCACTTCGCAGTATTCCCTCTTCACGTCGAAACGCCTTTCTCACCATGCCTTTCCCCGCTCCTTAAAAGAATATGAAGGTGACGAGAACAAAGACGGGAATAAGGATGGGTATTGAGTATTTTATCATGTATCCGAAGAAACTCGGCATGTTGATCCCGGCTTCTTCAGCGATTGACTTGACCATAAAGTTCGGGGCATTGCCGATATAGGTATTCGCCCCCATAAAAACAGCCCCGGCGGAGATGGCCTTCAGGTACAGGATAAACTCGGGGTTGGCCGTGGCCTCTCCTGCTGCAAGAGCCGCCGGAACGGCCGATTCCGTGATGCCCAGTTTTCCGAGGGCCAGGTTGAAAAAAGTGAGGTAGGTGGGCGCGTTGTCGAGAAAGGATGAAAGGGCGCCGGTAACCCAGAAGTAATGATAGGGTTCCCGGACGACAGCTACAAGCCCGGACAGAGCCCCCGCACTTCCCGCCTTCAGTATCGCCAGCGCCGGGATGATCGTCATAAAGATGCCGGCAAACAGCTTTGCTACTTCCATTATTGGAAACCAGCTGAAGTCATTGGCCTCCCGCAATTGCCTGGACGTGAAGATCAGGGAAAGAACGCCCATCGCTATAATACCCACATCCCTCAGGATATTCTGATATTCAACGTGCACATCTAACAGCATGAAGTGCCCCGGTTTCCAGTACCCGCTCATCAGGACGAGACTGACCACCCCCAGAAGAAAAAGAAAGTTGACAACCCCCTCGATCTTGAAGGGAATCTTTTCTGCTTCATCTTCGCTTTTTCCGTGCCCTCCCTTCTCGCGCCGGTAGAAGAGGGTGTCAATGATAAAAAAGAGTGCCAGCAGTATCAAGGACGACGCGAGCATATGGGGGAAGACGTTCGTGGTTACCCAGAAAAAGGGGACATTATGGAGGAATCCGAGAAACAGGGGGGGATCACCCAGCGGTGTGAGAGAACCGCCGATATTCGCCACGAGAAATATGAAGAAGCAGACGACATGCGTCTTCTTGAGCCTGTCTTTGTTCGCCCTGAGAACGGGACGGATCATAACCATTGCCGCTCCTGTCGTCCCCACGCACGAGGCCAGCATCGTGCCGATCAAAAGCAGGATGGTGTTGAGCGCGGGGGTCCCCTTCAGCGAACCCCGGATGACGATCCCCCCGGCTATGGTAAAGAGCCCCCACAAAAGGATAATAAAGGGGATATAGTCTATGAGGTAGATATGGAGGATGTGATACACCGCCACGTGCTGATAGAAAAAGAGAAACGGCGCGGCAAAGAGAACTGCCCAGAGGGCGGAGATCTTTCCAAAGTGGTTATGCCAGAAATGGGGCATGAGAAGCGGGCAGAGGGCGATGGACAGAAGAACTCCCGCAAAGGGGAGGGCAGTCCAGACAGGAAGCTCCCCCCCGATGTCATGTTCGCAACGGGATGCGGCCTCGGCCGCTCCGGCGGAATCGGTAAACACCACGAAGAATAAAGCGATCAGGGAAGCATGGATAAATATGCCCCGCAATCCCCCTCTTGCACTCTTCATGAGACACCCCCCTCCCCGTCGGCGCTTTCTGCAAGAAAACAAGCCAAGCACAATGTTCCTCTGGCTTGAGGATCTCATTCGCCTTCAGTGCAGCTGATACGCATGAGAAATTACACTATAAGCACTGCCTACGACTTCTCCGCAATCTTCAGCCTTGTCTCGGCGATATCCAAGGCCTTCTTTGCTTTCTCAAAATCGGGATCGTCCTTGCTCAACAAGGCCAATCTGGCCTGAGCTGCTTCCAGTTCCTCTTTGGCTTCTTCTCCTGCAATGGAAGAGGCCTCCTCGATAGATTCAACAAGAACGGTTGCCTTGAGGCCCGTAACTTCGGCGTATCCCTCCCCCACGAGATAGTATGTTTTTTTATTGTCTTTCGTATAGTTAAGCTCTCCGACCTTGATGGAACTCAGAAAGGGAACGTGACCGATCAACACCCCGAATTCTCCCTCAACTCCGGGCAACGTCACCTCTTCCACGACATCGCTGAAGGCCAGGCGATCGGGCGTTACGATCTCCAACAACAGTTCATCATGCATCCGAAAGTCCTCCGGCTTAGTCTTCCCTGAGTCGGGCGGCTTTTTCCTTGACCTCGTCTATGCCGCCAACCATATAGAACGCCTGCTCGGGCAGATCATCGTGAACACCGTCCAGGATCTCTCTGAATCCCTTGACCGTATCCGCGACCGACACGAACTTCCCTTCCGTTCCGGTAAACTGTGCGGCCACAAAGAAAGGCTGGGAGAGAAACCGCTGAATCTTCCGTGCCCGGCTGACCGTCAACCGGTCTTCTTCCGAGAGCTCATCCATGCCGAGAATCGCGATGATATCCTGGAGGTCTTTGTATTTCTGAAGGATAATCTGAACATCCCGCGCCGTCTGATAGTGATCCTCGCCCAGGACGTTGGGATCGAGGATTCGGGAGGTCGAATCGAGCGGATCCACCGCAGGGTAGATCCCCAGCTCTGCGATGGGCCGCGAGAGAACGACCGTTCCGTCAAGGTGGGCAAAGGTGGTGGCCGGTGCCGGATCGGTCAGGTCATCGGCAGGGACATAGACACACTGGACGGCCGTGATCGATCCCTTGTTGGTCGAGGTGATCCGCTCCTGGAGTTCACCCAGGTCCGTCGCCAGCGTCGGCTGATATCCGACCGCGGAAGGCATCCGTCCCAGGAGGGCCGAAACCTCGGAGCCCGCCTGCGTGAACCGGAAGATGTTATCAATAAAGAGGAGCACGTCCTGTCCCTCTTCGTCCCTGAAATATTCAGCCGCCGTGAGCGCCGTGAGGGCCACCCGGGCCCGCGCTCCGGGAGGTTCCGTCATCTGACCATACACGAGGGCCGCCTTGTCGATAACTCCGGACTGCTTCATCTCAAGATAGAGGTCATTCCCCTCGCGCGTCCGCTCACCGACACCGCCGAAGACCGATATCCCGCCATGGTGCATGGCGATATTATGGATCATCTCCATCATGACGACCGTTTTGCCACACCCGGCGCCTCCGAAAAGCCCCATTTTACCGCCACGGGGAAACGGAACGAGGAGATCGATGACCTTGACACCGGTCTCCAGAACATGCACCGATGTATCCTGCTCCAGGAATGTGGGCGCCTCACGATGGATGGGGAGGGTCTTCTCGGAGCTGACCGGTCCCAGACCGTCAACCGGCTTCCCGATCACATTGAGAATCCTTCCCAGGCAGGCCTCACCCACAGGGACCGTAATGGGGGCTCCCGTATCCGTGACCTTCATTCCCCTGACAAGGCCGTCGGTGATCTCCATGGCAATGCATCTGACCACGTTGTCGCCGAGATGCTGGGCAACTTCAACAACAAGATTCTCCTCTTCATCATTGATGGTCGGATTCGTAATCGTAAGGGCGTTCATGATGCTCGGGAGATTTCCCTCCTGAAACTCCACATCGACCACGGGACCAATTACCTGTACAATCCTTCCTGTATTCATTCCTGTCTCCTTCAGTAGTTTCTCCGGCTCTCTGATGCGGCTATCCCTTTGCCGCCAGCGCCTCCGTACCGCCCACAATATCCATCAGTTCGGCGGTGATGGCCGCCTGCCGCGCCCGGTTAAATTTCTGGGTGAGGCTTTGCAGCATATCTTCACAGCTGCTCGTCGCATTATCCATGGCAACCATCCGTGCTCCGTGCTCGCCCGCCGACGTCTCCAGGAGTCCCCTGTAGATCAGAACCCGCAGATACATGGGGACGATATGGGCCAGAAGTTCCTCTTCGGACGGCTCGTAAACGTAGTCGGCAACCGCCTCAAACTCCTCTCCTTCGGCTGAATCGAGGGAAGCCGCGGGGAGCAGCCGCATCAGAACGGGTTTCTGGGAGGCGACACTTCGGAACTCATTGTAACAGAGGTAGAGCTCGTCATATTCCTCGTTGATAAAGGAGGGGACCACATCGTCCGCAACACGCGAGGCCAGGCTGATATCAAATCGATTGAGCTGGTCCACATGCGTGCCGGTTATGGGGAGCTTCTTCTTGAAAAAATCCCTCCCCTTCTTGCCGACGGCGATGATCGATACATCTTTCCCTTCGGCCTTCTTTATCCGCGAAAACTTCTCCACTTCTTTGACCACATTTGTATTGAATCCGCCGCACAGGCCTCTGTCCGACGTCATTACGATCACCCTGATCCTCTGAGGGTCGCGGACGGCAAGGAGGGGATTCGTCGTTGAAACCACTCTCGCGGCCAGGCTGCCGAAGACCTCCATCAGTTTGTTCGCATAGGGCCGGAAATTCTCCATCTTTGCCTGCGCCGCCTTCAGCTTCGACGCCGCAACCATGTTCATGGCCCGGGTGATCTGCCGTGTCTTGTCGACGGCTACAGATTGTCTCTTGATATCCTTTAACGATGCGCCCATTACAACATACTCCTCGATGCCCCGTGTCCGGATTATCAACCATCCGGATGCCTGTTTCTCTATGCGGAGGCAAACACGGAATCAAACTCCGTCAAGACACCCTTGATTTTGTCATCAAGATCGGGTTTCAGCTCCTGTTTTTCATCGATCTCGTCCAGGACAGCCTGGTGCTTGGTGTCCATAAAACTCAGGAGCTGTTTCTCATATTCCTTGATTTTTTCTATGGGATATTTGTCGATGAACCCTCTGACCCCCGCGTAGAGAATCACCACCTCCTGAGCAAGGGACATGGGCTGATACTGGGACTGCTTCAGGATCTCGACGAGCCTGCCTCCCCGTTCCAACTGAGCCTGGGTCGCTTTGTCAAGATCGCTCCCGAACTGTGCGAAGGAGGCCAGTTCCCGGTACTGGGCCAGGTCGAGTTTCAGGGTTCCGGCGACCTGTTTCATTGCCTTCACCTGCGCCGCGCCCCCGACCCGGGAAACGGATATACCGACGTTGATCGCGGGTCTGACACCGGCGTAGAAGAGATCCGGTTCGAGAAAGACCTGACCGTCCGTAATGGAGATAACGTTCGTGGGGATAAAGGCGGAGACGTCCCCGGCCTGGGTCTCGATGATGGGAAGGGCCGTGAGGGAACCGCCGCCCAGTTCCTTGCTCACCCGGGCAGCGCGCTCCAGCAGCCGGGAGTGATTATAAAAGATGTCTCCCGGGTATGCCTCGCGTCCGGGGGGTCGTCTCAGAAGAAGCGATATCTGCCGGTAGGCCACGGCCTGTTTGGAGAGATCATCGTAAATGATCAGGGCGTCCTGCCCTCTGTCCCTGAAGTACTCCCCGATGCTGCATCCCCCGAAGGCGGCAATGTACTGCAGCGTACCCGGATCGCTCGCACACGCGGAAACCACACAGGTATAATCCATGGCGTCATGCTTCCTCAAGGCCTCGACCACCTGCGCCACAGTCGATTTCTTCTGTCCGATCGCGACATAGATACACTTGATGCCGGTATTTTTTTGTCTGATGATGGCGTCAATGCAGATCGCCGTCTTCCCGATCTGGCGGTCCCCAATAATCAATTCCCGCTGTCCCCGTCCGATGGGGGTCATGGCGTCGATGGATTTCAGACCGGTGTAGAGCGGCTGGTTGACCGGCTGCCTCTGGATCACGCCGGGGGCGACCACCTCGATTCTGCTGTAGGTATCGGTCTCGATGGGTCCCTTTCCGTCCAGGGGCTGTCCCGTGGCATCGATCACGCGCCCAAGGACAGCTTCCCCTACGGGAATCTGCGCGATCTTGCCCGTTCTCTTGACCACATCCCCTTCCTTGATATGTATATCTGAACCCAGAATGGCGACGCCGACGTTGTCCCGCTCGAGATTGAGCACCATTCCCAGTATTCCGCCGGGGAACTCGAGGAGTTCCATGGCCATGGCATTTTCCACACCGTAGACCCGGGCAATACCATCACCGACCGAAAGGACGGTGCCGATCTCGCGTACATCCAGTTTTTTCTCATAATCCTTGATCTGCTTGGAAATTACCCGGGTTATTTCCTCTGCCCTGATTGCATCCATCCCTTACATATCCTCCTTTATGAGTCCCCGTATGCTGTTCAGTTGGGCCCGGACGCTGCCGTCGTACAGGGTGTCGCCGACTCCTATCACAACCCCTCCCAGCAATAAAGGATCTTCATTAATAACCATATCAATGTTCTTTCCGGTCATACCTTCCATCTGTTTCTTGATTCGATCGGAAAGCTCTTTCGACAGCGGAAATGCCGTTTTTACCTCAACCCGCACCTTGTTCAAAACCTCATCCATATACCGTCGATAACATTCTTCAATCTGTCCGATGGCGTTAATCCTCCTCTTGTCCACCAGCAGCTTCAGGAAATTGGAGGTGGTGACGGAAGCTTTGATTTCTTTGATGATTTCCCCCATCACCGCCGCCTTGTCGGCACTGTCAAAGACGGGGTTGGCAAAGAAATCCGTCAAGTCCGCACTCCCGGCCAGCAGAGAAGAGAAGCCCTTCAACTCATCGTATATGGCTTCTATGGCATTTTCCTCTCGCGCTATGTCAAACAGCGCTCTGGCGTATCTCTTGGCAATATCGCTTCCAATCAATTTCGGCTCACCATCCTGTCTAAGAAATCGTTGACCATCTTCTCGTGATCTTCTGTCTGGATGTTCTTCGCGAGGATCTCTTCGGCCATGGTAACGGATAGTTCGGTGGCCTCACTCCTGAGCTGATGAAGAGCCCTCTTGAATTCCTGCTCAACCCTGGCCTCCGAATCCTCTTTCACTTTTTCGGCGGTCCTTTTCGCCTCTTCTATGATCTTCTCTTTCTCCGCGAGCCCCTGCGCCTTGATCATGTCGGCGATGCCCGCTATCTCCGCCGTTGCCTTATCCAGTCTGGCGGAATGTTCCACCAGTTTTTTTTCGGCTTCTTCTTTTGCCCGCACCGCCTCATCCAGCGAATTTTTGATGGAAGCCCGGTTTCCGACGAAAAAATTCACGATCGCTTTGGCTGACAACTTGTAGAGAACAACGGCCAAGATGACAAAGTTAAGAATTCTCCACCAGAAATTGCCCATCCCTCCTTCGTGCGCCTCGCCGTTTCCCGATGCGTAAGCGAACGCGGGAAGGATAACAACAATTAGTATGGTGACAAGAAATCGCTTCATTGAACACCCCTTCCCAGCACCTTTTCGGAAATCTCCCGGGCTATCATGCGTGTCTGCTCCCGGAGGGAGACCCTGGCATCGTCTGTTTCCTTATGCAGCTGAACCTTGAATTTTTCCAGATGGTTCGAGACCTCTTCCCGCACCGCGCCAATGATTTCCCTTCCCCGTTCCGTCCCCTCGTCCCTGATCGCATCTCTCTGCAAGGCAGCCTCCGCCCGTGCCAGGCGGATCTGCTCTTCGTACTGGGCCATCTTCTGTTCGATGGTTTCGTCGAGAGACCGGACCTTCTCTCTCGAATCTTCAATTTTCTGATTTCTTTTTTCGATGATCTTCAAGACAGGTTTGTATAGAAGAAAGTTGAGTACAAGGATCAGCACAAGGAAGTTGGCCATCTGGATCCAAACTGTATAATTCAGTTCTACCACTACCGTTCACCATCCCTTGGTTAAATAGTGAAAAATCATGTGTCCGAAACCTCGGGAGCCAACGCCCGCCACGGACCGGGAGGTACTAAACATAACTCTGTAACCGTGTCAAGCCTTTTTTGACCGGGGGTCACACTCAAAAAGGCGGGGGGCGCAGCAATACGAGGGAGATGCGTTCCTCATCCTGTCTTCTCGCAGGATGGACCCGTTATTTCGTCATGGTATCATTCTGACTCTTCCCCGTATCCGTCTCACCCGACATCCGGCACGCGCCATCAATTACCGCTCCTTCCCGTACTACCAGGACCGATGTCTTGACGTTCCCCACCAGCCTGCCCGTTGATGAAATCTCTGTTTTTTCCTTGATATCAAGGTTGCCGCGCACCTCGCCGGAGATGACAATACTGTCAACGGCGATATCCGCTTCGGCATAGGCGCCCTCTCCGATGAACAGTGTCCCGCTCCCCATCGCTTCCCCTCTGAACTCGCCATCGATCCGCACTGAACCATTCAGCACCAGCTTTCCGTTGAACTCCGCGCCCCTTCCTAAAAAGGCCTTTATATCCTCACCGATATCCTTTCTTTTGTCCGCCATCAAACCTCTCCTCTCTGTAAGCTCCCCTTCTGGAAGAAAAAGCTATTATACGGAGGGTCCCCCCCCCTTGACTATCAGGCTTTTCAGCTTGTATCACCCGCATCACCTCGTCTGGGCGGGATGCCATCATTACACTGAGCGGTTTTTCGATTCCTCACGGCTGGAGGATAAACCGTCTCATACTGACGTTCATCAGCAGACCCGCCCCCATCAGCAACACAACCAGTGAGGATCCTCCATAACTGATAAAGGGAAGCGGTATTCCCACTACGGGGAATATGCCCAGGACCATACCGATATTGATAAATATACCCCAGAAAACAAACATTGTCACCCCAAAAGCCAACAAGGTTCCCGGCAAATCCCTCGAGTTTCTGGCAAGCTGCAGACCCCACAATATCAAGGCGAGAAAGATAAAGATCAGAACAACAACCCCGAGGAAACCCCATTCCTCGGCGAAAACGGAAAAAGCAAAATCCGTCTGCTGCTCGGGGAGAAATTTGAGCTGTGTCTGGGTTCCCTTCAGAAAACCTTTTCCCCACAGACTTCCGGAGCCGACAGCGATTATGGACTGTATGATGTGATACCCCGTACCAAGGGGGTCACGGTCAGGATCGAGAAAAGTCAGAATCCGCTCCTTCTGATAATCCTTCAGAATCAAAAACCATCCCACGGGCGCCAGCGCCATTCCCCCCGCTACACTCCAGAGAATGAGCTTCCTGCCGACGCCCACGAAAAGCGTGATTGTAGCGAAGAGAAGCACGAGAAACATGGCCGTCCCCAGATCCGGCTGCCGCGCTATCATATAAACCGGAAGCCCCACAATCGCAAAAAGAACCAGAAGATTCCTCGCACGAAACCCGTCCTGCACGTTATCAGTGCAATACCGCGCCAGGACGATGATCAAGACCAGCTTCATCAATTCTGACGGCTGAAAGGAAAACCCCCACAAAACCAGCCATCTCTGGGAACCATGGGTGATATTTCCGTACAGGGCCACGAGGAAAAGCAGGGCGATGCCGACCAGATAGATGAGATAGGCATATCGTATGATGGTGTGGTAATCCACGCTGAAGGTGATGATCATGAGGACAAGCCCCACAAGGAGCCAGTATAGCTGCTTTGTGTAAAGAGGCTCTCCCCTTGTGTACAGGTTATGGCTGGCACTGTAGATGTTCAGGATGCCAATGGCGCTGATCAGGAGTACCATCCCGAGAAGGACCCAGTCGAAATTGATCAGCAGCCGGCGGTCGATCTTCATTTCACTCCCCGCTCCTGTGCCAGACGAAAATATCCGTCAATGACCCTGCGCGCGATGGGAGCGGCGGCCGATCCGCCGTGCCCACCATGTTCCACCACAACCACGACAGCCACCTCGGGGTCCGTGTACGGCGCGAAGCAGACGAACAGGGCATGATCCCTGAACCGATACGGGATTTCACCCTTCTGATCCTCCTCATCATCCGGGAGGCTTATGACCTGAGAGGTTCCCGTCTTGCCACACACATCCTGTTCCTTTCGTTTCAGCGCCCCTCCCGTGCCGTGGGGTTCATTCACCACTCCCCACAGTGCGTTTCTCAAGATATCCAGATTTTTCCTGCTCACCGGAACAATTCCCTCCACTTCCGGGGAAAATTCTTGTACCGTTTGTCCGTCAGCCGTCTCAATTCTCTTTACCAGCCATGGTTTGTAGAGAGTTCCTCCGTTCGCCAACGCGCAATAGGCCCTGAGAAGTTGCAACGGAGTCACCAGGGCAAATCCCTGTCCTATGGCAAGCGAGGTAGTTTCACCTCTCTGCCAGGGCTCTCCGAACCTCCTCAGCTTCCATTCCCGTGTAGGGACCAGCCCGCTTTTTTCCCCCGGAAGGGATACGCCTGTGGCGGATCCGAAGCCAAAGGTTTTTGCATACTCCGCCATTGTATCAACGCCAAGCATATCCCCCAGATGGTAAAAATAGACATCACAGGACTCCACAATGGCGCGGTGCAGATCAACCGTCCCATGCCCGCGCTTTCTCCAGCACCTGAAGGTTCGATTCCCCATCGGGTAGGTGCCGTTGCACCATGTCTCCGTATTCTCCGTTATCAAACCTTCTTCAAGGGCCGCTGCCGCTACGAACAATTTATAGGTGGATCCCGGGGGATATTGCCCGGAGATGGCCCTGTTCTGCAAGGGGCACAGGGGATCTTCCGTCAGCGTTTTCCAGCTCTGTTCAGATATCCCGCGATTAAACAGATTGGGGTCGAAGGACGGTCTGCTTACCATCGCCATGACCGCTCCGGTACGCGGCTCCATGACAACCACCGTCCCGGCCTGCTCCTTAAAGGCATCCCAGCACACCTTTTGAAGATCGGAATCAATATTGAGGACGAGCGTATGCCCGGAAACCGGATCAATTCTCCCCAGCACATTCAATCTTCTCCCGGCCGCATCCACCTCCACCTGCTCTCCGCCGCTTTTCCCCTTGAGCACATCATCCAGATATTTTTCAATTCCGTATTTTCCCACCACATCGTCCGCCCGGTAAGCGGCAGAGGCATCCCGGCCCAGTTCCGATGAGCTTATCTCTCCCACATACCCGAGGAGATGGGCATCCATCGCACCATATATATATTCCCGCACCGGGACGATGTCGACAACCACGCCGGGGAGATTCAGGGTGTGGGATTCCACCACCGCCAGTTTATCCCTCCCGATATTTCTGGCCACCTTGACAGGGACAAACGGCCTCGGAGACTTGAGAGCGGCTTCCTCAAGAAAGATGCTCGCATCCCCCCAATCGCACAGTCCCGCCAGTCTGTTTCTCACATCTGCCGCGTTTTTCGCGATTTCAGGGATAATGGATATATCAAAGGAGGACTGATTATTCACCAGTATGTCCCCCCGGCTGTCCACGATCAACCCCCTGAGGGGTTTTATCTCCTGGATGCGGATCCGGTTGCTTTCAGATCTCTGCCTGAGAACATCCCCCTTGACAATCTGGAGATACCACATCCTGGCAATCAGGAGAAAGAAGGCGCACAGCACACACCATGTGAAGACGCGGAGTCTCTGTCTGAACTTCTTTGGATCATAGTTGGTTAGATAATCTCGATTCCCAAACACTCAGCAAACCCTCAAGACGACGGAACAGGGCAAAAAAGACCGGCGCCAATATGCCGGTAACGGCAGCCTGGATCAATGAAACAGGGAGTATATCGTAGAGGACGTTGACCCCGTATAGTACGTTATAGACAATAAGTATCAAGGACTTCTCCAGGAGCACGCACGCCAGCGTAAAACAGGTAGCAAAGATCATGCCCCCGGCATATATCCTGAATGAAACCACGTTTGAAATCAGGAATATGAGGAGGTAGGTGAAGACAAAGAAACCCGGTACGACACCCACCATGCAATCCATGAAAAAACCCAGCACCAGAGACAAAGAGCCTCCGCGCGCGATGCCCAGGTAAAAACCGGCATATATGACCAGCACCAATGATATCTCCGGAGTGACTTTCCCCAGGAACAATATGTCAAAAACGGTGATCTGAATTGTCAGGAGGAGCAGGGAAATCACGGGCAGGATCAGATAATATATCATCGATCCTCTCCCCGCTTCAGCAATATGACCATAACCTCTTCCAGTTTGACCATGTCAAGGCCAGGTGACACTCTGATCTTCTGGAACAGGCCGGCATCTTTTCTCTCAACCAAATCAACTGTTCCGAGCACCAACCCCTTGGGGAAGACGCCGTCAAGCCCCGATGATATTACCACATCTCCCACTTGAACATCCTGGGTTCTCTGAACATACTTCAGTTCGCATCCGGAACTCCCGGAACCCTGAAGCACTCCCTGACTCCTGGTTCTCTGAACAAGAGCATCTATATTGCTGTTATAATCCACAAGAAGAAGAACCTTGGATGCGTTCCACGAAACCTCTATGATCCTCCCCGCCACACCCTCCGCGGTTACCACCGGAAAGCCGATCTCTATTCCGTCGGAGCTTCCCTTATTGATCAGTACCGTCCAGAATACGGACAATCGGTCTCTCCGTGTCACACTGGCCGCAACGGTCGGAAACGCAAGATCCTTCTTCATGTTCATGAGCTGCCGCAGTCTCACGCATTCAAGGGACATCTCGCGGAGATCATTGGCCTCCCGTTTTAAAGACGCTACGGTTTGTTCCAACTGCCTGTTTTTCTCCTCCAGTTGCACCAGCATGACATACCGCTTCCACGCCCTCCCGACTGAGCCCAGCGCATAATTGACAGCATGTCCCAGAGGAGCCGCCGCTTCAAGAACGACCCTTCTGAAAAAACCCGTTTTGTCGGGTGATTTGAAATACAGGGAAAAACTTATGAGAGAAACCGCAACAAGAATCAGAACCGCGACGATCGTGTACAATTTTTTAGGGGACGCCATCTCGTGCTCTCTTACACGCTCATATCCATACACTGACACAGCTGACGGCTTGCAGCACACAGAAGGCGGAGGCTCCGGGAGAAAGGAGAGGCATTTCCTGATGCTGATGGGCTATAGCTGAACAGTTACCTCTTTCAATATATCCAACTCGTCCAGAGCCCGGCCGGCACCTCTGGCCACTGCGGAGAGAGGATCATCCGCTATCGTTATGGGCAGTCCGGTTTCTTCCCTGAGGAGTACATCCAGGTTTCTCAGAAGTGCCCCGCCGCCCGCCAGGACAATTCCTCTGTCGACGATATCGGCAGCCAGTTCGGGAGGAGCATTTTCAAGGGCGTCACGAACGGCATCAACGATGACGCTGACCGGCTCCGACATCGCTTCCGCCACCTCTTCTGAATTTATTTCAACAATCTTGGGAATACCCGATATAATATCACGGCCTTTGACGTCAACCGTTCGTATCTCATTCTCAGGATAGGCGCACCCGATGGTGGTTTTTATCATCTCGGCGGACCGTTCGCCTATGAGGAGGCTGTACTGTCTTTTCATGTACTGCACAATAGCGTCATCCAATTTATCCCCCGCGACTCTGACGGATTTTGAATAGACAATGCCGGCCATGGAAATGACGGCGACCTCCGTAGTCCCTCCGCCGATGTCAACGATCATGGAACTCACGGGCTCGGTTATGGGCAGTCCGGCCCCGATCGCCGCCGCCATGGGTTCTTCGATAAGATAGACCTCCCGAGCCCCGGCGGACTCGGCTGTTTCCTTGACCGCCCGCCTCTCCACGGGGGTAATGCCGGAGGGGATGGATATGATAATCCGCGGACGAACGAAGGTACTTCTGTTGTGGACACGGAGTATGAAGTGGCGCAGCATGGCCTCTGTAATCTCGAAATCGGCTATGACCCCGTCTTTCATGGGTCGGATGGCCATGATATTCCCCGGGGTCTTCCCCAGCATCATCTTTGCGTCCATCCCCACGGCGAGAACCTTTTTCACCCCTCTCGAGTCCCTGTGGACGGCGACAACCGAAGGTTCGCTCAGAACGACACCCTTTCCCTTCACGTACACCAAGGTATTCGCCGTTCCCAGATCGATCGCCAGATCGTTCGAAATCAGGCCAAGAATATAGTCAAATAGCAAGTTTCCACCCCCTATCCGTCATAATAGGCCTTTGCTTATACAGTATTTCAATACCCTAATCAAATAAAAACAACTTCCCGGAATAACGGATTTTTGAGCCATACATATCCTGCTATTCATCATACAAAACAAGCGGTTGCGCCCCCGGCGTTTCGGTTATCAGGCGCCCTCTATCTTTCTCCAGAAAATCATTGCATTTTGAATGGTACTATACTAGTAATTCACCACACCAAAGAGGAAAGGCAGCACGTGAAGATATGCTCCAGCTGATGCGGAAACATGCCAGAAACTGGCTCATGAAGGTTGTGCTCGGCATTATTATCATCGTCTTCGTCTTCTACTTCGGATCCATGCGGGGGAGGCAGGAGACTGAAACGATCGCCATCATAGACGGTTCACGGATAGCGCACGCCCAATTCCGAGACGAATACCAGAACCTGTTCGAATTTTACCGCGAGCGCTATGGCAACCGTCTCACCGACGATCTGCTCAAGCAGATCAATCTCAAGGCACAGGCCTTCGACAGTGTCATTACCCAGGCGATCATGCTGGCACAAGCGGACGAATGGAATCTGCGGGTAGGCGATAATGAACTGAAGGCATCCATCCTTTCCTATCCGGCCTTTCAGAGAGACGGAACCTTTAATAACGACCAGTACCAGCGTATCCTCCGCTATCAGCGAATGACGCCGGAAACCTTCGAGGACATGCAAAGAAGAGCCCTTGCCACAGGAAAGGTGGAGCGCCTCATCAGGGAATCGGCAAAGGTGTCTGAACAGGAGGTGTATGAGATATACCGGCTCCAGAACAGAAAGGTCAACATACGTTTCATACGGATACCCACGGAACCCGCAAAGAGTGCTGAAAAACCCTCCGAAGAGGCGCTTCAGGCGTACTTTCAGGAACACAAGGAAGAATTCAGAATGCCGCAGATGGCAACCATCGAATATATCCTTTTCGAGGGGGAGCGCTTTGCAGGAGCCGCCCCTGTAACGGATGACGAGATAGAGGAATACTACCAGCATCATGAAGAAGAATTCACGGAAAACGGAACGGTGAAGCCACTTCCGAAGGTACGCGACGAAATCGTCTCCAGGCTGAAATCGATACAGGGAATGGACATGGCCTTCAAGGAAGCGACAACGGCGCATGATACCATCTATCAGGAGGAAAACTTCGAGGAATACGCAAAAAAACAGGGATATGCCATACAGACAATCTCCCTTCCCCGCAACGCTCCCCTCACCGGCGAGTTTGCGGAAATGCAGGAGCTGGGAGAATATGTGTTCGACTTGCAGGAGGGCGATCTGGGCCGCGTCTTTTCCGGCAACAGAGGACATTACGTTTTCCGGCTTGTATCGCTGAAGCCGTCCCACGTGCCTGAGCTCACGGAGGTTCTCGACAGGGTTAAAAAAAGCTATGCAGAGAGCCGGGCCATAGAGAAGGCCAGGGGAAAAGCCGACCAGATCAACAGCCGTCTCAGAGACGGCACCGATATGGCAACGCTCTCACGAACGGAAGGGTTGACGGTGTCTCAAACCGGATTATTCCAGCCCGGCCCGGAGATACCGAAGATCGGCTACTCCCCGGAGATGGAAGATGCCCTATTCGAGATGTCAGCGAAAGAACCTTCCCCTGACAGGGTCTTCTTTGTCGATGGGAGTTATTTCGTTATCAGGCTTACGGAAGAGGCGACACCGGACGAAAAGGAATGGACGGCGAACAAAGATATGATGAAGGCTGCCCTCCTCCAGTTGAAAGGAGAGGCCGCCTTTCTCGCGTGGCTCGGTGAAACCAGAGAGAAGATGATAAACTCAGGAAGACTCAAAATACTCAAAAACGTCGAGGATTTGTAACCGATGACTGCACGAAGGACAACCATTGCGCTTTTCCTATGCCTGCTTCTTGGCGCATATGCCCAGAGTTCTTTTGCCGCCGTCAGGGCTTATGATCTGAAGGTATCCGGGTGCTGGGGCTGATCGGGAAGGGCCAGGATAAGTTCTATCCTGAAAAAGACAGAGATCATCGCCTTCAGGCTAAACGCCGAGGCAGAAACGGTGCGAGTGAAATTCGAAGACTCGATGATCCCAATCGAGGAGATCATACGGCGGATCGAAGAGGGGAAATTCCAAGTACGGGAAGCGATTGAAGTGCCGCCAACGGAGGACACCCTTACCCCCTGAAAAGGCCGGTCCGGAAGTCTCATTCAACGCGCTGTCTGTCCCCTGCGGCCGCAGATCTCCCCGCGAGCCATCCCGTGGAGAAGGCAGCCTGAAGGTTGTATCCTCCCGTATCGGCGTCCACATCCATAACCTCTCCCGCGAAGTAGAGCCCTTCCAAGAGGCGCGATGCCATGGTCCGGGGATCGATCTCCTGCGTATCGACCCCCCCGGCCGTGACGATCGCCTCGTCCACGGGACGGACCCCCGTGACCTCCATGCGGAAATCCTTGAGCCACCCTCTCAGATGCTCTCGCTCCCGCGCCGTGATCTGGTGACCCCGCCGCTCCGGCGGGATGCCGACCTGTTCCACACAGAGGGGGATCATTTTCGCGGGGAGGAGCCCCTTGAGCAGCGTTTCGAACTTCCGTTTTCCGTGGTGATCAAAATCGCGCAGGAGGCGTTCATCCAATACACGCTCATCAAGGGCGGGCTTCAGATCGATGGAAAGACCCACTTTTTTTCCGTGCCGCAGGGCGTCCACGACCTTTCGGCTGAGGGTGAGAATGACCGGCCCCGATATGCCGAAGTGGGTAAAAAGCATCTCGCCAAAAGCCTCGGCACTCCTGTTCCCCCCAACAAAAATAAGGACTTTCACGTTGCGAAGACTGAGACCCTGCAGGCGCACCGCCGTATCTCCCCTTGTCTCCAAGGGAACCAGGGCGGGGCGAATCGGTACTACCGTATGTCCCGCCGAGGCTGCCAGGCGATATCCGTCCCCTGTCGAACCCGTGGCGGGATACGACACGCCTCCGGTCGAGACAATCACCGCATCGGCGTGATAGTTCCGTCCCGCTGAATCGCGGACGCCGCCTACCCGCTTCCCTTCAACGATGAGGTCCTGAATGGACGCCCCGCTGTACACCGTCACCCCCTGCCGGCGAATCCATCCCGTCAGGGCGTCGACCACGTCGCGCGCCCGGCCGCTTGTCGGAAAGATCCTTCCCCCACGCTCGACGACTGTGGGCACCCCCAGTTCCTCGAAGAACGCCACGAGGTCATCGTTTGAAAAACGGTGGAAGGCCTGCCTGAGAAAGGGACCGGTATCCCCGAAGTGTGAAATAAACTCGGCGGCGGAGGCCACGTTGGTGAGATTGCACCGCCCCTTCCCCGTAATCGCGAGCTTTCTGCCGAGGCGGGGCATCTTTTCCAGGAGAAACGTCCGTACGCCCGCCGTGGCGGCCTGCCCGGCCGCCATCATCCCGGACGGGCCTCCTCCGACAATGATAACCGTTCTTATTTCCATTGAGCGGGGTTCTCTATGAACGCCGGATCTTCCCTCTCGATGATCTCGATGATATGTCTGTGGAAGCGACGCTTGTTCTCCCCGAATATCCACCGTCCCTTGGTGAAGGTCCGGGCGAAGGCAATCGCATCCGCAAAGAGGGCCCCGGCATCCGGACAGGCCTTGACGATCACGTGGCTTTCCTCAAGCTCCTTCGCGGTGGCCCTTTTGCCGGTGCAGACCAGTTCATACAACTTGTAGGAAGGGATCGCCTTCCTGATGATGGCAATCATCGAGGGGAGAAACGGGATATTGATATCCACCTCGGGGAAACAGAAGTACCCCCGGTCCGCCTTCATGAACCGGAAGTCGCAGGCGCAGGCCATGATCGTTCCGTCCCCGAAGGCATGTCCGTTCATCGCGGCGATCACGGGCATCGGAAACTCCAGGATGCGGGTGAATATCTTTCCCAGGCCGTAGGTGAACCCTTTGACTGCCTCCATCTCGCCCCTCCCCATGGCCCCCATGATCCATTCCACATCGATCCCCAGGGACCAGTTTTTCTGGTCGTTTGAGGTGATGACTACAGAGGAGGTCTCCTCATCAGCCTCGATTTCGTCAAAAATCTCCAGGATCACCCGGTTGAAATCGGGATTGTGCCGGTTCTCACCCGTATTCATCGTCATGACCGCGACCGTTCCATCTTTCTTCCATTCGATAATCGCCATCCTTTTGTTCTCCCTCCTCGATTCTGTACGGATTCAAAGGCGCCCCCCGAAGCCGGGGGTTGTATTTACACGCGGGTCGCTCAGTGCGCCTCGTCCCAGTTCTTCCCGGAGGCGATCTCCACCTTCAGGGGCACCTGCAGCTCGATCACCCCCTCCATCTGTCGCCTCACGAGGTCCATGACCTCCTCCACTTCCCCTGCGGGGACCTCGAAGACAAGTTCGTCGTGCACCTGCATGATCATCCGGGCGGCCAGCTTCCGCTCCTCGATCTCCCCGGCGATACCGAGCATCGCCACCTTGATCAGGTCGGCCGCCGTCCCCTGTATGGGGGTGTTGATCGCCGTCCGCTCGGCAAACTGTCGGACCTGGGCGTTCGAGCCGTTGATATCCGGAAGATAGCGCCGGCGATTCAGGAGCGTCGTGACGAATCCCCGCTCGCGCGCCCCCTCCACCAGCCCTTTGATGAAGGCATGGACGCCGGAGAAGCGGGAAAAGTAGCCGTCGATGTACTCCTGCGCCTTTTTCTGGCTGATGTTCAGCTCACGGGAGAGGCCGAAGGCACTCATCCCGTAGATGACGCCGAAGTTGATCACCTTCGCCTCTCGGCGCATCTCCTCGCTGACCATCCCCGGAAAGACGCCGAATATGTCGGAGGCGGTCTTCGTGTGGATATCGTCCCCCGACCGGAACGCTGCCAGGAGCAGTTTGTCCCCGGAGAGGTGGGCCAAGATGCGCAGCTCGATCTGGGAATAGTCGGCGGAGACGATTCGAAATCCTTCGGGGGCGATGAAGGCCTGGCGGATCCGCTTCCCCTCGGTCGTCCTGATCGGGATGTTCTGGAGATTGGGATTGCTGCTCGAGAGCCTCCCCGTGGCCGTCATCGTCTGGTTGTACGAGGTGTGGACTCGCCCCGTCTCCGGATTGACGAGGAGGGGAAGGGCGTCGACATAGGTCGACCTGAGTTTCATCAGGCTGCGATAGGCGAGAATCTCCGCCGGAAGCTCATAGGACCGCGCGAGATTGGTCAGGACATCCACGTCCGTCGAGTACCCCGCCTTCGTCTTCCTCCCCCGGGGGAGGCCGAGCTTCTCGAAGAGGACCACCTGGAGCTGTTTCGGCGAGTTGATGTTGAACCGTTCCCCGGCCAGGCGGTAAATCTTCTCCTCGGAGATCTCCAGGAGCTGCCCCAACTGCCCCGACATCTCCCCCAGGAGATCCAGATCGAGGAGAACCCCTTTCTTCTCCATCGCGGCCAGCACTCCAATAAGAGGCATCTCGACGTCATCGAAGAGCTCCTTCAGTCCCGCCTTCTCCATCTGTTCGGCGAGGAGCGGGGCGAGCCGGAAGATAAAGTCCGCCCGGCGGCAGGCGTACGGGGCCGCTTCTTCGAGAGAAACGGCAGCGAACGGGATTTCCTTGGCGCCGCCCCCCGTCAGGTCCTTGCGGGAGGGGATGGTAATGCCATACTGCTCCCGGACGAGATCGGGCAGGTCATACCCGCGACGGGAAGGATCGAGGACATACGAGGCCAGCATGACATCCCGCGCCTCCCCCTTCAGGACGATCCCCCTGCGTCCGAGGGCGAGGATCGCAGCCTTGTAGTCGTGTACGAATTTTTTCAACGCCCCGTCGGAGAGGAGTTCTCCGACATCCGCCAGAGCGGCGTCCGCGTCAAACCCCTTGTGAACTCCCTCCCCCGAGTGGGTCAGGGGAATATAGCCGGCCTTCCCCGCTCGCAGGCAGAGGGAAATCCCCACGATCCCGGCACGCACCGCATCATCGGAGGTCAGCTGCAGATCGAAAGCGAATTCTTCGGCACCGCGCATTTCATCGAGAAACGAGGCACGCTCCTTATCACCCGTGATCAGGCGGTAATCTCCCTCCTTCTCTTCCTCTTTCCGGCCTTCCTCCCCCAGCCGGGCGATGAGGCCGGGGAACTCGAATCTGCGGAAGATCTCCTTCAGGGCCTCCGCGTCGGGCTCTTTAAACCGGAGATTCTTGAGGTCAAAATCAATCGGCACGTCAGTCCTGATTGTGACCAGTTCCCTGCTCATCCGGGCCTGATCGGCAAATTCTTTCAGTTTTTCGCTCAGCCCTTTCCCCGTTACCTTTTCCGCATTTTCCAGGACACCTTCCAGAGAACCGAACTGATTCAACAGTTTGAGGGCCGTTTTCTCGCCCACGCCGGGGATACCGGGAACGTTATCGGATGTGTCTCCCGCGAGCCCCAGGATATCAGTTACCCGATCAGGGCCCACGCCGAACCGTTTCCTGACCCCGTCAACATCGTAGGAAATATCCTTCATCGTATCAACCATCAGGATATTGTCCGAGACGAGTTGCATCAGATCCTTGTCGCCGGAGGCGATGACCACTTTCATTCCCGCTTCGCCGAACCGCCTCGCCAGAGTCCCGATGATGTCATCCGCCTCAACCCCCTGTTCTTCGATGACCGTGATGGAAAACCCGCGCACGATATCCTTGATGGGATCGATCTGAGGGCGGAGTTCATCGGGCATGGCCCTCCGGGTTGCCTTGTACTGATCGTAGGCCTCGTGCCGGAAGGTGGGCCCCTTCGCATCAAAGGCGACGGCGATATAATCGGGCGTCCAGTCGCGGCAGAGTTTCATCAGCATGTTCGTAAATCCGTAGATCGCGTTGGTGGGGAATCCCCGGGAGGTGGCAAGCCCGCGAATCGCGTAGAAGGCCCGATAGATATAATTCGTCCCGTCCACAAGAAATACCGAGGGCTGTGAGGGGTTTTCAGTCATGATACCGATCTTCGGCTTTCTATTTAATATCCGTCAGGATTGCGGGACTGCCAGCGCCACGCGTCGGCGCACATCTCCTCGATTCCCCGTGTGACCGACCATTCCATATCCCGCTTCGCCTTCGCGGGATCGGCATAACAGGCCGCGATATCGCCCGCGCGGCGGCCCACGATCTCATAGGGTATCGTTCGGCCGGAGGCCTCCTGAAACTGATCGACAATCTCAAGGACGCTGTATCCCCGTCCGGTTCCGAGATTGTATATGACGATACCGGGATTCGATGCCAGTTTTTTCAGCGCCTTCAGGTGTCCCTCCGCCAGGTCCATGACGTGGATATAATCCCTGACGCCCGTCCCGTCTGCCGTGGGATAGTCGTTGCCGAAGACTGAAAGTTTCTCCCGTTTGCCGACCGCGACCTGCGCAATGTAGGGGAAGAGATTGTTCGGTATGCCGTTCGGGTCTTCCCCGATCAGACCGCTTGGATGGGCCCCCACCGGATTGAAATACCGCAGGAGGGCGATGTCCCACGCCTCACCGGATGCGGGTATGTCGCCCAGGATCTCTTCGATCATCAGCTTCGTCCGACCGTACGGGTTGGCGGGCGCCAGGGGGAACTCCTCCGTGATCGGGACCGTTCGGGGTTCTCCATAGACCGTCGCGGAGGAGCTGAAGACTATCTTCCTGACGCCGTGCCGGCGCATCGTCTCGCACAGATGAAGCGTCCCCGTAACGTTGTTGTAATAGTAGCGAAGCGGCACGGCGACGGATTCCCCCACCGCCTTCAGCCCCGCGAAGTGGATGACCGCGTCGATCGGGGTGTTTTTAAACACGCTGTCAAGGGCCTCGGCATCCAGCAGATCCGCCTGATGAAAGGTCAGAGATCTGCCCGCGATCTGCTGAACCCTTCTGAGCGATTCCTCCTTGCTGTTGACGAGGCTATCGACAACGACCACGTCATACCCCGCCTCAAGCAGGGCCAGACAGGTGTGGCTTCCGATATATCCGGCTCCGCCCGTCACCAGTATCCGTGTGTCTCGCATGTCCCGATCTCCCGGGGCGGACAGTAGCACATTTTTGAGGAAGAAGGCAACGTCGCAGAAGGGATCACCTTGACCATCCCTTTTTCTTCTCCATTTCCGGTTGACACCGGGAAGATACTTACGTACAGTTATTACTTGGAAAGAGAAGCCTCAGAAGGAGGGATCGCCATGAACCGTTTTCGCTTGTGTGCCGTTGCGCCCGGACTGGTGCTTTTGTTGACGATGCTCCTGTTTTCCTGCGCCCCCGTCAACCTGTACACGATCAGCATGAAGTACCTGCCGCAGGAAACACCCCCTTCTCCAACTGCCAGATCGGGTAATATTCCCGTTACCGTGGCCATGTTCATCGACGCGAGAGCTGTCGCCGATACGATACGCATCGGCACGGTCACTCTTCCCGACGGGAAGGCAATCCCCGTCACGCCGAAAGAGCGAAGACCCGCTGACGCGGTTACCGACGGCGTCAGGCAATGCCTCTCGGAGGAGGGTTATTCCCTCTCCCCGGAGAGCCCCGCATGGAATCTCCGAAGCGACTCTATCGATAAACTGTGGGGAACAGCCCTTCTGATCGGTGGCTCCATCGATCGGCTCGAGATCGTCTGCCACAAGGAAGGTTTCAAGAAAACGTACCGGACGGATGTGAAATTGACCATCGTCTTCGCGGATACCCGAAACGCCAGGATACTCCGCAGGACGGAGGCTGAGGCGTCTTCTTCGCTGGCACATGTCAGTTTTTCCGAGGAGATGCTGGGGGAGCAGATCAGCAAAACCCTCTCGAAGGCCATCAGGCAGGTGTGCTCAGACGGGAAAACGATCCCCCAGATCCTTGAACAGATGAAACGTGGAGGGGGATAAGGTCAGACAGGGCTTCTTTTCTTTCAGGAGAGGCGGGGAGCCGGGATTCACGGAAAAGGCATAAAAAGAGTCATTAAAAAAGGACTTGACTTACCCTAAAAATACTATATAGTTACCCGGCAGTGTAGAAAAGTGCCCTTGCTTACAGATAGGGGGAGGGCACATAAAGTTAGGATTGAGACATTTCAAGGAACAATTTTGGACATCTGGATTTTCGGACTTCACTGTTCTTCTTACATGCGGGCGATCCTACTTTAGAAAAATCACGAAAGGAGGGTTGCCATAGTGTCTGAAGGTACCGTGAAGTGGTTCAATTCAAGTAAGGGCTTCGGCTTCATCGAAAACGATGAAGGTGGCGATGTTTTTGTTCACTACAGCGCTATCCAGAGCGAAGGTTTCAGAACGTTGGAGGAAAATCAGCGCGTGTCGTTCGACATCGAGCAAGGCGCAAAAGGCCCGTCAGCTACCAACGTCAAGGTCATAAAATAATATAACATTACACGTTCAAGAAAAGGGCATTCATGGTTATCACCATGGTGCCCTTTTTACTTCTACCCATCTTCTCCCAGGGAAAACCCTCGTCACCTTGAATTCGGGGACGTGCAATCCGACCGCTTTTTTATTGGTTTTTCCACCGGCATCGCACTCAAAGACCGAGTTTCAGGGAAGCGTCACGGAGAAAGCGCTACGCCGGAAGCAAGGGGGTGGCAAAGCGTCTATTTCAGCCTGAACAGTTTCTTGACGGCCGCGACATAGGGATCTGCTCCGCCGTTGCGGCTCTCCTTTTTCAACCCCACGACAGGATCGTGGAGAATCTTGTTGACGATCGAGTTTACAAGTATTTCTATATTCTTCCGTTCCTCTTCTTCAATATTCTTCATCCACCCGTGGGACTTCTCCATCTCTCGCTTGACGATCTCTTCGGCCTTGCCCTTCAGGTCCACAATGGTCGGGACAACCTCAAGGGTAGCGTACCACTCCGAGAATTTTGCAACTTCCTCGTCAACAATGGACTGCGCCTTGCGCGCCTCCCGGAGCCGACCCTGCGTATTCTGGTCAACAACCCCCTGGAGATCATCGATATTATACAGATAGACATTGTCGATATCGCCGGCGACAGGGTCGATGTCCCGGGGAACAGCCAGGTCGATGAGAAAGAGCAGACGGTTCTTCCGTCTGCGCAGCGCCGCCTCGACCATATCAGCTGATATGATGCAATCCAGTGATCCTGTGGAACTGATTACAATATCCGCTTCCCCCAATTGCGTATCTATAAGATCAAACTCGACCGGGGTTCCCTGAAAATCATTTGCCAGCCTGACAGCGTTCTCGTAAGTGCGATTGATAAAGATCATTCGGTTGACACCGTTGTCCACGAGGTGTCGTGACGCGAGTTCCGCCATCTCCCCTGCTCCGATGAGGAGCACCTGCTTCCCCTGAAGGGTTCCGAAAATCTTTTTGGCGAGCTCGACAGCGGCAAAGCTGACAGAAACGGCATTGTTCGCTATGGAGGTCTCGGTTCTCACGCGCTTGGCCACTCGAAAGGCATGGTGGAGCAGTTTGTTCAATATGACGCCGGAAGCTTTCTGCTTGACGCAGAGGCGGTAGGCATCCTTGACCTGTCCCAGAATCTGGGGTTCCCCCATGACCAGCGAGTCGAGGCTCGACGAAACCCGGAAGAGATGGCGCACCGCTTCTTCACCGCGGTACACATAGAGGCATTTCTCCATCTCCTCAAAGGAGAGATTCCCATGGGCGGTGATGAATTTTTTCAGCCCCTCCAGACCTTCGTCCGCATCTTCCATGTCCACCAGTACTTCGACCCGGTTACAGGTGGAAAGATACAAAACCTCCTGAATTCTCGAAATCTTCTTTAATTCCTCGAAGGGCTTTCCTCCTTCCCCGCATGATATGGCCAAGCGCTCCCTGATATGGAGGGGAGCGCTTCTGTGATTTATTCCCAGGAGGGCTATCGTCATATCTCCAGGTCCCGCACCGATCAAAACCGGTGCATCGTTACAAAAAGGGCATTCACCCCGATGAAGGCAAAGATCAGTCCCGCAAAGGCGATAATCGACAGGCAGGCAGCCTTTCTGCCTTTCCAGCCGATGGCCACTCTTTGGTGAACGAGGACAGCGTATAAAACCCACGAAACCGCGGTGAAAATCTGCTTCGGATCCCAGTGCCAGTCACTCCCCCAGACCGATCGGGCCCATATCGACCCGGCGATAATTCCCAGTGTCATGAGGGGAAACCCCCAGACGGTGCACAGGTGGTTGATTCGATCGAGGTCTTGCAGGGGAGGAAGGAGACGGCTGAAACCGGCAACCTTTTTCCCCCGTATCAGTCTGTCTTGCACCAGATAGACGATCCCCGCCAGGCAGGCCAGCGCGAAGAACGCCCCTCCGGTGAGTTGAAGCACGATATGGAACGTGACCAGAGGACCGCGCAGGGCGAAAGGGATCGGATGTTCATCCATGAGCCCCGCGGAGGCCGCAATCATCATCACAACCACCGTGGGAGACACAAAGGCCCCCAGTGTTTGCGTCTTTGTCTTTGTCTGAAAAGCGAGGTACAGACCGGAAACAACCCAGGCAATAAAAGAGAGCGAGCCGTAGACGCCTGCCGACGGGGCGGAAGGAGCCCCCATCCACCGCGCGACCACGGGGACCGTGTGGAGGACGAAGGCCAGCGCGAACACCCACATGGACGCCCTCGCCACTCGCACCCTCCCGGCTAAAAGGGAAGCTATATACCCCATGGCACTCACGAAGTAAGCGCCAAGGGCGATCCTGAAAAAAATCAACTCCGCCATTGATACCTTCGTATACTGTTACCGCAGACGCTGGGAATACATACAGTCATGCACTGGAGCAGCGTTTAAAACTCCACCTCCATATCCTCGCCGGTGAGATCCTTGACAATTCTCCGGACACTATCCCCTCTTCCGTCCCTGATATGGCGAAGGATATCGGAATCCAGCACGGACTCGAACAGTGCCCTGTTATCCTCCCACGGAGTCCCTCGGCCAACAATTTTCCCTCTGAGAGTACCCATGATCTCAAGGAACGTTTCGTATTCAGGGCCGTACCGTTTTTCGAGCTCCTCCCGGACCCGCCTGGCCAGCGCCGGAGACTTCCCCCCCGTGGACACAGCCACTTGGAGATCCCCTCGGCGGAAGACCGAAGGGACGGTGAACGTGCACCGGGCGGGGTCATCCACAATATTGACCGGGATTCGCCGCTTGCGGGCGTCCCGTGAGATCGTCCCGTTGACATCTTCCCGGTCGGTCGCCCCGATCACCAGGAAAGCGCCGTTTAAATACTCTTCTTTATAGTCATCGGCCCGGTGTTCTATCCTTTCCGCATCTCTCATCTCACGGAGGGCCGGAGTCAGGGTTCTCGCGACAAGAATCACCTTCGCGCCGCATTCGAGGAGACTGATCACCTTTCTCTCGGCAACCTCCCCACCCCCCACAACCACACACCGCTCATTCGAGATGTTGAGACATACGGGATACGACACCATCCTGCCCATCCTCCCATGAAAATGAGGAAGAATAGTTATCACGAAGCCTTTGAAAGTTCAAGGCGCTTGAAATCTTGTCAAAGGGGTGGTAGCTTGTACCATCAATGAGGGCAAAAGATAATTTAAACGGATCACGAAGGACACGGCCACGGGAAACTGCCCGGCTTCTCTACAGACAACAGGAGACACGATATGCCTGCGACGAAAGACAAATGGATAGAGATAACCATCCTGACCCCGCCTGAGCTGACAGACGCGTTGTCAAACTTCCTGGAAGAGATGGGAACGGGGGGGGTGTTTCAGGAACGGGCCGTGCAGGATTCCTTCAACGGTCACACGGTCGCAACACATGAAACGATTAAGGCCTATCTGCCCTGGAGTTCCAGCGGAACGAAAGAGACGAGTCTCATCGCGGCGTATATCGACAGCCTCTCCTCTCTGTTCCCCAAACTGGAAAAACCCCGCCTCTCGACAAAAACCATCGTTGATCCTGACTGGGGAGAACAGTGGAAGAAATACTTTAAACCACTCAGAATGAGCGACAATATCGTCATCAAGCCAACCTGGGAACGGTACTCCCCCGCCGGCAACGATATCGTTGTTGACATCGATCCCGGGATGGCCTTCGGAACGGGGCAGCACCCCTCAACCAGGATGTGCATTGTGGCTATTGAAAAGATCCTTCTCCAGGACGGTTCTCGCGAAGAACGAACCGTGATGGATGTTGGAACGGGGACGGGAATACTGGCCATATGCGCAGCGAAGCTTGGTGCGCGCGCTGTGACGGGCATCGATATAGATCCCAAGGCTGTTGAAATAGCGGGGAAGAATGTCGCCATCAACGGCGTGGAAGACCGCGTGGAAATCCTCAACCGCGATATAGCCCTTTGCGGCGGCAGCTTCGACCTGATAGTAGCCAACCTGATATCGGGACAACTCATACAGCTTCAGGCACACCTCATTTCTCTCACAAAACCGGGGGGTTACATCATAGCATCGGGGCTTACTGAGCATGACGCAACAGATGTGGAAATGATATTCTGCAACGGAGGCGTGACCCTTCACAACACACAGATCGAAAAAGAATGGGTCTGCTACACCTTCAGGAAGGGAGCAGGATAAGGCGCCGGGCATCGTACCGAAACGACATCTTTCGGTTCTGGAGAAACACTGTGGCCACACCGAGAATCTACAATCCCCAAACCCTTGACGAGGGCACTTTTGCTGAACTGGGGGCGGATTATCGTGTCTATCTGCGGGACGTTTTACGCCTCAGAGAGGGGGATGGGCTGACACTCTTCGACGGGGTGGGGCATGAATACCGGACCATTATCAGGGGATTCGAACCCGATGCCGTCCGCCTGGAAGTGGCCGCGAAGAAGGATATCATCCTCCCCGAAACGCGGATCACGCTTGCTCAGTCCCTCCCCAAGGGGGGAAAAATGGAATTCATCATCCAGAAGTCAACCGAGCTGGGGGTCAGCCGGATTATTCCCTTCATCTCTTCCCGCTCAATCCCGCGGCTCACGGGGGACCGGGCCGCAGGGAAGGTTGCCCGATGGGGCAAGGTAGCTGTTGAGGCATCCAGGCAATGCGGCAGAGCGGACGTCCCCGAGGTGAGCGAGATCACATCGTTCGACGAGATGCTCCGCTCGGTGGATGGAAGCGCGCTCCGGATCATCCTCTGGGAGGGAGAAGGACAGCACGGTCTCCGCGAGATACTGACCGATGAGAGGAACGCGGGGGCTGACAGCTTCTGCATCGTCATCGGCCCGGAGGGCGGCTTTTCATGGGAGGAGATCGAACAGGCCCGCCAGAAAGGTTTCCTTTCGGCGAGTCTGGGTAGATTGATTCTGAGGACCGAGACGGCCCCCCTTGCCGCGCTCTCCATCCTCCAGTATGAGAAGGGGCTTTTCGGAACGCTCCAGGAGACTGTCACATGATCATTCGTTACGGCGGCTTCTGGAGAAGGTTTGCGGCCCTTACGATAGACACGATCATTCTCTATCTGTTTATCATCATTCTGTCTCTGATAGGGACTCGTCTCATGCCCATCGACGATAGATTCACGTGGGTGGCGGTTATCCCTTATTACGGGATGGCACTTATGATCAATGCTGCTTATTTCACCTATTTTCACGGCATTTCAGGGCAGACACCGGGGAAAAGGCTGTTCAGCCTCCGGGTGGTGCAGGCGGGCGGAGCACACATGACCCCGGGGATCGCTTTCCTGCGGTGGGTGGGATATATCATATCCAAAATCCCCCTCTTCCTGGGGTTTATATGGGCCGCGTTCGACGGAAACAAACAGGGGTGGCACGACAAGATTGCGGGGACCTGTGTGATCAGAATGGACGGATTTGGAGAAGCAGCGGATCGAGTGCCGCCGGACGTGCCCTTCACGCTGAAACTGATTAACGCCCCACCGGAGGGGGAATCCCCCTATGGAAACGATGGCGACGATGTTGAGCCGGGGGAAGACCGGTTCGATGGCAAAAACACTTGACAAAGGAATCCGGATTGGATAGAAGCCAGACATCCTTAAGGCATATGGCGTGGGTCGGTAGCTCAGTCGGTAGAGCACGGGACTGAAAATCCCGGTGTCGACAGTTCGATTCTGTCCTGACCCACCATTCATCCCGGGGCTGCGTGGTAACGCAGCCCTTTTTTTCGTCGGATGAATGAGCAGCACCGTGTAGGCATCGCGACCGCCACTTGATCTCTCAATAAAAGTCTTGACCCACGAATTCCTTCACGGTATTTCTCTCTTTCATATGGAAAATTTTGTTCGCCTTTTTACAATAAGAGACGTGCTATTTCGTCTTCTATCACATAAGGAGATAGGAGGGGAGGAGAGACCGGGATCACAAAACCACTTCTTGAGAAACACGGTGTCATCAAAAAAACAAAAGGAGGAAATCCATGCAAAAGACACACCTCTACGTCCTGTGGACTAACGACAATCCGGTTACGGCAGAAAAGATGGTTTTCATGTACACCATCAATTCCCTCGTCCATGGGTGGTGGGAAAAAGTCACCCTCATAGTATGGGGCGCCACTACAAAACTGGTCGGTGAGAATGCCGATATCCAAAAGAAGATCAAAGAAGCCTTGGATGCAGGTGTTTACATAACCGCCTGCAAAGCCTGCGCCGATCAGTTGGGGGTTACAGAAACCCTGAAACAATTGGGCGTTGAAGTCAAATATTGGGGGATGCCTTTAACTGAGATCTTAAAAAACAACGAGCATCTTTTAACAATATAGGAAAGGTTTAAGTGTAAGTTTGACTCGGGTTGTTCACAGTCTTTGGGAACCTACTACCGGTCATCAGCGTGCAAACCTGTTTTGAAGGGGGCTTTCATGGATATGGATGAATCTTCAGAAAATGCAGCGTGGATAAAAAAAATAATTCATGATTTCATTCAAACGTCGACCGAAAACACATTAAAAAATCAAGCCAATGATAAAGCATGGGGACCCCCACTGATAGGGTTTTCAAGGGGAGACGATCCCTTGTACGAGGATTTTAAAGATCATGTGGGGCCATTTCATCTGACACCTTTGGAATTTTTTGTTGCCGCCTTCGGGGATCGCACCATACAAGCGAAAAACCTTTCCGTCATCAGTTGGGTTCTGCCGCATAACACTGTAACGAAAATCGACAACCGGAAAGAAACATTTTATCCCTCTGAACGATGGGCGCGCGGCCGTATTTTCGGCGAAGAGACTAATACAAAGCTTCGTAAATATGTGGTGGCATCATTGGAGTCGAAAGGGTACAGAGCGATAGCCCCTGTGCTTATGCCCGAATTCAATAGAGCGATATCCGAAAAGTATGGCCGCGCCTCAACCTGGTCCGAACGACATGCAGCGTATGCATCAGGCCTGGGGACCTTTGGCCTGTGTGATGGTCTCATCACGCCCGTAGGCAAGGCAATGCGGGCAGGTTCCGTTATTGCCGAAATTCCGATTGTACCCACCCCGCGACCCTATACGGATCACCATGAATACTGCCTCTTTTTTTCTCACGGGATCTGCGGGAAGTGTATATCGAGATGCCCCGTTGGGGCGATCACGAAATCCGGTAAGGACAAGAATCTATGCTATCAACACCTCTTCCCGATTACTAGTGGGTATGTGAAATCAAACTATCTCTTTGATGGATATGGCTGCGGTCTCTGTCAGACGGGCGTGCCGTGTGAATCCAAAATCCCTGAAAAGCAGGATGTTCCATAACGAGAGATGGTCCCGTTAACACAGTATTACTTATGGCTTAGAATGATGACACGGCTGTGTTATTGTCAAGAAGCCTCTTGTCATTTTTTCTCAGTAATGCTCTGAAAAATATGAAGGGGAACTGCTCTTATCTACCGTTCATCAATGAATTTGAGTGATTGATGATCCATTAGCCTCGACTGCCGGGGAGATCTTTGCTATACAAAAACTCAACGTTTGGTACACCCTGAATATACAGCCCTCAGAAGAAAGTATGGATATCACAAAGATCGAAAAAATAGGGATGGCGATCAAAGGATTTATCAGGCGCGAAGAAGGACTGCGACTCTACGAACTCTCCCGCGAAGCGAGCTTGATCGGTCCCTGCCTCGAGATCGGGAGTTACTGTGGAAAAACGGCCGCCTATATCGGAACCGGGTGCCGGGAGAATGGCGGCGTCCTTTTCTCCATTGATCATCACCGGGGATCGGAGGAACAGCAGCCGGGGGAGGAATACTTTGATCCTGATCTGTTAGACAGGAAGACCGGTCTGATAGATACCTTCCGGTTCTTCAGAAAGACCATACATGACCTGGATCTGGAAGACACGGTAATCCCGATTGTCGCGCCATCGGAACCCGTCGCCCGGGCATGGTGCACCCCTCTCGGCATGGTCTTCATCGACGGAGGGCACACCTTCGAGGCGGCACTTGCCGACTACCGCTGCTGGGTTACTCATATCCTTCCGGGTGGATTTCTCGCCATCCATGATATCTTTCCCGACCCGGCACAGGGCGGACAGGCGCCCTACCACATCTATAACCTCGCCCTCGAATCCGGCCTCTTCACCGAGCTGCCGATGGTACACACCCTGGGCGTTCTGAAAAGAAAGGGCGCATTCATACAGAATGATCAGCGGGAGAAAGGGTGACCTGGCTGATTATGAAACTAAGGGAGTTGTGGTTTTATCGACCCGGGGGATTCACCAGCCCCTTTTTTCTTGTTTCAGTGCTATTCCTCTCTGCCACTGCAACTTTCTTTCAGTTCTTCAAGTGTCCGGTGAAACCGGGGACTACTTTATCCTTGACAAGATACCTCCATGGGGTTAAGGGGTTAATAGCCTTTGATCTTGATGCCTTTTATCCGTTTGTGAAAGGTTGTAACCAAAGGGGGGATTATGGTCTGATCATCAAAGCCCTGTTTCTCAAAATGAGAGATAGGGCCTTTGTGTTTTGTGGGGAGTCTGGATTAATGTGGGCGTAGTGTATGGCCACCATGGTGTCGCGCACTGGTTTTTGCGACTGAGGGGGTACGTAAGAGGTTGCAGGAAGCTATGTGGCAGCAGTTTGAACAGAAGATGATCCCCCAAAAACAGAATCCAGCGGACGGCTTATAGCTGCCACTGATTTTTGGCGTTGTGCCAGCAAGATAAGTGGAGGGCATTCTCATGGATGATAAGGAATCCGAGGAGAGAGGCTGCGATCTAAGTATAATGCTGTCTGGGTACGGTGGTGTACACACTTGGTATGATGCAAAAGTTGGGCTGAGGCGGCAAATGACGTTGGTCGGACGGATCGATGATCCCTGTCGCACACCATTAGGGGACATAGATGATAACTTCCCGGATTCAGCTTTTCACAACAAGGCCACTTGCTTGGATATCTATTCACCACCCGATCCAGCATGGCTGGATGAGGTTCGAACCTCGCTAGGAGACAGCAATGCTTGCGGCTGTGTCGCCGTTAGTGAGAGCGTCGAACCCGATCGCTTCGAAGTTGAAGGTGAGGCAGTCGAGGCCGCACCTGTCACAGTGCGCTTGGATATGACCGCCGACGCGTTTGAGGCTGTCCGAAGTCAAGCCGCGAATGCTAACGAGCATAATCGTATCATG
The DNA here is from genome assembly GCA_002428735.1 of Syntrophaceae bacterium UBA6078. GTDB lineage: Bacteria > Desulfobacterota > Syntrophia > Syntrophales > UBA2210 > UBA6078. The sequence goes on along the minus strand of DIXO01000037.1, from coordinate 865 downwards.
TGGACCAAGTTTACCCTCTCTGGACGTGCGCTTCCGGAAAAGGACAGTCACTTTATCTTCTTAAAAGATTTGGACATATCAAAGGCTGAGGAGTATGCAGTCACGGGCTTCGAGATATTTGACACGCGCTATTTCGATCATATGCGGGGCCGAGTTCTGCAAATTGAGCATAGCCGGGACGAAGGCTATGGCGCATATATTTCGGTCTTGCTTACTGAAGCGCGCTACGAAATGCACACCGAGCATGCCCTTATCCATGCGATCTCGTGCGAGGGTCGCGTAATAAGCAGCAGAGGCAAGCCTTACGATGGAGCAGACGTTTCTATCGAGTTCCGTGAGTTTAAACCGAACCAACTAGAAGGACTACCCAAAAGGGCCTTATACGGAGAGTTTGGCTATTGGCCTAAGCAGCCGCACGAAGAGCATTCCTCGAATCATTTTACATTTAACCTGCACTACGTCCCGGAGGACGCTCGCGATCTGTTAATTCCTATTCTCTGTCAGCAACTTCCTACGCATGTGGTTCTCACCATCAATCTTACGAAAGAGGAACAGGATCTGCTGGCCGCGACGGATAAGATGTGGGGAGACGTCCGGCACTACAGCTTTGAAGTGAGACAAAATCTCCTCAACAAGGCATAACCATGCCGTGGAGCCCGACGCCAAAACTCGCCGCGCTTTTTTGGCATGGCTCACGGCAGGCCCTTCGGGCCTCGGCGCAGCTGACGCTGAACGGATGAATCTGCAAAAAGTAGGATTTCCCTGGATAGTGCCGTGCGACAGAGGTGTGCCCCAGCGCCCCTAGCAGGCCGTTGAAAAACTGATTCAAGGGTCACTTTTCGATTCTTGGATCGATTTTTTCGAG
>DIXO01000041.1 GCA_002428735.1 Syntrophaceae bacterium UBA6078 | reverse complement strand
AATTTCCTAACCGGAAATTACTGAGTATTATCAAATGGTGAAACGTTCTTCTTCCTTCGAGTCTTCAGTTTCAATTCCTTCCCATGGCCAAAGCACGCATCGTTCGGCGAAGGGCTTTCTCACTGTCAGCTTGCAATCATTGGGGGCCAGAAGGGTCGTTCTTCTCACGCACATCATCTGAACGCTCTCTGATAAACTCATTGGTCATCCGGTAGGCTTCATCATCGGTATGCTGTCGCAGCGGATGCTTGCAGAAATATGCCGATGGACCCTCCAGCACTCCTCCCTCTCCTCGATCAAGGGCGAGTTTGACGCAACGGATGGCGTCTATCGCCACTCCCGCCGAGTTCGGAGAATCCTCAACGGAGAGACGGAGTTCAAGATTCATCGGTATGTCACCAAATATCCTCCCCTCCATGCGGAGAAAGCAGACCTTGTTGTCCTTCTGCCACGGAACATAGTCACTGGGGCCGATATGGATATCTTCATCTGCGAGACGGGTTGCCATAACCGACTGGATGGCTTCGGTCTTCGACTCTTTTTTCGACTTCAGGCGATGACGATTGAGCATATTAAGGAAATCGGTATTGCCTCCGGTATTGATCTGATACGTGTGGTCAAGTTTCACGCCCCGTTTGCAAAAAAGATCGGTAAGAACTCTGTGCGTTATGGTAGCGCCAAGCTGCGATTTGATATCGTCGCCGACCAGAGGGATCCCCCTTTCCGCAAAACGACCGGCCCACTCAGGATCGCTGGCAATGAAAACAGGCATGTTATTGATAAAGGCCACACCCGCCTCCAGGGAACACTCCGCGTAGAATCGCGTTGCCCTCTCAGCGCCGACCGGCATGTAGTTCAAAAGGATCTGCGCACCGCTCTCCCTGAGCGCCGCAACGATGGTCTCCATATCCGGTTCGGGATCACTGGCGGGAGAAAAGGAGTATTTCTCTCCATATTCTTTCATATGGTCTGAAATGCCATCCAGAATTTTGCCCATACAAACAGTGACTCCTGAGGCGGGAAGGATGGGATAAAAAATGGCGGTACAGTTCGGCTCGGCAAAGACGGCTTCATGGAGATCCCTGCCAACCTTACGCCTGTCGATATCAAAGGCCGCAACCACTTCTATACCCCCCGGTTCATACCCACCGATACTCCAGTGCATCAGACCGATGGCATCCCCGGATTTTCCGTTTTTATAATAGTGGATCCCCTGAATCAGCGAACTGGCGCAATTACCGACTCCAGCCACGGCTATTCTGATCTTTTCCACAACAATTACCTCCCCATATCAGCACAGCAGGAGCGCCTTACAATAGAAATCCAATCAACTAACTCGGTCATAGTACAATAAGAAATTGAAAATGAAAACCAAAATGTATTGCTTCACGCTCTCTTCGCCCCCAGACAGCAAGTGGCAACCGGCTCTTTTCGTCAGGGTACGCGGGGCCGCGTATTGCTTTTTGCAGCGATCCCAAGTAATAAAGATACGCCATGAACAAAGATAGCAGGCACCCATGAGAAATCGGTTGCTCAAAACCTATTACAGCCTCATAGAAGGGCTGATCAGACCATTCGCGCGGCCAACCATGTCGCCCCATGTCGTATCTCTGGTTTCTTTGGTTGTATCATGTGCCGCGGGTTTCTTTTACGCTCTCGGGATCTTCGTGTGGGGGGGCATCATGCTGCTCCTCTCCGGATTTCTCGACACCCTTGACGGAACGTTCGCCCGTCTAACAGGCCAATCATCACGATTCGGGGCCCTTCTTGACTCCACACTTGATCGCTACGCCGATTTCACCGTTTTTGCCGGTCTTCTGGTATTCTACCGATACCACTGGATGTTTTTCATCATAATCCTGGCCATACTCGGGTCATTCATGGTGAGCTACATCAAGGCTCGAGCGGAATCCCTGGGGGAAACGCGTGTCGTGGGTCTCATGCAACGCCCTGAACGGGTCCTGCTGATCGTGGCGGGATCGATCCTGACCGTACCGGCATCATGGTATGCCCCTCATTGTCACGACTTCCCCGTTGCTGCCGCACTGTGCCTCCTCGCCGTTCTGACCAATACCACCGCCCTGCGCCGCCTTCTGACTGCGAAGGCAGACCTCTCGAACGACAAAGAACCGCTTGGAAAAATGAGGGAAAAATGAAGACGACCACTGCGATGTACCTATCAGATTCTTCACCACGAGCAATTCAGATCCCCCATTCATCTCCTCATGAGTGATTTCCACCGACAACCGACACAGGGAATTCTCCAGGGTGGTGCCACTGGCCGAAAATCCCTCTCAGTGAATTCGGAGAAGCATCTCTCTCCTTTTTGAGCAGTTCCTGTATGGCCGCATCGGGATTATCCAGTTTCGCCTGTATAATCATGGCAAGCCCCTCCGCAGCCACGTATGGTCTCTGACCGTTTTTGTATCCAATATCTATGGTCATCAGGGTTCGGCGAGGATCGATCTCAGTCAACGTCAAGCTCGCGCTGTGCACCACCGTCTTCTGCTTCCTTATGCCCAGCACGCTGGAGGTCTTACCGGCAACGACACGGCCCGAAATGATCGCTTGGGCACCCAACAGTGTGCTGATTCTCAGCATTTCTTCCGTGTGGTAGTCAGTCCGGATCCGGGGTTTTTCATCGACTGCTTCGATATCATTGGCGTCGTATACACGAAATCCTTTCCGGGCCAATTGCATGCCAAGATTGTCTCCGAATACCGCCTCAACATTTCCGATCCTCCCGCAGGGTTCAATGCGACTCTCCTGACCGATAAACACTGCGATTGACTTGATATTCCTGAGATATTCCTTTGTCACTCCATCGGATGTTCTGATCAGGATTTTGGCATTTTCAATGGACTGATACACCATCGTCCCCAGATTAAAGGCGGTTGATGACGCGCTGAGCACGGGCAGGGTTGACGCACATCCGGATGTCAGAATTGAAACCAAAACCAACATGGTCACTGCAAGGTATTTTCGAACATGATTCAATGATAATACTCCCGTTCTGATGCAGGTATATATGAGAATGAAGAGCCGTCGTCAGGAATCGGGAAGCAGGCGTTGTGCAATCGGGTCTTCACTGGACCACAGAAGAGAACGATGCAGGAACGGCTTTCATAGAAACACCGCCGCAACGTATATATTATCCCTTCAAGGCATTCACGCGCTCAAGCGTACTCTCAGCTTCCTCGATTATCCGGTCGATCAGTCCCTGTACGCTGGGAATATCATTGATCCCGCCGCAGCACTGGCCGGCAAAAAGGATACCTTCCTCCACATCACCTTCGTTAAGCGCTTTCATGTGTTTCATGTTTCCCACGGCCTGCCGGGCAAGAACTAGGAGGGGGTGTCCCTCCTCAGCCCGCATCATCTCAAAGGACAACCCCACAAATTTAAGGAAGGACATCTTGAACAGCTTCTTCACCAAAAGTGCCCCCTTGATCGAGTCAACGAGCGGGAACCCCCGTTTCGTCATCCCCTCGGCCTCCTTCGTCTTCAGGACTCGGCCATCCATCCCGTCAAAAACGTTGTCATAGAGCGTGTCCTGTTCCGTGGCCTGCAGGCAGAGCTGCTTGAAGTTGTCATGCACCATGCTTTCTTGGGTCAACATGAACCGACTTCCCATGGATATCCCGTCGGCCCCCAGGGCCAGCGCTGCCGCCAGCCCCCGGCCGTCGTAGAATCCCCCCGCCGCAATCAGGGGGACATCCACCATCCTCGCCACCAGGGGGATCAGGACCATCGATGTCGCCGCCGCGCCATGAGCCGCCGCCTCGTGCCCCGTTACCACCAGGGCGTCGCACCCCAACTGGACAGCGCGCGATGCATGCCTCGCTATGGCGATCGTTCCGATCACCTTACCGCCATAGGCGTGCACGTCATCGACGAACCAGGGTTTCCCCAGAGAATAATTGATGAACGGTACCTTCTCCTCGATGGCGATCTCGATATTCTCCCTGGCGCCGGGTCCCACCAGGATCTGGTTGATCCCGAAGGGTTTGTCGGTCATCCCCCTGATCTGCCTTATATTCTCGCGGGTTTCCTGAGGCGTGCACCGCGCCGTCGCCAGAATACCCAGACCGCCGGCGTTGCAGACGGCCGAGACCAGTTTCGGTTCCGTAATCCAGTTCATACCCGCAAGCATGATCGGGTACTCTATGCCAAACATCTCCGTCATTCGTGTCTTGAACATCCGTATCTCCTTCAGGTTAAAGTTATTGCGTCTTTTCCCGCTTCAGGGCACATCCCCCCTCGAACGGGACTGATACCCGTTACAGTTCCCAGGCGGCTCGAGCCCCTTCTTCGGTGGCCTCGATGATGCGCCGAGCACCGGCGGCATCTCCGACAATCGCACAGGGAATCCCTGCCCCCTCGATATTTAGCCTGAGGCCGTCTCCCCGTTTGAGCCCCACGGCTACCACCACCTGGTCGATGGGAGATAGCCTCGTTTCCTCTCCCGCCGTCTCGATCACCGCGCTCCCGTCGTCGACGGTCTTGACCGTCGTGCTGAATATGAGAAGGGCTCCCTTGTCACGGAGGCGCTTATGCAGCATGTATCCGTGGGAGGTGATCTTCTGCACCGGTGATCTCTTGAGCATCTCGACCAGGGTCACCCGGCTTCCCCGTTCGCTGAGAAAGTCAGCCGTCTCCATCCCGATCAGCCCGCCGCCGATGACCAGGGCGTTTGCTGCCGGTTTCACGGACCCGTCGAGAATCTGCCAGGCATCGCAGACGTGGGGACGATCGATCCCCGGCACATCGAGGGCGATCTTCTCTCCGCCCGCGGCGAGGATCACCGCCCCGGGCTTCCCATCGCGAACTGTAGATTCCGTGACCTCCGTCCCCGTCCTGATCGTCACCCCCGCCTTTCTTGTCTGATCAATCAGCCAGTCGATCCATTCGCCGTACGCTTCCTTGTGCGGGGGTACCCGCGCATACCGAATCTGGCCGCCCAGTTCATCTTCTTTCTCATAGAGCGTGACGGCATGTCCCCGGCGGGCCGCCTCGCAGGCGGCCGTCAGACCGGCAGGACCGCTCCCCACAATCCAGACATTTTTCGGATGTGCCGCCGGTCCCTCGGGACAGATCGTCTCCTGCCCCGTCTCCGGATTGATGGCACAGCGAATATTTCCCTCGCCGAGGATCAGCCGCTCGATACATCCCTGATTGCAGGCGATACACTTCCGAATATCCTCCGTCCGCCCCTCTCGCGCCTTGATCAGGAAATCCGGGTCCGCAAGGAACTGGCGTCCAAAGGCAACCAGATCGGCATCGCCGCGCTCGATAATCGCAGCCGCCAGGGCCGGATCGTTAAAGCGCCCCACAGCAATGACCGGCACACTCACCACATCCTTAACCTTCCGGGCGAGCCAGACGTTGAAACCGGGTTCGTACTCGATGGGGGCGCTGGTAATACCCCCCGGGCTCCCGTGGGTCCCGAAGGAGGCGTGGATGATGTCGACCCCCGCGGAGACAAAATCGGGGAGAATGGTCTGCATGTCGTCCGCCATGTACCCGCCCTTGATAAATTCCTCCGTGGAAATCCTGATCGATACGGGGAATACGTCCCCCACCTCCCTCCGGACCGCCTTGATGACCTCGACGACAAAGCGTGCCCGCTCCTTCAGGGTGGCGCCGCCGTATTCGTCGGTCCGCTGGTTGGAAAGGATCGACAGGAACTGGTGAAGGAGATACCCATGGGCGCAGTGAAGTTCCACACCGTCGAATCCCGCAGCACGGGCCCGTCGGGCCGCCGATCCGAAGGCGGCGATCGTCTCTTTGATATTGTCGCTCGTCATCTCCCGAGGCGGTATCCGATAGATGAGGCTGGGAATCGCCGACGGCCCCACGGCTTTGCCCGTGCTCAGCATGTGCAGGCTCTCGCGACCCGCGTGATGGATCTGCATGAAGATCCGGCTTCCCGCCTCATGAGCGACTTTGACCAGCTTCGCGAGACCCGGGATAAACCGGTCGTCATAGGCCCCGAGTTGTGTGTCGATGGCGATCCCGTCGGGGTGAGCGGCGACAATCTCGGTAATGATCAAACCGGGGCCGCCCTTCGCGCGCCGTTTCAGATAGGCGATATTGGCTTCGCTCACCGTCCCATCAGCGTTTCCCAGATTCGTCCCCATGGGAGGCATGACTACGCGGTTCGGAATCTCCACGTTTTTCACCTTGACAGGGGACAGGATATGTTGCAGTCGTTCCATGGCTTCACTCCTCCTTTCAAAAGAAGTGCCTCATGCTGTTACCACGTGATTGATATGTACCATTTCGACATGGTTCATTAGCAGGTTGTTGAAAAACTTTTCCTATAACCTGTCGTAAATTTCTCCGTTTTGTGAT
>DIXO01000080.1 GCA_002428735.1 Syntrophaceae bacterium UBA6078 | reverse complement strand
GAAAAACAAATAAATATTTGCTATGACTGAGACAGAAGTATTAAATGTTCTCTCAAAAGTAGAACATCCGGCTATCAGGTATTCCCTTATTAAACTTGGAATAGTAACTGAAGTGGAACTGACCGGGAACAACGTGCTCCTGACACGGGGCAAAAAAAGTCTTGACAATAGTTTCCTGTTGGATTACTTAGTCTCCTGACAGTAGTCCTGAGGATGAGACCGCAGGGTCGGCAAGGCGTGAGTCCACAATACCCTTTCCTGGGGATATGTATATGTACCCTGAGTTCGAACAACGGCCACTAATCGTCGAGTCAGAGATCGGAACGCGCATTAAAGCTTTCCGGAGCAACAGAGGCCTTACTCTCGAACAACTCGCTGAGCGGGTCGGTCTGACAAAGGGCTACTTATCCAAGGTAGAAAAATCAAAAAAATCGCCGCCCGTCAGTACGCTGGGTGTCATTTCCCGCGCCCTTGGCGTGACCATCTCCGCTCTTCTGGGAGAAGAGACGACTTCCGTTCCTCTGTGCCTTGTCAAAAAGGGTGAGCGAACCCTGATTTCACGAAGCGGCAACGCATTCGGGTATTCCTACGAAGCCCTCGCCTATAAATTCCCCAATAAGAAGATGGAACCGTTCATCCTCACCCTGCCGGCGACTCCCAAGAAAAGGACCTGGTATCGTCACACAGGCGAGGAGATACTCTTTGTCTTTGAAGGTACCATGAAGTTCTATCACAATAATCAGGAATATATCGTTGAAAGGGGAGACTGCGTCTATTTTGACTCGAGTTTTCCTCATTTCGGTGAGTCCATGGACAATAAAAGCGTGAAATGTTTCATGGTGATTTATAACCAAAACGGTCTGTAAAAGGATACAAACTACGATGAACTTGCAAGGGATACACCATATCGGCATTCTCGGAGCCGGTCTCATGGGTCACGGTATTGCTCAGGTCTTCGCCTCCGCAGGGTACAGGGTAAGCATATTTGACGCGGATACCGCCACGCTGGATCAGGCGAAGGACCGGATTGCGGATAATTTTGATGTCTTTATCCGGCTGAAACTGGCAACTCCCGCAGACAGAGACAGGTGTCTCGATCTGGTCGCGGTTTCGAAGGATCTTCCGGCGCTCTGCAGTGGACCGCAGGTGATCATCGAAGCAATCTCGGAAAATATGGATGTGAAGAAAAAGATCTACGGCGAGCTGGAAAAATACGTGCCGCCAGAAACTATTTTAACCAGCAACACCTCTGCGTTGAGCATTACCGATATCAGCGCCGCTCTTCAACACAAGGGGCGGTTTATGGGTACCCACTTCTGGAATCCTCCGCATATTATCCCTTGCGTTGAAGTTATTAAGGGAGCCTCTACATCTGAAGAGCATTTTAATACGGTCTACGCGCTCCTGGAGAAGGCGGGGAAGGTTCCCGTCCGGGTACTCAAGGATGTCCCCGGATTTCTGGGCAACCGCCTCCAGCATGCCATGTGGCGGGAGGCGATCTCCCTCTGGGAAAAAGAAATTGCCAGCGCCGAGGACATCGACAAGGTGGTCAAGTATGGCTTCGGTATACGCATGTCCTTCATCGGCCCCCTGGAGACGGCGGATCTGGCCGGATTGGCCCTTACGCGCGATATTCACGAATATCTGTTTCCCTATCTGGAATCGTCTCTTGAGCCGTCGCCGGTGCTGGATGAGCTGGTTTCGGAGGGCGCGACCGGTGTCAAGGCCGGACGCGGTTTTTATGATTGGACGCCTGAGAAGATACAGGAGATGATCCAAAAGCGGGACAGCGTGTTTCTGCGGATCATCCACGAAATCATCGGCAGCGCCAAACGGGGTTGAGAAAGAATACTTGTTCGGAAAATAGAGGCCGCGGGCTTTTCAATAATGCAAATGACATAAAGGGGTACGCATATGAATGAAATTGCTGTTTTCTTCCTTCACGGACTTGCCTATGCCGGACTGCTTTTTCTTGTCTCGGCGGGACTCACTCTGGTCTTCGGCATGATGAATGTTCTGAACTTCGCGCACGCGGCCATGTATATGCTGGGGGCCTACTTTTCTTATTCCATCATGCTCCGCATGTCGGGGCAGATCTGGCTTTCCCTGATCGTGTGCCCCATAGCGCTCTTTATCATCGGGGCCCTCATCGAACGTTTCCTCCTGCGAAAAGTACACGCCAATGGCCATGTGGCCGAACTTCTTCTGACCTTCGGCCTTGCCTATATCATCACCGAACTGGTGAAGTGGTACTGGGGCAACTATCCGCTGGCAGTGAACGTCACAGGATTTCTCAACGGAACGGTTCAGATCATGGGTATCACCTATCCCATATACCGTATATTCATTTTTCTCTGTGCCATTTTCGTCGGCCTGCTGATGGCCTTCATCCTGTATAAGACGCGGCTGGGAATTATCCTGCGGGCGGCGGTGAACGACAGCGAAACGGTCAATACGTTGGGGGTCAACGTCCCCCTGGTTTTCATGGGCGTTTTTGCCTTCGGCGCCGCTCTTTCGGGCTTTGCCGGGGTTATCGCCGGTCCGCTGCTTTCAACGTTCCCGGGCATGGCCCACGATATTCTCCTCGATGCCTTTGTGGTGATTGTCGTCGGCGGTTTCGGCAGTCTGGGCGGCGCGGTGGTAGCCTCCCTGCTTATCGGCGAGCTCCAGTCCTTCGGTGTTCTTCTGTTTCCGAAATTGTCCATAGCGCTGATGTATATGCTCATGGCGGCAGTCCTGATCATTAAGCCATCCGGTCTCTTTGGAGAGGAACAATAATGAAACTGAAAACAAACAGTTACATCGTTATTATCGTGTTATTCCTCCTGGGGGCGGTCATGCCGCTCGTCCTGAGGAGATATAACCTGTTCATGCTGACGGAAATCATCATCTTTGCTCTCTATGCCGTCAGCTACAATCTTCTTCTTGGGTACGCGGGGCTCCTGTCCTTCGGTCATGCCATGTTCTTCGGCCTGGGGGCCTTCGTGGCAGCTGTGTCGATCATACATATTCCGGGACTGACACTGCTGAGCGCCGTTATAATCAGTCTTGTGATCACTACCATTACCGGTTTCCTGATCGGCGGCCTCCTGTTGCGGCACAAGGGCGCGTACTTTGCCCTTTTGACGATGGCCTTTAATGCCCTCTTTTACGCTGTGGCGACAAAATGGCACTCCGTGACGGGCGGCGATGATGGTCTCAGCATATCACGGCCTGAGATGGATCTGGGATTTGCCTCTCTCTCCGTGTCCAGCGTATCGAGCTTTTATTATCTTATTCTTATCGTCGTCGGCGCTTCGATTGTCTTCTGCTGGTATTTCACGCACACGGCCATGGGTAAAACGGTTCTTCTCATGCGGGAGAACGAGGAGCGTATGAAATTTCTAGGGTATAACACAAATATCAGCCGTCTGATCCTCTTCACCTTTACCGGCGCGATAGCGGGGCTGGCCGGCGCCTTCTACACGCTCCATTTCCAGTTTGTCTCCATCTCTGCAATCAGCATCGACATGACCACGGCGGTTCTTCTCATGGTCTTTGTCGGTGGCACGCGGACCTTCTGGGGTCCCATCCTCGGCGCTTTCGTCTACATCATCTTCCAGAACTATTTGAGCGACATCACAGATCGCTGGCCTCTGTTCATGGGCCTTATCTTTGTCTTTATGGTTCTCTATGTCCCCGGAGGACTCTCCCAAACCATTGTGTCAATACGGCAATGGTTTTCAGGAAGAACGGGTACCCAGGACAACGGACCCGCTAAGGCGGAGGAAACATGATCATGAGTGATTATCTGCACATCAAGGACATTCATAAGGACTTTTCAGGACTTCAGGTTCTGACCGGGGTTGATTTCAAGGTTGTCGAGAAGGAGCGCCACGCCGTCATAGGTCCCAACGGAGCCGGGAAAACGACGCTGTTCAATATCATCAGCGGGAAGTTCAAGGCTTCTTCGGGGGCGATTCTTTTCAAAGGAGAGGATCTGTCCGGGAAGCCGCCTCACATGCTCAACCGGTACGGATTATCCCGCTCATTTCAGATAACGAATGTCTTTAGTGAGTTGAGTGTGTTCGAAAACATTCTCACCGGGGTGCGTTCCCGATACGGTCTGCGATATAATTTTTTCAAAAGACCCGATCACAACAAGGACTTTCGTGAAAAAACCGAGGCTATTATTGAAGAGGTGGGGTTGAAGGATGTCGGTGATCTCCCCGCCAGTGCCCTTTCATACGGCCAGCAGAGAGCACTCGAAATCGGCATCACCCTTTCGACGGAACCGGAACTGATTCTTCTTGATGAACCCACGGCCGGTATGACGCGTGAGGAAACGGGGCAGGCGATCAGTCTGATTGACAGGGTAACGGCTGACCGGACGTTGATCATCATCGAGCATGATATGGACGTGGTCTTTTCCCTCGCTGACACCATCTCGGTTCTCCATTACGGAAAGATTCTTGCTTCCGACACACCCGATGAAATCAGGAATGACCAGAGGGTAAAAGACGCCTATTTGGGGGAAGAATAGCCATGTTAGAAGTCACAGACATTCATAGTTATTACGGAAAGAGCCACATCCTGAACGGCGTTTCCATGGAGCTCAAAGAAGGTGAACTGGTTTGTCTTCTGGGGAGAAACGGTGTCGGAAAATCGACGACACTGAAAAGCATCATGGGGGTCGTACAACCTCAGCAGGGCTCGATACGCTTCAAGGAAACCGAGTTGGTCGGGAAAAAACCCTATGAAATCGCGCGGCTGGGTGTCGGATATGTCCCGGAAGACCGGCGGATTTTCCGCAGCCTCACCGTTCATGAGAATCTCCTCATGGGGATCAAAAGCCGGAAAGGCGAAAACAGGGACGAAGGAGCGGACGCCTGGACCGTCGACCGCGTGTATAAACTCTTCCCCAAACTGGAGGAAAGAAAGAATAACAAAGGGGCGCATCTTTCAGGCGGAGAGCAGCAAATGCTCACCACGGTGAGGACGCTCATGGGGAACCCGCGGCTCATCCTGGTCGATGAACCGACCGAAGGGCTCGCCCCCCTGATTGTGAAAGACGTGCTGGAGGTGCTTTCCGCCGTCAGGAAGGCGGGGGTCACCGTTCTCATGGTGGAGCAGAATTTCAAGGCGGCTATCAAGGTCGCTGACCGCTACTACATCATGAGTAAGGGCCAGATGGTTTTCGAAGGGGATACGGACGCCCTTCTTGCGGCTGCGGATGTGCGGAAGAACTATCTGGAAGTGTGAGAAACAAAAGATCTATAAAACAAAACACTAGGAGGTGGGGTATGAAAAGAAGCATCATTAAGAGTTTATGTTTTCTGTCTGCAGTATTAATCTTGTCGCTGCCCCTGTACGCGGCGGCAGCCGATACCATCAAGATCGGGGCCACGGAGCCCCTTTCGGGGACCTTTAAGGATATCGGTGAGCGGTATCTGGACGGCGTGGTTTACGCCGCGAAGGTCATCAATGCAAAGGGCGGACTCCTCGGGAAGAAGGTGGAGGTTGTGCCGATCGATTCGGAGCTCAAACCGGATGTGGCGACCCGTAAGGCCCAGAACCTGATCATGAAAGACGACGTCCGTTTCTTCTGCGGCGGCACGGGAAGTTCCGTGGGAGCCGCCATGTCCCAGCTTGCCGAACGGGAAAACGTCATCATGTATACCTATGGAATGGCGGCGGCGACTATGACCGGCGCGAAGTGCAATAGAAACTTTTTCCGGCCCTGCGCCAACACCGACCAGCAATCCTATGCTCTGGCTGAGTTGATTGCGCGAAAAGGGTATGGAAAGGTGGCGATCATCGCCCAGGATTACTCCTTTGGCCAGGAAGCGCTGGCGGCGTTCAAAAAGAAGCTTGCCCAGGCGAATCCCTCCGCAAAGATCGTTGCCGAGCTCTACCATCCGGCAGGAACGAAGGACTACGCGCCCTATATCAGCCAGATCATCGCCGCCAAGCCGGACGTCATCTTCACTCCCAACTGGGGCAATGACCTGACGATACTCCTCAAACAGGGCCGTCCCATGGGGATGAGCCAGAAGATATTCTCCTACTACATCAACGACGAAGTGACCATTCAGGCGCTTGGTGATGACAGCCTGATGATCGGCAACATGGGTGCCGAGGTCTATACCCTTTCCATACCGACAAAAAAGAACGAGGAATTTGTTGCCAGCTTCTACAAAGACATGGGATATTATCCGACCTGGCTGCGGGGCAAGGCCTATGTGGCCACCATGTTCTGGGCTGAAGCAGTCAAAAAAGCGGGGACGACCGATGTCGACGCCGTCATCAAGGCATGGGAAGGCCTGACCTACGACGGACCGGCCGGGCTCTGGACGATGCGCGCGTGTGACCACCAGGCTCAGATGCCTCTGTGGTACACGGAAATTGTTGCAAAGACAAAGTTCTTTGACCATGCGTTTGAAGCCCCGGCAGGCATGGCCGAGGCAAAAGACGTATCGGTGCCCTGTGCGGAAACAGGCTGCATAATGAAGAAGAAATAAGATTGAGCAACGATCTTTAAATCAGCGCAGTCAGGCATCCCGGGAATGTTTCATTCGCCGGGATGCCTTATTTGCGAAGGAGAATTTCCATGGAAAAATGCATCATTACGGTGGCTACAACGGGAGCCTGGCCGAAAAAATCGGATACTCCCTATGTTCCCACACAACCGCAAGAAATAGCGGAAGAAGTGTACGCGTGCTGGAAGGCGGGAGCCGCCATAGCGCATATACACGTGAGAGAGGAAGATGAAAGCCCTGCCATGAAATTTGAGGCTTTCAAGGAAACGGTTGAACTGATCAGAGAAAAGAAGGATTGCGACATCGTGCTGAACTTGACAACATCGGGTTCAGTCGATCCGAATCTTACCCTCGAGGACAGAACTAAACACCTCAAATATCTGAAACCGGAGATGTGTTCCTACGACGCGGGATCGATGAACTGGATGCATGCGACCGTCTTTCTGAATCCGCCGCCGTTTTTGGAAGGATTAGCCAGATTTACCCTGGAACATGATATCAAGCCCGAGCTCGAGATATTCGATACGGGAATGCTCTACAATTCATTGTATTACGGGAACAAGGGTCTGATCAAAACCCCCATGCATTTCCAGCTCTGCCTGGGCGCTCCGGGCGGCATGACGGCAACCATAGAAAACTTCATGCATTTGAAGAGCCAGCTTCCGGCGGGTTCGACATTCTCCGCGTTCGGAATCGGGGCCCAGCATCTGACCATAATGTACATGACCGTCATCACCGGCGGGCATGTCAGAGTCGGCATGGAAGATAACGTCTATCTCTCCAAGGGAGTGCTTGCCAAATCAAACGTTGATTTTGTTGAGAAAGCCAAGAAAGTCATTGGTGAATTCGGCAGAGAAATTGTTACACCCGCGGAAGCGAGAAAGATATTACAGTTACGAACCAAGTAATCCACATCCGTCGGGGATGGTTCCCCTGTTCGTGTCGTCCGCTTCGATTGAACTGAGGAGGATTTCCCCGATTCACACTCTTTCCTGCGGACTTTGTTGGAAGACCCGATCGAGTCATACAAGAAACAGCTCGCGTGATTACCGTAACGACAGACCTGAAAGAGATGCCCGGCGCCACGCGATAAAGCGCCGGGACGCGAGTATCCTGCACACCTATGCAAGGGCAGCGGAAAGTTTTTTTTCAGCCTCTCGTGCCTCGCTGACCATTCTTTCAAAGAGATCGGCAACTGCGGGGATGTCATGGAGAAGCCCGGTGGCCTGCCCGACGGTCAGGACGCCCCGGGTCATGTCTCCCTGTTCGGTGGCCAGGCTTATGGCCTTGAAGGCATTTGCGAGGTAGGCCATCATCACCGAGTTTTTTACCCCGGAGGCAAGAACGCCGATAAAGAGCTTGAAATAGGGGAGGTTCAGCATCCGGGCAATGTCTCGTGAATTGTCGAGCGCGGCGAAAAAGTTGGGCATTCCCAGAAACCCCTTCCGGTATGCCTTGATGGCCGCTGGAGTCTTCAATGAACGGCACCCCAGACCGTCGAAATATTCCCCGTAGATAGTATCGTTCACCCCTTTTTCGAGGGCGAGCTTCTTGTAGTTGTCATGGAGTCCGCTTTCCCGTGTAGCCATCAAACGTGTCCCCATGGAAATGCCTTCGGCCCCGAGCGCCAGAGCCGCCGCCAGTCCCCTGCCGTCCGCGAAACCGCCCGCGGCTATGACGGGGATGATGACTGCATCGACCATGCTGGGGATCAGTACCAGAGAAGTCGCTTCGCCCCCGTGCGCTGCCGCTTCATGCCCCGTTACGACGAGGCCGTCTGCTCCCTGCCTCTGGGCCGCGAGCCCATGCTGTTCATTGACAACGGTGGCAATCACCTTTCCCCCATATTTGTGAGCCGCATCTGCGATCCAGTCGCCCTTGCCGAGGGAAAAGTTGATGACGGGGACCTCTTCCTCGAGAAGGACCTGTGCGTTTTCTTTGGCCCCCGGAAAGAGGAGGGTTGCGTTCGCTCCAAAGGGTTTGTCCGTGAGTTCACGCACCCTTCTGATGCTCTCCCGCGTTTCTTTCGCGTTCAGAGGCCCTGTTGCCAGGATTCCCAGCCCGCCGGCGTTGGAAACAGTCGCCACCATTTCAGGAGTACTGACCCAGCTCATGCCGGCCAGCATGATGGGGTATTTGATACCGAAGAGCTCAGTCATGCGTGTTTTCATAAACCGCTCCTTATGATATTTTTTCTTGAACAGTAACGGTTTTGAACGGACCGTGTCAATTGGATTTTACGGCGCCGAGAGGATTAAAAGAAGGTAGCAGGGGGCAACAGGATATATACGTTGAGGATGTATGGATTTGGGGCCTCCAGGAGGTGGAGACCCCAAATCCTTTTCCACAAGGGTTGAAGCCAGAAAAACAGGAGGGCTTTCCCAGCATCGTTGCCTTATACTCAGCACATTCCATGCCTGAACGTATAACTGGTTGATATTCAAAGAGAGGGGAAGAAAATTGCCTGCGGAGAACGTGCCAGGGGGCGGAAAAAAATGTCGAACCCGCAGCGGCGGCACCATAGAACTATAGTAAAAATAGCAGGTTAGATTGTGTCGTGGGTGTGGCAAAATTCGACAAAATTGTCGAGTTCTTTCAATCATTCGAACTATTCTCAGTGTATCAGTTGTGATATACAAAATATATTCGAACATATCGATTCGGCTCGTTCATCTGATTTGATCGGCAGCGGGCTGGTTGGTGGGTCCGGCTTGCACGCAGGGCAGAGTTTGTTTCAGAGCGTTTCGGAGATGGATAGATGAAACTTTCCAGAGATATGACGTGGCATACGACGGTGTCACCTCGATATGGCGGCGCATTCCTGCGGCCACTGATCGTTGCCCTCGTCATGATCCTCTTTCTTTCACTCATACTGGTGATGGGGATCATGGATCTGGGACGCCTTGACAAGACACTGGTGCGTTTCATGGAAAACAGAGGGCTTGATATCGTGACGACGGTGGAGAATGTAGCTCAGGAGAATCTCGCCTATCTGTACCAGACTCTCAAGGAGGATCGAGGGGACGGCATCAACGCCTTTGTTCCCCTGAGGGAGGACGAGTTCTCTCCCCAGGAGGCCCTGGTCAAGGGGTTGGTTGCGTTGGCGCGGCATATAGACAATGAGTGGAGGGCGGAGCATCTCGATGAGGATGCCTTGCGAAGACTTGCGGACCGTGAAAATCTGTGGCTCATCGCCGTTCTCGATGAGGCCGGCAAAATTGTCTTCAAAAGCAGGGAGTTTATCACGGATATCCTTCCCGAATCGAAGCAGGAAATGGGGGAGGGAAAGGACCTGATTGTTGACCTCTTTAACCGGTTCGGGAAACTCAATGAGGTGGGTTATATTGCTCTCCGTCGGAAGGACGGTAGCGGGACCATCCTCATGGCTCTCGACAATGCGGGTCTCAGATACTGGAGCGCGAAGATAGCCATAGGGAAGGCGATCGATGACGTTGGAATCAGTCAGGGATTGATGTATCTGATTGTTATCAATGAACACGGGAAGGTGCTGGGGCGAGCGGGGGAGCTTCGGGAAGAGAGCGAAAAGATCGATGATGTCGCCCTTGATGTCCTGAAGGCGAAATTGGAAATGGCAAGCTGGAAGACAACCTTCGGCGGGGTCGATCTTCTCGAGATTACCGTTCCGATCCGCCTCGACGGCAAGATTGCCGGTTTTGCCCGGGTTGGTTTGAACCGTGAGAGCAGTGACCGAATCCTCCGGGAAAACAGGAACAGAATGATCATTTCCACAATCTTTATTATGGCGATAGGTATCCTGTCAATGTTTGCCATTTACCTCAATCAGAGAAAATATTCGCTCAGGATGGAGGAAATGGGGAAGCGCCTCCAGCAGGCCGAAAAACTCTCCGCCCTGGGGCAGCTTGCGGCCGGCGTGGCCCATGAAATCAGAAACCCTCTCAATGCGATCAGTATGGCGAGTCAGAGAATCCGCCGCGAGTATTCTCCCGAAGAGGAGGAGAAAAAAAGGGGGTTTCAGAACATTACGGGTATTATCCGCGATGAGATAAAGCGACTGAACAGGATTGTGGAAGAGTTCGTCATCTTCTCACGGAGCCGCCGGCTGGAGTTCACGAGCGAGTCCATCACCACGGTTCTGGAGCGGATGGCCAGTCTCATCCGGGAGGAAGCCGATCTCAAGGGTATTACCATCAGGACCGAATGGGAAGGGAATGATCCTCTGGTCATACCGATGGATGTGGACAAATTACGGCAGGCCTTCTATAACCTTTTGAAAAACGCGATGGAGGCGATCGCCGGGCGGGGGCTTATCGATATTTCGGCCAGGCGGAACGGGACCGGGATGGTAAGCATCAGGATATCCGATACGGGGTGCGGCTTGACGGTTGGTGAAATCGATCACATATTCGATCCCGAATATACGACGAAGGAAAAGGGGCTGGGGCTGGGGCTCGCCCTGGCGCATGAGATCATACGGGGGCACGGCGGAGAGATCCACGTTGAAAGCGTGGTGGGGGTGGGAACAACGTTTGATGTTCTGCTCCCCTTGTCAGACAGGGGAAAGGTGCTGGGTGATGGACAGATTGAACATCCTGGTTGTTGAAGACGGCGAGACGCAAAGGGAGATGCTCAAAGAATTCCTCGCTGCCGAAGGGCATGCGGTTGTCGGCGCCGAGGATGGGGATGCGGCGATCAGACAGGTTCGCGACGGCCATTTCGATCTGCTCCTGCTTGACTATAAGATGCCGGGAATGAACGGGATTGATGTCCTGAGAGAGATAAAGAAACTCAACCCTCAGATCAGCGTCGTGATGATGACGGCCTACGGCACGATCGAAACGGCGGTCGACGCCATGAAGCTTGGTGCCGTCGATTATATCACCAAGCCCATCGATCTGGACGAACTGCTGATCCTGATCGGCAGAATCGCTGAGCGACAGACCCTCATCAGAGAGAACGAGATCCTCCGCAGGAAACTGTGGAAGAAGGAACTGTCCACGGGACAGATCATCTACAAGGACCCCGGAATGGAATCGATTGTCAACATGGCGGGGAGGGTCGCGTCGAGCCGGGCCACCGTTCTGATACAGGGGGAGAGCGGAACGGGGAAGGAGGTTGTCGCGCGGCTGATCCACGCGACGAGCCCGCGTTCGGGAAGACCGATGATCGTGGTCAATTGCGGGGCCATTCCCGAAACCCTGTTGGAGAGCGAACTCTTTGGGCACGAGAAAGGGGCCTTTACGGGGGCGACCGCGCGGAGAATCGGACGGTTCGAAGAGGCGGATGGGGGAACCCTTTTTCTCGATGAGATCGGCGAGCTTTCCCCCCCGGTGCAGGTAAAGCTTCTCCGGTTTCTCCAGGAGCGGGAATTCCAGCGGCTCGGAGGAAATCAGACCATCCGGGCCGATGTGAGGATCATCAGCGCGACCAACCGGAATCTGGAAGAGCGGGTGCAGGAGGGAGCCTTCAGAGAGGACCTGTTCTACCGGCTGAATGTGGTCTCCATGACCATTCCTCCTCTCAGGGACCGGAGAGGAGATATCCCCCTGCTCATAGAATATTTCACACAGAAATTCTCCGCGGAAAACGAGAAGGAGATAACGGGGCTCAGCAACGAAGCGATGGATACCCTCTTGAAATACGATTATCCGGGGAATGTGAGGGAACTGGAAAATATCATCGAGCGCGCGGTGGTCATAGCACGGGACCGGGTCATATCGGTCAGAGACCTCCCCTTTGAAGACACCTCTTCCGATCGATTCACCGAACATAAGGAGGGAGGGGCTCTCAAGGACGAAATCGAGTCCCTGGAGCGAACGCGCATAGAGGAGGCCCTGGAAGAGACAGGAAACAATCAGACCCGGGCGGCTGAGCTGCTGGGAATAACGGAGCGGACACTTCGCTACAAGTTAAAGAAATACGAACTCAAGTAGTTGTTTTCTATCAGGAACACCCTGGAAAAACAAAAGGAAGGCGACGATGCATGTCAACGATCTAGAAGTGAGGATTGCGAAGGCAGCCGAGATGATCGTGGCCTCCCGGAGGCTGGTGGTTTTCACCGGCGCCGGGGTCAGCACCGAATCGGGCATCCCCGATTTCCGGGGACCGGGGGGGATATGGACCCGGTTCGACCCCGACGATTTCGCCATAGATAAATTCATAAGCAGCAGAGAAACCCGCAGAAAGCAATGGAAGATTCTGGTGGAAGAGGATCTTTTCTCCAGCGTCCAGCCAAACAGGGCCCACTATGCCATTGCCCGGTTGGAAAAAATGGAACTGGGGTATCCATATGACTAAGCGTACCCCTATATATTGTGGTTCATCGCTTTTGGGCCTCGGACATGCTTGACGATTTTCTTGTAGG
>DIXO01000026.1 GCA_002428735.1 Syntrophaceae bacterium UBA6078 | reverse complement strand
ATTGAATGAAATGTGCGGAAAAAGAAGGGGAGATGGAATAGGCTCTTTGAGATGAAAGATGGTACCCCCGGTGCGATTCGAACGCACGACACACGGATTAGGAATCGAAAAAGATTAGTAATTTTAACCCCTTGATTTTAGTGTTTGATTTCCCGTAACCATCTAGAAAGTAAGGTAAATCTCCAAATCTATTTATTCATGTTTATTCTTATTTATTCTACCTATTCCCCGTTTTTTTAGGTGATCTATCACGACTCTATCACGCCTGTAACGGATTATCAGTCCGTATGCTTCTGTCTTGCTGTATTTATACCTCCGATGAGCTTTTATAAACCATGCTTAGGTATCTCAACTTCACCTTGTGTTGTTAAAAAGTTACAAGGCCTTGACCCCTTTGGAATTCAATCAATATATGCAGCAGGATCATAACGCGCAAAATACCATCACTAAACTTGAAACAGGTAAATCTCTTCGTTTGTTATAAACAGTGATATTGTCTTGACAGGATGGCACCATGGGGCTAGATACCTCAATAATCAAAGAGTGAACCTCCCCCCAGCAGGAACTGGGGGCTTCTTTGGGCTACAAGCTTAAATCCGCTTGAGCCCTCCAGGCGTCCGCTACATCTCCAGACAGGAGTCTGGAGTTTTATGCGGATGAATAATATGAACCTTGATCGAGTATTCCTCGAAAGGGTGTGTGTCAAAAGTTTTGTTTGAAATTTTAGAAACCGAATAAAAACGCCTAGACGCGGAGGACTGTATCAGATGATTGAACGATTGCGGATTCATATTTCTCAGATATTTGCTGTTTTATTGGTTATCTTTATTGCTCTTTCCAAAAGCCTATTTGAAGATACTGAACCATTAATAACTGCGGTTTTGTTTCTTCTAGGTGCCATACTGGTAGGCATTGCCTCGCTGGGCAGGTTATGGTGTTCTGTCTATATCGCAGGCTATAAGACCGATCATTTGGTAACACAGGGCCCTTATTCTATGTGCAGAAATCCTTTATATTTCTTCAGCTTTCTCGGTGCACTAGGCGTTGGTTTTGCTTCTGAAAGCCTCCTCATTCCGCTGCTTATCTTTATCGGGTTTGTGCTGTATTATCCATTTGTCATTAAAAGCGAGGAAGCAGAACTGAGAAAATTGCATAAAGATGAATTTGAAATGTATTTGAGGAAAGTGCCAAAATTTTTCCCCAAGATATCATATTTAACTGAACCGGAAGAATATATCGTTAAACCCAGAGTTTTTAGAAACCATATGTTCAGCGCTTTATGGTTTGTATGGTTCTTGGGTCTCCTAGAAATAATAGAGGAATTTCATAAATTAAACATCCTCCCTACGATATTTAATATATACTAATTTTGTTTGCTTCACACATTAACGCAACAAGTCAAAAACAACATCGATGATCCTATCGCAACAGAGTAATACCGAATTGCCGGTTTCTAGTAAATATATTTATCGCGGTTTGCCGGGAGGCATTTGGGCGCTTGGATTTGTCTCAATGTTCATGGACATCTCATCCGAGCTTGTCCACAGTCTCTTGCCGATATTTATGACTACCATCCTTGGCACCCCTATTGTTGCAATCGGTATCATTGAAGGTGTTGCTGAAGGAACCGCTGCGATCACAAAGGTATTCTCGGGGGTCATCAGCGATTACTTAGGGAAGCGCAAGGTTCTCGCCGTGGTTGGGTATGGATTGGCTGCCGTTACCAAGCCCATATTCCCGCTCGCGACAACAATTGGATGGGTATTTGGGGCACGATTTTTCGACCGCATCGGGAAAGGCATTCGTGGCGCGCCACGCGACGCGATGGTTGCTGATATCGCACCATTAAAGCTTCGCGGCGCGGCCTATGGCTTACGTCAATCGCTTGATTCGGTCGGAGCTTTTATCGGACCTTTCCTGGCTGTTATATTTATGATCTGGTTTACAAATGATATCAGATTCGTTTTATGGGTAGCGGTAGTTCCGGCGTTCATCGCGGTGTTTCTGCTGATCATAATGGTGCATGAACCTGAATCAACCCAACGTAATGTTAATCCTCGAAATCGCGTGACGTTGACTGATAGCAAACGCCTGCCCATACGGTACTGGCTTGTTGTTGCACTTGGTGCTGTCTTTACCCTCGCTCGATTTAGTGAGGCGTTTCTGATCCTCCGTGCTCAAGACGTCGGGCTCGCTATTAGCTACGTACCTCTAATCATGATCGTCATGAATATTTTTTATTCCATATTTGCGTATCCGGCGGGTATGGTGGCAGACCGACTTTCAGCAAGAATCCTCTTGATCTTAGGACTTGTGGTTCTTATCGTTGCTGACGTCGTATTGGCGGTTGCTGCGTCGCCGTGGGCCACATTCGTGGGGGCAGCTTTCTGGGGTCTGCACATGGCATTTACTCAAGGCTTATTATTGAAACTTGTTGCCGATACTGCACCTAGAGAACTTCGCGGCACAGCCTTTGGGGTATTTAATCTTATAAGTGGATTAGCGCTTTTTCTGGCAAGTGCTATTGCAGGCTCGTTATGGTCTGCATTCGGCGCTTCGGCTACATTTATTGCCGGAGCCTTGTTCGCCATTCTTGCGGTAATGGGATTGCTTTTTTACCGTCCCCAGGATCAAACCAACCGGTCAAATGCGTGACCAAGGGCGATTGACTTTCAATTGTGATGATTACCAAAAGAAAGATACAACGAACCAATCGGGATCGATTTTCTCGTTTTCAGGAGGAAGCAGTCAATATAAATCCTGTCTGATTAAATCTATTTATACCCTTTTCCCAAAGACTGAAAGATCGCTCCCGTCTTTCCCTAACCTGATTTTTTGAGCACGAGCAAAGGCCTTTCTGTCAAGGCCGAACGAAGTGAGCCGAAGGGGGTCTTGACAGTAAGGGTGCTCGTGCCGCATATTACAGGCGCAAGGAGGGAGAATATGCCGCAAGACAAGACTATGAGGTATTTTGAAGAGTGGGCAAAGGATAAAAGCCTTCTTATAAAAAATGCCTCTCTCCTTGTCGCCACATCCGGAGAAGATTTCATCGCATTTCTTAAAATGATTAAGAGCGGTGAGAGGATTAAAAGAATTATCCATCTTCCTCCCATTCGAGAATGGCTGTCCCTTTACCGGAACCATCGCACGGTTTATCAGGGAGTAACAACTGCATTCAGGGAATTGGGCGAAGAGTCGGCACACATGATAGACCTCTATGAAGAAATGCTCTTCGGCTTCCACATGCTGAAACACATCACCACTTCGGAACTCGAAGAGATCATCAACGAACTCAACCTGGCAGAACAGAAAATACTACTGGAAAAGGCAAAAGCATGTTGGCTCGAAATCGAACACACGTTAATGAACGAGATGAAAGATACCGAAGAAGAGAACCAAGAGCCAAGCAAGGATGAAAGGAAAAAAGCAAGGCAATTTTTCTGTGACCCCGCCATTGTTTTCTATATTCGTGTCTGGATACCCTGCTTCCTTCTATATGGAGAATACCCCCCGTATCTTCTCAGAAAGGCGCGTAGCGGTGACGAAGACGCACTCGACAAGCTGTTGAGGCTTGACAAGTCAGTGCTTGATGACCCCAAAATAATGGACATATTTCACCGCCAAGCAGTGGCAAAAGCGACAGGAACCATGACCCTGATGACAAAAGCAATCCAGAGTACTCCGAAAGCAAAGATCGAGATTCAAAGAATCAAATATCTCTTGGCCGGTTTTTTATCAATGCTATCTATTCTTTTACACCAAAAGCTTCCCGCCGCCGAGATACACCGGCTTTTTGATGCCGTGGCCCGTGACACAACCGGCGAATTGGTTGATCCTGATCTGATAGTCTCCCCTGAGACATTTGAAAAAGCCGTCCAACGGGCAAGAACCTTCTGGCAGATCATCCCCCAACCGGACAAAAAATAATTCAATTTCTGTCCGGTAGTCCCCTTTGCCATTTTAGTACTCTCCGTCCTGAACAAGGAGGAAAGAACAATGGCAAAGAAAACTCATCGAGAAACACCTGAAGGGAGAGGCTTTGATCTTATCGATCATGGAGGGGGAGGAGCGGCCCGCAGAGAGACCGCGAGCGAGCCCGAGTACGAACGGAAACCCGAAACCGAAGAAAAGCGCATCGGGATAAGCAAACACGGAACCGAAGCTTTCATTCAGGGTGATCATACTGAAGCGTCCGGCATGGCGTTATCTGTAACACGCCATGCTTCACCCCCAGGGGCAGAAAAGTTTACCTTTCTCCTGTGCGGTATTGATACCCTTGATCTCGGGTTATACGTTTCATGGGGACCGGACTGGAAGCGCAGATTACATGCCCTGGACAAAAAGAAACAGGAAGCCGGAAAGAATGGCGGTCTTCTCCTAGCCCTGCCTTCCGGGAGAAAAGCCATATTCAAGCCGGGCGGCAAGGGCCAAAACTACCGCTTTCATCTTCAGTTTGAAGCCTACAATCTCTATATTGCCAAAGCTGCGAAGCCGGGAACAGCCCCGAACGTCTATCTTTCGATCAGTTCCAGAACCCTCTGGCTGGACGGGATTGAAACGGCGTTGGGCTGGATCGCCGAAGACCTGAAGGCAATCGGCAAGGGAAAGATTCTCTTCGTCCAGGTCAGCCGTGTCGATCTGTGCGCCGATTTTCTGATTCCCGGCGGCTTGTCCCATGAGTTCCTTCTTTTCCATAAGGCAACAAGAACGGACAAGGGCAACCTCTACCTGGACAGAGACATGCTTGAGACGTTCTATGTGGGAGACGCAAAGTCTCCAATCCAGCTTCGCATCTACAACAAGGGGCTTGAAGTCAGAAAAAGGGGAACAAAGGGATGGTTCCTTGACCTCTGGGCGGTTGATTCAACGGAAGATATCTGGCGCGTTGAGTTTCAAATCCGCCGTCCCGCCCTCAAGGGGCTGGGAATCAACTCTCTCGATGATTTGAAAGAGAGGCAAAAAGGGTTATGGAAGCGACTCACGTCAAAGTGGTTTTCTCTGCGCCTCCCGGACAATGAAAAGGTTGAGAGGAGAACCGTTCACCCCCTCTGGTGTGCCGTCCAGGAATGCTTCCCTCATGCTGCCGCAGAGATACAGCCTGTTTCGGCAGGCACCAAAGAAATCTCCCCGGAATGGCACCTTTCCCATATAGACGGCTGTCTTTCATCCTTCGCCGCTCTCCTGGGGATAACAAGCCGTGACGAAGCCATCAACGAGTTGAAGGCTCGGCTTGAGAGACGAAACAACGCCGAAGCCTTTGAAAAGGCCTGCGTCAAGAAAGCCATTCAGAAGGGGACCCTTTCGGGTGGAGGTGGCCGGTAATGGACCTCTTCACCGAATCGAAACTTTCAGCCTCCTTCCCCGGATTGGTGGATATCTGCGTCACCGATGACGGCGATCTGGTATACGCAATCCTCAAGGACGGGGAACTGATATTCACCCGGGAACATGTCAGAGAGACAGAGATATTTTCCATCCCGGAGAGGAAGCATTTCCCCTTTGAGCTTTCCCGTGCCTCAAAGGTAGAAGCATTCTTCAATTATGATGATGTCTATCTCTATGATGACGTTCTTGAGTATCTGAAACGGTTCTCCGCCCTGGACGATGAGCAGTGGTCCATTGTCGCCCATTATGTGTTTCTGACCTATCTCCACGACCATCCGGGCATAGACTACTGCCCGTACCTGCTTTTCAATGCGGTTCCTGAAAGAGGAAAGAGCAGGACCGGAAAATCTATCATCTATGCCGCCTTCCGGGGAATCCATCTCATTGAACTGAGAGAAGCAACCATCTTTCGATATTGCCAGAATCTTCACGGGACTCTTTTCTTCGATCTCATGGATATCACAAAGAAGGCGGCACGGGGGAACTGTGAAGATATCCTGCTGGGGCGGTATGAAAAGGGCTCACGGTGTAACCGCGTCCTGCGCCCGGATCAGGGGCCGTTCAATGACATGGAGTATTTCGAAACATACGGCCCAACGCTTATTGCCAGCAATGAACCATTAGACAAGATTCTGGAAACACGCTGTTTGCCTATCAATATGCCGAACATACCCGGCAACTATGAGAACCCGCGTCCTGAACATGCCGTATACCTCAAGGAACGCCTGACCGCATGGAGGGCAAAGCATCTTTCGGCAGCCTTTGACGAGATACAGCCAATTGAAGGCATTACCGGCAGGCTGTGGGACATTGCAAAGCCGTTATTCCTTGTCAGCAGACTCGTAAATGCCCAGCATCGGATACTGGAAGATGCGATTCTCGCCATTGCCGGCGAAAAGGACCAGTCCAGGAAAGAATCCTTCGAAGGCCGTCTGTTTGCCATTATCAAAGAGATCACCGATGAGAAAGGCCAGGCTGATTCCCTTGAGTGGCATATCACCATCAATGAGATACGCGCCAAGTTTAACCAGGGAAGACCGGAAGATAAACATGTTTCACCCCAGTGGATCGGCAGACGCCTCAAGAGCATGAGTTTAACCAGCCGGAGCATTCACGGGTACTCAGAGATCAAGATTACCGCCCTGGAATACGAAACCCTTCTGAAACAATACGGATACGTAGGTAGGGAGTCGGCAAACCCTACCAAAAGCCTACCTGAAAAAGATAAGGAATATCAAGAACATTTGGGAGAGGTAGGCAGTGGTAGGCATTCTGAACATGAACGCCCGGCCTTTAACTCTCCTGAGGAAAGAGAGTTTTATGATGAAACCGTACAGACTTTACGGGAAGAAGGGGGAAGATCGGAAGATGAAATAAGGCGGATGGCGGATGAAGCCCTGGAAGAATGGAGGAAGTACGATGATGTTCCATTCTGAAAAGGAACTCCCGAACGGATTCTGGGACATTGAAGACCTGTCCAACTACCTGAAGGTCAAGGTGAAGACCCTGTACGCCATTGTCCCGGATATCCCTCATTACCGTATAGGGAAACTGATTCGGTTCAGGAAAGAGGAGATAGACTCCTGGATGGAAGGCAAGAGGGAGAGAGCTGTCCAGCGAAATAATTCCTCAAGAAAAAGAAAAATTGCTCTTCCCATAGACAGGCTTATCAAGAAGGCAATTGACCAGGCCGCCCATGAAGTCTATAATCCTCCTCACGGGAAATCAGACCTGATCAAGGGACCCACAAAGGAGATACACAATGGGTCTATATAAAAGAGGATCGGTCTGGTGGATGAGTTTTTCTCATAATGGTCGGCAGTACAGGCGGTCAACAGAGACCGAAGACAAGAAGCTGGCCATTCGGATCTTTGACAAAATAAAAGGGGAGCTTGCAGAAGGAAAGTGGTTTGAGAAAGTGCCTGTTGAGAATCACACCTTCGGGGAACTCATGGACAAGTATTTGCAGGAGCATTCTTCCATTAACAAGGTAGCAAAATCCTATGTAAGGGACAGGGGGATGGCAAAGCGTCTGAGAGATTTCTTCGGAGATATTCTCTTGAGCCAAATCTCTGCCAAAATGATTTCCGAATACAAGATAAAGCGGAGAGGTGATGGGGTATCTCCCAGGACCATCAATTATGAATTGGGGTTAATGAGTCATGCCTTCAGCCTTGCCATGAAAGAATGGGAGTGGGTGACGGATAATCCGGTAGTCCGGGTCCGAAAAGAGCGGGTCAACAATAAGCTCGAAAGATGGTTGACACTAGATGAAGAGAGGAAATTACTCGTCGCCTCGCCATTGTGGCTCAGGGAAATCATTCTATTTGCAATTCAAACCGGACTTCGCCAGGGAGAGATTCTGCGTCTCAAATGGTCACAGATCGACTTTGAAAGAAAAACCCTTCTAATCACTGAACAGAAGAACAGATCGGTTGATACGTTGCCTCTTAGTGCCACGGCCTTGCATGTGCTCAAGAAAAAGGCACCCGGTAACCCGGACCCTGACGCGCTGGTTTTTGTTAGCAAATTGAGCAAAAGGATTGATTCAAGTGTTCTTATCAGGGCTTTTCACTTGGCGGAGAGGAAGGCGGGTATTCCGAAGCTTCGTTTCCATGATCTGAGACATACCTTCGCAACTCGACTTATTCAGAATGGAGTTGATTTATTTACGGTTCAGAAACTTGGAAGATGGAAGAATACGTCGATGGTAATGAGATATGCGCATCACTACCCGGAGAGTTTGAGGGCGGGTATTGAGGTTATGGATTCCCTGGCACCTTCGATTATCACAAATGTATCACAATTAAGAAAAAAGGGGTCACAAACCGCTTTTCATGGCTTGTAACCACTTGATTTAATTGGTACCCCCGGTGCGATTCGAACGCACGACACACGGATTAGGAATCCGTTGCTCTATCCTACTGAGCTACGGGGGCACACGGATCTGAAGGTGGAATTTCTAACATTATTTCGACGGAGAGTCAACGATATTGGATGATTATTCCACTTGGTATATCGATACCGGACAGCGGTTTTCTATGATTCGGCCATCAGAGAAATCGACCAGTTTAAGCTCCCCGGGTGTTATGTCCTTGAGGGCGGCCCGGGGGATGAGTCCGATCAGCTCGGATTCGAGGATATTAACTCCCTCTTCGGCGGCCTTTTCTCTGACGGCTTCGAAGACCGTACGGATCGAAGTAACCTCATAGTCGGAAAGGTTCATAGAAACCTGGACGATGTTTCTGCGCTCGAGGAGCAGTCCCAGGGCTTGTACGTGGCTGAACCCTCCGTTCGAATGCCGGACAGACCGGGCGATCTTTCGCGCCAGTTCGATATCGTCCGAGTCGAGATTAATGTTGAAGGCGATGAGGGGCTTGCGAGCCCCCACGGCGGTCGCCCCGAGGTGGGAGTTGGGTTTCGCGGGGCCGGTGTCGGGTTTCCACGCGGGATCGTCCATCTTTGTTCCGAGTCCCTCGTACTGCCCCCTGCGGATATCCGCCAGTTTCCTTCTCTCTTGGCTG
Organism: Syntrophaceae bacterium UBA6078; assembly: GCA_002428735.1. GTDB lineage: Bacteria > Desulfobacterota > Syntrophia > Syntrophales > UBA2210 > UBA6078. Next base: position 16,079 of record DIXO01000026.1, on the reverse strand, counting down.
AGGGCCGCTTCTCCGTAGAAGTAGACGGGAACGGCATGCCTCTCCGCGAAGGCGCGTCCGAAGCGGTGCGCTGTCTCCACCGCGTCTTTCATTTTCGCCCCTTCAAGGGGGACAAAGGGGACAACGTCGACAGCCCCGATGCGGGGATGGCAGCCGCGGTGATTCCGCATATCGATCAGTTCCGCGGCCCTGCCGCAGGCGGCCAGCGCTCCTTCAAGAACCGCCTCAGAGGTGCCGATGAAGGTCAGGACGCTCCGGTTATGGTCGCAGTCCATGCTGAAGTCCAGGACCCTGACACCAGCAACGGATGCCGCAGCGTCCCCAATAGCCGCTACAACTGTGGCGTCTCTGCCCTCGCTGAAATTGGGAATGCATTCGATGATCTTCATCTCTTTACGCCTGAAAAATCGTCCGTGAGGGTAACTCCACGCAGGTGAGCGGTCCGCCGTAGACCGCCCCCGTGTCGATCCCTATCCTGCCGGGGAGAAAGAGGGGATCTGCGTGGGATATGGGGGTGTGGCCGAAGACGACGGTTTTGCCGAAGTCGTAGGAGGATCGTATGAACGCGTACCGCACCCACAGGAGGTCGCGGGCGTCCTGATCTTCCAGGGGGATCCCGTCTCTGAGCCCCGCGTGGACGAAGATGTACTCGTCGGTTTCGTGCCAGAGGAGGAGGGAATGGAAAAAGTCCCTGTGGCTGTCCGGCACGTCGAGTTTCATTCCTCCTGCTGTTTCTCGATAACCATAGGAGGCGATCGTGGCGTCCCCGCCGTTCAGGAGATAAATTTCTCTGTCCCTGCCGTGACACAGATAGTCGAGGAACATCACTTCGTGATTTCCTTTGAGACAGATGACCGTCCTCATTTTTCTCTTGAGATCGAGGACAAAATCCACAACGCCTTTTGAGTCAGGCCCCCGATCTATATAGTCCCCGATGAAGACGAGGGTGTCCGCATTGCTGTCCATATCGACCTGAGGGATAAGGGCCTTCAGTTTGGGAAGGCACCCGTGAATATCGCCGATGGCGAATATCTTCCCCATGATGCTCTCACTCTCCGAACAGGGCTTCCACAAACTCCTCGCTCTTGAATCGCCGGAGATCGTCCAGCCCTTCGCCGACACCGATGTACCGGATCGGTATCCCCATCTCCTGGGCAATCCGGATGATAATTCCCCCCTTTGCCGTGCCGTCCAGCTTGGTGAGGGCGATTCCGGTGATCCCGATTTCCTGATGGAACATTTGCGCCTGCATGACGGCGTTCTGTCCCGTCGTCGCATCAAGGACGAGGAGGGTCTCGTGCGGGGCGCCCGGGAGCTCTCTGTCCATGATACGTTTGATCTTTTTGAGTTCATCCATCAACCCGGTCTTGGTGTGGAGCCTCCCCGCCGTGTCGATAAGCATGACAGCCTTTCTCGCTTCCGCCGCATGAAGCGCGTCAAAGACAACTGCTGAGGGATCAGCCCCCATCTTCTGTTTAATAAGGGGGACGTCGGCCCTCTCGGCCCATATCCCCAGTTGCTCAATGGCCGCAGCCCTGAAGGTGTCGGCCGCGACGAGAAGCAGGGGTATCCCGTTCTTTTTAAAACGGAACGCCATCTTTCCGATCGTGGTGGTCTTTCCTGTTCCGTTGACTCCAACCACCATGATCGCGTACGGCTCATCTTTGGGTATCTTCAGAGGCGATTCGCATGTTCTCAGAATGGTTGTCATATGCTCTTTCATTATCTTCGTGAGAGCGTCCGGGCTGTTCAGTTCGTTCCTTTTCGCACGGGCTTTCATTGCTTCAATCATATCGGAGGCAAAGGCGGGACCCAGATCAGCCCCGATCAGTATCGCTTCGATATCTTCGAAGATATCCTTTGAAATGAACTTCTCCCCTGAGATCATCTCATCCAGATTCCTGATGACGTTGCTTCTTGTTTTTGCAAGGCCCTTCTTGAGTCGTGCAAAAAAATGTGTATCGCTGTTGTTTGTCATGTATGTGGTTCCCGTGCGCGATTCTTTCGGGTGTTGTCCCTCAGACTCTCCCCGAGTTTCTGTTACTATAAAGGACTTTTACAGGGATGGCAAGCAGGTGATCTGTAAGTAAAGGAATGCAGGCCTGCGGCAGGTGTTAATTCATGCTCACGGAAACCGTGGTGGATATCCCGCTTTTCTGCATGGTGACACCTATGAGGTTGTCAGCCGCCTCCATGGTGTTTTTATTGTGTGTGATGAATATGATCTGAGAGTTTGATGAGATATCCCTCACCAGTTTTCTGAAGAGGGAGATATTCGCGTCGTCAAGGGGCGCGTCCGCCTCATCGAGGATCAGGAAGGGTGAGGGACGGTGCATCAGAATGGCGAAGATGAGTGCCACCGCGGCAAGCGCCTTTTCTCCCCCCGAGAGGAGAGACAGATTCTGCCTCTTCTTGCCGGGGATCTGTATGTCGATTTCCACGCCCGTTTCAAGCATGTCGGATTCATCAGTGAGGCGGAGAAATCCCTTTCCGCCTGGGAACAGCCGGGGGAATACATCCTTGAAGTGGTTGTTGACGGCTTCGAAGGTTTCAGAAAATCTCTTCCTGGATATCTGATTAATTCTCGTGATCGTCTTCTGAAGAGTGTCCAGAGAGGAATTCAGGTCCTTGATCTGACCGGCGAGGAAATCATGGCGTTCCCTGAGTTCTTCATGTTCGCTGAGCGCTAGAAGATTCACATCTCCAAACTCATCCAGTCTCTTTTTATGTACCTCCAGCTTTCCTCTCAGCTCCTGCGCCTCTTGTTCGCCCAACGATTCAAATCCCGCCAGAGCGGTATCAAGATCGACGTCCAGTTTTTCACGCACCCCCTCTTTGAGGGTCTCTGCCTGGATAACCGTTTCTCGTATTTCCAGATCGAGTTCGCCCAGTTGCCGTGAGAGATCTTCCACCACTTTCCGTGCGGTTCTCAGTTCCTGTTCCTTCTCTCTGTGAAGGGTGTTTTCCTGTTCGTGTTCCGCCCGTCGTGCCGTAAGCTCTTCTTCTGCCTCCGTATGGGCGGCGTAGAGGCCCTTCAGGGTCTGCTCCTCGCCGTGTATGCTTTCTACGGCTTCGGATGTCTTTGCCTCGGAGGCTTTCGTTTCCTCAACCATTGCGTCTATGCGGACGCATATTTCCGATATTGTTCCTTCCAGCCGTACAATGGTTTCAGTTCCCGATTTTCTCTTCTCCTCCGCGGACGTCAGCGATATTTTCTTTTCGGTCAGGGTCCGTTCGCTCTCTTCCAGTTCCCTTCTGGCATCCTTCCATTGTGCCTGCAGGGCGGCAATCAGCCTGTCCCCCTCCTCCGCCTCGCTCTTGCGGGAGGCGATATCGTTCCTGACGGCCGCTGTCTTTTCCGCCGTGACCATTTCCTCTGATGTGAGATTCTCCCTGTTGAAAACGAGGACGTTGATACGCTGTCCAATCCACCTGATCTCGCTTCCCAGCCTTTCCGTATCCTTCTTGTGCCCGTTGATGCGCAGATCCAGTTCGTGTGTTTCAGATCGAACCTGGGCGGCCTGCTCCTCAAGACGGGATATGGTCTGGCTCAGAAAGCCCCTCTTTTCTTCTTTGGCTTCAAGGGCATGGGCCAGACCTTTGATCTGTCCTTCCAGCTCCGTAATCTCCCGCTTGACGCTCAGGGATGCCCCGGCGCCCTGTCCGTTTCCTCCTGCCAGCACCCCGCCAGGCAGCAACATGTCTCCTTCGGGCGTTACGTAGGTGTGCTCGAATTCGCCCCGCTCATCGGACATGTGGATGGCGGTGTTGAGATCGGGGACGAGGAGGATCCCTTCCAGAAGGCGGTGAATCACGCCGCGAAACGTCTCGTCGATGGTGTGGACAAGGTCGCACAACCGATTGCTTCCATCGGGACAATCAGACCTGACAGCTTCAGGCGTCCCGCCCCTCTCCAGCGGCACGAAGCTCCCTCTTCCGGTGGCATTTTTTTTCAGGTAGTCGATCACCCCCATCCCGGTTTTTCTGCTTTCGACGATGACATACTGAAGCTTGTCGCCCAGGGCGGCCTCGATGGCGGTCTCATATTGTTTCGGGACTTCGATATGATCCGCCACCAGGCCCCGTATATCTTCCCGAAGCGCGCCGCTTCGTGCCGCTTCGAGTACGTGCCTGGTTCCTTCGCCGCACCATTCGTGCCTCTCCTGAAGTTCCCTGAGGGAGAAAAGGCGCGATCGCTTCGCTCCCGCTTGCTCTTTCAGCGTGTTAAGCTCCGTTTCTATCGTTCTGAGCGTATTTCTGGCAGTTTCCAACTCTTCCTTCGTGGATATTTCCTGCGTACGCAGATAGGCAAGCCGCTCCTCGTCGACTGACAGGGTGGACTGTACTGTCGCACGGTCGTTCTCCAGCCCGTTCAGTTTTCTTTTGTTTTCGTCCAGCTCTTCATCTTCCCTCTGGGCCTTTCGTTTCGAGTCTTCAATAGCCTTTGTAAGGGTCATGAGGAGATTCCCCAGCCGGGCGTGTTCGGTTATCGCATCGATATGTCTTGATTTCTCCCGTTCAAGCTCTTCGCTCAGTTCCTGTTCCGCGGCCCTCAGGACATCGACTGTTTCACGGTCGCGGTTGATTGCCTCCTTCATGGCCTCGATAATGCGATCCGACTCAGCCATCTGCTCATTCAGCAGAGCGATTTCCTTTTCTGTTTCGCTTTTCCGTTCGTTAAGAGTCTCTATCTCTTTGAGGTCTCGCTTTGTTTTATCCTTCAGCTGTAGAATGGTCTCCTGGGCGAATTTTATTCTCTGTTCACCGATGTTGATTTCGTTCTTTATGCCGTAGTATCGGTTCTGGAGGGCACCGATAGCGTCATCGCTTTCGGCAAGCCGGGTCCTGATCTCCTCAATGGCGGACTCAAGGGCTTTTACTTCAGTTTGGGTCGCCAGGGACTTTTCATCCAGGGGGATGCGCAGCTTCTCAATATCTTTTCTTTTTAAGGTCAGTTCCCGATAGGTCTGAAGCGATAAGGTTAACTGATATTCTTTGATATCCTTTTTCAGCGACCGGTACAGCTCGGCCTTTTTCGCCTGCCGTGACGTGGAATTCAACTGAGCCCTGACCTCTCTCAGGATATCAGTCAGGCGGACAATATTCTGTTTTGTCGCCTCCATCTTGCGGGAGGCGGATTCTCGACGGGTTTTATATTTCATGATCCCCGCCGCTTCCTCGATGAACTGTCGCCTCTCTTCCGGTTTTGCCTCCACAAGGTTGGCTATTCTCTCCTGCTCAACGATGGAGTAGGTGCGTGCGCCGACCCCCACGTCCATGAAAAATTCCTTCACATCAAGGAGGCGGCAGGGGACCTTGTTGATGGAGTACTCGCTTTCGCCCTCACGGAATACCCTGCGTGAGACGGTTATCTCCCGATAGCTGGCGTATTTTTCAGGCACTTGATGGCCGTTGCTCTCCAGTGTTATGGATACCTCAGCCATGCCGACGGCGGGGGCATCGTCGCTTCCGTTGAATATGACATCCTCCATCCTTTTGCCACGGAGCATCGTGATGCGCTGCTCCCCCATGACCCATCGTATGGCATCCACGATATTGCTCTTCCCGCAGCCGTTCGGACCCACAATGGCGTTAATGTCGCGGGAGAGATCGATGGGGGTTTTATCCCTGAAGGATTTGAATCCGAGTATTTCCAGTTTTTTCAGTTTCATATGGCACCATCAACTGCCCAGCGTCGGCAGAATCTTCATGAGGAGAAGTTGACACTCAAAACTGCCGGACAGATATCCAGCTTGGCGTATTTCTGTATGCGCAAATCTATCAGAGCCATATATCTTTGTAAAGAAAAAATACAATGGAGTGTATCGCAGGAAAATTAGACACAATATATAGTGCTTTATGATTGGAATCCGTTGTTACTGATTCAAATTTTCTTGACAGCGATCAAAAGGGTAATATAGAAACAGGTGCGGCCTCCAGAGGAAATCCTTTTCGCCAACAAACCATATGTATCAAGGGATCAAGAGATATGCCCGGTTTCAGAGCGATTACCATGGGACGGCTCTTAAGGGACACGGCAGCACAGTTTCCCGAGAATACCGCTCTTGTCTGTCCCGAGTCCGGTGTCAGAGAAACATATAGTGAGTTTTTGGATTCCTGTGCCCGGATCGCCAAAGGATTCCTTGCCATGGGCGTGAAGAAAGGCGATCATATATCGGTCTGGACCACGAATGTTCCGGAATGGCTCCACCTGCAGTTCGGTCTTGGCATGATAGGGGCTGTTCTGGTGACAGTCAACACGAATTGCAAGTCGCACGAACTCGAATATATCCTCAGGCAGTCCGATTCCACAACGCTTATCCATATCGAAGAGTACCGGGGGACGAATTTCTCTCAGATCTTGAGGGAACTGGTGCCCGAAGCCATAGGGGCCGATCTGGGAAAAATACGGTCGAATAGATTCCCCTTTCTTAAAAATGTTATATGCATAAAGGACAAGAAGCAGAGCGAAGACGTAATGTGCTTTGATGATATCGTGCGGCTGGGCGAAGCGGTATCCGATGAGGAACTGCGGAATCGCGAGATGTCCGTCGACGCGGACGAAGTGGTGAACATGCAGTACACCTCGGGAACGACCGGGTTCCCCAAGGGAGTGATGCTCACGCATCGGAATATCATCAACAACGCGTTCATGGTGGGGGATGTGATGGGAATGACGAAGGATGATCGCCTCCTGATCCAGGTTCCCCTCTTTCACTGCTTCGGTTGTGTCATGAGCTCGCTCAATTGTGTCTGCCACGGCTCGACGATGGTGGTGCTTCACAGCTTTGACCCTCACAAGGCCTTGGAGTATATAGAAAAAGAGCGATGCACGGCCATCAACGGCGTTCCTACGATGTTTATAGCCATCCTGAACCATCCGGATTTCGCAGCATTTGATCTGTCTTCGCTGAGGACCGGCATCATGGCGGGGGCGCCATGCCCGGAGGAGACGATGAAAAGCGTCATGACACAGATGCACTGTCCCGAGATCACCATCGCGTACGGCCAGACTGAATCATCTCCCGTGATGACTATGACACGGAGAGATGATCCGGTGGACCTTCGGGTATCGACGGTGGGGAGACTCTTTGACGGTATTGAGGGAAGGGTGGTCGATCTGGAGACGGGGAGGGAACTGCCTCCGAATACGCAGGGAGAGATTGTCACACGGGGCCCCTGCGTGATGAGGGGATATTACAAGATGCCCGAGGAGACCGCAGCGGCCATCGATACGGAAGGCTGGCTGCACACCGGAGATCTGGGGACGGTAGACGAGAACGGCTATTTCCGTATTACGGGAAGGATAAAAGACATGATCATCAGGGGCGGAGAGAACATCTACCCCCGGGAGATCGAAGAGTTTCTGTACCGTCACCCCAAGGTGAAGGATGTGTACGTGGTCGGCATTCCCGATGAGAAGTACGGCGAGCAGATTCTCGCATCGATCGAATTGAAAGAGGGTCAGAAGGCAACTGCCGCCGAATTCGAGAATTTCTGTGCCGGCAGAATCGCCCGGCACAAGATACCAAAATACTGGGAATTCAACGCCCCCATCCCCCTGACCGCGAGCGGAAAGGTACAGAAATTCAAACTGGCCGAAGAGTTCTTGGAGAGGAGAAAGAAATAGGGCAGGCTCCGCGCCTTACCGACTAATGGACTCGAAACCTGTTTTACAGTGACGGCGCTCCTACCGAAGAACGGAGGGGTTGAAAAGTCAGAAAGAAAAACGTAAAGCCAGCAATGATTATGTAAAGAAATGCCGATGTTCTTAGCGGTGATGTCTCGATGCCTTGTTGAGCCACTCGAGATATTTCCCGGTGGCGGAGATCAGATCCTGAATGGTTGCATAAACCGGGAGCCCGGCCTTTCTGAACGCTGAGAAGATGGAAACCCTGACGCGTTCCACGTCCATGTTGGTTTCCGCGAACTTCGACAGAACGGGAATGACCGGTTTTGTTGTCTCATCGGCGGCCTCTATGATCGTTTCAGAGCCGCTTTCCATCTTATCAAATTGTGCTACCGTGATATAATCAGCGGAAAAGTACGGGATAATCACGTCGATGTTACTGTCTTTCGCCAGCGCCCTCATGGTGTAGGCCATCACTTCAAAATCAAAGCCGTAAAACCCAAGATCGACGGGATTGATTGTGGATGTATTGATCGCCCTGATCTTCTGGCTGATCATTTTCTGTGTTGCCGGTTCAAGCTCAGGGAGTGAAAAACCGGCACGGGCGGCGAGGTCGGTGAATGACACGGCGACCCCCCCTCCCGCACCCAGAAAACCGAGGCGGGGACCGTGCGCTGTTCGCTTTGAAACCGCCAGCATGACGAAATCGAGCATCGCTTCAATGGTATCCACCAGGACCCCCCCGTGCTGCTGAATGGCGGAAGACCAGATTGCGTGATTGCTGGAAAGAGCGCCCGTGTGGCTTGCCGCGGCGCGCGCCCCCTGCTGGGTCACTCCCCCCTTCAGTATGATAACCGGTTTGCTGCGGGTTGCCTCTCCCAATGCCTTCAGAAATTTCCGGGGATTTTTAATATCTTCCAGATAGCCTGCGATGACGCGGATCTGTTCATCGCCGGCGAAGTATGCGAGGTAGTCTTCAGCGGCAACATCGATCTGGTTGCCGTAGGAGACAACTTTGTTGAGACCGATCCTGCGGGCGATCGCCATGCCGACAAAATTACTGGTTGTACCGCCCGACTGTCCGAAGAAGGCAACCTCTTTCGAGATATCCCCCTGGGTTTCGGGGGTAAAACTGACGCGCGAGTCCGCGCAATGAATGCCGATACAATTAGGGCCGACAATTCGCGTTCCCCCCTTGGCCGCTTCTCTAAGGAGTTGCGTTTCGAGTGATCGGTTACCTGCTTCACTGAAGCCCGACGTGAAGAAATGCAGAAACTTAACCTGTTTGCGTGCCGCCGCCTCGGCAGTGCTCAGGGCTTCAGCCGCAGGGACCGACGCAATGACCAGATCAACACCCTCGGGCAGGTCATCAATGGAGGGGTATGATTTCAGACCGCTTATTTCGTTATATTTGGGATTGACGGGATACAGCGTTCCCTTGTAGCCGAGCATCTGCATGATCTGAAGATAGGGAATCTTTCCCCCTCCCATGTTTTGCGACGCGCCAAGGACGGCGATACTCTCAGGATAAAAAAGTCTTTTGAGCCCCATAGTTCCCCATTCCTTCCACAGTAAACGCGCACTGGTCTATTACTAATGAGTCTGGCAGTCAACCAAAAAATAGGGGCAACGGGCGGTCTTCTGTAACGGACCTTTTCTGGAGGAGTTCCGTGCTTTGATGTGTTTTTGGATAAAAGGTGTCGGATTTATTACGCGGGTTCAATCCGGTTCTGTGCGCTTTCCTGTATGAGATCTTCGGGGTTGGTTTTTTGTTCCAGTGTTTCACGTTCCTCTTTAAAATCTGCGAATTCCCGGGCGATCTCTCTGAACTGCTCGTGGATTTCAAGGAAGGCATCCACCAGATCGGGATCAAAGTGGGTGCCCCTGCTTTGCCTGATGATTTCCACAGACACGTCATGCGGGAAAGGTGGCTTATATATCCTCTTGCTGATGAGCGCGTCATAGACATCAGCGAGAGCCATAAGCCTGCCGCTGATGGGGATGGCGTTCCCTTTAAGTCCTTCTGGGTACCCTGAGCCGTCCCATTTTTCCTGATGAGTGTAAGCTATTTCCGCCGCGATGGACAGAAAAGATTTCTTCCCGAGTTTGCGGGCCGAGGATTCGATTACGTCTCGACCCATGAGCGTATGGGTTTTCATGATTTCGAATTCTTTTTCGTTCAAAGGACCCGGGTTGAGCAGGATATTATCGGGGATGCCGACTTTGCCGATATCGTGCAAGGGAACGGATTTATACAGCATGTCAATGTTTGCATCGGTGAGAAAGTGTTTGTACTTGTCGTGCTTTTTCAGGTGCTCGGCGAGCAGCTTGACATATCTTCTGGTACGTTTGATATGGCCTCCGGTTTCATAGTCCCGGTATTCAGCCAGGTTGGCCATACTCTCAATGGTTATATCCTGGGTTAAAAGCAGCTCACGCATCCGAGAGATCGTCTTCTTTTCTTCAAGCCGGTATTTGAGAACGGTGAGAAATATGTACCCGCAGACAACCGACGCAATCGGGAATGCCGTCCCCACAAACACTCCCTGATGGAAAAAAGCCTGTTGCGTTCCCAGCCATAACCCCACAATACAGATCAACATGACAAAAAAACAGGTCTGGGCGGTTCTGAAAGCAACAAGCAGGCTCAATAACACTCCAAGAACGATAAGGAGCGACAGAATCAGGCCGTTTGACCATGTAGGCACGGAGATGAAATCACCCGTGAGCAAATTGTCTGCAACAGTGGCATGCACCTCTACTCCTGGGAATATGGGGTCAAACGGTGATGTGTGCAACTCTTTCAGTCCCGAAGCAGACGTGCCGACAAAGGCTATGCGCCCCTGGAGCCGTTCCGGTGACACACTGCCATCCATGATATCAGCTGCCGATACATAGTCATAGCTTCTCTTAGGGCCACGGTATTTGATCAGAATATGGCCGTGAGGGTCCACAGGGACGATGGTTTCCTGATAATTAACGGATTGCAGGGTCCGTCCATGCTTTTTCAGGAGGAGATGGCCAGTCTCTTTGTATTTCAGAACCGTGGCAAGGGCCAGACTGGGGTACATCTCTCCTCCGTACTCGATGAGCAGGGGAAGGCGTCTCAGCATGCCGTCCTTATCAGGGCTGAAATTGACAAAACCTGAGGAATCAGCCTGTTCTGAAAGTATCGGTAAATTGCACAGGACGCCGCTGCTATGGGGAAGCATTGCTCTCTCTTCACTCGCCCCGGTACGTTGCATAAAGGAAATGTTGACGGGGTGCAGAACACAGCGTTCCGAACTTTTTGTAAAACGATTGAAATGAAATTGATTGGCCAGGACAAAGGGACCTCTGGCCAGCGCTTCGGCAAGGATTCGATCGTTATCGCTCAGTGCGGTCGGAAGCGGGCCAATGGAAAGATCAATCTGATAGGCCTCTCCCAGGTCTTTCAAAAGCCGCACTGCGGAAGTCCTGTCAGGCTCGGCAAAAATCATGTCGATACCGATGACCGCCGGCTTCATCGCCGCGATCTTATCGAAGAGCCGAGCCACCTGGTAGCGGGGCCAGGGCCATTGTCCGTATTGTTTCAGGCTTTTTTCGTCTAGGTCGACGATGACCAGTCTGGCGCTGACATGATTGTTGGGGAAACTTCTCAGCAGGAGGTCCTGGTTCAGGTAATCGAGAGGTTGCAGCAGGGTTGGTTTGAGCGCAAAGAGGGCGGCAAAAAGCATAGTGGCCAGGAGCCCCCAGATGAAGATACGGAGGCGTCCTGACCTTCCTGTTGTGGCAAGACCGTTGGAATCATACGTGGAAAATCTGCTCGATGCTCTTTTCATTCATTGCCCTGCAGTGCCACCGGAGGTGGTTATTTGATCACCACCTCAACCCTTCGGTTCCGTGGTTCCGAAACATTATCAGCCGTCTTCACAAGGGGATTGCCCTCACCGTGCGAGGTGGCGGTAATATGGGCAGGGACTGCGCCGCTGTCCACCAGGATATCATACAGCACCTTTGCCCGTTCAAGGGACAGTCTGTAATTGTATTCCATCGCGCCAACCGTGTCGGTATGCCCGGAAATAACGATATCGGTGGATTTTCTATTTCGGATGGTTTGAATGATTTCAGGGACGACCGCTTTTGATTCAGCGGTCAGTTGATCCGACCCCTGCAGGAAATAGAGAATGAATTTTGCCGGGGGCATCGGCTGTGCCGCCAGCGCTTCGGAAAAGGTGGCGCGAACCTCTTCGGCGCTGAGAGTCGTTACCTCGCTCGGAGCTGTCTTTTGATCAGTCACCCGTACCGACTGATTCGCCTCGGTCAAGATCTGCTGCCCGCCCTCGTTCGCTACGACCACCTGTCCGACAGAACCGTCAGGGTCCGGGATTAAAACAACCATGCTTCTGGCTCCGCAGCCCGCTAACGCCAGAAGAAGACTTACACTCATAAGTAGGGTGATAAATTTTTTCATATGTGCCTCACTTGTATGGATTGTGTGATAAGTTAAGAAATCTGTAAACACACTGTATTGCATGCCGCACAATCGCGAGTTACCTGCCTTTTACCTTCACAAGAAACTGTGTCCCGCGGATACCGATCGTTGCGTCGGGAGTCTGAAACTTGACCGATTCCGGAGACTGGCGGCCGATGATGCCTGACAGATAGGTGGCGGTGCCTCTCAGCATGCTGGTCATCATGGAAAGCGCGCCTTTTTCAGGGGCGAAAACGTATTCATTGATCACCAACTCGCTTTGAGGTCCCAGGGACAAAACTGTGTTGTCTTCAAAGATAATGCCAACCGCACTGTCTGCGCCCGTCCGTATGGTGTCGTTCTGATAAAGCAAGTCATCAATATGGACCGGAATTTCTTTGCCGCTCCGGGTGACGACGACCTCGCCCTTGCTTGTTTTGATTTTCCCGATCGACGAATTTTCTCCCATGGCGAGACAGGGTAGCAGAAACGTCATTATGAGGCAGAAAACAAATATTTTTTTCATACGTAGCCTTCCTCCTTCAATCTGCGGCGGGTTTATCCCGTTCCGCGTTATTCTTAGTATATCATCGGTTGGTTGGTGCCGTTCCTTTATGCAGCGACAATTAATTTTTCAGCAACGTGTGCACCATCATTGTTGCACAAATGAATTAAAGATACACCTGCCATGTCCCGTTGCCGGTTCTCTGCCGGAAGATATTTCTGGTATTCATACCAAAATATAGTCACTTATCAAAGAAAAAAGGTTTATCTTGGTTTCCCTAATTCGTGAAGACACTCTGAGTGAGAAAAGTTTTCAGCAATTGGTACTTGCGGGGGACTGAATGGTTTTTAAATAACCGGGAGATTGAGAGGAAGAGAGCGTTCCTCCTTCTTGTATTGAAATGGAAACGATGTTTGAGAATTCTCCTGTACCGATACAACCAAATCTTTAAAAGACTGAAGAGCCCTTCGAATATGTTTTCAACGAAACACCGACAATTATGGCACAACAGGAAGACGTGATAAGCAAAACGTGGATCAGAAGATACCTCGTCCATAAGGACCTAAAGGTTCATGATACAAACTGCCTTGAGAGACTCCCCTAGCTCCGGCTGTGCCTCTTTTCAGTTTATCTTTGGAGCTCCCCATTTACTTCACATTGGAAGATACTATCACCATGGTACTTATCAGGGCACGATCACAACCTTGATGGGATCTTCGCCAGCTATTTCCCTGGCTGCTACCCGAACCGCCATTTCCGCCTCTGCAAGGGGGAATCGGTGAGTGACCATCTTTTCCAGCGCATATTTTTTCGACTCCACCAGTTTGATGGCAGGAATGACGGAGACCATATTGTGGCTGAACGTCCCGAGCAGTTTTACTTCCTTGTAGATCACCTTGTCCATCATGAGAGGGATTTCCGTGTCCATGCCATAGAGTCCGGGCATTACGATTGTTCCTCCTCGTCCCACAAGATCGAAGCTGGTGATCAGACCCTGGGGATGGCCGGATACCTCCATTACGATATCAGCCATTGAGCCGCCTGTTATGTCTCGCACCAGTTCAACGGGATCTTCTTGATCTATATTACAGCAATATGTGGCTCCGAATTCCCGCGCAAGTTCCATTCTTGATTGATCGATTGATGTGCCCGTAACGATAATATGTGCCGCACCTGATTCACGGGCCGCCACAACTCCGGCTAATCCCTGTTGCCCCGGTCCCTCAATCACAACGGTGTCTCCAATGGTGACACCGCCGATTATACGCAACCACCGTATAGCATTTCCCAGAACGGCCGAGATCAGTACTGCCGCCTCAAGAGGCACATCCCTGCTGATCTTGTGGACATTCGCATTAGGGGCGATATAGAGATATTCACTGTAGGCGCCCCAGAGATGTTTGGGGTCATTGCAGGATATCATCGATCCGTAACAGAACTGCGATTCGCACTGAACATATTTGCCCATACGGCAATTCCGGCAATGCCCGCATCCGAAGGCATATTCCACAATGACACGATCACCTTTGCGGACGCCGTGATACTCTGCTGCGGTCTCTCCGATCTCCGCAATCTCGCCGACCATCTCGTGACCCATAATAATGGGGAAGGGCCGGGGTTTTCTGCTCTTTTTCCCATGATACATCCCCACGTCAGAGCCGCACACGCCCACCATTTCCACTTTCAGCAGCGCATCCACCGGACCGATTTCCGGAACGTCAAATACTTTGAGTGACATCTTCCCCGGCGCTTCCAGTACCATCGCTTTGCTTTTCATAACGCTCACACCTTTCATGTGTGGGAATTCTAGTGGTTCACTTTCTCATCCCTTCGCTCGGTCAAACCACCGTCAATGACTTTTTTCTTCACTCTTCTGTTCCATTTCCCGCCAAAGAACGGAAAGGGATTTCAACTTTTTTGCCTGCTGTCTTGTTTGGTTACCCCCAGTATCTGCCGTGCTTCTTGAGATGTGGCGACCTCTCTGTCCAGGAGGTTCGCTAGCTTTACAACTTTTTCCACCAGCTGGGCATTGCTTTTTGCCAAGACTCCCTTGCTGATATACAAATTGTCCTCAAGCCCCACCCGGGCGTGGCCACCAGAACTGATAGCCGCTGCCACAACAGGGTAATGAGCGGGTCCCACACCAAAGGAACACCACAGAGCATTATCCGGGAGCAGGCTGCGCATGAAGACGAAATCCTCCAGCGTGGCACCGATCCCCCCGGGTATGCCAAGACAGAGCTGTAACAGAGGAGGATCTTTGACCAGCCCTTTCCTGACCAGATCCTTGGCGATAAGGATGTCACCGGGTTCGAAGACTTCCAGCTCGGGCTTTACCCCGGCATCCCTGATCATAACAGCCATCTTTTCCACTATGGGGAGCAGATTGACAAAGGCCCTGTTCCCCATGTTCATGGTGCCAATATCAAGGGAACAAATTTCCGGGCGTAATCGCACTATATGTTCGACCCGTTCCTCGGGAGATTTCAACCCCGACGCGTCCCACGTATTGGTAGCCTCGTCCCATAGCAGCCGCCCTCCCGTGCCGGTGGTTAGGTTGATGACCATGTCGCACTTTTCGCGAATGCGTTCAAAGACTTCACGATATAGCTCAAAATCCATGGAGGTGGCATGCGTCTTCAGATCACGGACATGCACGTGACATACCGCAGCTCCGGCATGATAGCTTTCAATGGCGCTCTCTGCTATTTCCTTCGGGGTTATGGGAGCATTCGGGTTTTTATCCCGGGATGTTGTGTTGCCAATCAAGGCAACATTGATAATCAGTTTTTTCATACAACGACCTCCTTGTTTCTAAATGTGGTTTTCATCTCGAAAATTGAACGATACCGAATTGTTTGACAGAAAAACATATCCACGCACAACCCAGCCGGCAAGTAACCCGGGGGCTTGATGATCTGATCGTGTTATGTGGCAGGCAATCCCATAAAGGTAACCGACATCGCCTGATCTCACATTTCATAAAATTTTTAAAGAAAAAATAATCTGTGCGACAGAATCAAGAGTCTTCGGAATCCATTCACAGGCCAGCCTTTTTCGCCTGCGCTTTAGGCCAACTACGGCATGACATAATGCAATTAGTAAACTTTACATCGGGGTGTTTACCATGATCGAATTGTAATGACAAGTCTTATCTTAATTGCTCTTGGATCGTAGCTGTTGTGCCATAATCGCAAAACGAATCTGGGAATACGGGAGGACTCAACGAATATCTTGCCACCATAAGTCCTTAATGCGCAAACCATTTAATGCAATATATCCAGCGGAATTTTCCCTGATAATTTGATTGCACGTGCATCCCGTGAAAATGAGATTTTTCGACATGCGATTCCCGGCCGTGGAAAAGCGTCAACATAAAAGGCTGTCAAGAGCAAATAGAACTGTCCGGGTTTGTAGCACATGAGTTGTCCGCTTTGTATCGGTCAGAAAGGCTGCGGAAGTCGGAGACTGAAGCAGCCTTTCTGAAGGAA
>DIXO01000028.1 GCA_002428735.1 Syntrophaceae bacterium UBA6078 | reverse complement strand
GACATATTACGTGCTCCTGACATTTCTGTTACGATTTCTTGCAGATTTTTAAAATTTCGAGTACGATATGAACCGAGTGTAGTTTGTGAGAGTCTTTTGACGTGCGCAGGGTGTTGCCTCCGTTTCTTGCTTTGCCCAGACTGAAAGAATTGACACCCTTCGTGAGTTTTCCACATGTTACTTCACCAATACGAGAAAGTAGCACAAAATACTATCCTAAGGAGGGCACCGTGATACCGAAAATTAAGAAGGTTCTTTACACAACGGATCTTTCAAAAAATGCAATATATGCCTTTCGTTATGCCGTAAATACTGCAGAGAAACACGACGCCGAGATAGTCGTACTGCATGTTATCGAAGAAATGCGCTCGCGAACCCGCGCATACGGCATTGAAAGAGATGTTGCACCATTGGAAAAAGGGACGAGAGAAGAGCTGGGTCGCCGTCTTGACGAATTTTGTAAAAGCGAACTTAAAGACAAAGCTGAGTGCCTGAAAAGGATCAAAGACATCATCGTAGAAGAAGGAAACCCGGTTGAAGTGATTCTGAAGGTCGCGGCGGATCAGGACTGTGATGTGATCATCATGGGGAACCATGGAGCGGGCGGATGGACCCATACCTTCCTCGGAAATGTAGCAAAACGGGTACTGAGGAGATCCAAAAAACCCGTCTTTATAATCCCTTTGCCGGAGTAAGGGCACTACCGCCTGAGGACTCATTGCATCATACATGAAACCGGCCGGGTCCGTTACATACGGAGTGGAGGTTTATCTGTATTGCCAATGGGGACATGAATTGTGTTCAATGTTTTATGTCAACGAAACAAGGAGGAACATCATGGCTGACAGCGTTTACAAGATTATAGAGGTAGTGGGAACAAGCGACTTGTCGTGGGAGGATGCGGCCAGGAATGCGGTAGAGACAGCCAGCTCCAGCATTCATGACTTACGGGTTGCGGAAATTACCCGGCTGGACATGACCATAGAGGATGGAAAAATAAAAAGCTACCGGGCACGCGTCAATATATCTTTCCGGTTTGAAGATTGATCGTCGTTTCATCAGTGAAGAAGGCGTCGATACCTTGTGTTACCCAGATGGCAGGTAAGCACGCCTTTGTAGACCAAGGGCATTGATGCCACTCAGGCAGAGAAGCCTTGTGCGAGCACAGCATGTCTCGCTGACCTTTTAAGCGGGCACCAAACAGTGTAAAGAGTTCAGGCAGGCCGTTGGCGGTATTACACTAAAACGCCCCCAACTGGCAGGACGTTATTTTGATGCGCAGGGCTTCGCAGGCGCAGGCAACATCCATCCTGGCAATGCCGAATCTCTTCGCGATCTCCCAGGATGCGAGACAGGTAATCTTGCCGTCAACCAGCGTTCCCCGTATGGCCGCTTCCACGTCGGGCGCAACCGCATCTGCCGGCTTGATGATCCTGCTCTCAGGGGTATACCCGAAGAGTCCCAACTGGCATCTGGTCAGCCGCGCCTCCATAAGATCAATGGCTACCCCCACCTCTGCGGGAGAAACTCCCAGGGTATGGGCAATCTTATGAGCGGCGGCACAGGTGACCGTACCGTTCTTGATTACGCCCTTCAGGGCCTGTTCAACTGCCGGGGCCGGGCGGGTGGTTTTCGTTCCATGTTTTGCTGCATAGTGCCCCGCGTCTTCGTGAGCCATAGTGTTACTCCTTGAATGATCTCATTGAAAATAGAGAATTCTAATCCCCGTCAGTAGTTCATGTAGTGAAAGGGCTCTATGGCGGAGAGGGCTTTCGTGTCCAGCGTCTCGAATCCCGCATTCTTAAGAATCTTCTGCGTCTGATCCAGTTGATCAACATCGACCACAAAGACCGCTTTCTTGCGGCTCTCCAGAACAAACCCGTACGCATTCTCGATGTTGATCCCCTGCTCGAAGAGAAGCTGAATCAGGCCGTCAAGTCCCCCCGGCTTATCCTCAATCACGACCGCAATCACCTCCTTCAGGCTCACGGTCAGACCCTCTTTCTCCAGAAGCGCACGTGCACTCTCCGGATTTTCCACCAGGGCGTTAATCACCCCGAAGGCGTCCGAGGTCGAGATGGTCATGGCGCGGATATTGATCTTTCCCTTCTTTAAAATGCGGGTGACCTTCGCCAGCCTGCCCGGCTTGTTTTCCGCGAATATGGAAAGCTGATAGGCGATCATCTTCTTAATCCTCCCTGTTATCAACAACCCTGACTGCTTTCCCTTCGCTTTTGGGAAGGGCGCCGGGTTCGACCAGTTCGACCTTCGGCGTTATCAGGATATCGCTTTTCAACTCTTCGACGATCCTGCGCCGCAAGGCCTCAAGCTGCTTCAAATCGCCGGAGAAGAATTCCCTGCCCACCTCGACCCTAACGATCATGAGATCGTTGAATCCCTCCCTCTCCAGGATGATCAAAAAGTTGGTCCCCACCCCCGGTATATCCATCAGCTTCTTTTCGATCTGAATGGGAAATATGTTGACCCCCTTGAGGATCAGCATGTCATCCGTCCGCCCCTTGATCCGCTCAATCCGCCGGTGGACCCTGCCGCATTCGCAGGGGCCGGGGATGACCCGGGTGAGGTCTTTCGTCCGGTATCTGAGGATGGGCATCCCTTCTCGGAGGAGGGTCGTCAGAACCATCTCCCCTTCCTCGCCCTCCGCAACAGGCTCCATGGTGTCAGGATTAATGATCTCGAGAATGAAATTATCTTCCCAGAGATGCATCCCGTTCTGGTGCGGGCACTCAAAGGCGACACCCGGGCCGTCCATTTCCGACAGGCCGTAGGAATTGTAGGCCTTGACGCCGTAAAACTCCTCGATTTTTTTCCGCGTCTTTTCCGAGTGGGGTTCCGCCCCCAGGAAGGCCCGGGTGAGTTGTGTGTCGCGCCGGGGATCCACCCCCACCTCTTCAAAGACCGAGGTCAGGTGCAGGGCGTAACTGGGGATGATGTGTATCGTCGTGGTTCCGAAATCCTGCATCAATTGTATCTGGCGCTTGCTGTTTCCCGAACCCGCCGGGATAATCAGCGCCCCCACCTTCTCCGCGCCGTAATGAAACCCGAGGCCCCCGGTGAAGAGACCGTAGGTCATCATGTTCTGAAAGACGTCGCTCCGGCGCATCCCGGTCATGTACATGGAACGGGCCACGATATTTGTCCACTCGTCGATATCGCTCTGGGTATGAAAGATGACAGTCGCCCGGCCGGTCGTCCCGGAAGATGAATGCATACGGACCAGATCGTCCTTGGGAACGGCCAGAAATCCGTAGGGCCAGTGCTCCCGGAGATCGTCCTTGGTCGTGAAAGGGATCTTCCTGATATCCTCCAGGGAGGTAATCCCCTTCGGATCGAGACCGATCTTTTTGAACAGGTCCCCGTAAAAGATGGACCCGGAGGCCTTTTCCACGCTCTTCTTCAGCCGCTCAAGCTGGAGGGCTTCCAGCTTCTCCCGCGGCATTGTTTCAATTGCTTCTTCCCAGTACATGTCCGTCTCCTTCATCTCATTCATGCCGGGGAACTATACAATCCGGGGGCTCAATTATCAAGTGCAATCCGCGCGGCGAACCCGAACCGATCTCTTACTCCTTGACGACAGGAGAGGCATTCGGGTCGAAGGGATTCATCCGGGCGGCCAGAGAGAAGAGGTGCGGATACGCGCCTTTCAGATGTCGCATATGGTTTACCCAATGAACGATCAAGGCGGTATAGGCCCGCTGCATATCGACCTCGAGGTGCCGGCGATCGGTATCCGTCATATGTTCCACATCTTCCCGGTACAACAGTTCTTCGCCCAGGTGGAATATGGCCCACAGGAGGTCTGAAAAGTTGTCATGTTCCAAGAGATTGGAGTTCTGGATCAGGACCAGCATGAAGGCCCGCTTCTCCAGAAAGAAGTCCTGGAGCGCCTTCAGATCACCCTGTCTTAAATTAACAGCCGGCTGGTAGGTCTCGCACCGCCCTTTGGCATTCAGCCAGTCTTTGAACCCGTCAGGCCCTGACCTAATCTGTCCGGAATTCTTGTCAAACCGGGAAAATCTTCTCAGCAGTTCCGTCCCGATTTCGCTGAAAAAGGCGCCGATGACCATGTTCAGCCTGTGCAGCTTCGCCTTCCGGTCCCGGTAATCAAGGAGTTCGTGAATGATCATGGTCACGATCAGCACCTCGATAAAGACGAAGGCGATGTCTCCCACCAGGAAGATGAAGAGATGGTGAGGATCCCGGAAGGTCAGATAATGGAACACGTAAAAACCCGTCGAGAGTAGAAGGAGCGCCGCGCCCCAGAATATCTTCCATCGGTCAAGCTTCATCGTTTATCCTTTCTGTTGTGCCGTTCAGCATGTCCGTATCAGCCGGAAACTCAACGCCGGCGTTTTTCCAGATCCCCGACCGCGTCAAAATGAAATCGTATCGCACCGGATCATGAGGGACCATATCCCTGAAGGCATCCGTGATCTCCAGCGCCGTTTTCATATCGGCCTGGCGCCGCTTCGTGAAACCCAGCCCCAGGCATACCCGGTGCATGTGGGTGTCGAGAGGAATGATCAGCGCCGATGGGGGGATATCATCCCAGCCGCCGGGGTCGATATCGTCGCGGCGCACCATCCAGCGAAGGAAGAGGTGCAGCCTTTTGCAACAGCTTCCCTTTGCGGGTGAAGGGAGGAGACTGTTGTGGCAGCCCGCAAACACAGAGCACAGTTTCTCTACAAAAGGAACCACAGCCTCTCGCACCGTCTGTGTCCCCTGATCGCAACATGCCCTGAAACAGGCGCCCAGGGAACCGTATTTCTCGACAACGGCCCGGACACCAAGGAGCATATCCGCCATCTCATCCCCGGAGGTGAAGCGGTGCCTGAATCCGGAAAAGGCCCTGCGCAGTGATGGAGCCGGAATCTCTTTCAGAAAGCGGGATGGCGATGGGCCGATCTTTTCGAGTGCGGCCGCGACGCTCCGGTTTATCTGGCCGACCCTCCCATAGGCGAGAGAGGAGGCAACGAGTCCCACAATCTCCCGATCGCCTGGATCGTCGTACCGGTACAGAAATTCGATTGGATCGGGACTGACAAACTCGCGCCTGTTGTATCGCTCATACAGCGCTTCAAGGCGCTCTGCTATTGTTTCAGCCAATGATTTCAAGCCGTCCCGTCAAGGATCTTTGTCATCGCATATCCGCCGGTACCAGATGCCATGCCGCTCTTTGGCGTATTCCCGGTCAATGGAACCGGTAAAGATGCCCGGCAAAAGGGGCCAGTTCGCCTTGAAGATGAAGGCACCGAGATGCACGGCGATACCGATGATGACAAGAACCGTTCCGACGTTGTGCAGAAACGTGATCCAGAGGGCGAATCCTTCAGAATAGTTTATTGACGGCAGGTTTTTCAGCACCTTCAGGATACCGGTCATAATGACCAGCAGCAGGGAAAAGGCAATAAAAACGTACGCAAGCCGCTGTTCGGCAAGGTACTTGTCGTTTTCCGGCTCTTCACCGAAACCGAAGGTGGCCATGATTATCCGTACCGAGTCCCGCAGATCTCCCCTCCGCGGCAGGATGTCGAAGTCCCGGCGGATACCGTGGTAAACCAGGTGGAATACAACCGCACCGATGAGAACGGCCGCCGCCCAGTAATGTATGAGAAGCGTAACCGAAAAGTCCGAGGCCCAGGATAGACCGGGGATCCGGTCCACCATATAGCGCCCGTAGAGCGGCATCTGTCCGAACCCGCTGAAGATGAGCACAAAGGTCGAGAGTGCAACCAGCCAGTGCGTCAGAATGACGGAAAGCCCGTGGCGTTTTATTTTCCCTCTATCATTCGACATCGCCGCCACCTCCCTTCATGGTCTTATAGGCGGCGCCGACCGCGGCTGCAATGCCCGCCACCGGGGCAATCGCCATGGTCCAGGCAATGCCGTTGGCGCTTTCCGTCATGTTCTCCACGCCTACCGACATTCCGGGAAAACCGGGCAGACCGGGTTTCGCCTGGTTCGCTTTCTCCTTCAGGAGCGCGGCGTGGATCTTCTCGAAGGGAACGGGCGATACGTAAAAGGTGGAGGTACCGCCGTTTTCATGCTCGCCATACAGGTACCCGCCGATCTTTTTTACCCGCTCGCGGGCGAGCGCGCGCATCTCCTCCTTCTTCCCGAAGGCGATGGCGTTGCGGGGGCAGGCCTCCACGCAGGCGGGAATCTTCCCCGCCTTGACCCGGTCATAACAGAGATCGCATTTGTACATGACGCCCCCGCCGGCAAGAGTCGGAACAATCTTCAGATAGAGCCCCACCCCCGCCTGGCGGGCGGGTATTCCCCAGGGGCAGACCGCGCGGCACTTGGCTCCTCCGAAACACAGATCGTGATCGATGATGACGGGGCCCTCCGGCATCTTGTGGAGGACGCTGAAGGGGCAGAGATCGGCGCAGGGCGGGTTGTCACAGTGCATGCACCGCCGCTGCAGGTACAGGGTATGGTCCCGCCCATCGTGTTCAACCTGCACCTTCTGGACAAAGGTCCAGTTGTAGGGGGTCAGCCGGTCCGTCAGACCCCTCTTTTTTGACCAGTCTTCCTTTTTCTTCTGAGGCCAGTAATTCCCTATATCCTCGATCGGTTCGGGAAAGCGGGCCTTGTTTTTGTCCCGGCACTCGGACACGCACGCGGGCAGAGGCAGCGATGCACACCCGTCGCACAGCGTCAGATCGATCACCGTGCCCACCTCGGTCACAGCGGAGGCCTCAGCGCGCCGATTCATCCCGGTCAGGACCAGACCACCCGCGACACCGGAAGCGACTGAACGTTTCAAAAATTCTCTTCTTGAAAAATCAGACACGTCGTTCCCCTCCTTATTTTGTCTCTCGCCCAGGCACAATCCCGTGAGATGGCTCACACAAAACAGCTAGCGGTAGGCGTTTATCTTAGCGAGCACCATCTGCTCCGGCATAGCGCCGATAATATCTCCCACCTTCTTTCCGTTCTTGAAGACCAGAAGATCCGGAATGGAACGGATACCGAACTTTGCTGCGGTCCGGTTATTGCTGTCCACATCCAGTTTGGCGAAGACAATATCTCCCTGATGGTCTTTCGCCAGTTTTTCAAGAACCGGCCCCATCATCTTGCAGGGACCGCACCACTCCGCCCAGCAGTCAACCACCAGAAACGGATATTTCGCCACCGCTTCATCCATAGTACTGTCGGTCACCACAATCGGACTATCCGGATTTTCCGCAAATGTTCCCATGTATCTCCTCCTCGTTATGCTATTTTGTATCTGCTACACTAAAGATAAATCTCATCTGAATCATTTTTTGTTCATGATTATCGACCCAGTTTCTCAAGTTCCTCCACGATCGACTCCAGGAACGGCCTCTTATTGATGTCATTCACATTTATGTACCGAATGATTCCTTCCTTATCGATGATAATAATCGCCCGTTCGGCCGTCCCGTCGGACCGGAGCACGCCGAAGGAATTGGCCACCTTTCCGTGGGGCCAGAAATCGGACAGAACGGGAAACCAGATCTTTCCCATCTGATTCGTCCAGGCGAAAAGGGTTGGGATATTGTCGACCGTAATCCCGAGAAGGACGGCATCATGCTCTTTGAAAAGATCTTCGAGAATGGCGTACCCCGGCCACTGATCCGAGCAGACGGGCGTCCACGCGGCGGGGACGAATGAAATCACCACGTGTTTCTTTCCCCGGTACCGGGAGAGGGTTACCCGCTCTCCCGAGATCGCGGGGAGGGTAAAATCGGGCGCCGGATCTCCCACCGTGACGCGGAGCACGCTGTCGACGGGCTTGAGTTTCCCCGTCTCATAGATATTCCCCTTGAACGCTTCCGACCGGCCGTACGCGCTGCCCGCGTCCGACAGGGCCAGCGCCGCCAGAAAGAGCGGTATCAGCAACAGAATCCTGCCTCTCTTCATGAATACTTCCTCCTATTACAGCCCGGACAAGCGGAGCATTTCGTCGAGGAACGGCTTCGCCTCGCCGAATCCCCCCGCCTTGGAATAAAAGACCGTGGAGACTCCCTTCTCCACCCTGACGCCGATAAAATACGGCGTCCTCACCTCTCCCAGCGCGGCATGCACCGCAAAGTCCCTGTCGGCAATGAGGGGGAAAGGAACCTCGTATTTTTCCCGGAATACCTTCATTTCATAGGAAGAATTCCCCGCGCCGATGCCGATCAGCTTCACCTTCCCCTTCAGCCGCGGATTGTCCTCGATCAGGCGGTACAGCTCGTTGATCACAGGGGCTTCCTGTTGACAGAAAGGGCAGTACATGCTCATGATCTCCACGATCACCACGCGGGCCTTTATCTGCGGCACTTCGAAGAACTCGCCTGCGGACAGGCCGAGATACGCCCGGTGGGCGCGCTCCGCCGGGACGGCAAGCTTCAGGGCCGGGAATGGCTCTCCGGGGGCCGGCGGCTGTGCCGCAGACACGGACAGAGACAGGAATACGACAACGGCTATCACCATACAATATAATGTTTTTTTCATTGGGCGCCCCTTTCACGCGCGAACTGTGTAAGCCCCGATTACGCCCCATCGAGACCGGGGGATTCCGTCTTTCGATACCAGGAGACGGGATCGGTGAGAAACTCCTCGGTATCCTTGAGAGACAGGAAGTGCTCCCGCTCCATGGAGCTGAGAAGATCGAAGAAGGCCCGTTCCTTTTCACCGGATGATCCGTCCCGCAGGTCGGCATAGTGCTGAATTCCCTTCGCCTCGAAGTCGATGGCGATCCGGAGCGCCTTCAGATCGTCCGCGTCGCCCGCCGGTATGGTGCCGCCCTTCCCGACCGCTCTGGCAAAGAGATCGCGGGTGTTGCTCTTTTTCACCGTGAGGCTCACCGTATCCGGCCATTTTTCATCTTTCTTCCACCGGGCGTGCAGTTCCTTCAGCCGCTCGTAATGTTCCAGTTCGTCATCGGCTATCTGTTCGAACATGGCCTTCCCCACGGGGTTCTTCGTCCTCTTCGCGTTTTCGAGATAGAAGGCCCTCTCCTTCTGTTCGTTATTCAGGGCAACCTCCAGAGCGTCGAGCTGTTGTTTCTTTCCCTGCATCGTACTCTCCTTTCTTTCACAGCGCGGTGCCGCACCGCATCCGCGGCACTACCGTCGCTTCACATGTCCCTTCCGCTGTCAGCCCGCTGAAAGCGGCGCTATTTTTTCCACAACCCGTGGATGTTACAATATTCGCGGGCCGTGATCCGGTCGGCATCGACGCAGAATTCCGCCTCGGGAGCATCCCCCGGCTTGAGGAACTGTTTGTAAACCTTTCCGTCCGCGGTCGCCTCGATCCATTCGATATAGTGCTTCTCCTCCATCGGGTGGGCGACACTGCCCACCGTGACCTTGAAACCCTTCTCGGTTTTCTCGATGACGGGGACATGCTTCTCCAGCGCCGCGTCGACGGCGCCTTCCTTGAACAGCTTCATCGGTTTTCCGCAGCAGACCAGCTCGCCCTTCCCGCCGTGCATGACCTCGACAATATTTCCGCACATCTCACATTTGTAGATCTGGTGTACTTCCGGCATATCCTTTCCCTCCTTCTACGAATATTCTTCCTTCATCTTTGACAGGAGATTGAAGTGTCTCCGTTCCTCGGTGATAATCTTATCAATTGCCTCATGCTGATCAGCGGCGACGAATCCCTTGATTTCATGGTAGTACAGGATGGAATCCACTTCCCGGTCGATCGCGAAATCGATGGCCGACAGGGTATCCTTGATTCGCGCCAGTTCGGCGTCCATCACCTCTTTTTTAAAGATAAGCTTGTTGTCGGCGTACTGGTGAAGATAGGAACCGTACTCGCCGGGATAGCTTTCCGGCGGCGTCCGGGTCTCCAGCCGGGAGAGCATCCCCTGAAAGATGGCCTTGTGTTTGTCCTCGGCGTCGGCAAGCCAGCCGAACATCTCCTTTGCCTTTTCCTCCTGTGCCACCTGCACCGCGTACCGGTAGAAACCGGCTCCGTTCTCTTCTATTCGCATGGCGATCTGCAAGATATCGCCCGCTTCCATCTGGCTTCCCATATCACTCTCCTTTATCATCTTTAAACTGTTGAAATTTTTCTTTCGGCACGCCGCAGATCGGGCACTGATCGGGCAACACGCCGTCGGAAACGTACCCGCAGACGGTGCATACATGGTAGGTCGTGTGCCGTTCCTCGAGAAGGTTGTCCATGGCCTCTTTATAGAGCTTCGCGTGCACCTCCTCCACGTCCTTAGACTGGCTGAAATAGAGGGATGAAGCCCGGTCGCCCGCCTGTTCCGCAACCTTCACGAAATCGCCGTATGCCACCCCGGCAACCTTCTCTTCGGATTCAAAGCTTTCCGCGAGATTTTCTTCCGTGCTTCCTATGGTCCGGAGCAAACGGAGGGCTCGTTTCCCGTGGATCTCCTCGGAAAAAGCGATCACTCTGAACAGGAGGGCCATCTGGGGATATCCCTCCGCGTCCGCCTTTTCAGCGAAGGCCTTCAACCGCAGAGCGGCCTTGGCCTCCCCCGCATATGCCTGGTGAACAGCTTCCCGTATCGCGTCATCCATTGAGAATTCCTCTGCTACTCCGCCTCAAATTCATCCTTTCCCGCCCCGCACACCGGACAGGTCCAGTCGTCGGGCAGGTCTTCAAAGGCAGTCCCCGGGGCAATCCCCCCTTCGGAATCTCCCTTTTCGGGGTCGTATACATACCCGCATATTCCGCACACATATTTCTTCATAGCCTTCTCCTTTCCCTTCTCTGCTTGTTCATTCGTTGGAACCGCGCTCCCCTTGTAGGTGGGCGCGTTTTTCGGCGCCTTGCCTTTCTTGACCTGCTGGTAATAGGCGTACGTCAGCGGCGTCCCCGTTTTGAGCACCTTCGCCCCCGAGATCTCCACAATAAAAACCGTGTGCGTCCCGGCATCGGCGCTCCCGATCACCTTTCCCTCAAAGGAGGAGAGGGCGTTGTCGGTCACGATGGGACACCCCGTCACGCCCGTTTCGTACGTAACCTTCTCAAACTTGTCCCCGTCCCTGCCGCTCTTGAAACCGAACTGGCCGATAAAGGTCATGGGCGTCTCCTGTTCGAGAACGGTGACGGCGAGCACGCCACTCTTCTGAATGTACTCGTGGGTCAGATTTTCCTTGTTGATGCTCACGGCGATCCGCGGCGTCTCCGCGCAGACCTGTATGATCGAATTGACGATCTGTCCGTTCTTCCGGTCTCCCGCAATCGACGTTACCACATACAGGCCATAGGAAATATCCCAGAGCGCTTTCGTATCCACTGCATTATCCACGTGTTGTAACCTCCTTGAGTTTGTGCGCCACGGTCCTGCCGAGTTCGACACACCGTTTCAGATCATCGCCGCCCGGCACGTATTTCACCCGCAGGGGCTCTGCCACCAGATCCACCTTCATCTCGGCCAGTATACCATGTATCTGCCCGGCGGCCTCCCCGCTCCAGCCGTAGGAGCCGAAGGCGGCCCCTACCAGATTCTGCGGTCTCAATCCCTTCAGGTAGGTCAGGACATCGGCCATGGTGGGGAACAGATTGTTGTTCAGGGTCGGCGAGCCGGCCACGAGAGCCCCGGCGTCCAAGATCTCATACGCCGCGTCGCTGCGCAGCGACGCGTGCATTGACATGACCTTCACCCGCGCGCCTCCCTCCAGAAGCCCCTCTTCTATGGCCCTCGCCATCAGCTCCGTGCTGTGCCACATGGTGTCGTACAGAACGACGACTTTGTTCGTGGGGGCCTGGCGGGCCCATTGTTCATAGGATTTCAGGATGGTATCGATTCCGCTCCGCCGGACGGGCCCGTGATCGGGAGCGATGATCCCTATATCGAGTCCGGATTTCTTCACATCATCAAGGAGTTTCAGAACCTGCGGCGAGAACGGCATGAGGATATTGGCGTAATACGTCGCCGCCTCGTAATCGAGGATGGAACCGTCGATCTCATCGATAAACCGCTCGGCGGACGCCAGATGCATGCCGAAAGCGTCCTGGGAAAAGAGAAGCCCATCCTTCTCCAGATAGCTGAACATGCTGTCGGGCCAGTGCAGCATGCGTGTTTCCATAAAGGAGAGCCCCATGTTTCCCAGATCAAGCGTGTCGCCACTCTTGAGGGGGAGAACACCCTCCAGGCCGAAATGCTCCTTCAACGCCTTCGCCCCCATGACGGAGGCGTACACCTTCTCCGGCCTGACCTCCTCGATGATCCGGGGCAGGGAACCGGAATGATCCATCTCCGCATGATGGGACACGATATAATCTATGTCGCGGGGATTCACGACGGACGAGATCCGGGCCAGGAGTTCCTCCCTGAAGGGAGCGCGCACCGTATCCATCAGCGTGATCTTATCGGCCACAATCAGATAGGCGTTGTAGGTGCTCCCGTGCTGAGTGGCATACCCGTGAAAATCGCGGATATTCCAGTCAATCGCCCCCACCCAGTAAACGTGATCGCTTATCTGAACCGCCTTGCAGACATTCGCCATCTCAGATTCTCCTTATCGAACACGCTCAGCTCTTGGGGAGCGCATCCTTCAATCAGGATACTTTTTGGTTCTGCCGACGTACCGCGGCGCGATGCCGGGGAGTTCAAGCAGTATTATCATGAATTTACTGTTTTTCTATCCTAAAACAACAGAAAAGGCAATCGTTCTTTCACGATATAATAGTAACGCATTCCCAGGAGTCAATACTTGGCGATAAAAGAATTCCCGATTTCTTGTGCCATCTGCGTGCCAGGAGAATCCGGCAAAGGGAGGTGATCAGGCATCCTTGCGGAATTTTTTAACAACCGGATGCATCGCTCAAAGGAACGGTTCGCTTCGGCGGCAGATAATATGCCGGTTTTTGTGTCACTCGATAAGGTCCCCTGGGTTTTGAACGGCTGCGAGTCGCTTCACGTATTCAATACGACTCCCAAAGCGCTCGGATGGGAACGGCATAGAACCTGTCACCAAAACCAACGGCACTCTCGCCGTCATATATGACAACACCGGCGACAAACTGATCGCCCACCGTTTCTTGAAGCTTTAATAATCCACGAAAATCTTTTTTCGTCACTGTTGAAGCAGCTTTGATTTCGATACCCGCCACTTTGCCGGCCTGTTCCAACACAATATCCACCTCCACACCGTCCTTGTCCCGGAAATGATAAAATTGAACAGGTCTGTCGTTCCAGCTTGCCTGACGCTTGAGTTCCTGAAAGACAAAGGTCTCCAGAATCTGCCCCAGCATTGTCCGATTTTTATAGAGAAGTTCGGCATCCACACCGAGTAATGAGGTAACAAGACCGGTGTCGGTAAGATGCAGCTTAGGCGTTTTGATAAGCCGGCTCAGCCGGTTAGTGTGCCACGGCGGCAGGTGTTCCAGCAGAAAGATTTTCTCCAGCAACACCACATAGTCACGAATTGTCGGCCGACTCAATTGGAACGCCGATGCCATTTCGGCCACATTGACCAACCGCGCTGTTTGTCCCGCGGCAAGTTGGAGGAGCCGCGGTATCGCATCCAGCGCGCTGATACGGGCAAGGTCCCGCACATCCCGCTGCACCAGCGTTTCGATATAGTCACGATACCAGGATGCACGCCGTTTGGCCTTGGTACGCAAGAGCGCCGCCGGATAGCCTCCCGCGGCAATCCGTTCAGCCAGCGCGGGGCCGAGGCGCTCGAAGCTGCGGTTTTGGAACCGGGCGGCAAACAGCACATCAAGGAACCGGGATGCTTTGCCGGCGATTTCATCTTGCGACAAGGGATGCAGGCGTATGATCTCCATACGGCCCGCCAGCGAATCGGCCAATTTTGGAACCAGCAACACATTCGCCGAACCGGTTAGAATAAATCTTCCGGGCCGCCTGTCGGAATCCACGACCGATTTCAACGCGAGAAACAGGCCTGGAACCCGCTGCACCTCGTCCAGAATCGTTTTGGGCGGCAGGTCGGCTGCGAACCTGACCGGATCTGTAGTGGCAGCGGCCAGTTGAACATCGTCATCAAAGGTAATGTATTCATACTCGGCCGCATCGCCGACCATCCGGGCCAGGGTGGTCTTGCCGCACTGGCGCGGTCCGTGGATCAACACCACTGGAGTATCTTCCAGCGCCTCCTCTAAAGGCTTGCGTACAAATCGCTCGTATAGGGTCGATTCAGTCATGGCGTCTGCTTGAAAGTCAATTATCCGTCCAAATGAAAGGTTTTATATCGGCCAAATGAAAAGTTTTTTCTATCATGATCATCTGTGCAAAATATCAATCCATATGGTTGGCAGAAGGAAGCCATCGACAAGACAACGAAAAATAAACTTGATAGCAGATGTTATATCACCTGCGAAAAAAATCGCAAACTCTTTTTTGTTCGAAACGTCTATGCGGGCACTTGAATGCAACCGGGCTGTTTAACAAGGCGATCCTGAAAATGGAGAAAAGGAGAATCGGGAAGGATGTGCCCGTCGGCGTAAATCGTCGAAGACTGGGTAGAAACGACAAAACCCCGCGGGGATCAACCCACAGGGTCTTGCGCTACATAAGAACCGCTGAAATCAGCGGATGGTATTCTGGCTCCCCAGCGCGGACTCGAACCACGGACCCGATGGTTAACAGCCATCTGCTCTACCGACTGAGCTACTGGGGAATATATGGGACATCTCAAAAAGCGAAGAGCGCTTCTATCAGAACCTGTCCTCTTTTACAATAGAAAATTTCCTACCGGCAATCGACGCAGGTGGTCAGTGTGCCAAGGGGCACGCCGGTGGTTTTGCTGATGTATTTGAGCTGGTCTTCGGGAGCGAAGTAGCGCCCGCATACCGGGCAGGGCACCATTTTGAATACCTTGCCCCATATGATCCTCCGGTCGCCGTCGGTCTCCATCTGCACGTAGCCGGTGGGGCAGACGTAGGCGCAGGAACCGCACCCGATGCAGGCGTTGGGATCGAAGATGATCTCCGGTTCCTTCATATCCCGGCCCCGGCCTCTATCCTGAAAGGTGAGCGCGCTGACACCCACGACCTCGCGGCATGTCCTGACGCAGAGCCCGCAGAGGATGCAGTCGTGGCCTTCGGCCTCTGTGCGATCAACCTCCACCCCCAGTTTCCGGGCCACATCCCGGACGGCCCCGGTTTCGGGGTATTTATAGTAGAGAAGCTCGGCGGCCGCCCTTCGGCTCTCCTTCGCCGCGTCCGAGTCGGTCCTGATCTCCATGCCCTCGGCAACCGGCGTGTTACACGACGTGGCGATCTGCCATTTCCCGTTGGCCTTCACTTCAACGCTGCACAGGCGGCAGGCCCCGAAGGGGGAAAGATCCTTGTGATAACACAGGGTGGGAATATCTACCTTCAATGCCCGGATATTCTCCAGAACGGTTGAACCTTCCTGCGCCTTGACTTTTTTCCCGTTTATTACGATCGTAAGCATTCTTGTCACCTTATCCGCTCTCAAGTATCACGCCTGTTCCCAGACCACCACCCGGTAACATCTCAGGCAGCGTTGCGCTTCCCGCATGGCCGCGGCGGCGTTGAATCCGCCTTCCACTTCCTCGAATTTTCCTGCCCTCTCCTTCGGATCGACGAAGGCAACGTCGACCGCGGGGCTTTGAATCACGAGGCCCCGGCCCCTCTGCTTGCACAGGTCAACGCCCTTGAACGATACCGGCTGAGCCGGAGCGCTCCCGCCCAGATAGGCATCGATTCCTTCCGCGGCACGGTTTCCCATGTCCAGGGCCTCGATCAGGGTCGCCGGTCCCGTGACACAGTCTCCGCCGGCAAAGACCCCTTCCATCTCAGTGGCCAGGGTTTTCGGGTCGACCTTGACCGTTCCCCAGGCGGTTGTCCCGACCTTTTTGTCCAGAGCGGGAAGTTCGGGACGCTGGCCGATGGCGGCGATGATCATGTCCGTCTTAACGGTGAACTCGGAGCCCTTCACCGGGACGGGCCGTCTCCTGCCGCTTTCATCGGGTTTCCCCAGTTTCATCTTGATGCACTCCGCGCCGACCACCTTCCCGTCCTTCGCAATGATCTTGACGGGAACGGCCAGGAACCGGATGGAGATCCCTTCCTCTTTGGCTCCTTCTATCTCTTCGTCACTCGCGGGCATCTCGGCCCGTGAACGACGGTAGATGATCTCGACCTTCTTGAATCCGAGGCGCACACAACTGCGGGCGCAGTCGAGGGCGACGTTTCCGCCTCCGACGATCATGACCTTGTCGGCGGGTTCGATCTTCACGCCGAGGTTCATATCCCGGAGGAACCTGACTCCGTCCACAAAACCTTCGTACCCTTTGTCCTCCCCCTCGACGCCGATCTTGTTGCCCTCATGGGCGCCGACCGCGACAAAGACGGCGCTGTATCCGTCCTTCTTGAGATCCTTCACGTTGAGTTTCTCGATCTTCGTGTTCAGTTTGATCTCCACACCCATGCGTTTGATCAAATCGATCTCATGGCTGAGAATGTTCGCGGGGAGACGGTAGTCGGGGATTCCCACGGCTGCCATGCCTCCGGCGTGCGGGAGCGATTCAAATATGGTAACGCCGTATCCTTTCAGTCGAAGCTGGCACGCGGCGGCAAGCCCCGCCGGTCCCGCGCCGATAATTGCCACCTTTTCGTCCTTCTCCCGCAGGGGAGCGCCGAAGGGCTTTCCTCCCTGAGCGAGATCGACATCGGCGGCAGCCCGTTTGAGCAGCCTGATGGCGAGGGACTCATCCATATCCTTGCGGACGCAGGCGTCCTCGCAGGGATGGGTGCAGGTGCGGCCGATGACGCCGGGGAGGACACAGTTCCGGCGGATCAGATTGAGCGATTCGTCGAATCGGTTGTTCCTGATCAGTTCGATGTAACCGGGGATATCAAGCCCGGCGGGGCAGGCATCCATGCAGGGCGCCGTCACTTCGACGCCGCAGGCCCCACCCGCGAGTTTCTTTGCGCCGCTGATGAGGGCGAGGAAGTCGGCCTTGTAATATTTTACCGCGTCCAATACCGGGAAAAGCGCCGACTGGCCGAAGCTGCACTTGCTGTTCGCCGCCACCTGTTTGACGATCCCCTGCATCTCGGAGAGGTCCGCCTTCTTTCCCTGCCCGCGGGCCATCCGATCCATGATATCGAGAAGCCGGTCGATCCCGATCATGCAGACGGAACATTCACCGCAGGAGATCTTGCGCGCCTCTTTCAGATAGTTGAAGGTAAGGGATGGTATGTCGGCCTTGGAATCCTTGACAACCAGGCCGTTCCACCCCATCATGGCCGCAACCTTTCCAACGGGCGCGGGAAGATCGACTGCGACGTTCCCGGCCGTCTTTCCATTCCGGTTATCCACGACCTTGCCGTTCCAACTGCTAAATGCGACTGTATCCATTCTCAAGCACCTTATTCCGTGTAGTATATGCACCAGAAACACCGGGGTTCGACCCCGTGCCATATCCTGTCCCGTCTATCCTTCCAGTTCGGACCAGGAATGCAGATTCTCAACCTTGTCAAGCAGCTTCTTATACTCGAGGTTCACTCTTTTCTGTATCTTCCCTATGTGATCCGGGGTCAGATGGCGGAACCGTCCCTGGATCTTCAGGTAGTCTTCCACGGGGCGCAGCTTCTCCTGAGCGAGGGACATGGTGTACTTCCCTTCTTCTATCTCGTACAGGGGAAAGACACCCGTCTCGACGGCGAGACGCCCCGCCTTGATGCAGTCCTCGGTGGGAACCCGCCACCCCGTCGGGCATACCGACAGACAGTGGATGTAGCTCGGCCCCTCGATCTCGCGCGCCTTCTTGACCTTGTTCATAAAGTCGAGGGGATAGCTGTGGCAGGCCGTGGCAACGTAGGGGACATTGTGGGCAGCGATGATCTCGGCGATATTCTTCTTCCACTCGTTCTTCCCCTGGCTCGCGGCGCCTGCCGGGTTGGTAGTTGTCGAGGCGCCGAAAGGCGTCGCCCCGGAGCGCTGGATGCCGGTGTTCATGTACGCCTCGTTATCGAAACAGACATAGAGGAGATCGTGCCCCCTCTCCATGGCGCCGGAGAGAGCCTGAAAGCCGATATCGAAGGTTCCGCCGTCTCCGCCGATGGCAACGACCTTGATCCGCCGGTCCGCGATCTTGCCCTTGCGCCGCAGGACCTTGAGAGCGGCCTCCACTCCCGAGCCGACCGACGCGGCATTGGGGAATGCCACGTGAATCCAGGGAAGGTTCCATGCCGTGGTGGGATACATGACCGATACCACTTCCATGCACCCCGTGGCGTTCACGATTACCGTGTCCTCGCCCAGGGCCTTGCACATCAGGCGGATGGCAAGGGCCTCTCCGCATCCCGAACAGGCACGGTGACCGGCGGCGAAGTACTCTTCCTTGTCGACCAGCCGTGGAGCATATAAGTCAAAATTCTTTACTGTATTCATGATCCCCTCACTCCGTATATTTCATACGCTTCTTTGGGTTTCTTCTTCTGGGCGCTTATCGCCTGCTCGACGATCTTCACGAAATCGCCGACCACAATGTCGCGGCCGCCGAGACCAATAATATGATTCGTGATCGCGGGGCGTTCCTTCTGATCATAGAGAACGGCCTTGACCTCGGCGCAGACGGGGCCGCAGGCCCCACCGAACGGGGCCGACCGGTCGATGACAGCCAATGATGTGAGCCCTTTCACCGCCTTGATCAGTTCCTCAACGGGGAAGGGCCGCCACAACTTCATTTTCAGAAGACCCGCTTTCACCCCTTTATCGCGCAGTTCATCGACGGCAACCTCCGCCGTATCCCCCATGGACCCGAGGGTCAGGAGCGCGACCTCGGCGCCCTTCATCCGGTACGCGCCGATCGGCTCATACTTCCGGCCGAACTGCTCTTCCCACTCCTTCCACACCTCCAGGATCACCTTCTTGGAGTTGATCAGGGCCTGATCCTTTGCCATCGCCGCTTCGTTGAAGATATCCGGCATTCCCAGCGCGCCCATGGAAACGATGTTGTCCGGGTGCAGGGCGGCATACGGTTTGTAAGCGGGAAGAAACCGGTCCACTTCCTTCTGATCGGGAAGCATCATGGGCTCCACCACGTGAGTCAACTGAAAACCGTCCAGATTGACATTGACGGGGAGCATGACGTCCCGGTGCTCGGCAATCTTGAAGGCCTGGATCATCATATCGATCGTCTCCTGGCCGTCGGCCGCAAAGAGCGATATCCAGCCGCTGTCCCGCTGCGACATGATGTCGCTGTGGTCGTTCCAGATATTGATGGGACCCGACACGGCCCGGTTGCCGATCGCCATGACGATGGGAAGACGCATGGACGGCACCACGGGAACGATCTCGGCCATATACAGAAGCCCTTGCGAGCTCGTCGCCGTGAACGCGCGGGCCCCTGCGCCCGACGCCCCGCAACAGGCGCTCAGGGCGGAGTGTTCGGATTCAACACAGATGAAATCCGTGTCGATCCGCCCTTCCGCGACGATATCGGAAAGATGTTCCGGGATATGGGTGTTGGGCGTAATAGGATAGGCAGCGACAACATCCGGTTTGCACAGGGCCACCGCCTCGGCCGCGGCAAGCGCTATCTCCATACCGATTCTTTTAGACATACCCTATCCCTCCTCCACCATCGTTATGGCGCCGGGCCAGCACTCGTGGGCGCAGATGCCGCAGCCCTTGCAGTAATCAAGGTCCGCCATAAAGTATCCGTCGGCATCCTGGGTGATGCAGCCCTCCGGGCAGAAGATATAGCACACACCGCACTTGATGCACTTGCCGGTATCGTAAACGGGCCTCTGCGATCGCCAGGTCCCTGTGTGGTATTCCCGCGTGCTCCCCGGCCTGAACACCATGCACCCCGGATTCACTTCCTGCCACTTTTCCGGCCATTTCTTTGCTTTTTCCATAAGATAATCAACCTCAAGTGTTTTTACTACTTGGTTATTTTCAGTTCCTTGTAGGCCCGCTCCATGGCGTTTATGTTTCTCTGGGCGAGCCGTCCGAACCGGTGCTTCAGCGGTTCTTTCACTGAGCCGATCTTCACCACACTGGTCGCCTTGACCACCGCCCCGATCATGGTGGTGTTGGTGATGGGAACCCCCAGTTCTTCCCGGGCGATCCGCGACGCGTCGACGGTCGCGACGGTTCCCTTGAACCCCGCCTCTTTCTTCACTTCCTCAGGGGATTTGGCGGTATTGACGATCAGGGTTCCACTGTTTTTGAGCCCGTCGGTTACGTTCACCAGTCCCATGAGGCTCGCATCGAGAACAATAACGACATCGGGATGGTAGATCCCCGATCGGACCCGTATCTTCTTATCGTCGATACGGTTGAACGCGGCCACCGGCGCCCCCCGTCTCTCGGGACCGAAGCTGGGGAACCCCTGGGCATACCGGCCCTCTCCAATTGCAGCGAGGGCGAGAGTCTCCACCGACGTCACCGCTCCTTGACCACCTCTCCCATGCCATCGTATCTCAATCATGGAAAAACTCCCTTGCTTGAATTCATAAACTCCGCACTTTAGAAAATAAAGCTGCTTCTGTCAATACTTCATTTGAAAAAAAATAATTTTTTGGCGCGAAAGCCCCGCTCAAAGCGTCACCGCAGAGCACGCGTTACCCCGGATTGACTGATCACAGGCAAAGGGTAAACGCACCCCTGTCTATTCTCCAGGCCCCTTCCCGTCCAGGGCATTTCGGATAAGCTGCACGGTATGGATGGCCTTGACATGATCCTTGGCCACATGCGCGCCGATCGTGATATTGCATCCGGGGCAGCCCGTCGCTACGAACTCCGCATCCGTCTTACGCACATTCTCCACCTTGCGATTCGTGATGCGCGCGGACATGTCTCCGTACTCGATCTGATATTCCCCGCCGCCGCCGCAGCACCGGTCCGCTTCCGCCATCTCGACAAACTCGACAGTGGGAAGAAGTTTCAGCAGCCGGCGCGGCTGGGCTCCCACATTCTGCCCCTTCACGAGATGGCAGGGGTCGTGGTAGGTCACCCTGATCTTCTCCCCCGTGTAGGGCGGGAAGGGGGGCAGCCAGTCCCGATGGGCATCGATGAATTCCGAGACATTTTTTGTGATACCGGCGAGGTGTTCGGCGGCTGCCACCAGATCGTCATCCACCCCCTCACCGAGGTCACGGAGTTCTTTCAGGATGTGCACGTATTCATTGCGGAGGGCCGAGCCGCAGGTGGCGCAGTCCACGATAACCGCGTCCACGTCTTTCCGGGAAAAAGCATGGACCACCTCCCGTATGCAGGTGAGGGAGGTTTTTCTGTCTCCTGAGAGAAAGATCGGCAGGCCGCAGCAGGACTGATTCTTCGGAATCTCGACCTCTACGCCCATACGGGTCAGGACCGACACAACCGCCCTGCCCACATCGCCGAAGACGTAATTGGTAGCGCAGCCGTGAAAATAGAGGACACGGGCGTTGACAGCCCCATCCGGCCTGACGATTTCGGGGAATTCGTCGTTGAATGGTTTCGCGTTCATGGGAGGAACTCCCGCGACGGGCAGATTCCCCACTTTCATTCTGTTCTCGATCCACGGCCCGCCGAATATCTTCCGGACCCACTTCCCGAACCACGCGGAGGTGGACATGAGCCACCCGCGGGACAGCACCTGAAAAAACAGCTTCTTCGTGAACCCGAGACCGTACCGCTCCGCGGCGCGCCAGCGCAACCCCGAGAAGAGGGCATCCTGGCGCACGCCGCTCGGGCAGGCCGCCACGCAGGAACCGCAGAGAAGACATGACGAAAAGAGGATGTCGCTCATATGCTTCGTGATATCGAGATCACCCTCTATGATATGTTTCGCGAGCTGCACCTTGCCGCGGGGACTGTGGGATTCCACAAGCGTCTCCCGGTATACCGGGCAGGCATTGAGGCACAGACCGCATTTCGCGCAATGGTAGACGTGTTCGCCGGTGGCGTCACTCAATACAGGCTTCTTTTGCTCCATCACATTCACAGCTTTCTCGCCCCTGTTCACCGAAACGGGACGGCTATTCGATAAATTTTCCCGGATTCAAAATTCCTTTGGGATCCAGGACGGACTTGATCTCCACCATGAGCCGCCGGGCATCGTCGTTCATGATGAGCGGGATGAACGGCTTTTTCGAGAGGCCGATGCCGTGTTCTCCGGACAGCGTCCCGCCCAGATCCACCGCGAGATGGAATATCTCGGAAACGGCCTTCTCCACCCGCTTCCACTCCTCCCTGTCCCGCTT
Organism: Syntrophaceae bacterium UBA6078; assembly: GCA_002428735.1. Classification (GTDB taxonomy): domain Bacteria; phylum Desulfobacterota; class Syntrophia; order Syntrophales; family UBA2210; genus UBA6078. Next base: position 139,501 of record DIXO01000028.1, on the reverse strand, counting down.
GTCGGTGACGATCATGGGATGGGTATTACCGTCCCCCGCGTGGGCCATCACCCCGATCGTGAGGTTGTATTTTTTCCCGATTTCAACGGTTCCCTTGATCATTGCCGGCAGGTTGCTGACCGGGACCGTGACATCCTCCAGCACACAGGTGGGCCTCTTCCGGGACATGACGCCGAAAGCGCTCCGGCGGCCGAGCCACAGTTTATCTTCTTCCTCGGCTGACTGGGCCACCTGGATGTCGGAAGAGCCCTCATCCCGGCAGATCTTTTCCATGACCTCCACCTGCTTCCGGCAGGTCGCCTCCTCGCCGTCAACCATGATCAGCAGGGTACCCTCCACGTCCCGGGGGAGTCCGATGTGGGCGGAATCTTCGATCATGTTCACGACCACCTTGTCCATAAGTTCCAGCGCCACGGGAACGATCCCCGACCCGATGATCCGGGCAACGGTTCTGCTCGCCCCGTCCAGTTGCGGGAAGAATGCCTGAATGCTCTGCTGAAACGGGGGGAGGGGGAGCAGCTTGACGGTGACTTCCGTCACAATCCCCAGGCACCCCTCGGAACCGGTGAAGAGCGATATGAGGTCGATCCCGGTGACGTTTTTGGCGGTAATGCCGCCGGCCTGTATGATACGGCCGTCGGCCAGCACGACTTTGAGTCCCAACAGCCAGTCTCTCGTCACGCCATATTTGACGCCCCGGGGCCCGCCGGCGTTTTCGCCGACATTTCCCCCCAGGGTGCTCACTGACCAGGACGCGGGATCGGGTGGATAGAAGAGCCCTTCCGCCTTCACCCGGTTCTGCAGATCCAGATTGATATGGCCCGCCTCGACGATGGCGTAGCGGTCTTCTTTGCTGAGTTTGATGAGCCTGTTCATGCGCGTCAATACCAGAACGATTCCGCCTTTCATGGGAACGGTTCCTCCGCTGAGATTCGTCCCCGCGCCGCGCGGCGTGACCGGAATCCCCTCTTCGTTCGCCACTTTCATGATGGCCGAGACCTGCTCCGTGCCCTGCGGCAGCAGCACCACATCGGGCATTGCCTCGTCCACGGAGGAATCGTATGAGTAGTTGATCAGGTCCTCGACCGAACTCAGGCAGGCATCCGGCCCTACTATTTCACGGAATTTCTGTATCGTTTCTTCTCGTATCATGGGGAGCACTCCTTTTGTGTACGTAATACCACGGTTCAATTGATTATATTTTCAGCAAGGATATCGGCTATATGCTTCATCTTCTTGTCCGGGGTCAGCCGGTCGATCCCGCCGCGGAGCTGTACCATGCATCCCGAACAGGCGCACGCGACAATCTCCGCTCCCGTCTCCTCGATATGCTTCATTTTTCGCTTCAGGATGGGGATCGACAGATTGCTGTGTGTGACGCCGAAGGCCCCCGACATGCCGCAACAGGCATCCGCGTCTTTCATCTCCACCAGCTCACATCCCGCGACAGATTCTATGAGTTTCCGGGGCTCTTCAGAGACGCCGAGGACCCGTTTCAGGTGACATGAGTCATGGTACGTGACCTTCACGGCATCGGGCCGCGGGGAGGCTTTTTCCAGGCGGCCGCGCTTTTCATATTCCCGGGCAACGAAGGAGCAGAACTCTTCAATCCTGCCGGCCATCCGTTGCGCCCGTCCCTTCCACTGTGCATCGTCCTCAAACAAACGCGGGTAGCCGCGGATCTGTTCAACCCCCGTGGGACAAGCACAGACGATGACATCGACGTCACACTCTTCGAACGCCTCTATGTTGTTCATGGCGATCTTCTTCGCATGTTCCACATCGCCGGTTGCCGACACCGGCTTTCCGCAGCACCCCTGTCCGTCCGGGTATGCAACCTCCATATCGAGGTCTTGCAGGACCCTGATGACGTTCTCGCCGGTTTCCGGAAACACGAAATCCATGGTGCAGCCGCTGAAGAAACCGACACGCTGTACGGGGTTGTCGATCTTTTTTATGACGTTGTCAAGACGATCCCGAAGGGGTACGTTCGCGATGGACGGCAGACTGCGGTCTTTGGTCATTCCCGCGAGAAAGAGGGGAAGATGGCGCACCAGACCCGCCGATGTGAACGGCTTCTGGGCAACCGAGGCTGCGCGCAAAAGGCCGTGAAATAATCTCCGATTCGTCATGACATCGAAGATCTTATTCATGAGGAAGGGGAGGCCGTGTTCTTTGACGGAGCGCAGCCGCAGTTCCTCTATGAGGCCGGGGATATCGATCATCCCCGGACACACCGTGGTGCACCGGCGGCACCCGATACAGAGCTCGTTAAACTCCTCAAAGGCCTTCATGCCGCTCATGAAGGCGGTCAGGATGGCTCCGATCCCCCCCGCATAGGTGTGCCCACCGTACACATGCCCCCCCACAAGCGCGTACACCGGGCAGACGTTCAGACAGGACCCGCACCGGATGCACTGATATATCTCCCTGAAGGTGTCATCGCGGGCGGCGGCAAGCCTCCCGTTGTCAAGGAGAATATAATGGACCTCTTTTTCTCCTTCCACCCATCCGCCGTTCCGTTTGACCATGACCGGGGTCCGCCCCGATATGAGGCTCATATAGCTCGTCATAAGCTGGGCTGTGGCGCCCCGGGGAAGGAGTCGAAGGATGGGCGCGGCGTCCCGCACTGTGGGGATGAGTTTTTCGTACCCGATGATAACGACGTGAATGGGCGGAAGCGTGGTGACAAGCCGGGCGTTGCCCTCATTCGTGAGGAGGCCGACGGCCCCGTTTTCGGCGATACCGAAATTGGCCCCCGTGATCCCCATGTCCGCGCGCAGGAACTTTTCTCTCAGGGTAACCCGGGCGGTTTGCACCATGAAGGCGATGTCGGGTTCTATAGCCGTTTCCAGTTCCCCGGAGAAGTACTCGGAGACCTGGTAGCGGTTCAGATGGATGGCGGGCATCACCATGTGGGAGGGTTTATGCCCGGCCAGCGAAATAATCCATTCGCCGAGGTCCGTTTCCGTAACCCCGATGCCGGCTTCTTCAAGGGCCGGATTCAGATCCACCTCTTCCGAGGCCATCGATTTCGACTTCACCACGCCTTTGACGCCCCGGTTCCTGCAGAGATCCAGGATATATTGTTTGAGATCCTCCCCCGTCTTTGCCCTGAATACCGTGATGCCACGTTTCGTTGCCTCCGCCTCGAATTTGTCCGCCAACTCGTCGATCCTCGCGACGGCGTCGCGCTTCATGTCTCTGAGGCGTTGCCGAAGACCCTCGACATCCTCTATTCCTTCAAGGGCCTTTTCCCGCGCCCCGGGGTAGACCTCCGCGAAACGCGCCAGGGCATCCCGCAAGACATGATCGTTCAGTTTTTCGTGTATCTCTCTTTTCAGGTTACGCCGATTCGACATCATGCCGCCCCTTCGTCCGGTCCTTCGTCAACCGCAATGATCACCAATCTGGCCGGGCCGTGGACGCCGATAGTTAACACCCGTTCGATATCGGCCGTTCGGCTGGGGCCCGTAATCCAGCTCACATAGCCTGCGGTAAAGAATCCGGATATGATCTCCAGGGCTTCTTCGATGCCGGGAACAATGTTCCGGCTTTTCATGAAGGCTATGTGCAGGGGAGGAAGAGAAGACACGAGGCGGGTTTCAACGGCCAGCGCGTCCTGGCAGACGCTGCCGCATTCCGCGATGCCGAAGGCAACGCCGGACATGCCGATATCGGCGACGCCGATATGCTCAGCGATACGGGCCTGCTCCGTATAGACCGCGACCCCGTTACCCTTCAACGCATCCACGATTCCGGATGCTTCGATGAGCGGGCACGATACGGACGCGACAGTTTTCACGCCCGTATCGTTGACAATAGCAAGAATGATATTAATGGCTTCGTCCGCCCGTGTGACACGGAACACCTCGGCCGAAACGGCCTTCGCTCGAAGCTCAAACTCATCATAGAGGTGGCTGTCAAAAACGCCGGGGGGAATTGTGCCTTGCCGGTTGTCGCAGTATCTTCTCACGGGTTTTCATCCCCCACAAAATGCATCTTCCACAGATCACTGCTTCTCACGTTGTTGCAACTCACAATGCAGAGGGAACGATCTCTCTCCCTTCGTTTCAGACGCCGTCAGGAACCAAAAAAGACTGCCGGCAGCCAGGTTGCCAGACCCGGGAAGAGCGCCAGAATAACCATGGAGACAATCTGCATGATCACGAAGGGAATGATACCGCGGTAAATATGCATCATGGTGTATTCCTCCGGCGCGACCCCCTTGAAATAGAACAACGCGTAGCCGAACGGCGGGGTCAGGAAGGAGGTCTGCAGGTTGACGCAGAGGAGTATGGAAAACCACAGGGGGTTAAACTCCAGCTCCATGGCGATAGGCATGAAGATCGGCACGGTGACCATGAGGATGGCGGCCCAGTCGATGAACATACCCATAATGAACACAATGAACATCATGATGACTAAAACGATCCAGCGGTTGAGCCCCGATCCGATAAGAATATCGGCCACAACGTCGCCGCCGCCCATGCTGAGGAACACGGTGCTGAAGAATTTGCCGCCGATGAAGAGCATCATCACCATGGCGGTGGTCTTGAGGGTGTCGTAACAACTGTGCTTAAGCACCGACCAGGTCAGTTTGCGGTTGGCCAATGCCAGGATCGCGGCCCCGGCGGCCCCCATGCCGGCTGCCTCGGTGGGCGTGGCGATACCGCCCAGGATGGTACCCATGACCGCGAAAATCAACGCCAGCGGGGGCACCAGGGACTTCAGGGTCATGCCCCATTTCTGGGCGGCGGTGTACTGGGCGGCTTCCTCTTTTGAAATGGGCGGCCCCAGTTGGGGGTTGATGTTGCAGCGCACCAGGATATAGAGGAAGTACATACCGGCCAGGATCAGGCCCGGGAAGATCGCGCCCGCGAAAAGATTGCCGACGGAGGTTTCCTTCAAGCCCGTCAAACCGCCGTAGACAACCATCATGATGGAGGGCGGGATCAGGATACCCAGGGTCCCCGCGGCGCAGATGATCCCGCTTGTCAGCTCTTTCTGGTAGTTCTTGCGCAGCAGGGCCGGCGTGGCGAGAAGTCCCATGGCGACGACGGAAGCACCGATGATGCCCGTGGTGGCGGCGAATACGGTGCATACCACGACCACGGCCAGGCCGAGACCGCCGTTGGTTCGCCCCAGTACGACGTACAACGCCTCGAAAAGCTTGTCGCTGACCTTGGAGCGGTCAAGAAGCTGGGCCATGAGAATAAAGAGCGGGATGGCCACCATCACGTAGTTTTCCATGATGCCCCAGGCGTTGTTGGCAAACATGTTGAACAGGGCCGGGATATTGAATCCGTTGTCGATAAGTCCGAACAGGGTTGCTATGGCGGCCAGGGTATAGGCGAGCTGGTGACCGAAAATAATGGCTACGATGAGCGATACAAACATCGCCACAGTCATAAATTCTACACTCATGGCTGGTTACCTCACCCCTTCCGCTTTTCCCTGCAACACCCTGATATTATGAATCAGGTTGGAAAAGCCTTGTATCAGGAGAAACGAAAAACCAAGAGCCATCAGGGTCTTGAAGGGGTACACCGGCGGCGCCCAACTGGTGGGGTTGAGCTCTGCCTCCATGATGGAGGCAAGGGCGTATCTCCAAGAGAAGATGGTCATCAGCACCATTGTGGGCATAAAAAAGACCAGATTGGTCAGGACGCCGATCATGCTTTGGGGTTTGATCGGCAAACGGATGGTGAAGACATCCACCTTCACGTGACCGCCGAGAATATCACAGTAGGCGAGCCCCAGTATAAAGTGCACGCCGTACAGAAACGTGGTGGCCTCAAAGCCCCAGATGGTGGGGGCGTTAAAGATATACCGCATGACAACCTCGTAGACCACCACCAGCAGCAGGGGGAGCGCCAGAAGCGCGCTGAGCTGCCCCTGTTTGGTGTTAAATGTATCGATTGCGCTCGAAATTTTATCTAACATGCCGTTGTTCCTTTCACAGGGCATCGTGTGCCCGCCCCGAATAACAGGGTGAAGGTCCGTGCCGCATGAGGCGCGGGCCTTCACCCCATCGTGTCACGACTCCGGATAGCAACCGGAATTACTCATTCGTCCGACCCTGGATATACATTTCGTAGGGCCAGGGGGTTACACCCGAACGGGCATCCCGCCAGTCCACGAATTCCGCGATGAACGCTTCCTGAGAATCCAGCACTTTTTTCACATCGGGATATTTTTCTTTCAACCCATCCATGTATACTTTGGTGGTTTTCCGGAAATTGATGCGGGTCTCTTGATCCATGGTCACAAATTCAATTTTTTCCTTGAACTTTTTAATGGCCTGGGCGTTCAAGGCGTTGATCCAGTTGTAGGACCACAACTGGGTCTCCATGGCGCAGATGTTGATGATCCATTTCAGGTCTTCGGGGAGTTTGTCCCAAGCTGCCTGATTGATAATGACATCGCACAGAAAGGCGGGCTGGTGAACACCCGGCTGAATGGAGTATTTGGTAATTTCATCAAACCCCATGGGGTAATTGATGGCGGGTGTGGAATACTCCGCCGCATCGATGACACCGCGCTCAAGGGCGAGGTAGACTTCGCCGCCGGGCAGGGGGCTGACCGACGCGCCCAGATTGTTCATGATATCCATGTACCAGCCGGGGGTGCGGATCCGCATTCCCTGAAAATCGCTCATCTTGGTTGCCCGTTTATTCGAAAACAGCCCCATTTCCTGACCGGTCTGGCCCGCGGGGAGGGCGTATATGTTATAGGGTTTGTAGAGATCCTGGAGCATTTTCACCCCCCCTCGTTCGTAAAGCCAGATATTATATCCTTCGGCGTCCAGGCCGAAGGGAACCGACGCAAATGCCACAAACGCTTCGTTCTTTCCTTTCCAGTAGAGGGGCGAGGAGTGGGCGATCTCGTATGACCCCTGTGAAATGGCGTCGAATACCTGGTTTGACGGGATTAGTTCACCGGCGGAAAAGGGTTTGATGTCGAACCGCCCGGCGGAGACCAGCCGAACACTGTCGCAGAAATGCACGGCCATATCGTAAAACAGCTGCCCCTTGGTCCAGGACATGATCATTTTCCAGGTTACTTTTTCAGTTGAGGGTTTGAAGCTGACTCGTTTGGCCATGTCGTGGCGGGGGTCTACCCCGAATTTACCGCGTTTCTCAGCGGCAAGGGAAAGAGTCGCCGTAAAGCAAATAACAAGGATAATACTCAATGCCACGGTCATAATCTTTTTCATATTACTCTCCTTCTGTGTTGTATCGTACGGTAAAAGGTATGTTATGGTACGGCAAACCTGACCAATGAATGTTACCAGCCGAGAAACTCTTCACCTCCTTCCTTGAAGATCGATGTATGGCAGCAACGAGGGGAAATTGAAAAAAACGAAACAACTTCCAGCAGGCGCCGTACAGCCAACCACCGGTCCAACGCGTTGAAACCAGTCCTCAACAGGACTGACCATTATACCCACTTACACGGGCACCTTTAATACAAAAAAAAGCTACGGTCAAGAAAAAACTTGAGGGATAAAAAATAGATTGAAGCAATATAAGTATCTAATGTTTATGATATATAAATTATAACATCCCATTGCGTTTTTTGCGTGTTCGTGATATCTGCATTGCGGAGAATCGTCAAGTGGTCCGGCTGTCTTACGCCTGAATATCAAATGGTCTGACCAATAATATAACTGGCGGGAGGCCCTCGCCGTACATTCTTTGACTTCTCGGCTCATTGTGGTAGTGGGGGAAAACTTGTGTTATCGTTTCTCAGGCGGATGCTTCCCCTGCCCTTTCCGGCATCGATGCCTTCTCATGGAAGGTATCACGGCCTAAGAGGATGGCTGCTTGTATCGTCCCTTGGGCGTGGGGAGACTTGCAGATTTTCGCATAGCGCGCATGTGCGGGGATATTGCTCTGTTGGGCACAAAAACAGGAAGGAATGATGGAATGAAACTCTCTCCGATAAAACCAAAGCGAATCTCCGATCAGGTCTTCGATCAGATCCGGGATCTCATTTTGCGAGGCAACCTGGAACCCGGCGAACGGATAATGTCGGAACGGGAACTCGCCACAGCCTTTGACGTCAGCCGCGCCTCAGTACGGGAGGCAATCAATAAACTCACAATGATGGGGTTTCTCGAACAGCGTCAGGGACGCGGCACCTTTGTCTGCCTCCCCGCACCCGAGGAAAAAAATGCGCTTGTTGTTGCGATGAAGGGGAAAAGTCTGTCCATAGAAGAATTGCTGGAGGTACGGATAGGGCTTGAATGTAACGCGACGTATCTCGCGGCTGAGAGGGCAACCGAAAAAGACATTTACCTCATGGAGCAGAGCACAGCGACATTGGAAAAATCGACCAAAGAAGGGGTAACGAACGCCGAAGCGGACGTTGCATTCCATATGGCTATCGCATATGCCACCAGGAACTCACTCCATGTCCAGATCATGAGGGATTTATATGAATATCTTGCGGTTAGCATCGAGGAATATCAGCGCCACAGACTGGAAGCCGCAACCAAAATGGCGGAGATTGCCCAAGAGCACACCCAGATTACCGATCTGATCAAGAAGCACGACAGAGAGCGTGCGTTTCAAGCCATGTTCAGACATCTCAGCTTTGCCCTGGATTTTATGAAGAGCGGGGACAGTCCTGCATAGCATCTTTAGTGATCAGCGCTCCCCGGGTCTATACGGTTTCGACCAAGCGCTTCCTCGTACAGACCCCCCTCCGCGATGGGAAAGGGGTGCCGTCTATCCCTTGCTCCCTATTGGTGAAGCACAGACAAAGAATTGGAAAAACTCTTCTTTTTGCCTTTTACCAGTTCCAGATGCGATACCCTAGCTTGATCAGATAGGACGTTGCATTTCCCACATGAAAGACTTCGAAACCAAGTTTCTCCATCTTATCAGTAACGCCATACCGGTCAGAGCAGGCTTTACAACACCAGATTCGATTATGCTTGCCGGGCGTGGACTGGATGCTTTTGATCAGCTTGACCTGGTCGCTGTCAGGGGCAAGACCGGCGAGCGTTTTTTCGGCCGGTCCCCAGAGGACAACCTTCACGTTGTCCATCCATTGATTTTTTATCGCTCTATCGGCAAAGAGGAGGCCGAAAAAGATCACTTCAGGATCGGCACTTTGGATGATGATGACAACATTTCCGCTCCCCTGGGGGCTATATTCAGCCCCCTGATCTCCCAACGATATTGCCGGAGCAGTAAAAACCATTGACAAAACGGCAACCAGCATTGCCAGGATTTTTACAAATTTTGCTTTACTCATGGCTCATACCCCTTTCGATACAATGATACGCGTGGTGTTCTCCTGTTGAAATGAACACAAACCCCTCAACCACCAGTCCTGTCTGTGCTTCACCCAGGTTTCTTCTTTTTATACCCTCCCCCCAACTCACCACGCTAAGCGACGTCTTCTCCTTCCATAGTATCATGGGTCGACTGTTGCCCAGCGCACTCGGCAAAGATGATTTGAACGGTTGCTCCATGTTCCACAAGCTTTTCATACTCCTCACTCAAAAGATGGCTCCCCTCACTCACTGACGTTTCACCGCATGATCTTTGGCAACCATAATGCAATCTTTGGCGCCATCAGCACAAGTAGCGGAACCAGTGTGCTGACCAGCGCAAAAGGAATGCACCCCCTATACATATCACCAATAGTAACTTCCGGAGGGGTAATAGTTTTTAAGTAGAACACAGAATATGCAAATGGCGGTGTCATATTGGAAATTTGTAAGGTGAGACAAAACAATATTCCAAAAAGGAGCGGATCAACACCTATAATTACAATTAAAGGACCAAAAATGGGCGTAAGAATAAAAATGAGAGCGATCCAATCCATTACCATACCGAGAATAAGCACTATGAGGAGCATTACTAAAATCATGCCAGTTGGCCCCAGGTTAAATCCTTGCAAGATTGCTCTCATTCCTTTGTCTCCACCCATGGCCATAAAGACGCCCGTAAAAAGTGTGCCGGCAAGGCAAATCAGCAGAATAGCGGATGTGATTCGTAATGTTGCTGTGGCAGCATCCATCAAAACGGATATCTTCAGATTTCCAGACAACGCTACCAGGATCAAAGCTCCGAGAACACCCATTGCCCCAGCTTCCGAGGGAGAAACAACACCGAAAAAGATTGCCCCCAGCACAGCAAAAATAAGGAATATGGGCGGCACAAGAGAACGCAAAAGCATGCGGACCAGCTTCCCACCGGTAATTCGTTCTTCTGGTGATACGGGAGGCCCCAGATTGGGGTTAATCCGTGCCCTTATATAAACATATACCATGTAGAAAAGACCCAGAAGAATTCCAGGGATAATGGCAGCTACAAATAACTGAGAAATGGAAACTCCCGCAGCAGCTCCATAAAGAATGAGCATGATGCTTGGCGGGATTATCACGCCAAGTCCGCCACCGACCATTATCGACCCGGTGGCAAGACCTTTCTGATAACCTCTCGAAAGCATGGCGGGAAGGGCAAGAAGACCAATGGTAACAACACCTGCACCGACAATTCCCGTACAGGCGCCAAAGATGGTTGCCATCGCAATGGTGGCTATGGCAAGTCCACCCTTTAACGATCCGAGCAAATGATAGAAACTCTCAAAGAGTTTGTCCGCTATGCCTGAACGCTCCATGAGAGATCCCATGAGAATAAAGAGAGGGGCAGCTACGAATGGATAGTTTGTAACCATTCCGAAGCTCTGGAGCGCATATAAAGGAAGCGTTCTGTCCCCAAAGACAAAATAGCCGAAAATCAAGGGTAAAGAAGCGAGCGCAAACGCCACCGGGATACCAGTTATGATAGCGATCACAATCAGCACCAACATAATATAGGAAAGTACTTCAGGCGACATGGCTCCCTCCTTTCCATGACAGCAATGTACGAATAAATTCTGCAATCCCTTGAAGCAGTAAGAGGAAAAAAGAAGCCGGGATAATCGCTTTCCAGAACCAGATTTTCTCGCCCCACGTGCTCGTATTACTTATTTCTTGGTATACCCAGGACATATGCGCAGCCTTAGTCCCAAACCATACCATTGTCAAAACAAGGGGAAAGAAAAAGACAATATAGAAAACAAGGTCTATGGCAACTTGAACGCGACGAGGAAAGCTGGAGAACAAAACATCCACCTTGATATGCCTTTTTTTGAGTGTAACGTACGCTGCACCCCCTAAAAAGAGTCCGGCATTCAATATCATTACCAGATCAAAGGCCCAGATGGTGGGATTGTTAAAAAGGTATCGTGCAACAACTTCGATCAGAATGGCACCGGTTAGAATATACGCCAGCCACTGCAATATCCTGCCGCTCCAATCACTCAGGGTATCTATATAGGATAACACTTTCATCGGGAATCCCTCCCACGAAGTCGTTGCCGGGGTACCGGTTGCGCAATGTATATCCTTCCCCCGGCAACGAATCACAGTAAAAATTGTACCCAAGGGGTTTCGAGCTTATGAATCACCCTTGACAAGTCCAAAATGATCTCCGGTCATATTCCAGAAATCAACCCACTTAGCATATGGACCATAGTCCTTCTTGAATTTCGCCCACGATTCCAAAACACGTGCGAGCTCTTTGTCAGTTTTTGCTCTCTTGTAGTAGTAATCAGCGGAAGCCTCATCGACTGCCTTTGCAACATCTAAAGGCAACGTATCGATAACAGAGCCCTTTTCTTCGATAGCCTTCTTCAAGGTTACGGTATCCTCCATCATGCTCCACCCAAGAGACATGAGGTACATATCCTTGCTCGCCTTTTCGACTGCTTTCTGGAGTTCGGGTGTCAAGGCTTTCCACTTATCGAGACTGACCACCCAGAGATTGATAGCAGATGTTGATTTGGTGGGGTGCATGTAAAGATATTTCGCAACATCGCAGAATCCCAGAGGATACGTGCAATTAATGCTGGAATATTCCATAGCGTCGATGACTCCTCTTTCCATGGCCGGAACGACTTCACCCCCTGCCAAAACAACCACCGATGCTCCCATTTCTTTCATTACATCCGCGCGAACTCCCGCGGCGCGCATTTTCAGTCCTTTCAGATCAGCAAGTGTCTTTACCTGCTTGTTTGAATAGATCCATACCTCGGCAGTAATAGCAACCATGGGAAGGGGATGAGCATTGTAGTATTTGTGGAATAGTTCTTCGAAAATTGCCTTGCCGCCGCCATAATAATACCAAATTATCTGCTCGATGGGGCTCTGAGCACCGGGCGCGTCACAGAAAAACTGCAGGGCATAAGACTTTGATCGTGCCACGCATGGACATGCCTGGCCGAAATCAATAATCCCCTGAGAGGTGGCCTCAAACACCTGCATTGCAGGAACAATCTCGCCAGCCGCACGAAAATCAATTTGTACTTTGCCATCGGTATATTTCTCGACCATGTACTTAAAATCTTCACCATTCTCGAAAAGCCTGTTGGCCCGCTCACAGAACGCCTGCCCAACCCATTTGTGGATTTTTTCGGCGGCTGTTGCCTGTGAAGACGGCATTACAATACCCAAGGTACATACAAATATTGTGACGATGAGCATCGCGCCTACCTTCTTTATATTTTCCATCTCCCGATCTCCTTTCTGTCTCCGTACACCTGATTTTAACACTCTGCTCTTCGCGACGAAGAGCTCCATCTCCCATCAACTTCCCGTCCGACAATCTTAATACTGTACATGAAACTGTTCAAACGATTTACATGGAAAAAACTTTTAAGCTCAGCATACCTCTTTCAACCAAAACTGATGTACATTTCCACGATGCATGCAAGAAAAAGATAAATATTTTCTCGCCCTGTTTTGTCCCACCTCCTTTCCATCCCACATATCAGAGACATTACCCTATTCTAGCTAATGGCAATCTCGTTGCCGGATACCGAAACTGTCTGCCCCGTTTTAATGGATTGTAACGAATTCTTGTCAAATCCATCGAGTATGGGTATGCCAATAACCAAAGCGCTTTCACAGAGAATCGGGTCGGCCTTCGCACAGAGAATCGCCGCCGGCGCATTCCCGGCTTTCAGCGCATCATAGGCAATAAAGGGAGCAATCGTGCCGCCTTTGCCCGTGGGACAAATGAGAACCTTGTGCGCGATACTCTGTCCGTACAGCGGGTGCCCCTTGACTTCCAACTTGCCCGTTCGTGGATCAAAATCCCCGATGAAGGAAAATGGGATATCCAGGACAAAAGCCTCTCCCGTGACTTCGCCGCCGTTAATTACGCGTCCTTTCATTTTCATGAGTTGCCTCCCTTCCGGTGATTCGCGGTTACTGCATCAACACATTTATCCATATCACCGATAACGACCTTCACGCGCCCCTTGGAAAATCTCGTTATGTAATGGGCAGCCTTGAAGGAATTCGTCGCAATAACCTTCACCCCGTCAGGGATGGGAGAGTCCGGAATAGTAGCCATGCAGGCGCTGGCAAACACACCACCCGCATCCTCGATGATCTTGGCCAGCCCCATTTCTTCGGCAAGGAAATAGTGCTGAAATGGCATTCCAGCCCACAGTCGTTTGTTGTTTTTCAGTTTCTTCTCCCGCAACAACTCTGCCATTACCTTGATTTCAGAAATGGATAAATGGGGGCAGCCGAAAACAGCCATGTCGACGTCTTCGCCATTCCACGCATACTGATCCATGCTTTCCTTCATTTCTTTCCTGCCAACCGTGATTACTTCTTCAGGTTCTCGATTTCCCAAAGCTGCCTCCAGGCTCGGAGCTTCGGGGGTGAGACCGACCACGTGGCATATGCTGACCGCGCCGGACACAGCCAACGGGGCCATCATATACTTGATCTGGTCTATGTCGAGACGCACCGGAATTCCGTCCATGACAACATTGCGGTTTTGCGCCTTTGCGCCAACGTAATACCCGATAGCCCCCAAATCGGCATGCGTGAGTTTCCCGAAATCCAGTCCTTTAAATGTGACAAGCACTTGAGCGTGTCGATTCTCATCCAGGAAAAGCCCATGAAGGGGGGCCCGTCCCGTTATTGCGGCTGCCAGATTAATAACCGTGCCGTCGCGATTGCACCGAGCGCCGAATAAAGAATTGGCAAGCAATTGAGCTCCTGATCCAATCCAGGATATATAATCGCCTTTATTCGGAATGTTTCCCACGAGCATCGGCAGGCAGGTGTACGTTTGAATAAATCCCAATTTCGTGTAAATATCCCGCCGCTGGTTATACAAATCAAGTTCGGTCGATGCGAAGGTTTCAGGAAGTCCCATCGCTTTCCAGTTACGCGCGCTGAATGCCGACATCGCCGCGTGCAGGGTTGTAAATGCGCCCGTGCCGGCGGCCCCTTCGGTCATTTCACGCAACAGCTCGACAGGCTCTTTAGGCATGGTATGCGCGCTGGATATCTTGACCATCTTCTCCGCGCCGAAGGCCTCTCCAAATTTGATAAGATAATCCATACATTTCTGAATTCCCTGTCCATATTCCCCGGCCGCCATAGCCTTCTCTTCTTTGTCAAGAAACATGTTCTTTTCCTTTTCTTAGAGAGTAACACACCTCCTCAGGAGCAGGGAAACAGAGCGTTTCCCGCTCCTGAGGAAGGGCTGATCTATTAATCCTCCTGACCGGGAAGCGGTTTGCCATTCTTGTCCAGGCATTTGTAATCATCCTTGACATTATGGATATGGACCCAATCGCCTTTTTTGATATCCTTCTTCGCACTCCCGATGGTCTCACCATACTTGATGATTACAGAACCCTTTGGGATATCTACAGTGGCTATTTTATGCCCGAAGGGAACATCCTGATTACAGGTATATTGTGTTTTTGCTTTTTTATATTTTACCGTCACTGTGTCCCCGGCAACGCAATCGGCTACGGCGGTTACCACATTATCTTTCTCCGAAATTCTCTTCGCATATTTTGTCATTTTAGCACCTCCCTTGATTTACATCACAGGTCCCTTGATAAGAATTTCCATTCCCTCGAAATTAAGAATTTCACACTTCGTGAGCCTGCCGTTCGCGACATCAACGGCAAATTCGTACAGCCTCTCACCGGCGTGTTCAAGGGTTTCCGTTTCGTCAATAATCGAGGATACATCGACATCGATATGTTCCGACATAGTTTTCATGGTCTTGCTGTTGCCGCACAGCTTGACTGTCGGCATAATCGGGTTGCCGTTCGGAGCGCCCCTTCCGGTCGTGAACAGATGCACAATGGCGCCACCCGCCGCGGATCCGGTGAGGTTCTCGAAGCCGTGCCCCGGGAAATTCATAATATATCGACCTGGTTTGTCAGGAGGTATTTCAGCGTAATCGAGCGTTCCCTGAATCGGAACGTCGTCCCCCTTGGCATTTGCGCCAAGGGCCTTTTCCACCAGGGTCGTCAAACCGCCCGCGACGTTTCCCGCAGTCATCTGGCATCCCCGGGTGTCCGCGCCAACAAAGTAGCCCCGCATATAGAGATCGCGCACGTAATCCACGATCTTCTCGCCCTGCTCCTTATCAACGCTCAGATTTTTGAGTGCATACTCCCCGCCCATGATGTCGCAGATTTCACCCTGAATGAATTTGCCGCCGTTTTGTGTCATCAGCCGGCATACCTCACCGGTCACCAGGTTGGATGATAACCCTGAAGTCGTGTCCGAAGACCCGCACTTCGTCCCGAAGACCAGCTTGTCCAGACCTGCCTTTTCTCTGTGAACACCGCTGACTTCGGCGACAATGTTCACCAGTGCGCGGGCACCCTTCGCCAGCGTATCTATCATGCCGCCGATCTGATGAACCACTACCATGTCAACCGGCTTCCCGGTCGCCTTGATCCCCTCATATACCTCTTCCGCTTTAACCATTTCACATCCCAAGCCCACGACAAGAGCTCCTCCAACATTCGGGTTTTTACCCAGATTGATGAGGGTCCGCGTGACCTGTGCCGTGTCCGCAGGCGGGTGCAGGCAACCCTGGTCGTGACGTATCGCCACGGTACCACGGATCAAGCGCTCCAGGTGAGAACATAAATTGTTGATGCAACCAACTGCCGGGACAATCGCCACGTAATTTCTCGCGCCGATCTTCCCATCTGGCCTGTAATAACCTCGAAATTCCATTTTTACACCTCCCTTTCTGAATGTTTATTCGAACAGCGCCTTTCACATTGCCGTGCTCTGTGTCCGGCGCCACACACTCCCTGAACTCACTGAGAAAACAGAAACAAAATCAACGCTGCCTGAGAAAAGCAGTGACGTCTGTTACGCAATACAGGCTTCTTCAGAAGATACTTTTGTGAGTTCCTCCTCCAAGAGAAATCTCGTTCTGTTGATATGGTTGATCATGTCCATGCGGGCTTCCTCATAGAGCCCCCGTTTGATTTTATGGTAGATGGCCCTGTGATCGGCTAAGGATACCTCTTTGCTGCCGGCGATATGCAGATATAACACCTGGTAGCGGGTCAGGCTCGAACTCAGGCACTCATAAAAGCGAACGATCCATTCGTTTTGCGTCGCCTCTATGATTCTTTTGTGAAAAGCAGACATAACATTGAAGAAACTGAGTATGGCTTTTGAATCGTCGTCTTCGGAAAGGATGTAATTTTCAGACACCTTCAGGGCCTCTTCAATGCCGGGAATCACTCGAATGTTCTTGCTTTTGAGAATGGAGACCGCCTCGCATTCGAGCATCTTGCGCGCCTCGTAGACATGTTCGCAATCAGCGACTGAAATCTCTGCTACAAACACGCCCCTCCTCGGTTTTGCGACAATCAGATACTCATTTTCCAATTTCCTGAAAGCCTCTCTCAAAGGAGGCCTGCTGACACCCAACTGCGTTGATACTTCGACCTCGCTGAGTTTCGCTCCCGCTTTCAGCTCCCCTGTCATTATGAGGTCGCGGAGGTGTTCGGTGATGCTTCCCGTTACACTTTGGATTATCAAGCGTGCCTCCAATTTGTCTATTTGTAGACAATATACAAAATCCTCATGTGACCTGTCAAGAGAATTTTTACTTTATGGGAACATTCTTTAGAAGATCGGAAAATATAAAAGATTATGGATGGTTAGGGATTGCCCCGCAAAACGGGCTGATGATATAATATGAACGTGGAGAGGAACCGCGGGAAGAGGAAAAGACCACAGATACATCAACGCCGGTCATGAAGCGAAGGTGGCGACGGCGCGCCGACTTGATGGCAGCTCGTCACCGGTCCCCTGCTTCGAGAAACATTTTACCGTTCCTTATGGAAACTCTTCAATAACGGCGGGTTTCCATGTCTATTTTTGGGTAATCTCAATGATGCCTGCATCGGCATCCACCCTGATACAATCCCCTGTACGGATCAGATCAAAAGGATTTTTGTGCGGTCGGTCCACCGTGGGGATACCGGTAATAATGACGGCGCCGGATAGAATCGGCTCGCTTTCCAGACAGATAATCGCCGCGGGCATAGTGCCGTTTTCTCGTGCCGCCCACGCGGCGCAATCCCCCGCGCTTGAACCCTTTCCGGTTGTGAAAACAAAAACCTTGTTAACAAGACTCTGTCCCTCCAGCGGATGCCGGGGGACACAAATCCTGCCTGTTAACGGGTCCATATCTCCCATAAAGGAAAAGGGACCTTCATAGACAACCGCTTCCCCTTCTGCTTTTCCTGCACAGACGGTATGAGCCCCTATTTCCATATCGGCACCTTTCCACGCCATCTTCCGGTGATGGCTGCGTTGATACATTCTTCCTCGGTTCCAAAAAAGACCTGGACCCCGCTGACCGTAGCCAGATAGTGAGCGCTCCGCGCCGAATTAGTAGCCGCGCTTCGGGCCTGCTTCTCACCGGCAATATCTCGCCTGGTGAACGGATTCCCAATCGACGGACACACAGGGAGAAAATGCCCGCCCGCATGCTCAATAATCCCGGCCCAACCCTGCTGCCTGGCAAGGGTCTCCACGGGAGCCGAGGCGCCAATCAGAAGAGATGTTCTGATTTTTTTGCCCTCCAGCAGACCGGCGATCCTGCCGATTTCGTCGATGGTGGCATGGGGACAGCCAAAGGCCACGTGGTCCACCCTGTCGTTTTCCCAGACGTTGAGCCTCTGCCATGTTTCCGCCATCTCACGCTTTCCGATGGTAATAACATGTTCAGGCCTCTTTCCCCCACAAGCGGCATCGAGCGTCGGGGCCTCGGGGGTGTTTCCGACGATATGACCGAGGGTGACCGAGCCTGATGTCGGCATGGATATGACCAGCGCGCGGATAAAGTCAAAAGGGAGATGGGGAGGCAACCCGTTTACGGCAACAGGCCTGAACCCCGGAATCCGGTCTCCGATGCAATACCCTAAACAGTGGTAGTGAGAAGAGGTCCAGTCGCTCACGTCCAGATCTTTGAGTTCCACAATATGACTGGCATACCGGTTCTCCTGTAAAAGGAGACCCATGAGAGGTGTCCGCCCGCATACCGCGGCAGCCAGGGATACCAGGATACCCATCCGGTCCACCCGCGCCCCGAAGAGGCTGTTATTGGCCACCTGCATACAGCTTCCCCCCATGGAGACGATATCACCCTTGCGCGGGATGATACCCAGGAGATATTCGGCGCAGGTTTCGGTGCGCAGCCATCCCAGGCGTTTGAACGTCTCCAGTTTTCGTTCATGTTCGCCGATCCACCTGTCCGCAAGGGGCAACCCCCACTCCTTCCATATCTCCGGTTGATAGGAAGGGTGCGTGGTCACCCTGTGTGATGTCTTTTCCAATCCCTCCGTCATCAGGTTCCAGAATTTTTCCGGGCAGAAATCATAACTGATATGACCATAGGAGATAGGGGCCAGTTTCTCCGCTCCAAACGAATCCCCCAGCTTGATGAGGAGTTCCATGGACCTTCGGACGCCCTCCCCCTCTTCCCCTCCAGCCATCCTTTTTTCTTTATCTGTAAGATGCATGTGCCCTCTCGCTCGTGTCCGCCCCGGCTAAGCGCTTTTTATACGGATTCATACCCTCCGGCTGACAGCTTCTTCGTACAGATCCCCTCCCTTTGAATCATTTATGACGATCAGGGGGAACTCCTCTATCTCCAGGCGCATGATCGCCTCGGGACCCAGGTCCGCATAGGCAATGACCTCCGCCTTTTTCACGCACGCGGACATGAGCGCCGCGATTCCCCCCATGGCTCCGAGATATACAGCTTTGCAGCGTACGATGGCATCCCTGACGGCGTCATTTCGCTTTCCCTTTCCGATCATCCCCCTGATCCCCGCCTCCATCAGGAGAGGGGCGAATGCATCCATCCGGTAGCTGGTCGTGGGCCCGATGGAGCCGATGACCCGCCCGGGACGCGCCGGTGTGGGGGCCGCGTAAAAGATCGTCTCGCCCTCCAGTTTCACCGGAAGTTCTTTCCCGTCGGCCAAGAGCGCCGCAAGCCGTTTGTGCGCCGTATCCCGGCCGGTAATGATGCTTCCGCTCAGGAGTATCCGGTCGCCGGCGCGGAGACCTTCACAGATATCTTCGGTCAGGGGTGTATGGATGGTATGGGTGTGCTCCATGGCTCAGATGACCGCCTCTCCGTGGCGCGCCACGTGGCACTGGATGTTGACCGTTACCGGGAGGCTCGCGATATGGCAGGGTGTCATCTCCACGTGCACGGCAAGGGAGGTGGTTCGCCCGCCGTACCCCTGGGGTCCGATACCCAGAGCGTTGATCTCCTGGAGGGTTTCCCGCTCCAGCCCCGCCAGGCGAGGATCCGACCGGTTCGGCTCTCCCACGGGGCGCGCGAGGGCCTTTTTCGCGAGGAGCGCCGATTTTTCAATCGATCCTCCGATCCCCACGCCGACGATCGTGGGCGGGCAGGGATTGGGCCCGGCCTTTTTCACCATATCGACGACATGTTCCCGGATTCCCTCCAGCCCCGCCGACGGGAGAAGCATGACGGAGTTGCTCATATTCTCGCTCCCGCCCCCCTTCGGCATGGCGATGATCCGCATGGTGTTCCCCGGAACGATTTCCGTGTGGATAACAGCGGGGGTGTTGTCGCCGGTATTCGCCCGCGTAATCGGGTCGCAGACGGATTTTCTCAGGAAACCCTCCCGGTATGCCCTCCTGACGCCTTCCTGAATCGCCTCGTTGAAGTCCCCTCCCGTGACATGGACATCCTGTCCCACCTCCACGAAGAGGACCGCGAGGCCCGTATCCTGGCAGAGGGGGAGGGAGTCGTCCTTTGCGATCTTCGCGTTCTCAAGGATCTTCTCCAGGGCGTATTTCCCGAGCTGCGTGTCTTCGGATTGTTCGGCCTGGCGGATGGCGGACAGGACATCGTCCCCAAGGTCGGTGTTCGTCCTGATGAAGAGTTCCCGGACCGTATCGACGATCCTGTCACAGGGTATCTCTCTGATGGCATTCATGGTGCGGCCTCACATCCCCCGGCGGAACTCCATGGCCTTTGTCATGGTCATGCTGTCCACGTATTTCAGATCGCCCCCAATGGGGATGCCGAAGGCTATCCGCGTCACCGCGACATCTTTCCCCTGGAGAAGCTTGGTCACGAGGAGGGCGGTCGATTCTCCCTGGACGCTGGGATTGGTGGCGAGGATGACCTCCCGGACGCTGTTCACCCCAATTCTTTCGACCAGTTCCCGGAGCCGCAGGGATTCCGGACCAATCCCGTCGGCGGGAGAGAGAACACCGTGCAGGACGTGGTAGGTCCCCTTGAAGCTGCCGCTCTCTTCGATGGCAACGAGCGAATCGGGGTCCTCGACCACGCAGATAATCTCCCGGTCCCGCGCGGGATCGCCGCATATCTCGCACACGTCCCCCTCCGTGAGATTGAAACAGACGGGGCAGAAGTGGATCTTCCGCTTCACCTCCATGATACTCTCGGCGAGCCGGGCGGCGTCCCGTTCCGGAGTATGGAGTATGAACATCGCCAGTCGTGTGGCTGTTTTTTCGCCGATCCCGGGAAACCGGGACAATTCCTGTATGAGACGCCGGATCGGGGGAGCGTAACCTGTCATCGCTGAAAACCTTGCATGTCAGCCCTCCGCCATGTTCGAATCAGTTCCTCATGCCGGAGGGGAATCGTGATAAAGCACAAATCTCAAAACCGTGCTATGTCAGGCCGGGGATACGGAAACCGCCGGTGAGCTTCGACATCTCCTCCTGGGCCATTTCCTGCGCCTTGCGCACCCCCTCATTCACGGCGGCCACGACGAGGTCCTGGAGCATCTCGATATCCTCCGGATCGACCACGTCCTTCTCGATCTTCAGCGATATCAGTTCGTGTTTCCCGTTGACGACGGCCGTCACCATGCCGCCGCCGGACGTCGCCTCCACCGTCCGTCCCTCCAGCTCTTCCTGCACGCGCATCATCTTCGCCTGCATCTGCTGGGCCTGCTTCATCAATTTTCCCATGTCATGTGCCACTGTTATTGCCTCCTTGAACCGTTTACCCTCACATCCACGATCTCAGCGCCGGGAAACACATCCATAACCTTCTGCACGAGGGGATCTCTGAGCGCCTCGTTTTTGATGTCGTTTGTCCGTCGCGCACCGTTCGACGCCGCGGCGCCGGATGTTTGAGGCTCATCTTCGAGCGTCGCGATCTCTATGGTTGTCCCCTCCCCGAAAAATTCTTCCGCCATCCGCTGCAGCAGATTCTGCTGCGTCTCGCTCCGGATGACGTCCAGAAAGAGATACCCCTTCGGGAATCCCACCCTCAGCCGTCCATTCTCGTAGCTTATGAAGGTTCCGTTGTCTATCTTCGAACTGAGGGGGGGATTTTTCTCCTTTATGAAACCTTTCAGCGCCTGCCACGGATCGCCGGTATCTCCCTGCCGGTATCTCATCAGGGAAGAGGGTTCGGACACGGACCGCCCTTCAGCGGGGCGCTGTGCCGGGGAATCCGTTTCCCTCACGCCTCCGCCGAGTCTCTCTTCGAGCCCCTCCATGCGCGCGAGAATCTCGTCGATGGGAATCAGCGGTTCGAGATAGGCCATCTTGACAACGGCGTATTCGAGGTTGATCCGCGGCTCAGGGCTTTTGCGTATATCATATTCTTCCGCCATGAGGATATCCAGAAGGCGCTGTATCGTGTCCTGCGACGCCCCTTCCGCCAGTTTCTGCAGGTCCGCCACTTCGTGATCCGGGAGATCGGCAAGGAGCCCCTTTCCACCCGTCACCTTCGCGGTCAGGAGATTCATGAAATACTCCATGAGCAGCCGATAGAAATGGTCAACGTCGGCGCCGGAATAGTACGCGTCATCGATGATCTTCAGACACGCCCCGGCGTCGCGGGCAATGACGGCCCCGGCGAGTTCGGATACCAGGCGACGGTCTCCCAGGTCGAGGAGTTCCTCAACGTCGGTATCCTTGATCTCTTTTCCGGCGTAGGAGATGACCTGATCGAAGATGCTCTGGGCGTCACGCAGGCTTCCCTGCCCCTCGCGCGCTATCCATGAAAGGGCCGTATCGCTGACGGCAATTTCCTCCTCCCGCGCGATATGCCCCAGGTTCTCCGCTATCTGCCGCACGGAGATCCGTTTGAAGTCGAACCGCTGGCACCGCGAAAGGATCGTGGCGGGGACCTGGGGGATCTCGGTAGTGGCGAAGATAAAGACAACATGGGGGGGCGGCTCTTCCAGGGTCTTGAGGAGGGCGTTGAAGGCCGCCTTGGACAGCATGTGGACCTCGTCGATGATGTATATCTTGTAGCGCGAAGAGACGGGAGAGAATTTGATATTCTCCCGCAATTCCCGTACCTCATCCACCTTGTTGTTGGAAGCCCCGTCTATTTCACGCACGTCGAGGGACGATCCGGCCGTGATCTCCGAACAATTCGCGCATTGGTTGCATGGCGTCTCCGTGGGCCCCTCGGCGCAGTTGATGGATTTCGCCAGGATGCGGGCCACCGAGGTCTTCCCGGTCCCCCGGGGACCGCTGAAGATGTAAGCATGGGAGATTCGATTGAGCCGGACGGCGTTCCGAAGCGTCTTGACGACGTGATCCTGCCCCACAACGTTCTCAAATATCTGGGGTCTACATTTACGTGCCAGGACAAGATATTCCATGGGTGTCCCTGTGATCAAGCGGTTCCGGTACGAAGGTGAGGATGGCAGCCGGGGGAACCCGCAGCAAACGCCGAAACTGCTGCCGCTGCTTCCTTCCGGACCTGACGGGGTTCACAATCCGCCGTTCCACGGGGCCCGGCCGCCAACACTCCGATGCCAGAAATATGGCGGAGAGAGGGGGATTCGAACCCCCGGTACACCTTTGAGGGCATACACACGATTTCCAGTCGTGCTCCTTCAGCCGCTCGGACATCTCTCCATACGGGTTATATCATGGCGGAGAGGGGGGGATTCGAACCCCCGTGAGGGCTTGTGGCCCCCAAATCGATTTCGAGTCGATCCCGTTACGACCACTTCGGTACCTCTCCGCGTTCCTTTTGAACTCGCCCTCATATCCTTTTTGCGCGGAAAAATCTACTCAAAATTTCACCGCATTCTTCCGCCAGCACCCCGCCCGTTACGGCAACCGCATGATTGAGCCGGTTGTCCCCGGGGATACCGTACAGCGAGAGGGCTCCCCCCTTGGGGTCAGAGGCCCCGAAGACGAGCCTCTTGATTCTCGCGTGCACGATCGCCCCCGCGCACATGACACAGGGTTCGATGGTAACATAGAGCGTGGCTCCGCTGAGACGGTAGTTCTGCTTGATCGCCGCCGCCTTGCGGATGGCGAGCATCTCCGCGTGGGCGGTGGGGTCGCGCATCATGATGGGACAGTTATGCGCCTTCGCCAGCGCTCCGCCATCCATGACGATCACGGCACCCACGGGAACCTCCCCCGACGCGAGGGCGGATGCAGCTTCGGCGAGGGCCATCTCCATGAAATACGCGTCGTTCTTCATATTCGGTTCATACCATAGTCGAGGAGAAAAGGCCATTTCCGGATGGACAGCGTCATGAAAGTGCCGTATATAGAGCAGCCGGAACCGTAAAAGACATGGACACAAAAAAGTTTTTTATCACAACCATCGCGCTCTCGCTGGCGGCCCATATCGTCGTTCTGGCTCTGGTGGGTTTTCTGGCTCATACCGGCGATACGGACACGGAGGAGGTGTATACCGTTACGTTCGAGAAACAACCGGATAGAACCGCCGCCGCGCAGGAGGAGGAACAGGAACCGAAGGCCCTCCTGGAAAATATCCGCAGCCGCGCGCGGGGAGGCTCCGTCGATACGGTGGACCTTGACAATACGGAAACAAAGTATTACCCGTACCTGCTCCAGGTAAAGGAACGCATCGACCGGCAGTGGTCATACCCTGAGGATTCCTTTACCCGGGGAGAGGTGGGAACCACCGTCGTCGAATTTTCAATAGCGCGGGAGGGAAACCTCGCGGCGTGCCGCGCCGTCGCTTCATCGGGCCACCCTTCCCTCGACGCGGAATCGCTGCGCGCCATCCAGTCGGCCGCTCCCTTTGCCCCTCTTTCCGAAGAATTCGGACTGGCGCGGCTCAATATCGTGGCAAAATTCCGCTACACCCTCGCGGACTGAAAGAACACGCCCCGTTATAGTACAATGTGGAAGGCATGTAATTGATGAACAACGAACGAAAGATCCTTATATTTACCTCAGTCGCCCATTTTTTCACCCATTTCTATGAGATGATATTCCCGGCCCTCGCCATACCGCTCATGATTTCGCTGAAGCTGGACCTCGCCGAGGTCCTGAAGCTGAGCTTTCTCATGTACCTTCTGTACGGCCTGACCGCCCTTCCCTGGGGGATGATTGCCGACCGGTTCAACAACCGGTCCGTCCTCATCATCTTCTTCCTGGGGACGAGCCTCGGTGCCGTACTGACCGCCCTTTCACACACCTCCACAGCGATGATGCTTTCTCTGGCCGTCATCGGTTTCTTTGCCAGCAGCTATCACCCCGCCGGGATGGGCTTGATATCCTTCGGCATGCGGAACAGGGGCATGGCCCTCGGCATCAACGGCGTAGGGGGTAATCTCGGCATGATCAGCGCTCCTTTCGCCGCGGGGCTCCTGAACTGGCTGATCGGGTGGGAAGCCACCTATCTGATTATCGGAGCACTGGGGATCGTCTGGGGAATTCTCCTGTTCATGGTCACCGTAGACGAAACGCCGGTGCACGCGGACGCCGATACCCCTTCCCCGGATGCCCGCACCGGCAACAACAACATGAAATATTTCTTCGTCCTGTGCGTCATCATGACCATCGCGGGACTCGTGTACCGGGGCAACAGCGTCGTTCTCCCCGCCTACCTTGAGCTCAAGGCATCCTTTCTCTGGGAGATTCTCAGAGGCATCGACCTGCCGAACATGACCGGCGCAAAAACGGCGACGGCCACGCTGCTTGCCTCGATTATCTACACCATCGGAATCGTGGGCCAGATTATCGGAGGAAAGGTCGCTGATCGCTATGATCTCCGGTGGATGTACATCACCTTCCATGCCTGCTCCCTCCCCTTTATCATCCTCATGGGGCTGGTGAGCCAGGAACTGCTCATCCTGTCGGCGGGCATGTACATCTTTTTCTCCCTGGGGATGCAGCCCATCGAGAACAGTCTCGTGGCCAAGTATACGCCCAGCCGGTGGAGAAGCACCGGATACGGCATCAAGTTTATCCTGGTCTTCGGGGTTGGTTCGCTTGCCGTCTATCTGGTGGGATGGATCAAGGAGGCATGGAGTCTCGACGCGGTGTATCTCTTCGCCGGCGGGATGGTCGCCCTCCTGATCGCCTCCATCGCCGTTCTCATATGGGTATCGAGGGGAACGAGCTGCCGGAACAGGGGATAGAAAGCGCTTTCGCTGTTCCAGTCATGCTCCCGTTCAGTGTGATTTTTTCAGGCACTCAACGGTACTATAGCTATCACAGATAACTGTGAAGCCCCGCGAGGATGTAGTTTACCCCGAGATAGGTAAAGATGACCGCGATAAAACCGACAATGGAGATGACCGCCGTTGCCGTCCCCCGCCAGCCTTTGACCAGGCGGGCGTGGAGGTACGCGCCGTACAGCATCCACGTTATGAGCGACCAGGTTTCCTTGGGATCCCATCCCCAGTAACGCCCCCATGCCGTATCTGCCCAGACCGCCCCGGTGATGATTCCCAGCGTCAGGAGCAGAAACCCGATCGATATGGTCCGATAGGCGAGTTCGTCGAAGAATTCCGTGGAAGGAAGCCTTGATACCAGACCCCCCCGCGCCTTTTTCCTCACCAGATAGAGCACGCCCGCCCCGAAGGAGAGGGCGAAGCAGGCATACGCGAGAAACGCGCTGATGACGTGGCTGATGAGCCAGTTGCTCTGGAGCGCCGGAATGAGCGGCTGTATGCGCGCGTCAACCTTTCCCGAGAGGGAGGCGTAAGCCAGGAGAAGAAAGGCAAAGAGAGAAAGGATGGCGCCGATGAGCCCGCCTCGATATCGCCTGCGAGAGACAAAGAGAACCACCACAAGGGACCATGAGAAAAAAACCAGGGATTCGTAGAAATTGGACAGGGGGGCGTGTCCGATCCCCAGACGATACGAAAGGAGCCACCGCATGAGAATCGATCCCGTGTGGAGGGTGAATCCGGCCACCGCCACGCTCAGGGCGAACCGCTCCGCGCGCCGGTTTTCGAACGCGACGGCAATCACGAAAAGAAGCGCGACGGCGAAATAGACAAAGGTCGCCAGGCTGATCAGAAAGGTGTCGTCCATGGTATCACGCGGCAAATATCGTGCGGAACGCCTTGTCCAGACGTTCTTCGAATCCTTTCCTGTTGTTCCCCGGATCGGCGGCGATCAGAACCTCTCCCCCCTCCGCTGACGGGGCGATCCGTATCCAGACGCGCCGGTGAACCTCGAGAAAGACCGCGGCAAACCCGGCGAGAATGAGGAGAAACCCGGCCCAGACCAGGGGAACGCCGGGATCGCTTCCTACCTGGAGTCCGGTGTAGAAGCGCGCCGTAAAATCCGTAAACGCGAAGATATGCCCGCCGCGCTTGACCGGCTGGTCGCGGGGAATCCAGAAGATATCGTGGGGCTTGCCGGGCTGAAGCAGAACCCCCAGCAGCGCGGGACCCCGTCCCTGAAAATCGGGGGCGAACCGGGCGGCGGCGAAGAAGGTTTCGGTGCCCGGCACGGGCACCTTTTTCATCAGTTTGAGGCTCACAGGGCTTTCCTTTCCCGTAGCCGCGTCCCGCATCACCACGGTGAATCCGCTCGCCTCGGCAATGCCGTAGGTTGCCTGGCAGAATTTCAGCCCTTTATACTTCAGCGGTTCATTGACCCTGATGGTCGCGGACAGGATCTTCTTCCCTCCCTCGAGAACGGTCACATCGGACCGGTATTCCCGGGGCATGCCGTTTTCGTAGAAGGTCACGGAAAAATCGTTGCAGGCCAGGGCAACGGGGAGCAACCTAGTACCGCCGCCGGACAGCGCCACCGTTTGCGACGACGCCCCTTCGTTGATCCGCATCTGCCCGCTGAATCCCCCGATGGAACCGATCAGCCCCCCGGCGAGGATCAGGAGAATGCTCGCGTGTATGGCGACCATGCCGAGGCGGGTATAGCGCCCCCTTTCGGCAAACAGATAGATCTTCCCGTCCCTGGCGGCATGGACCGGTTCCCCGGCAAGAGAGCGCAGCAGTGTCCGGGCCTTCTTCTCGACCTCGTCGACGGAGCCGTGGCTCTCAAGCGTTCTGGTAATGGGAGCACTCCGGAAGATGCCGTCGTCTCCGTTCCGGTTCCGGGAACGGATCTGCCGGAAGAGCGCGGGAATCCGCCGGGCGGTGCAGACGGTGATGTTCACGGCCAGAAGAAGAAGGAGACCAACAAACCACCACGAATGGTACAGATCGAAGATATGGAACAATTCAATGAGAGCCGCCGGACCGGGACCATACACCTCGGCATAGCGTTCCCGGGGAAGCCCCTGTTGCACGAGGGTGCCGAAGATGGACGAAACGGCCAGCGTGATGAAAAGAAACAGGGTCAGCTTTGCCGAGGCAAGGCTTTTGTACAGTATCCGCATCATGAAAACCGGTTGCACCCCGTTGGAGACATCAGCCTTTTGCTACCCGGTAAATCGGACATAAAAACACGTAACAGGTGATCGGCTTTGGCACCGATCACCTGTATCATTTCTTCACTGTCGGCATCTCTCGTCAGGAGAGGGCGGCCCAGAAGATCAGCACCGTCAGCAGCAGGCCAAGCAGTACCGAGGCAATCCCGATAACCGCCGCAATCAGATGTCCCACGGGCCCCGGCTGTTTTCGCTTGAGTTTCTCCAGACGATTCTCGGCGATAATCCGCTCGTATTCCTCCGGACGCTCTTCCTTCAGCGCCAAGACACTGTAGCGCCCCGTGAAAATGTTGGATTCCATGGGGAACTTGTTCGGCACCAGATGGTTGTGGAAGAAGTGGGCCGTGAAGATGAAGATCGCCGCCAGGAACGCTTCTTCGGAATGGGCCACCGTGGCGACGTTGATCATCCACCCCGGCATGACATGGGAGAAAGCCTCGGGGAACCAGAGGATCAGCCCGGAGAGACCGATCACGAACATCCCCCAGAAGACGGCGAAAAAGTCGAACTTCTCCCAGTAGGTCCAGCGTTCAAAGCGGGGCATCTCTCCCCGGTCGAAGAACCACCGGATCATTCCTTTGAGATCCTCCCAGTCTTTCAGATTGAAGAAGAGGGATTCCGGCCCGAAAAGCCGCCCCACCCAGCCCCGCACTTTCCCGCCGGGGAAAAGGAACCGCAGGCTCAGCCAGCAGGTATAGAGGAAAAGCCCCCAGAGGACAAGCGCCGCCGCTCGGTGGAGGTATCCCGCCATCGCCGCGCCTCCCCACATGCTCACCAGGGCCTTCGCCCACGGCGCGTCGTGATACTTGATCGGGAACCCGGTCATGACGAGCATGAAAAAGGACACGATCAGCAAGATGTGCATGATGCGGTCACGCCATGAAAATCGCTGGACGTAGATGAAGACGTCTTCCCCGGAGGCGGCCTGTTCCCCCGTCGGGGCCTTCCGCCGCCACTTGTTCCAGTACGCCTTTCTCCACCACAGGATCGTGTGGACCCAGAAGAAGAGGAAGACGGAAACGAGAAGGAGGATCATAAAGACGTTGGTCCAGAAAAGAACCGGATAGTTTGCCCGGTCACCGTGATCGGGATGCGCTTCATAGGATACGAATCGTTGATGGAATCCCTCGTGGCACTTTACGCAGTCCTGTGCCAGATTGTCCGGATGGACAGTCGATCGCGGATCGTCCGGGGGGAGAATATTGTGGCCATTGTGGCAGTCGGCGCAACCGGCCACGCGCTCCGGGTAGCCGATGCCAAACACCTTCCCGTGATATGTCTGCTTGTATCCCTCCGTTACGAACGGATTCAGATTATTGCGCTCCGCCAGTTCCCGATCGTCGTGGCAGGAGATGCAGGCAATGGTGAACATCTCACGCTTCTGTGCCCGCCCCTGCTCCGTATCGGCGTACACCGGTATATCGTGGAGGCCGTGGCAGTCGGAGCAGGCCGCAGCGTCCTCGTTCCCCTTCAGAACGGCGTTCCCGTGTCCCAGTTGAGCGTAGGTTTCCTGATCGTGGCAGGCAGTGCAGCGGTCGATGACCGCTTTTTTCGAAGCCCCCGCGTCCTTTGTGCGGACGTGGGCATCGCCATGGCAGTCGAGACAGGTCTTTCCCGCCTTCAGGGCATGGACATCCGTTTCATACCGCGAGGCGATCTCCTTGTGGCAGCTCGCGCAGTCCGTGAGCCCCGGTTTCTGTTCCTTTTTCATGTGGGCCGTGATGTCATCGATCCCGGTGTGGCAGGTAGTACAGGTGAGGACTCCATGCACCGACTGGGCAAACTTCTCGCCGTATTCGGGCTGGCCGTGACAGGACTGACAGGTTTGCGCCGCGGCGGCCGGTTTCTCGTCTTGTGTCCCCGCCGTTGGCGCACCGACGGCCACCTTGTCAGGCTTTGCCATCGGCGACGGGATAACGAAATTGAACTCGTGGCACTGGTTGCAGAAGTTCTCGGATTCGGCGTGGGCGTGGTGACAAAGATCACAATCCAACGCGGGGCCATAGTGGGAATTATGCGGATTTTCCCGTTCGTATTCTTTTGTCGCCTCTACCAATCCCTCGGTGGCATGGCAGGAGATACACTGATCCGTTCCCACGAACTCGGGGGGATCGGCATCGCCGTGGCAGGCCGCGCAGGAAACACCGCCCAGCAAATGGGTGTGGCTCAGGGGAAGCGTATTGGTGAGTTCCGGATCGTCCTGCCCGTGACACCTGAGGCACTGCTTGAGGTTCATCCCCTTCGTATCCATGTGGCCGGCAGGCAGTTTACCGTCGGTCCCGTGGCAGGCAGCGCAATCGCCCCCGGGGGCTGTTTGCAATCGCTGAGGCTCCGCCGACCAGGCAATCCCTATGCTGGCTTCATACATGAGGAAAAGGCACGAGAGGATACACACAAGAATGGTTTTACCTTTCACGATACTCCTCCAGCCACGATGTATTCTGATCGTTCTTTATAATTTGTTTCCAGAATCTGCGTGGGGCACACCACCCATATTTTTATATGAAAATAGAAAATTTACTTATTATATCAACATATTACGGTGCCGCGTTTTTACGGCTCTTTCAGTGGCCAACTCATGCAAATTTTCATCGTTCGTTGTGCCGGCGCCCGGCATGGGGGTTAATTACAGATTCCAAGTGCCCGCAACCCGAATTTTCTCCCATCCCACAGCAGAGGGCTTTCATAATTGCTAGAAAGCATCTCTGCTGTGGGGTATTACGTCTACGGTATTTCTCCACAGAAACAAAATCAAGTCTACCCTTCGCGTTTATTTGAGGGCACTTTTCCCAGCCAACTTCCCGAGTATCAGTGCCTTGCCAAAGGCCGTTCCCGTCATATAGGCGGCACCGTGCATACCGCCAATGATTTCGCCAGCCGCGTACAGCCCGGGGATCGCATTACCGAACACATCGATCACCTGTGTTTTGTCATTGATCAGGATTCCACCGTAAGTACCGAGAATCGCCGCTGTTGATGGAAAAGCGTAAAAAGGTGGTTTTTCAATTTTCAAAGGCTTGCCGAAACTCGCAACAAGAGTCTTGCGGCCAAACTCTGAATCTATCCCTTTCTCGATATCGGAGTTGTATTTCTTAACGGTTGCCTCAAGAGCGGTGGCAGGAACTTTCATCTTTTGTGCCAGTTCCGCCAAGGTTGGCGCGTTATAAATAAGCCCCCGCTCTTCTAATCCGGCTGTCTGCCCGAGGGGATCCGAAATACCTTTCTCTCGGATGGTGGAGTCATAAATCTGGAATCCCATAGCGTCGGTCTGAACAAGGGCGGCATCCCCAACCAGTTTGTACGATTTCGACTCATCCACAAACCGTTTCCCTTCCTTGTTTACAACAATCGCTCCTTGATAAAAGACCAAGGAGAAATCCTTTGCGATGGTCTTTGGATCAAGGGTAAACCCGAAAGTTGCCTTGATGTACGGCATATCTTGGATATCGGCGCCATAGGCCCATGCCATCTTCAGGCCGTCGCCCTGATTCCCAAGGCCGTTGATGGCTTTCGCATTTGCCATGGGGGGGACGAACTTGGCCAAGAGGTCCTTGTTGAGAGAAAAACCGCCCGATGTCAGGATTACCGCCTTTGTGGCACGGTAACTGATTGGTTTGCCTCTGTTTTCGGCAATAACTCCCGCGATGCGTCCCGTCTTTTCGTCCATGACCAGCTTCTGTGCCGGAGTCCTCATGACCAATGTGACCCCGAGTTCCTTGGCCTTATCATTAAGGATCTTCAGGGTATCACCGGGGCTCACATAGTGACTCCGGGGAACGCTCATACCGCTGGCAATCCCTACTTTCAGGAACTTCACTCCGAGCTGTTTCAACCACTCGTAAGTTTCCATCTGGTTATCTACATAGGTCTGGACAAGGTAGGGGATATTCTGATTTTCTCCCACCTTCATCATGTCACTGTAGAACAATTCGTTGGAGTCCTTGATTCCCTGCGCAGCCTGCATGTCTGTGCCTGCAAAGGTCAGGGCACCACCACAAATGATGCTGCTTCCTCCGATGACAGGGGTTTTCTCAAGGAGCACAACCTTCGCCTTCCTCCCTGCAGCCTCTATCGCCGCAGAAAAACCGGCGCCACCTGCACCAATCACTACCACATCAGCTTCATTGTCCCATTTATCCGGCATTTTGGTTACACCGAATGCCTTCCGTGGTCCCGTAAGCATTGTTCCGGCTGCAACACCGGCCAACGCTACGCTTCCCGTCGTTTTGAGAAATCCTCTTCTCGTCAAACCCTCTTTGTTGCCTTTCTTCTGTGTAGCCATGTTACACCTCCTTCGTGCTGTAGCACAGAGTTGCCGTCCCTGCTTCGATCATGCCGCATCAAAGCGACGGATACTGCCGAATGCACACGCATCGGCCCTTGAAAACCATAGGCATATGACAAACGGGAGACGGGAATGTTTTTTCTTGGATGGTGAGTCCGTGGTGATGGAAGGCAACCAAATGACTGGAAGGAATCGTACATGCTTTGTGAGGTAATTGCCTGTTTCGCAGTGTTCAGAGTGTGAATCAAAACAGCCCTTCCCGTATCTGCCGGTAAAAGAGCAACCCCCCAATTTGCAAAATACTATAGAGAATGGTCACCGAACAGTCAAGGACATTTTAAGAATCAATCGTTCCGCGTAATGGTGTCGATCTCTTCTTCCGTTATCGCCCATGCATCGTACAGCGACGCGAGGCGGGACGTCACCTCAGGGTATTCGATGTGGAGTGCCTGGATCAGCGCCTCGTCCTGATAGGTGTCCTGGTTTGAAAACGCGCTTTCCATCTCCCCCCGCCGCTTCTCACACCCGTGGATCTCCCGTTCGATACGGGCGAGTTCGTCCTTCAGGGGTTTCAGGCGCCGATAGCGATCCTGCCTTCGTTCGGCCTCTTTGCGTTTCTGATTCTTATGCGAAGACGGCAAAGCGGCTTTCTCCGGGAATGATTCACCTGCAACGGCTTGTTCCCCGCGGTGTCCTTCCAGGTATTCGTCCACGCTTCCGTGGTACAGGCGCAGACTGTTCTCTCTGAGCGCCGCCACCTTGTTGATGAGGGGCGCGAGAAAATCCCTGTCGTGGGAAACGATCACATACGCGCCGGGGAACCGCATGAGGCTGCTCTGCAGAATCGCCTTCGACTGAGCGTCGAGATGATTCGTCGGTTCATCCAGGATCAGGAGATTTGCCGGTTGCAGGAGCATCCGCGCGAGGGCGAGCCGGCTCTTCTCTCCCCCCGAGAGAACGGACACGGGCTTGAACGCGTCGTCCCCCGTAAAAAGGAAACAGCCGAGGAGCGTTCGCAACTCTCCGGGGGATTTAAGGGGCGCCACGGAATCAAGGGTCTGGAGGGTCGTCTTGTTCGGGTCCAGGGCCTCCGCCGTATTCTGGGCGTAGTATGAAAAAAGGGCATTGTGTCCCGGATTCCTCCGCCCGCTCTGGAACGTTTCGATCCCGGCGATGATGCGCGCCAGGGTTGACTTGCCGGACCCGTTCGGTCCGATCAGGGCGATTCGATCGGCGCGCTCGATGGTGAGAGAGATGTCCTGCAAAACGGTGTGGCCGCCGTAGGACTTGGTGAGATTCTCCAGTTCCATCACCACCCGGCCGGCCCGCGGCGGATCGGGGAAGTCGAGGGATATGGACTGCTCTTCCTTTTCGATGGCCAGGTCCTCCATCTTTTCAAGCCGTTTGATCCGGCTCTGGACCTGCCGCGCCTTGGTGCTTTTGTACCGGAACCGCTCGATGAAGCGCGTCGTGCTTTCCACGGCACGCTGCCGGTTTTTGAGGGATGCTTCGATCACCGTCCGGCGTTCGTCTCTCTGGATCAGGTAGGATGAATAGTTGCCCGAATATTCCGTTGCCTTGCCCATGGATATCTCGATCACCCGTTCCACAAGGGTATCCAGAAAACGGCTGTCGTGAGACACCAGAACGAGGGCGCCCCGGTACGCTTTCAGATACGCCTCAACCCATTCCAGGGATTCGATGTCGAGGTGGTTGGTGGGTTCGTCGAGCATGAGGATGGTCGGTTCCTGGAGGAGCAGTTTGGCGAGGGCGATGCGCATCTGCCAGCCGCCGCTGAATTCTTCCGTCATCCGGGTCAGGTCGTGTTCAGAAAATCCAAGGCCGGAGAGGACCTGCTTCACCTTTGTGTCGATGGCATATCCCTCCTGCTGCTCGATGATGCTCTGCGCCCGTCCCATCTCCGTTAGAAGTTCGCGCAATTCGGGAGCGTCAGCCCCCCCGCGCGCGGTCACCGCTTCAATCTCCCGCGCCAGTTCGCCGACGCGTTCATGAAGGCGGCGGAGATCGTCGAACGCGGTCGCCGCTTCCTCGAACAGGGTGCGCCCGGCGTGATAGACGCTGTCCTGGGGGAGATAGCCCACGCTGTTGAACCGGGACCGGACTATCTGACCCGCGTCCGAGTCAACCTCGCCCAGGATGATCTTCATGAGCGTGGATTTGCCCGCGCCGTTCCGGCCCACAAAGGCGACGCGGTGTCCATCCTCTATCTGAAGCGAGAGGTTTCTGAAGAGATAGTTCCCGCCGTACTGTTTCGAGATGTTTTGCAGTGAGATCATATCTGTTCGGATGGGAACGGTCGGTTGCCGGCGGGCGCTGCGGAGGATGTGCAGCTGATCCGGCATGACACCGGTTTATTCCGTCATGACCTCCACGCTCACGATGCGGTCTCCCTGACGGATCGCGTCCACTACGTCCTGCCCCGCTGTCACCTTACCGAACACGGTGTGATGGCCGTCCAGGTGCGGCTGGGGGGAATGGGTGATGAAAAACTGGCTTCCGTTCGTATTCGGTCCCGCGTTCGCCATGGAGATGACCCCGGTCTCATGCCGCAAGGGATTCCCCTTGATCTCGTCCCGGAACTGGTATCCGGGGCCGCCGGCGCCGGTCCCCGTGGGATCGCCCCCCTGGATCATGAAATCGCTGATCACCCGGTGAAAGGTCACACCGTCATAAAATCCTTCCTGAATGAGAAAGACAAAGTTGTTGACCGTTTGGGGGGCGTGCCGGGGATAGAGTTCCAGTTCGATATCCCCCCGGCCAGTCTTCATGAGCACCCGGCAGGCTGCTTCCGGGTCGATCCCCATCGGCGGCGGGCTGTTCCATTTCCGTGATTTCATAGATTCGCTCCTTGTGATAGTCGTTTGTATGGTTCCCTGTAAAAAAGCACGCCGGAGAAGGCCGCGGGATACCACACAGCCATGAACTTGTTTCCCCATGTCGCGCCGGGAGAGTGGGCTTTTCTTAGTGGGCGGAGGATTGGAGCGCCTCGGCCTGGAAATGGGTACTGAGGGCATCGATAATGGGATCGATCTCTCCGTCCAGGATATGCTCCAGATTGTACAGAGTGAGGCCGATCCGGTGATCGGTCATCCGTCCCTGGGGGAAATTGTAGGTTCTGATCCGCTGGCTCCGGTCCCCCGTTCCCACCTGCTGTTTTCTCGTTTCGGAGATGGCGGCGTCATGCTCTTCCTGGGCCTGTTCGAACAGCCGGGCCCGCAGCACCTTGAGCGCCTTCGCCTTGTTCTTATGCTGCGATTTCTCGTCCTGGCAGGTTACCACCAGTCCGGTGGGCAGATGGGTGATCCGCACGGCGGAGTCGGTGGTGTTGACGCTCTGGCCCCCGTGCCCCGTGGAGCGATAGACGTCTATGCGGAGTTCGTTGGGATCGATATTCACCTCCACCTCGTCCGCCTCAGGCAGGACCGCCACGGTCACGGCGGAGGTATGGATCCTCCCCTGGGCCTCAGTCACGGGGACCCGCTGCACCCGGTGAACGCCGCTCTCGTACTTCAGTCTGCTGTATGCGCCCTGTCCTTCGATCAGGAGTATGACCTCCTTGAACCCCCCGATCCCCCCGGAGAGGCTGGAACTGATCATGTCCACCTTCCAGCCGGAACGCTCCGCGTAGCGGGTGTACATCCGGAACAGATCCTCCGCGAAGAGCCCCGCCTCATCGCCGCCGGTGCCGGCGCGGATTTCCAGAAACACATTTCTCTCGTCGTTGGGGTCTTCCGGAAGCAGCAGGCGTTTCAATCGTTCTTCCAGTTCCTCAAGCTTTTCCCGCAGATGGGGGATTTCCTCTTTCGCCAGTTCCCGCAGTTCTTCGTCTCCGTCGCGGAGGAGCCCCTTGTTGTCCTCGATCTGCGATTCGATACGCCGGTATTCCCGATAGGCCTGAACGATGTCGGCGATGCCCGCATGTTCCCGGGCATGCTTCTGGTAGACGCTGTAGTTGGCGAGAATCGCGGGATCGCTCAGCATATCTTCCAGTTCTTCATATCGTTTTTCTATTTCTCGGAGCTTTGTCAGCATAGGGTTCTTATCCGGGGTGATGGTCGTGATTCGCTGAGGGGGGAGAAAGGGGATTCGACGGGCGGCCCTTCGGAAGAGCGCTATTCCGTGCGCACCCGCTCAGATTCACGGCGACGCATGGGGCGCCGTCTCCCGCGGGATGATCACCCGAAGAGACGGCAAGCCTGCCCGTCCGGCTATGAATGGCCGGAGTTATTTTTCGCGGTCTGCGTATTTGCGGTTGAACTTCTCTATCCGTCCGGCAGTATCCATGATCTTCTGCTTTCCGGTAAAAAACGGGTGACATTTCGAGCAGATTTCCACCTTGATATCGCCTCTGGTGGATCTGGTTTCGAAGGTATTTCCACACACGCATGTGACCGTGGATTTCTTGTATTCAGGGTGAATGTCGCTTTTCATGATGTACTCCTATCCTCCTCCGGGATTGAAAGGGGGTCATTATATCCATATGGAAATGAATTTCAAGTAAATAAAGACAAGGGGGGTGTTATTGCTGCATGGATTCGAAAAATTCCCTGTTGGTTTCGGTCTTCCGGACCTTGTCGATGATGAATTCCATGGCATCGATGGGGCTCATCTCCTGCAGAAGCCTCCGCAGAATCCAGATACGCCGCATGTCATCCTCCGAGACCAGCATCTCTTCCTTGCGCGTTCCGGAACGAACCAGATCGAAGGCGGGGAATATCCTCCGGTCGGAAATCCTCCTGTCGAGGTGCAGTTCCATGTTGCCCGTTCCCTTGAATTCTTCGAAGATGACCTCGTCCATCCGGCTCCCCGTATCGATCAGGGCCGTGGCGATGATGGTGAGACTGCCGCCCCCTTCGATGTTCCGGGCGGCGCCGAAGAACCGTTTCGGTTTGTGCAGGGCGTTGGAATCGACACCTCCCGAGAGCACCTTGCCGCTGGGAGGGACAACCGAATTATAAGCGCGGGCGAGCCGCGTAATGCTGTCGAGCAGGATGATGACGTCGCGGTTGTGCTCAACCAGGCGCTTGGCTTTTTCGAGAACCATCTCCGCGATCTGGACATGCCGGGAGGCGGTTTCGTCGAAGGTCGACGAGATGACCTCGCCGGTGACGCTTCGTTCCATGTCCGTCACCTCTTCGGGGCGTTCATCGATGAGCAGGACCATGAGAACCGCCTCCGGGTGATTCTTGGCGATACTGTGGGCGATATCTTTCAGAAGGACCGTCTTCCCTGTCCTGGGGGGCGACACGATCAGGCCCCGCTGTCCCTTGCCGATCGGGGTGAACATATCCATGACCCGCGTCGAGTAATTCTCGGGGTCGGCTTCCAGCATCCATTTTTCTTCGGGGTAGAGAGGGGTGAGGTTGTCAAAGAGGATTTTGCCTCTCGCGGCTTCCGGGGATTCGTAGTTGATGGAATCCACCTTCAGGAGGGCGAAATATTTTTCCCCCTCTTTCGGGGGCCGCACCTCGCCTGATACGGTGTCCCCGGTTCTGAGCCCGAACCGCCTGATCTGGGAGGGCGACACATAGATATCATCCGGTCCGGGGAAATAGTTGTATCCCACCGATCTCAGGAACCCGAATCCGTCCGGCAGCGTCTCCAGAACGCCTTCGCCCGTGATGACGCCGTTCTTTTCCGTCTGGTACTGGAGAATCGCGAAAATCAGATCCTGCCGCTTCATGCCGCTGGTATCGGGGATTTTCAGCTTTTTCGCCAGTTCGTTCAGGTCACCAATCGACTTGTTTTTGATCTCTGAAATATTCATGCACGTTTCCTTTGTTGGGAGTTGTTCGATTCTTACAGTAGTATTGTTACGCGGCGCGCGCGGATGATTCTCCTTCAGCTTCAGCGGATGGGCGATGTGATACTCTGAGGATTGTGGAAAGCAAAAAACATGCCTTGGAGACCAACCAGTTGTGTCACCGGCCCCGTTCCATCACAATCACGGAAGGCCTGGTTGATTATACAGACATACGGATTATTGAGTTCGCAACGCATCAGGGCCCGCAACGGCCCCTCAGAACAGGTTTTACTGTGCAAGGATCTTTTCTTCTCGGTAGCTAATACGGTCTCCTGAATTACTTTAGAAAGGAAGGTTTAGCGCGAAATTTGTATTGGGTAGGGTTTTTATATCAAATCGGCAAGGATGTCAAGAAGTTTTTCACAACACACCGTTCTGACACGAAATCGTCATTATTCCGGCGGCGCAGCGGCCCTCTCTTGTCGAAAATAAACTGAATAAACAATGTCTTGATGTGTTGACTTAACCTACAAAGAAATGATTTCGATCAAAGCGGAATACTGTGGATTGCCGTTGGAAGTACATCGAATGAAAAGCCCACCCGAAGCAGCCCAGCGGGCTGCGATCAGGTGCAACGGCTGGTTACGCGATTATTTCATTGAACCCTTCTATGACCTGATTCAACTCTTCCCGAGATGCTTTAGCAATAACTTTACCGATTCTCTCTACAGACAACGTTCTGATTTGACTGATTTTAAGCCATGATTTTTTAGGTAAATTTGGAGACTTCAATTCAAGAGTTAATGGAAAGCCGGCCTTTTGCGGCTGGCTTGTAATGGCCACCGCTATGACCGTGCCTGAGTGTTCATTAAAAATGTCGTGGCTTAAAATGAGTACTGGGCGCATGCCTGCCTGTTCATGCCCACGCACAGGATTCAAATCCGCCCAACGAATCTCACCTCTTAATATTCTGGCCATTGGCTCACATCCTCAGCCAAACCTTCTTCCGCCATAGCTTTTTCAAATTTCGGATCGAGTTTGGCGCATTCCATAGATAGGCGACTGCGTTTCATTCGAGCAAGTTTTTCGCGCACAGCGTCACGGATGGCCTGGCTACGATTTTGAAAATAATTTTCCTCTACCAGTCTATCCAATTCGCCAATATATTCGGCGTCTAATGTAATCGCTATTTTTGCTTTCCCCATGCTCCACCTCCGTTAAAGGTATTCCATTATATCATACCATGCAAGAAGTAACCGATTCATTTCAGGCGTAACGAAAAGCTCACCGGGAGCGCGCCACGGGCGCGCGATCCGGTGGAGCGACGGGTTAGCTTTCAATAAAGTACTTTTCATCCAATTCCTTAATTTTGCCAACGTAATAATCAAGCTGTGTTGAAATATCCTGATCGTACGATATGGCTGTACTATTAATGGCATTAACAAGAATGTAAACACAGCATTGAAATACTTCGTAAAAAGAATTATCTGATGGACCAAAAGCCAAATTTATTTCATCTTTTGATTCGTCAACGTGGTCGTCAAGAGCTGAAAGATTAGAATGTGTTGAGTTGCTGTATAATACGTAATATAAATTGTAAAAATCTTCGAGATCGGCTTCTATCGCCCATTGTTTTGGTGCCAATGGGTTTAATTCCTTTCCCTTAAGAGAATTCATATGCTCGACATAATGTTTTTCCAAATTGTGTTTTTTTGTGCTGGCCAGCAAATTCTTGTTTTTAAATTGCAAAGCAGCTTTTAATGCTTTTTTTCTACCGTCCTCGTGCTGGTCAAAGTAGCATTGAAGTAAATCTGGCTTTCTTTGTAAGGCAACCAAGATAAAAACTGTTTCAAGCATTGCTCTTGTCAGAACTTTTGCTTGAGACATCATTCCACGCTCAAGCATCAGCACGGTACCTTGAAAATGCTCTATTATACGTAGACAAAGAGTATGAATAATAAGTTTTTGATTGTTTTCCCAATCAATCTTTAGCTTTTGCAAAAAAGCCATACTAAACCTATTAATCTCTTTTGTAAGATCAAAAATATCTTTATAATTATTGTGATAATTATTCCTTCCGTTTTCTGATTCTTCTGAAAGAAAGCCATCAATTTCGATCTTGCTCACAACATCTCCTAAAGCTAACGAAAAGCTCACTTGCGTGGATGGAGCGCAGCGGAATCCACGTCAGGTGGAGCGCCATGTTCGCCTACCTCAAATGGTCTCAATCGATATCTTCCCGCAGGACATTAAGGTTCCCGTCATCAGACCAGCAATTACGGCGGCGCTGCATCGTGTTTTATCTCTGTTCCATTCTTTAACCAGTGCCGAGTGAACGTCGAAAGAACGGACTTCAACCTTGCAGATATGAAGGCCGATTGCAGAACCGGTTGCGAATAGTTTCTTCAATCTCGCCAGGTCCTGACGGTAATACCCGATCTTCTCAGGCTGTGGATCGAAAACCTGATAAACCACGTGCCGATGCTTTTCCGGCCGCGAGCAAACAGACGCGATTCTGTGGATCATCTGGTACCTCTCCGCAGCAAGTAATTCAGGAGCGTACTTACTTCCCGTCACCGTCGCGATGAGGTCGCACCAGCCGCCAAGAACTTTCTGGCGGTTTTCCAGGTTTGAGCCTTCCTTCAGCCAGTCGGATACAATCTGATATGGCGATTCTGTGTATTTGGCCTCGACGCCGACACACGTCGTTCCCCACCACAGCATGAGATCGGTATGAGATTCCTTTCCTCTTCCGGCAGGGGGGCTGACTTTGTACTCGAACTCCAATGTGCACTCTGCTGGAACTGCCAAACCGAGCGTGGAACACAGCTCCACCACACGGCTTTCTGCGTCCATCCAAAACGACAGGCTGGCGACCGTTGATCGTTTGGGCGATTCGAATTCGTCACATGGGTACTTCGCGACCATTGCTTTCATGGACTCCACTACGGCTCCTGAATGTCGGAAAGTGATCTTCATCTTTGTCTCCTGGCGAACGGATGAACTGTGCCGCCCGGCTTTTTGGGTCGGCACCAGTGATTGGTTATATTTTAAATTTTTGTTTGCCGACCTTTTAATTCTGAAAATCTTTAAGGGTTTGAAGTGTGCTAAAAACAAACAATAAAATCCATATGGTGATGACAACATAATTAGCTGTTTTTATGTATTTATTAGCTTTTTTTATGTTGCAAATAATGAGCAGAACGGCTGGAATAATAGAAATACCTATAAAATTTCCTATCCATAAAGGTATTAATTCCTCAAGTGGGGCAGTGACAGCAACAGAATGATATTTGCTGACAATAAAAAGAGGAATAGCGACAACCAAATACAGAATGAACAGTATATTTGGGCTCATATTGAATATGTCCTTTTTTACTGATGATGATTATTGAATTTTAATATTGGTCGGAAATTTCATAAGTTCTAATTGCCAATATGAATACCCTTTCTGCGCTTCATTTGCATCTCGCCCTGTGGCACCGCAACATATTATCCAAATTAAACCTGGCGTGGTAGCTGCCGTAATATATATTCCTCTTACCCAAATTTCTCCAGAGGGTGTTCCAATGCTATACAGACAATTAGCCAGTTGTGCTGGATGGCCCGAGATATTCGCCACGGCCACAGAGAAAATTTTTACATTATTGAATATGGCTGATAATTGCTCAGTCATTTCTGAAATGGTCAAGCCTTCAAGCATCCCTTTATCCAATGTTGATTGCGGGATGTCTTTTGCGATGGGATATTCTTGGACTATAACAGCGCATTCTGCTGCTGGCATTTCCGGAGGCGCTGCGTATTTAACCCGAGAGTTTCCGGTAGATGTAGGTTGCTGAACCCAAGAAGTGGGGGGAACTATTGTAAAGGGACGTGGAGAATTTTTTACACTTACTGTCTGTGCAAAAACTTGACTACTGGTAAGTACACAAAACGCAATCAACAAAATATTTTTCCTCATTTTAATTCTCCAAATATAACATTTAATATACCCACCGGGCTTTTCCCGATGATTTTGTTATGACTCTACAGTATCCGATAAAGAATGAAAAGGGGAAATATTCTGAAATATCAAGCTTGAATCTACTTTTACCACCAGGTATTTCGTGGTAATAAAGACTAAAAACCCGGCGGGTAATGTATGGTGAATTTGTCCAATATAAAGCATTCTGAGTAATTGCCGGATATTCGATGGTTACATTTTCAATAGCGGTATTTGCACAGTGTCGTGCCGCGCATTGTACGGTGTGTATCTTTCGATCTCATGAGCCCTATTTCAGAAGGTGCAGCGTGGTCGCGATTCCCGCTTTGTTTGAGATGTCCTTTGC
Source organism: Syntrophaceae bacterium UBA6078 (assembly GCA_002428735.1). GTDB lineage: Bacteria > Desulfobacterota > Syntrophia > Syntrophales > UBA2210 > UBA6078. The sequence continues at coordinate 97,096 of DIXO01000028.1, read as the reverse complement.
CGCCGTCTCGGCCTCGGATCTCGTCGTGTATGTACCGACCTGAACGGTATGCCACACCCTTTTCCTGGAATCGACTTTCTCGGATATATACGGGGAAAATCCCTTCCTCTTCAGCAGCGAGATCATCTGCGTCGCGTTATCTTTCTGGAGAAAAGCGCCGGCCTGAACTGAAAAAATCATGGCTTGACCGTCCGGTAGCGAAGCCGCGTTCGCTTGCGGAGCCGTTTCCCTTTCCACAATGCGTAGCTGCGGAGCAGGGGGTTGTTCTGTGGCCTGGCGGCTCTCAACCGGAGGGGGGCCCGCCGCAGCCGCGGTTTTCACGGAAATGGCCTTTTGTTGCAGGGCGGCTTTCTCTTCCGTCGGAGGGGGCGTTTGCAAAGGGGACACAGGGGAATCTTCCGTGGGCTCTGCCGCTTCAGCCCTGGAAGCGCCTTTTTTGATCAGCGGAATAGAATCGAGGATTGTGTCTGCGCCGAGTTTCATGACCTCACGAATCGGAGGCGCTGAATGACTGAAGGTGGCCGACCGGTACGCGTAATCCTTTCCCCACACGATATCCCCGGTCGTGGTCTCCATCAGTTTGGCGGAGGCCCTGAACGTCATCGGAAAGCCATAGATCGGGAATCCCTCATTACTGTGTGTCACGGCAATCTCAAGAAAGGCGTCGACCCGTTCCCTCAGATCCGTTCCGGCGATGTTCTCCCGGAGAACATACTTCTCTCGAAGCAGAAACGGTCCCATTTTTTCAGAGGCCGATTCCATGAAAATATCTCCGAAAAGAGGATTGTGCCCCCGATCGTCTTCCAGGACAACGGCCACTTTTTTTATGGCGGTGAAATCAAAACGGTCACCGGAAAGGGATGTGAGATCGGCTTTGGAAGCGCACCCCGCCGGCAGCAGCACTGCCGCCATCAATAAAATCCCCAGCGATTGAAATCGTTTCCGCCCCATTTTGGGAATCAGCATATGACGCTCCTCTCATTCATTCTCAGGATTGGCCGACAGAACGCACAGGGAACGGAGAGCCGCTGTCGTTCATAGCGTGCTGAAATCTGGTGAGTCGGAGAGAGTATAAGAACCGGTGTCGTGTGTGTCAAGCCCTTTGAAGGGGCCACCCTCTCGAAACGAGGATGGCCCCGTCCGTGCTATTTCAGGAGGACGGCCTGCGCGGCGGCGAGGCCCGTTCCCGGTTCGAAGGCGTATCCGGCTTTCGCCAATCCCGCCTCGATCGCCCCCACAGTGGCGAGGATGTCGTTCCCGCCGACGACCCCCATGTGGCCGACGCGGAAGTATTTGTCCCTGATCTCGGGAAGGAGACCTCCGGCGAGGATAACACCGGCCTCGCCGATGAGGGGAAGAACGGCGCCGGTCACCCCCTCCGGAAAGTAGGGGGCGGTCAGGGTATGGGCGGCCTTGTCAGGGCTTGCCGGTATCTGTTTCATTCCCAGGGCGGTTACGGCCGCCTTGAAGGCGTCGCTCATGAGGCGGTGGCGGGCGAACCGTTTGTCCATCCCTTCGGCCATGATCTGAGCGAGACTGACATTGAGGGCCCAGACGATATTGACCGCCTGCGTCCCGAAGTAGGCCGCCTTGCGCGCCTCGAAGGATTCCATGATGGGGAGCCAGTTTGTCCAGTCTGAGTAGTAGCTTCCCACAGGGGTCCGGCGCTTCCTGAATGTCTCGATCGCCTTCGGGCTCGCCACGAGGAGGGCCAGCCCGGGGGGAACCCCGACGGCCTTCTGGCTGGCGGTGAGGACGATATCGATCCCCCATTCCCCCTGGCGCAGTTCTTCTCCGGCGACGGAGCAGACACCGTCCACGATGCACATGACGCCGTGCTTATTGCACAGGGCGGCCAGCCCTTTGACGTCGGTGCGGACGGCGGTAGAGGTATCCACGTGGGTTATGGTCATCACCTTGTAACCGGCCTTTTTGATGGCGGTCTCCACCTCTTCCAGAGAGGGGACATCGCCGATGGCGGCGGCCTTCACATGGGTAACCCGCGCTCCGTAACGCTCCAGGATGGCGGCGAAGCGGTCGCTGAAATACCCCGTGTTGACTACCAGGGCGTTATCCCCCGGCTCGATGACGTTGCACGCGGCCATGTCCATGGCCATCGTTCCGGAACCGGCAATAATAAAGGGCTGCCCGCCGGGGGCGAGGAACACGTCGCGCATCCGTTCGATGGCCTCTCCCATGGAGTCGACAAAGGCGGGGGCCACGTGGCTCGTTGTCGGCATACCCATCACCCGCATCACCTCGGGGGTGAACTCGATGGGCCCCGGAATCATAAGAAGTTTTCTGCCTTTCATATCCTGTACCTCCCTTGTTATGTGTAAGATGAAATCCCTTCGCCGTTATGAACCGACAGGCACACCTGGCTTCGATCCTCCCGTTCCTTCGCCGGTACGGGAAGGAGCCAGTACGCGGATCGAACGCAGACGGTCCAGATAGGACCCCCTTTTCGATCCTTCTCCGAGGGACATATTCGTTACGGCGACGCGGTTGATCACGCGGATCCGTTCTTTCCACGGCGCGGGGTCCCGATAGCCCCAGGTGCTGTGTATCGCGTAGGGGACGCCGTCGACCATTCCGAGAAAGAGCATGATGTGCCCCTGCATATACAGGAGGGTGCACCCGCCAATTGCCTGTTTCGAGAAAGCGTCCAACTTCTCACCGTTCCCGGCGCCGTCCGGATACTCGCCGATCAGTTCCCCCGCCCGGGCCTGTTTCGATGAGTTCCGGGGGAGAGAGATTCCGACGGTCGCGAAGACTTCCTGGACAAAACGGGAGCAGTCCTGTTCGCCGTACATGCCCCCCCACCCGTAGGGGGCATTGAGCAGCTCGAAGGCCTGCCGGATAATGGCGCGGGGGGTATAGGAGAGAAACCCTTCGTGGATGTCTTCGCTCCGCATGTACCCCGTCTGTTCGGAGAGAGTCCCGTCATCATCCCTGACGGGGAGAAGGACCCCCGCCACGCCGCCTTCCATTCCCGCGAGCGGAAGCCGCGTCCCCATGCGCGCGTAATCGTGGTACTCCCGCAGCCCGGCGTCCCGGAACAAGGCTCCCTTCGCCCGCGTCACGACGGCGAAGGGCTCGGCCTCGGCGAACCGCCGCATCTCCTCCAGAGAGCACAAGGCCACCGCCTCTGCCGGAATCCATCCCCCGCTGAGTTGATCGATCACGTAATACCATTGCCCGTCCGTCGTGGCGTGCGTCACCGCCACGGGGGTGCCGATATCGAGGGCGCTGTTCTGGAGTCTGTCAAAATCCCGGTCGTGTTGTTTCGCGTACAGCGGCGCGGCAGTGGGGAGTGAGCGCTGGTCCGTGTAACGGACGATAAGGCCCCAGCGCACGGGTATATCGGAGGGAATGGCGTCGAGGTCCATCAGGTCGGCCAGGGCGGCATAGAATTCCGGGCCGGCCGCGGTTCCGTCCGCGCGGTAGAGGGTTCGCCCGGCGCAGGAATCGAGCATTTTCCGCGCCCGATCACGCACCCGTTTTCCCGGAACAGGGGATTCGATCCGGACGATGTCGCGGGTCAGCCCGAGTTCGTCCCGAATCTGCCGGTTCAGGTCGGCGATTCCTTGCCGGTCGAGGATGATCCGGTCCGGAAAGGGGTGGCGCCCCGCCCAGTAACCGTCGGTCTTCATGGCCCGGTCGGTGCCCGGAAGGAGCGTGGGGGCGGCGTAGTACAGCCGTTCTTTCCCGGCGCATCCGCACACCACAGCGGTAATCAGAACCAGGACGATGAAGTAGGGCAGGCGACGGAATGGTGTCTGTTTCATGGCTGTGTGTCTGGTCCGATGATACCGGTTATCGATGGCCCCCGGAGGGGGTGCATTCCAAGAGGGATCAGCGAGGGTGTCCCTCTTCGGTAGCGTGAAAATAGTCATATACCTTCTGCGCGGCATTCTCCCCTATTCCCGGTACTTTTGCAACCTCTTCCCGGGACGCCTCCGCGATCTTCTTCACATCTTTGAAACAGGCGAGGAGAGCCTTCCTGCGGACGGGACCGATCCCGGCGATTTCATCGAGGACCGAACGGAGATCAGCCTTCGTCTTCACTGCCCGGTGGTAGGTGACGGCGAAGCGGTGCGCCTCGTCCCGCACCCGCTGCAAAAGAAAAAGGGCCTTTTGATGCCGGTCGAGATAAAGGGGATTTTTCCGGTTCGGCAGATAGACCCGGTCCCGGTCCCGACGCAGGGGGGACGGCCGTTTCGCCGGGGGATCGCGGGATTCCTTTGCCAGGCCGATGACGTCCACTCCCTGGATCCCCCGATCGCGGAGAACGGAGAGGGCGACGCCGAGCTGCCCTTTCCCCCCGTCGACCACGATCAGGTCGGGGAGGTCCGCTCCATCGCCGTAGCGCCGTTCGAGTACCTCGCGCATCATCCCGTAGTCGTCGGCCTCGTCTTTCGTCCGTATCCTGAAGCGCCGGTAGCGCGACCGGTCCGGCTCTCCGTCCGTAAAGGCCACCAGAGAGCCGACGGCATGCCGCCCGCCGATATTGGATATATCGAAGCACTCGATACGGCGGGGCGGTTGTTTCAGCATGAGGGCGCGCGCGAGCCCGCCCATCAGTTCCTCCGCGTCTGCTTCCCGCCCCGCTTCCGCCCGGAGGGCGCTTTCGGCGTTGGACAGGGCCATGGCGAGGAGGGCCTTTTTCTCGCCCCGCCGGGGGATGACGAGAGAAACCCGTCCGCCCCTTTTGTCTGCGAGCCACTGTTCGATGAGTTCCCCGTCTTCCAGCGCCTCGGAGACGATGATCTCCCGCGGGACGGTGACGCCGGCGCTGTAATACTGCTTCACGAGAGAGGAGAAGGCCTCGGCGGTATTCAGCCGCGTCTTCACCGGAGCGAAGCGCCGCTGACCGAGGATGGCTCCTTTCCGGACATGGATGGCGTACATCTGGAGCCGCTCCCCTTCCCGGCACAGGCCGAAGATATCCTGGTCCCGCAGGGAGGAGGATACGATACGCTGTTTCTCGAGGGTGGTCTCAATGGCGGCGATCTTGTCCCGCAGCCGGGCCGCCTCCTCGAAACGCGTCTGTTCCGACGCCTCTTCCATCCGCGAGCGGAGCTGCCGGACCAGCGTTCCGCTCCGTCCTTCGAGGAAAAGGACCGCCTCGGCGACAACCCGCCGGTATTCCTCCCCCTTCACGAGGCCGCAGCAGGGGGCGAGACACCGGTTGATCTGGTACTCCATGCAGGGGCGCTTTCGTGTCTTGAACTCCAGGTCCCGGCAGGTGCGGAGGGGAAAGATACGGTGAAGATACCGGAATGTCTCCTTCATGGACGTGCTCGATGAGTAGGGGCCGAAATACCGCGCGCCGTCCTTCCTGATGCGGCGGACGAGCTGAAAGCGGGGGAAGGGGTGGGCGGCATCCAGCCGCAGGCTGTAGAAGTTCTTGTCGTCCCGCAGATTGACGTTATACCGGGGCCGGTGCTTCTTGATCAGGTTGTTTTCGAGGATGAGGGCTTCCTTCTCCGTCTCCGTGACGATGAATTCCATCTCCTCTATCCGCGGGATCAGAAAGGGGATCATTCTCCGCCCGTCGGTTCCCCCGAAGTACGAGCGGACGCGGGCGCGCAGATCCTTCGCCTTGCCCACGTAGATAACCTTCGCCTCCCCGTCCTTCATGAGGTACACCCCCGGGCGGCGCGGGGCGTTCCGTATCGCTTCCTGCAATGCGTCGGGTTCCATCGTCATGCTCCCTACTTCCAGAGGCCGATTTCGTTCTCGACCCTCGACAGCTCTCTGATCTCGTCGCGGAGCCGGGCCGCCTTCTCGAATTCGAGGGCCTTGGCCGCCCGTTTCATCTCCCCTTCCAGCTTTCTGATCATGGCGGGAATATCGCCGGAGACGTAGGCTTCCATCTTCTCATCGACGCTGACCGTCACGTAATCCGCCTCGTAGACGGAACTGAGGATATCGTTCATCTCCCTCTTGACGGATTCAGGGGTGATATGGTGTTCGTCGTTGTATTGCTTCTGCACCAGGCGTCTGCGGCGGGTTTCGTCGAGGCAGGCCTGGATGGCGGGAGTAATCCGGTCGGCGTACATGATGACCTGTCCCCTGATGTTGCGCGCCGTCCGGCCGCTTGTCTGCATGAGCGACCGTTCGGAACGGAGAAATCCCTCCTTGTCCGCGTCCAGGATGGCCACCAGGGAGACTTCCGGGATGTCGAGCCCCTCCCTGAGAAGGTTGATCCCGATGAGGGCGTCGTATTTTCCCATCCGCAGATCTCTGATGATCGCGACCCGATCGAGGGTGTTGATATCGGAGTGGAGATAGGCCACCTTCATCCCGAGGTCGTGATAGTGATCCGTCAGGTTCTCCGCCATCCGCTTCGTCAGGGTGGTAACGAGAACGCGGTCCCCCTGCTCGGCCCGCCGGGCAATCTCGCCGAACAGATCGTCCACCTGCCCGGCCACGGGTCTGACCGTGATCTCGGGGTCCATGAGACCGGTGGGACGGATGATCTGCTCCACAGCCACGCCTCCCGCCTGCCGCAGTTCATACTCCGCCGGGGTGGCCGATACGTACAGCCGCTGGTTGGGAAAGGCCTCGAACTCCGGGAAGGTAAGGGGGCGGTTATCGAGGGCGGAAGGGAGCCGGAAACCGTATTGCACGAGGGTTTCCTTCCGCGAGCGATCTCCCCGGTACATGGCGTTGAGCTGGGGCACCGTGGCGTGGCTCTCGTCGAGGATCACCAGGGCGTCGGGGGAAAGATATTCCATCAGGGTGGGGGGCGGCTCCCCCGGTCGGCGCCCGGTCAGGTACCGCGAGTAGTTTTCGATTCCCTGGCAGTACCCCATCTCTTCCAGCATCTCGATATCGAAGAGGGTCCGCTGTTCGAGACGCTGCGCCTCCAGAAGCTTATCCTGTGATTGTAAAACGTTCAGACGTTCGGCCAGTTCCTCCCGTATCCCCTCGATGGCCCCCGTCATGGTATCGCGCGTCGCCACGTAGTGGCTCCCGGGGTATACGGTGGTGCGGGTGAGGGAGGATATCTTCTCCCCCCTGAGGGGGTCGACGACGGAGATGGATTCGATGGTATCGCCGAAAAACTCCACCCGCAGGGCCCGTTCCTCTTCGTAGGCGGGGAATATCTCGACCACGTCCCCCCGGACCCGGAAGGTGCCGCGGTGAAAATCGATGTCGTTCCGTTCGTACTGGATCTCCACGAGCCTCCTGAGGAGATCCTCTCTCCCGATCTCCAGACCGTTTTCAAGGGGAACCTGCATCTCGGAGTAGCGGTCCGGGGAGCCGATCCCGTAAATGCAGGAAACGCTGGCCACGACAATCACATCCCTGCGCTCGAGGAGGGAGCGGGTGGCCGAATGGCGGAGCTTGTCGATCCGTTCGTTGATGGAGGAATCCTTCTCGATGTAGGTATCGGTGCTCGGGATGTAGGCCTCCGGCTGGTAGTAGTCGTAATAACTGACAAAATACTCCACCGCGTTGTCCGGAAAGAAGGTCTTGAACTCGTTGTAGAGCTGGGCCGCCAGGGTCTTGTTGTGGGCGATGACGAGGGCGGGGCGCTGTACCGCCTCAATCACGTTGGCGATGGTGAAGGTCTTCCCCGAACCGGTGACCCCCAGGAGGACCTGATGCCGGTCTCCCCGCTCAACCCCCTCCACGAGGCGCTCTATCGCCCGGGGCTGATCCCCCGTCGGCTTGAAGTTCCTTACAATGTTCAGCCTGTTCATCCGACACTCCGCGGCGGCGCGCACCATTCACGGGATATGCTTCCGGTGCCGTCCTCCACGGGGAACTTTTCACCAAGCGTCCCCTTTTGTCAATAGATTGTTCGATCTTTCACGCCATCCGGCACGGAGCGCCACCCTCCCCGGTTGACGTGTTGACTTTTTCAGCAAGGCAGGATAGTCTGGAGCACGTGGAAGGGTTTGTGTGTCCCGTACCGGGAGCATCGAAATCAACCCCACGGGCGAGAGATTACCAGGACCATTGGAATACGAACTAACCGCCAAACTCATCTTATTGGGTGTCCTTTTCCTCGTATCGGGATTCTTTTCCGGTTCGGAGGCCGCCATCTTCTTCCTGACTCCCCTGCATCTTCACAAGATGAAGGAAGAGCGCTTCCCCTTCGCTGGGTACGTGGAGCGTCTGCTGGAGCGCCCCCGCAAACTCCTTGTCACCATCATCGCCGGGAACGAATCCGTCAATATCGCCATCGCTTCTCTGACGACGTCGGTCATGATCTATATCTTCGGAACCGACGGGACGTGGATCGCCATCGCCACTGCCAGCATCATGCTGAGCGTCTTCTGCGAGGCCATACCGAAGACCCTCGGCGTGACCCGCCCCATGCGTTTTTCCAGTGCCGTCGCGGTCCCCCTGTGGGTATTGACCGTTCTGTTGCGGCCCGCGGTCTGGTCGCTCGAAAAGATATCCGATCTCTTTGTGTCGCTCTTCGGAAAACGCCACGGACTGGAGGAAAAGGCCCTGACCGAGGATGAATTCAAGGCCCTGGTGGATGCCGGGCATCTGGAAGGGGCGCTGGAAGAAGGGCAGAAAGATCTGATTCACCGTGTATTCGAGCTTGCCGACACGAAGGTTGCCGACATCATGATACCGCGGGTCGACATGTTCTGCCTCCCCATCTCCATGGGCATGCGGGAGCTGGAAAAGGAGATCATACGAACGCGCGAAGTGCGGATTCCGATCTATGGGGCCGACCGTGACGACATCAGGGGAATCCTCCATTCAAAGCATCTGCTGGGCGCCATAACGGGCAGGCAAAAAAATTTCCGGTGGCAGGGTCTGATCCGGAAACCCTATTTCGTCCCCATGGAAAAGAGGGTGGACGAGATGCTCCGGGATTTTCAGAACAGGAGACTCCAGATCGCCATCGTGGTGGACGAATATGGCGGCGTTGCCGGCCTGGTGACCCTCGACGATGTTCTTAAAACCCTCTTCGTGGACATCTACGAAGAACTCCCCGATACGCCCAGTATGTTCAATCGCATCGATGAGGGTACCATTCGGGTGTCCGGCATGATGGATATCGAGGACTTCGCCGGGTTGGTGGAGATGCCTATCGCCACGGAAGAGTTCGACACGGTGGGAGGGTTCGTCTTCCATCTCTTCGGCAAACTCCCGGCCGAGGGAGAGACCGTGTCGGTGGAAGGCCACACATTCACGGTCGAGAAAATAGACAAGGCGAGAATCCGCACCGTCCGCGTCGCGAAACGGAAGGAAGCCGCCGATGACTGATTTCCTTTTCATCCTCCCCATCGTCATCTTCCTTTTCCTGGAAGGGCTCTTCTCTGGAGGAGAACTCGCCCTGGTTGCCTGTGACATAAACATCATGAGGCGGAAGGCCAAGAACGGCTCGCGCTCCGCGTCCGTGGCGCTGAAGCTGATGGAACGGCCGGAATGGTTTCTCGCCACCACGCTGACCGGGACCAATCTCTGCGCCGTCACCAATACGGCAATTACCACGGCCCTCTTTATATCCCACTTCGGGACCGAACGGGGGGAACTCCTGGCAATCGTGGTAATGATTCCCCTGATCCTGGTGGCGGGCGAGATCATCCCCAAAAGCATCTTCCAACAACACGCCAATAGAATGGCTCCGAAGATCGCCTGGTTTCTGTGGGCCGCCTCCTGGGTGTTTTACCCCATCGTCTTTGTCCTGGCGCGGATTTCCCGGAGAGCCGTCCACACGTTCTCCGGGAAAAAGGATCACGCCTACGCTTCATATATTACAAAGGACGGGCTGGATTCGCTCCTGCAGGACGAGCGGGGCGGAGGCGACATCCTCCAGCAGGAAAAGGAGATGATCAGGAGAATCTTCGATTTCTCCGATGCCACGGCGGAACAGATCATGGTTCCCCTTTCAAACGCAACCGTGGTTCCGGCGTCCATGACCCTTGAGGAGGCAACCGGCATTATTGTGGAAAAGGGATATTCCTACATACCGGTCTACAGCGATAAAATATTAAATATTATCGGTATATTGTATTCCTTTGACCTTCTGGGGCCCCTCTCCGGTGACGGGGAGGAGCACCGATCTCCCCACGAGGTGACCGTGGAGGAGTGCATGAAGCGCAACGTTCTGTATGTACCCGAAACGAAACTGGCAAAGGAACTGTTTCTCGAACTGCAGACCCGGGATGAACAGATGGCCGTTATTGTCGACGAATACGGCGGGGCCGTCGGTATTGTCACCATTGAAGATATCCTCGAAGAGATCGTCGGCGAGATCGACGACGAGTTCCACAGCGACGGTGAGGTGGTCTACCGGAAGATGGGTCCGGGGCGGTATCTCTTTAACGCCCAGGCGAAGATAGACAACGTCCGCAGGGTCTTGCCGGTTCTCATTCCCCCCGGGGATTACGAAACGCTGGGAGGGTTTCTCCTGTACAAGATGGGGCGGATTCCCCGGAGGGGAGAAAGCTTCAAGTATGACGCCGCCACCTTTGTCATAGAGGATGCGGATATGAAAGTGATCCGCGAGGTGCTGGTCATGCTCCCCCCCGGCATGGAACTGCTCCGATAGAAAGGCGCCGCCCTATGACCGAACTGAGAAGAAAGCAGGAACTGGCAGCTATCATCCTGGCCGCCGGGAAGGGGACGCGAATGAACTCCGACCTGGTGAAGGTGCTCCACCCCCTCTGCGGCAGGCCCATGATCTGGTATGTGACGGCGCTTGCCCACCGGCTCGGGGCGTCGAAAACGATTGTTGTCGTCGGACATCAGGCGCAGAAGGTTATGGAGGCCCTGGAGGGCCAGAACCTGATCTACGCCTTTCAGGAACAGCAATTGGGCTCCGCCCACGCCGTTCAACAGGCGCGGCATGATCTTCGAAACTTTGCCGGAGACGTTCTCATACTCTGCGGCGATGTTCCTCTGCTCCGCCCGGCGACGCTTGAAGCCCTTCTGGAGCGTCACCGGTCCCGCGGGGCCGCTATCACCGTCATGACCGCTCTTCCGGATGATCCCGCCAGTTACGGCAGGGTGGTGAAGAGTGAAGCCGGCGATGTCCTCAGGATCGTGGAAGCGCGCGATGCCAGCCCGGAAGAAAGACAGATACGGGAAATAAACACAGGCATATACTGCGCCGAGCGAGAATTTCTCTTCGATGCTGTCGGCAAGATCGGCAACACAAACGCCCAGGGCGAGTATTACTTTACCGACATCTTCGAGATTGCCGTGAGAGACCAGCGCAAAACGGGGGCGTGCGTATTAGACGATCCCGAGGAGGCGATGGGAATCAACACGGTCGATGACCTGCGTCGCGCGGAACAGATGATGAAAACGAGATGGCACGATACGATATGACAAAAAACGCCAACCATGCTTTTCTGAGAGCTGAGAAGGGTTTGTTCCGCCTGAAGCACTTTGCGATTGACTTACAATCGGAGAGTTGCTAGGAAAAAATGTTTTTGAAAATTCAGCGTTCTTTGTGAGGAGGAATACCATGAAACCCAAGAAGCTTGTCATCTGGTTCAAAGAGATAAAGCTGGAAGATATCCCGCAAGTGGGAGGCAAGAACGCATCCCTCGGTGAAATGAGGCGGGAACTTCCGGCAAAAGGCGTCAACATACCGGACGGTTTTGCCGTGACCGCCGAAGCGTACCGCTACCTCCTGAATTCCGCCGGGATTGGTCAGGAGATCGAGCATATTCTCTCCGATCTGGATACGCATGACATGCATAACCTCAGCGAAAAGGGAGAGAAAATCAGGACCATCATCTATAACGCTGCCATACCCGACGATCTCAGACGGGCAATCCTGGAAGCCTACGAGCAACTCTGTGAAGAGTACGGTGAAGATACCGACGTGGCCGTCAGGTCTTCAGCCACGGCAGAGGACCTCCCCGATGCCAGTTTTGCCGGCCAGCAGGAAACATATCTCAACATCAGGGGGAAAGACGCCCTCATCGATGCCTGCAAACGGTGCTTCGCCTCTCTCTTTACCAACCGCGCCATCTCGTACCGGGAGGACAAGGGTTTTGACCATCTGTCGGTCGCTCTTTCCATCGGCGTCCAGAAGATGGTCCGTTCCGATATGGCGGCATCCGGCGTCATCTTTTCCATCGACACCGAATCAGGATTCAAGGATGCCATCCTCCTCACCGGAGCCTACGGTCTGGGCGAACTGGTAGTCCAGGGAACGGTCAACCCCGATGAATTTTATGTCTTCAAACCGACCCTCAAGACCGGCCACAGACCGATCCTCCAGAAAAAACTGGGAACCAAGGAAGTCAAAATGATCTACGCGACGGGGAAGGAAGAACCTGTCGAGATCGTCCCGGTCCCGGAAGAGGAAAGGAAGCAATTCTGCATCAGCGAGGATGAGATTCTCAAGCTTGCCGAATGGACTGCCATTATCGAGGATCACTACTCACAAAAGGCCGGCTTTTTCAAACCCATGGATATCGAGTGGGGGAAGGACGGCCGCACCGGCGAGCTCTTCATCCTGCAGGCCCGTCCAGAAACCGTCCAGTCCCAGCGGGACGCGAATGTCCTGGAAAGCTACAAACTTGCCGAGACGGGAACGGTGCTGGTGACGGGGACGGCCGTCGGCTCGAAGATCGGATCAGGACCAGCGCATGTTATAGTAAGTGCCAGCGACATCAAGGATTTCAAGAAGGGGGAGATTCTCATCACCGACATGACGGATCCTGACTGGGAGCCAATCATGAAGAATGCCGCCGCCATCATCACGAACAAGGGCGGGCGAACCTGTCACGCCGCGATCATCAGCAGGGAACTGGGTGTCCCGTGCATCGTGGGAACGGGGGACGGAACCGAGAAGCTCAAGGGTGTCAAAGAGGTAACCGCGTCGTGCGCTGAAGGAGAGGTGGGAAACGTCTACGAGGGGATCCTGAAATACGATGTCAAGAAGATCAACCTGGAGAAAATGGAACGCCCCAAGACCAACATCATGATGAATGTGGGCAATCCCGATATCGCCTTTAAAGTGGCGTACATCCCCAATGACGGGGTCGGTCTGGCACGGCTTGAGTTTATCATCAGCAACTTCATCCAGATACATCCCATGGCATTGGTCCAGTTTGACACGCTGCAGGATGCCAAGACCAAAAAAGAGATTGAAGGCCGTACCATGGGGTACGCGAACAAGGCCGATTTCTTCGTGGACAAGCTGGCACAGGGGGTCGCAAAGATAGGCGCAGCCTTCTATCCCAACGATGTTATCGCCAGGATGAGTGATTTCAAGAGCAACGAATACGCCAATCTCATCGGCGGACCCCTCTTCGAGGTGGAGGAGGAGAATCCCATGATCGGCTTCCGGGGGGCTTCCCGGTACTATGACGACCGCTACCGGGCGGGGTTCGATCTCGAATGCAAAGCCATGTTGAAGGTGCGCAACGAAATGGGGCTCTCCAACGTGAAGCTGATGATCCCCTTCTGCAGGACCGTTGATGAGGCCGTCAAGGTCGTCGAGGTCATGGCGAAAAACGGGCTCGTCCAGGGGGAAAACGGGCTCGAACTCTACATGATGGTCGAGATCCCCAGCAACGTTGTGCTCATAGAAGAATTCGGGAAGATCTTTGACGGATTTTCCATCGGTTCGAACGACCTGACCCAGCTCACCCTGGGGCTGGACAGAGACTCCGCACTGGTATCGCATATCTTTGATGAGCGGAATCAGGCGGTGAAGACCCTGATCCGGGACGCGATCGCCAAGGCGAACAAGATGGGGAAGAAAATCGGGATCTGCGGACAGGCGCCGAGCGATTACCCCGAGTTTGCTGAGTTCCTCGTTGAATGCGGGATCAACAGTATCTCCCTTATTTCCGACACCGTCATTGAAACAACGCTGAAGGTGCTGGAAACCGAAAAGGCGCTGGGGAAGTAAGCAGCTTTCCCGAACAGAAAAAAAGGGGATGCGGCCTGCCGCATCCCCTTTTCAGTCTGTGTCAGAGTAGATCTGTAAGCCGAGTTCTGTCTCCCCTGCCGGCTCCCCGACAGGGGCGATGATCATTCATCTGGGACAGCAGTTGCCTGCTGCCTCTAGCAACCTACCCGGAAACCTCGGACGGGCCGCCCTCAACGTTTCCCTATTTGGTCTTGCTCCGGATGGGGTTTACCATGCCTTTCCCGTCGCCGGGAAAGCGGTGAGCTCTTACCTCGCCTTTTCACCCTTACCCCGAAAAAGATCGGGGCGGTATATTTTCTGTGGCACTTTCCTTAGGGTCGCCCCCAGTCGCCGTTAGCGACCATCCTGCCCTGCGGAGCTCGGACTTTCCTCCGGCCCGCCGGTGCGGACCCGCGATCATCCGATCTGCTCTGACAGGCCGTATATACCATATTCTCAGACCGAATCCAATTGATCATCGATGGCCTCATTGGCCAGCCTGTCCGCCAGGGCGTTCTTACTGCGGGGCACATGTTCGATAGTATATCCGTCGAACTCCGAAAGCCGTTGCCGCACATCCCGCATAAGGGGCTTCAACCGATCGTTTTTTACCCGGTAGATTCCCTGGATCTGCCGTACCAGGAGTTCCGAGTCAAGAAAGATCTGAATCATTTTGTAGCCGCCGGCACGGGCTTCTTCCAGCCCCAGGATAAGAGCGGCATACTCCGCCTCGTTATTCGTACAGGAACCCAGGAACTTCTTGGCCGTCCCGATCACGCGCCCGCTGCCGTCTAAGAGAACTGCCCCGGCCCCGCCGCTCCCGGGGTTGCCGCGACTCGCTCCGTCGGTATAGAGCCGGATGGCCTCGTGCTCAGGCATCGGTTCCCCTGTTTTCCCAGTAGATGATCCTCTCGCAGTGAGGGCACAGCACCAGGTGATCGTTCCGCTGTAATTCATTGTACATCTGTGGAGGGATGTTCATGTGGCATCCGTAGCAGACCGCCTTCCAGACGGGGACAATGGCTTTTCCGCTTTTTCTGTTTTTTATCATATCGAATTTCTTGAGAACGCCGGTGTTTGTTCTGCTCCGCACCGCATCCCTTTTCTGCTGGACTTTCGCCAGCTCCGAGTCGATGGATTCCAGTTCTTCCTTCATTTTCCGCATTTCTTCTTCACATGCGGCGCGGCGCTCGTTTGTCGCGTTCCGCCGTAGTTTCACTATCTCCCCGGCGCTGTCGATCGCATCAAGCATGCGGATGATCTCATCCTCAATCTCTCCGCTCTTTGCCTGTATGGCGTCTATCTCCTTCAGAGTGGCTTCATATTCTTTGTTGGTCTTGACCTCAAGGAGACGGCCCTTTGCCTTTTTGATCTGCTCCGCATTGTTTTTCAAAGCTGTTTCTTTATTCTTGTGATCCGCTTTCAACGCCCCCGCCCTGTCCTCGTCTTCCTGCAACTCCCTCTTGAGACATTCCAGTTCTTCGCCGATCCTTTGCAGAGCCTGCGGGAGATCAACCCGTTTTGCCGTCAGCGTGTCTATGGCGTTATAGATATCCTGGAGTTCAATCAACAAATCTATTTGCTCTTTCAAAAGTCTTCCCCTTTCAGACAAATAAGCAAAAAAAAGTGCACCAAAAGATTGGTGCACTTCTGAACCGCGCGCGAGCTGCGTGTGATGTTTTCCGCTGGCATCTGTATTGTTCTAAATTCAACATACCCTGTTTGTATGGTGGGCCCACCTGGGTTCGAACCAGGGACCTACCGGTTATGAGCCGGTGGCTCTTCCAACTGAGCTATGGGCCCAAAGATTCTTTGAGCTGATTGAAAGAGGGTAACTTATACGGTGACAACGGGATTGTCAATGATTTTTTATGGAAATAAAAGGGGACAGATTTATTTATTGATACTGTCCGTCTGGTATGTTAGTAAAAAAGCATGCCAAGAAAATCTCGTATTGTCGTAAGTGGTTATCCTCACCATATAATCCAGCGAGGCCATAACAGGCAGCCTGTATTTGTGTCTGAAGATGACTACTTATACTACCTCGACAATCTGCGAGAATGGAAAGAAAAGCTGGGATGCCGGATTTATGCGTATTGTCTGATGACAAATCATGTTCACCTGATCATTGATCCCGGCAATGAAGCTGAGAATCTTGCACAGCTTATGAAAAGAGTTGGTGGACGGCAGACGCGATACGTAAACAGGCTGGAAAGGCGTACAGGATGCTTATGGGAAGGCCGGTACAAATCGAGCCCGATCAGCACGGACGAATACCTTATGGTTTGTTGCCGTTATGTTGAGTTAAATCCAGTGCGGGCGGGAATTACTGTTGAGCCTGCTGACTATCGATGGTCTAGTTACCGCGTCAAGATAGGCACAGAAGAAAAAGGATGGCTGGATTTAGACCCCTGCTACATGGGGCTGGCCGATAGTGAAAAAGATCGGGCTGAGGCTTATTCGGCGTGGGTCAAAGGAGCAATTCCCGATGGGGAGTGGAAGCTAATCCGTGAATCTCTACAACGTGGCCAGTTGACCGGTAGTGCCCGATTTGTTGATGAGATCGAGCAGAAAACAGCGAGGCGGGTGGAATTTCGTGGGCAGGGAAGACCGAGAAAAATAGAAAAATAAATCTGTCCCCTTATTTTGTTAATTTGGATGGGGTTTGATATGAAAAGTTTGATTATGGGTAATATTATTTGGGTAATATTAGGGATTATGCTATTCGTTGTTTTATTGGTTTATGAACCTGCAGTATTCTCGTTTCTGCTCATTGGGGGAATGGGATACATGATAGCCTATGATTGGATGAAAAGACGGTTCAACGAAAAAGACTACGATCTCTATGTAACCACTGAACTACTATTCTTCGTTTATAATATGAACGTCAATGATAGAAAGTGCTACGAACACGAATTCTACAGGGAGGTTGTTTGTCAGGATGAGGAATTACTAGGAGACTATAAAACTGACGGAATAAAGTCTATGGACGATCTTTTCTTGGATTATTTGAAAGAAAATAAAGTAAAAATTCTTTCAATGGAGAGATACATAGAGAACAGAGATAAGGTCAGAACTCTCGAATGATTCACATACGAGCGAAGGAAAAAACTAGGGACATCCCGTATTTTCTATAAGATATGTAGGCAGTGTTTTTTCTCATGTTTTCTCTGGAGGAGCGCCACTGTGGGAACCGGGAGCGTTCGAGACGCTACCGGAAACGGCCCTCACACAAAGAGATGCTCCGCTAATTCCCTGATGGTGCCGATGGATATCCGGGCCAGGTGCGTGTCCGCCGCCGTTTCGCCGGTGGCGGCTCCGGGCACGATGCAACGGGTGAACCCCATTCTCGATGCTTCGTTTATTCGTTCATCCATCCGGCCGACGCTGCGTACCTCCCCCGTCAGCCCCACCTCGCCGCAGACAACGGTGCCCGCGTCGATCGGCCTGTTCAGGTAACTGGACATGAGAGATGAAATGATGCCGAGGTCCACTGCCGGCTCGTCCAGCTTGACCCCCCCGGCGACGTTGATAAAAATGTCGTGATTCCCCAGGTGCAGCCCGCATACCTTTTCCATCACGGCGGCAAGGAGCGAAACCCGGTTATGGTCCACGCCGATGGTGGTTCTCCGGGGAATGCCGAAGGTGTTTTCGGTGACCAGGGACTGGATCTCCACCAGCAGGGGGCGTGTTCCTTCCATGCTGGGAACCACGACCGATCCGGCCGCGCCCTTGGGCCGTTCCGCCAGAAAGAGCGCCGATGGATTCGAGATTTCGATGAGGCCGCGGTCGCGCATCTCGAAGACGCCGATCTCGTTGGTGGGGCCGTACCGGTTTTTGACATTCCGTATAATTCTGAAGGAGTGCCCCGAATCCCCCTCGAAATACAGGACCGTATCCACCATGTGTTCTAATATTTTGGGCCCCGCTATCGATCCTTCTTTCGTCACATGCCCGATCAGGAACAGGGGAATTCCCGTTTTCTTCGCCGTGAGAATCAGTTTTCCCGACGCCTCCCTGATCTGGCTGACGCTTCCGGGGGCGGAGGAGAGGGCCGATGAGTACACCGTCTGGATGGAGTCGATGACAACGATCCCCGGATGCATATCGTTGATATGCCTCAGGATATTATCAAGAGAGACCTCGACAAGAACCATGAGGTTTGCAGACGAGGCGCCGATACGCGCGCCCCTGAGCTTGATCTGGCGCGCCGATTCCTCTCCCGACACATAGAGCGCCATGAGCCCGCCGGCGGCAAGATTCTGCATGACCTGCAGGAGAAGCGTGGATTTCCCGATTCCCGGATCGCCCCCGATGAGTATGGCGGACCCCCCCACGATGCCGCCCCCCAGCACCCGGTCTATTTCGGCGATGCCCGTCCTGAGCCGGTCCTGTTCGTCCCCGGGAATCGCGTCAATGGGCAGCGGTTCTTCATTGAAGCCGGTATTGAAGGATCCCTCCATGGGGGCAGCCCTCTCCTCCTCCTCGACAAACTGGTTCCATTCACCGCAGGAGGGGCACCTGCCGAGCCACTTGGCGGATTGATGGCCGCAATTCTGGCAGAAGAAGGTGGTCTTTATCTTTTTCACATCCTTTCCTCCCATGTGTCCGCTCCCGGCCTGACGATTTGACAGACTCTACCCAATGTACGCGCTTTCCGCAACTCAAAACCATGTGCCGGCATCCCGAAATTGCGCGGACCGTTCACTTATGAATAGACACGGATTTACAATTCTGGTATGAGCACTCCTTACCAACAGATGAAAGAAGGAGTTCGTATGAACAATCCAAATTTCAGTTCCGGCCCGTGCGCCAAGAGGCCGGGGTGGAACGTTGATGTATTGCAGGGGGCGGCGGTGGGCCGCTCGCATCGCAGCGCTTTGGGAAAGGAGCGGCTGGCCCGGGCGATAAGCGAAAGCAAAAAGATTCTGGGCGTGCCGGATGAGTATCGCCTCGGCATACTCCCCGGCTCGGACACCGGCGCTTTCGAGGGAGCCATGTGGTCCCTTCTGGGCCCCCGGCCGGTCACGGTTCTCGTATGGGAAAGTTTCAGCAAGGGATGGGCAACGGATGTGGAAAAGCAGTTGAAACTCAGTCCCACCGTCCTTGAGGCGGATTACGGGGAGATCCCCGATCTCGGTGCGGTCAACTGGTCGAATGACGTGGTCTTTGTGGCAAACGGCACAACCAGCGGCGTCAAAATCCCCGACTGGCAATGGATTCCCGACGACCGCGAGGGCCTGACCCTGTGCGATGCCACCAGCGCCGTCTTCGCCATGGACATGGCGTGGCCGAAGATCGATGTGTTAACCTACTCGTGGCAGAAGTGTCTGGGCGGGGAGGCGGCCCATGGAGTGCTGATTCTGAGCCCGCGGGCCGTGGAGCGTATAGAGGCGTATGATCCCCCATGGCCGATGCCGAAGATCTTCCGCATGAAAAAGGGGGGAAAGCTCAACGAGACCATCTTCCAGGGGGATACGATAAACACCCCCTCGATGCTCTGCGTGGAAGATTATCTGGACGCCCTCGGCTGGGCCAAAAAAATCGGTGTGGCCGGCCTGATCGAACGAAGCAGGGCCAACCTGCGGGTGCTGGAGGAGTGGGTCGGAAAAACAGACTGGATCGATTTTCTCGCCGTGTCTGAAGATATCCGATCCAGCACGTCAGTCTGCCTGAAGGTGACGGACGGCAGGTTCCAGGCGCTGTCCAAAGGTGATCAGGCGGCATGGATCAAAAAAATCGTGGGGCGGTTGAGCGCGGAAGGCATCGCTCATGACATCGGATCATACAAGGATGCCCCTCCGGGGTTCCGCATATGGTGCGGTCCCACGGTCGAGGCATCGGATGTCAGGGCGGTTGTTGAGAAACTGGAGGCAGCCTGCGTGGACGGGATGGGGAACATATAATCATTCACCGGACAGCGGGACAACAATAGATAAGATGAAAGGATGCGGCAGAGAATGAAAAAGGTTCTGGTAAGCGATACGCTGGCGAAAGAAGGCGTCGAAATATTCAGGAATGCTCCGGGGATTGAGGTTGATGTCATGACCAACCTGACCCCCGATGAGTTAAAAGGGGTCATAAAGAATTATGACGGACTCGCCATACGGAGCGCCACCAAGGTGACGGAGGAGATCATCAACGCGGCCGACAAACTCAAGGTGATCGGAAGAGCCGGTATGGGGCTCGATAATGTGGCAGCCGAAGCGGCAAGCAAGAAGGGGATCGTGGTGATGAACACCCCCGGCGGCAACACGATCACGACGGCGGAGCACGCCATCGCCATGATGCTTTCCCTGGCCCGGCGAATCCCGCAGGCCACCGCCTCCACAAAGGCGGGAAAGTGGGAGAAAAAGAAGTTCATGGGTTCGGAGGTGTCCAACAAAACGCTGGGGATCATCGGTATCGGCAGGGTGGGCTCCATTGTGGCAAACCGCGCCCAGGGTCTGACCATGAACGTGATAGCCTATGACCCGTTCATATCGCAGGAGGCTGCGGAGAAGATGGGGATCTCTCTCGCGCCGCTCGACGAAGTCCTCCAGAGAGCCGATTTTATTTCCGTGCACACCCCGCTGACTGAAGATACGCGGGGACTGATCAACGCCGCTTCCTTCGCGAAGATGAAGGATGGCGTATTCGTCATCAACTGCGCGCGGGGGGGAATCATCGATGAAAACGACCTGTACGATGCCCTTAGCTCCGGGAAGGTCGCCGGCGCCGCCCTTGACGTCTTCGTGGACGAGCCCACCACCAACACGAAGCTCCTTTCTCTGGATAATCTGATCTGCACACCCCACCTGGGGGCATCCACGGATGAGGCGCAGCGGAATGTGGCCATCGCCATCGCCCATCAGATCGTCGATTATCTGACAACCGGGGAGATCAAGAATGCCGTTAATTTCCCGTCCGTCTCCGCGGAGACCCTCTCCCTCATAAAGCCGTACCTGACACTGGGCGAAAAGATCGGCGATTTTGTGGCGCAGATCGTGGCAGGGGGGATCAAAGAGGTCGCCATTGAGTACAGCGGCACCATCCTCGATCATAATGTGGCCCCCGTCACCGTATCGTTTCTCAAGGGGCTCCTCACACCGGCCCTGAAAGACAGCGTCAACTACATCAACGCCCCGGTTATCGCGCGGGAGCGGGGAATCAGCGTCATAGAATCGAAGAGCAGCCAGGTGAAGGACTACAAGAATATGATCTCTGTTACCGTGAAGACGGACGAGGAAGAAGCCTTCGCAGCGGGGGCCATATTCGGGCGGGAGGACCTGCGGATCGTCAGGATCAATCAATTCATGCTGGATGTCATTCCCGAAGGGGCCATGCTCATGCTCTACAATCACGATAAGCCGGGTGTTATCGGCAACATAGCCACTACCCTGGGAAATGACGGCGTCAACATTGCGCGGCTCCACCTGAGCCGCGAACAGGTGGATGGAGAGGCCCTCGTCGTCCTGAGCACGGACTCTCCCGTTTCCAAAGATACCGTGACCAGGCTGAAGGCGCTTCCCAACATCATATCCGTTATCAGAATGGAGATGTAGCCGTTTCCAGATTGCGCAGCGGAGAGAATGATCCATGGCACAGGTAATCGTAGTCGGCACCCAGTGGGGGGATGAAGGGAAGGGAAAGATCGTCGATCTCTTCGCCAGAGAGGCGGATGTGATCGTCCGCTTCCAGGGGGGGAACAATGCGGGGCACACCCTGGTGGTCAAGGGGCGACAGACCATCCTCCACCTGATTCCTTCGGGGATTCTCCACAACAACAAGATCTGCATCCTCGGCAACGGAATGGTGATCGATCCCGAGGTGCTGCTCCGGGAGATTGACGAGCTGCGAGAAAAGGCACTGTTCCCGCCCGACACGCGCCTCCATATCAGCCAGAGAGCCCATATCATCATGCCCTATCACCGGCGGCTGGATAGTGCCCGCGAAGCGAAACGGGGAGCGACGAAAATCGGAACAACGGGGAGAGGCATCGGCCCCGCTTATGAAGACAAGATCACCCGCACCGGTATCAGACTGTGCGACCTTCTGGACGGCGAGACATTCGCCGATATGCTCCGCATCAACGTGGAGGAAAAAAATTTCCTTCTGACCCGATTGTATCATGACAAACCCCTCGAATATGATGCCATATTCGACGAATATTCCGCCTATGCCGAACGCCTCAGACAGTATGCGGCGCATACGTCCGTCATCCTTGACAGGGAAATCAAAAAGGGTCGGGATGTGCTCTTCGAGGGCGCCCAGGGCTGCCATCTCGATATCGATCACGGGACCTATCCCTTTGTGACCTCCTCCAACACAGCGGCGGGGAACGCCTGCTGCGGAGCCGGTATCGGCCCGACCAGGATAGACGCCGTCGTGGGGATCTGCAAGGCCTATACCACCCGGGTCGGGGCGGGACCGTTCGTCACGGAACAGACGGGGGACGTGGGAGAGCGAATGCAGGCCGTTGGGTGCGAGTTCGGCGCCACGACGGGGAGAAAACGCCGCTGCGGGTGGCTCGACATGGTCCTTGTGAGACAGTCGGTGCGCGTGGCGGGGATCACCGGTATCGCCCTGACGAAACTGGACGTCCTCACGGGGATCGATCCCCTCAGGATATGCGTGGCGTACCGGACGGAGAATGAGGAGTTTTCAGAACACCTGCCCCCTTCCGCCAAGACACTCGAGCGGTGCACCCCCGTCTATGAAGAAATGGCGGGCTGGTCCGAAGACATAGGGGAAGCGAAAACCATGGACGATCTCCCCGTCAACGCGAGACGGTATGTGGAGCGGCTGGAAGAACTGGCCGGCGTGCCCATGTCTCTTGTTTCCGTCGGACCGGAACGGGACGCGACCATTATGCTGGCTACGCCTTTTCAGGGGTGAGGATCGGCCGCTGCCGGACTGGAGAACAGATTGCAGGCGTATTGAGGGAAAGAAGCGTGACGTGTGCCGGTCTGGCGAGCGGCAATTGAGGGGGATTCTATTAAAGGCATTTTGTTGGATCCACGACAGCTTGTGCTCCAGTGCGTCAATGCCGCTCTGGAGAGGAAAGCGGAAGACCTCGTCATACTCAGCGTGAAGGATATCTCTTCCTTCGCCGACTACTTTGTCATATGCAGCGGGAATTCGGCGCGTCAGATAGAGTCGCTCGCCGAGCATATCGGGCACAGGCTGAAGGAGACCGGCGTACTGCCGCTGGGAATCGAAGGCGAAGGATCAGGAAGCTGGATATTGATGGATTACGGCGATGTGGTAATCCATATCTTTTACCGGCCCGTGAGAGAGTTCTACGATATCGAGGGCCTGTGGGCAGACGCCCCGATGATGATTATCGATGAATCCGTACGGGAGCTGACCGTTCTCAATGCTGATATGTGAAGCGCACGAGATGGTTTCCGGTCTCGCTGATCTTCTTTTTCCACCGTCATGCCCGACGTGCGGGGCCACGCTGCCGGACCCGGACCGGGATCTTTTCTGCGCCGACTGCCGCAGCGGCATCCAGACCGTAACGAATCCCCTGTGCCCCTCCTGCGGATTTCCCCATACAACACCGCAGGGGGCGGATCATCTCTGTAAGGAATGCATCCTGTCGGTGCCTCCCTTTTCCGTAGCCCGATCGATGGGTATCTATAGGGCGACGCTTCTCGATGCCATCCACCTGTTCAAGTACCATGGGAAGATATCGACGGGAGAGGCTTTGGGACGGATGATGGCGCAGATTTCCTACGACTCGCTGGCCATAGGGAACTACTCCCTGATTATCCCCGTTCCCCTTCATCCCAAAAGATTGCGGGAGCGGGGATTCAACCAGTCCCTCATCCTCGCGCGTCAGGTATCGAAACGATTCTCCATACCCCTTGATTTTCTCGCTCTCAAGAGAACCGTTCACACCGAGGCACAGGTCAGACTGTCGGGGCGCGCGCGCAGGGTGAATGTGCGGGGGGCCTTTTCGGTGCCGGATCGAGGGAGGGTGCGGGGAGAGAGAATAGTCCTCATAGATGACGTCTATACCACCGGCAGCACCGTGAGGGAATGCGCACGAGTTCTTCTGCACAGCGGCGCGCGGGAAGTCGCGGTGCTCACGCTGGCACGGGCCTAGAGTCGGGGAGGTACGGTATGAACAAGATACTGTCACGGGAAGACCTGCGAGAGAGGGTGAGACAGTTGAAAGGGGAAGGGAAGCAGATCGTTTTCACCAACGGCTGCTTTGATATCCTTCACATAGGACATGTCAGATATCTCGAAGAGGCAAAAGGGCTGGGCGACATCCTGGTCCTCGGCCTCAACAGCGACGCATCGGTCCGATCCATCAAGGGACCCCTCCGGCCTGTTGTCCCTCAGGATGAGAGAGCCTACATACTGGCATCCCTCGAGGTGGTGGACTATGTCACCATATTTGACGAGGAAACCCCGCTCACCCTGATAGAAGATATCGCGCCCCACATCCTGGTCAAGGGCGGAGACTGGAGTGAGGATGCAGTCATAGGTGGTAAATCGGTGATCAAGCAAGGCGGACGGGTCGTCATTATCCCTCAGGTCAGCGAAAGCGCAACGGATAATCCAGTCTCGACGACGGGTGTTATAGACAGGATTCTCCGGACCTATGGAGGGGGGTTGTAATTTTCCTTTACAAACCTGGATTCATTGTATATAATTCACTATTCAATTTTAAAGCAAGGTGGTGATTGACGTCACATGAAACCGGAGCAGCTTGAATATTTCAAAACCCTTTTCACGCAGAAGATAGAAGAGTTATTGGGAGAGGCGGGGAAAACCGTTTCCGAAATGACCGGAGGGACGGAGAGCTTTCCCGATGTGACCGACAGGGCAACCCAGGAATCCGACAGGAACTTCGAACTGCGGATCAGGGACAGGGAGCGGAAGCTCGCAAAGAAGATGAGGGAGGCCCTGGAGCGTATCGAGGACGGCACCTTTGGCATATGCGAGGTGTGCGGGAAAAAGATATCAGAGAAACGACTGATGGCGCGTCCGGTAACGACCCTCTGTATCGAATGCAAGACAAAGCAGGAGGAACAGGAAAAACAGCGGGGAGAGTAGAGCATCTTGTATTCAAGCCTCAATGAGCCCCGATGACGCCACCCCCTTCACCGACAACGACAGGTCGTTTCGCCGCTTTCCGCAATCCTTACAGACGGTACTCTTCAGGTTCCACCTCCGTCGGCATGAAAAAACCGGTATTCCATATTATTGGCATGTTCGCCATATCGCTGGTCCTTGCCGCTCCCGGCTGGTGCCACGTTCTCTCCGCCGGGCAGATGCTGGAGCCTTTTCTGAAAGCGACCCGAAAGATCCGCACCGTCACCATCGACATGGAAACCACCATCCATGATACTGCATACGGCACAGGATCGATCGAGGAGCGTCTTGTCATAGGACAGGGAGGCCGATTCCGAGCCGAGAGACGGTTTCCTGAGGGAGACACTGTTCTCCTTCAGGATGGCAGAAAATCCGTTCTCCGGGGGATTGAGAGACCACACCCCGGCGCGCGCAGGATCGACACCGTCTTCCCCACCATATTTTCCCAGAAATCCCTGGACGATTTCCTGAATGCCTTGAACTTCCTCGGCGTGGACACCCATACTGTCGGCATGGATCGAATCGGAAGGCAGGCGGTCTTCGTTATCGGCACGGGTCTCGAAACGGCGCCGGGAAGCCGGCTGTGGATCGAGCGGGAGCGGCGCATCCCCCTGCGTTTCGTCGGGGTGGGGGTATCCGACGGAGTCCCCGTCGTATTGAGGGCTGAATACGGCGCATATCGACAGGTCGACGAAGATCTGTGGCTCCCCGGAACAATTGAATACTATCGAGACGATCTTCCGTGGGTCGTGAGCATCCTGCGCCATATCTCACTCAATGACCGGCTGAGTGAAACGCTCTTCAGGGCATCAGAGCGTGGAGAGACAGGCTCTCCGGTCCCGGACTTTCTCAACATCAAGGATTAACAGGTGTTTGTCAATGTAGCCGTGAGCATACCCTCCGCCGGTCCCTTTACCTACGGCGTACCGGAAGACCTGGAGGGGCAAATAGCCATCGGCAAACGGGCCCTCGTCCCCTTCGGCCGGCGGCGGGTAACCGGCTATATCGTTGAATCAATTTCTTCCACAGACCTGCAATCCGTCAAAAACATCATCGATATTCTTGACAGCGAACCCCTTTTCAGCGCACAGGATCTTGCCTTCTACCAGTGGATCGCGGAATACTATCTCTATCCGCTGGGGAAAACCCTGAAGGCTTTGCTGCCGGGGGGCATAGACGTGGAGAGCAACCGGTGGGTCTGTCTGTCGGAAACCCCGCAGGCTCAGGAGCACATACTTTCCACGGCTCAGCGCGGTTTATTGAACATCCTGGCCAATTATCCCCACGGGCTGCCGGTCACCACCCTGCAAAAAAAGGCCGGACGAAAGAGTCTTCTCCGTGACCTCGAAACGCTCCAAAACATGCAGTTCATCAGTGCAGGGGATCGCATCGAAAAGGCCGCGGTAACCAGGAAGCAGGAAACACGGGTGGCGCTCCGGGCGCCCCTTCCCGCAAATATCAGATTGACGGAGAAGCAAAAGAGTATCTGCGATTTTCTGGAAAGGCACGGCGCGACCGACCTGTCAACGCTCCGCCTGGAATTCAAAAACGTCCACGCCACGATAATCCGAATGGAACAAAAGGGTCTGATCGATGTCTCCACGCGCGAGGTCTACCGGCCCCCCGCCCCCTTTTCCCCTATCGGCGCAAATGCCAATGGCATCAGGCTGAATGCAGAGCAGAAGAAGACGCTCGCCGAGATAGTGAACGGGATCGGTGCCCGGCGGTATCTGCCCTGCCTTCTCCACGGCGTGACCGGAAGCGGAAAGACCGAGGTGTACCTCAAGGCGATCGAGGAAGCCCTGGCGCGGGGAGGAAGCGCCATCTATCTGGTGCCTGAGATCACCCTGACGCCGCAGCTCATGAGCAGGATACAAGACAGATTTGACGACTCCATGATTGCCGTGCTGCACAGCGGTATCGGCAGGAGCGCACGGTATGATGAATGGCGGAGGATACAGAGGGGTGACGCCCGCATCATCATCGGAGCGCGATCGGCCATATTCGCCCCGGCGAGAGACCTGCGGCTTATTATCGTCGATGAGGAGCATGACTCCTCATACAAGCAGGAGGATTACCTCCCTTACAATGCGCGCGATCTGGCGATCGTGCGGGCGAAACAGGTATCGGCGACGGTGATTCTGGGATCGGCAACCCCCGCCGTTCAGACCTATTTCAACACGGAAACGAGAGATTTCAAGCTCCTCGAACTGACGAAGCGGGTGGCCGGGCGGGATCTCCCCCGCGTCGATATTATCGATATGAAAAAGGAAGGAGGGAGAACGCCGCCCCTCTTCTCCCAGGCTCTGATTGAGGCCGTCGGAGAGACCCTCGGGAGGGGCAAACAGACGCTTCTCTTTCTCAACCGGCGCGGTTTTCATACCTTTCTCTACTGCCTGGACTGCGGCTACCTTTTCACATGCCTCAATTGCTCCGTTTCCATGACCCACCACCTGAGCGACGGCTCTCTGCGCTGTCACTACTGTGGCTTCCGTGTCAAAGCCCCCCCGGTCTGCCCCTCATGCGGCGGTTCCCGGGTACGGAGCTACGGCATCGGGACCGAGCGTGTCGAAGAAGAGATCGCGGGACTCTTTCCCGGCGCCCGGGTGGAAAGAATGGACAGCGATTCCACCTCAAAGCGGGGGGCGTACAACCGGATTCTCACCGCCCTCGACCGGGGGGAGATCGATATCCTCGTGGGAACACAGATGATTACGAAGGGACATGACTTTTCGGGGGTTACCCTGGTCGGGGTGGTCTCAGCGGACACCTCCCTGAATATCCCCGATTTTCGGGCGGCGGAAAAAACCTTTCAGATCCTGACGCAGGTCTCGGGGAGAGGAGGGAGAGGGGATGCGCCGGGGAGGGTGATTGTCCAGACCCTGAACCCGGACAACAGCGCCATACAGCATGCCCGCCGGCACGACTATCGCGGATTTTACCGTGACGAGATTGCCCTGCGCCGGGAGCTTGGATACCCTCCCTTCGGCCGTCTGATCAATCTCGTCATCTCTTCGACGAACGAGACTGCTGCACAGGACTATGTCCGGAAGCTGCGTGAACTGTCGACTGATATGGCCCGGCGGCAGGGCGGTTCCGTTTCCGTTCTGGGGCCCGCGGAGGCGCCGTTGTACCGGGTGCAGGGAAGATACCGGTGGCAGTTACTTCTCAAGGGACCGGACAGAGCCGCAGCGCGCGCATTGGTCAGGAGTATCCTGTCACAGGGTGCGCCCCCCGGCATACGGCTCAAGGTGGACGTGGACCCGGTCAATTTCATGTAGCGTCTTCCGGCGTCTTCCTACCCCATTCAGCGTTGCGCAGATCCATGCGTCTTATCTTGCCGCTCACCGTTTTGGGCAGTTCCGTGACGAATTCTATCTTCCGGGGATATTTGTACGGCGCCGTGGCTCCCTTCACATATTCCTGAAGCTCTTTGACGAGTGTATCGGTTCCCTGAAATCCCGGGGCAAGGACGATAAAGGCTTTGACAACCTCGCCGCGCGTCGGGTCCGGGCTTGAGACAACCGCCGATTCCGCCACGGCGGGATGTTCGATCAGGGCGCTTTCCACTTCGAAGGGACCGATGCGGTACCCCGACGTGAGAATGACATCATCGGCCCGCCCTACGAACCAGAAATACCCGTCTTCATCCACATAGGCCCGGTCGCCCGTCAGGTACCAGTCCCCCCGGTATGACGCCACCGTTTTTTCGGGATCCTTCCAGTATTCCTTGAAGAGGCCGAGAGGGCGCTCCGGTTTGACGCGGACGGCGATGTCTCCTTCAACGTTGGGAGGAAGAACCATTCCCGCCTCGTCGATCACCTGGAGGTCGAAACCCGGCGTTCTCTTCCCCATGGAACCAAAACGCGGCTCAATGCACGGGAAGCAGGCGCAGAGACACACCGTCTCCGTCTGGCCGTACCCGTCCCGGATGGTGATCCCTGTCGCCTTCTGCCAGATCTCGATAATCTCGGCATTGAGCGGCTCACCGGCGCCCACGCAGTGGCGAAGTGCCGGAAAGGAGCAGCCGTTCAAATCCTGGAGGACCAGCATCCGGTAGAGGGTGGGAGCTCCGCACATGGTCGTGATGGGGTATCGCTGGAGGCACGCAATGGTTGTGGCCGGGTCAATCCGATCAGCCGTATGGACGAAAACGGCCGCCCCGCACAACCAGGGGCCGAAATAGCTGCTCCAGGCGGCCTTTGCCCATCCCGTATCGCTGATATTCCAGTGGAGGTCCTCGGGAGTGAGATCGAGCCAGTATTTCCCCGTTACCTGGTGCCCGAGGGGATAGGACGTGTGCGTGTGGAGGGTCATCTTCGGGTAGCCCGTTGTTCCTGAAGTGAAATAGACGATGGCCCCTTCATCGCTCTTCGTATCCGCTGTTTCAAATGTCTCAGCGGCGCCACGGAGCGCCTCTTCGTAGTTGATCCAGCCTTCACGGGAATCTCCGACGATCAGCCGCGTCCGCAGGGTGGGACACCGGTCCAGCACCTGTTTCAGTTTCGGCGCGTTCGAGACATCGGTAATGAAACAGGCCGCTCCCGCCGCATTGATCCTGTATTCGAGATCTTTGGCGGTCAGCTGGGACGTGCCGGGAGCTATAATGACCCCCATGCGGAGGGCCCCGGTGAATATCTCCCACCAGGCGGGGTGACGGTTCAGCAGGACTATTGCCACATCCCCCCGTTTCATTCCCTCTCCGCTCAGCACGTTGGCAAGCCTTCTGGAGGCCCGGCTGACATCAAGAAAAGTCCTCTTCGACTCGCTTCCGTCATCCCCAACGCACCACAGGGCAAGTTTTTTTGGATCCTTGGCCCACCGGTCCACGACATCTCCCGCAAAGTTGAACCGTTCAGGAACCTTCCAGGTGAACGCCGCATATTCCTTCTCGTAATCGGTCATGTTCCGTGCCTGAACCATGGGTACCTCCTTCCGCATGTCATAGAGTGTCATCAAACCGCGTCGAACGTGGCGAACAGCAAATTCCGGTGAACAAGGGCTCCATACCACAGGACATCTCTCAGGCCGGAGATATCCGCACAGAGGTTTGGCGATCCTCCGCACCCAAGTGAGCGGTCTCTATCCGATCAGAACTTCATCAAGGGAGCGTTTCGGCACATGATGAACACCCCGGTCATCTCTCCAGTAGGTGGCATCACCGGAAGGGGGCACATCGACGATCACCACCTCCTCCTTCGGTTTGCCGAGGGCTACCACGAGAACGATCTCAAGATGTTCGGTGATTGCCATGATCCTGCGAAGCCTTTCTCGCTGTACGGAGGCGATCATGCATCCTCCCAGTCCCTGTTCCGTGGCGCCGAGGAGCATGCTCTGGGCCGCGATTCCCACATCAAATCTTACATAGGGATTGCTGATCTGTGTATCCTCCAGGATAACGATATATCCCGACGGCCGTTCTCCCTCGGAGGGCCCCGGCCAATCCTTCAGGGAAGCGGCCCAGGCAAGGGTTGCAAAAATGTCGGCATTTCTTCCGGCATCACAGGAGATCATGTACTTGAGCGGTTGTTTGTTCCCCGCCGACGCGCTCAGCCGGGCAAGATCGACCAGTTCCACCAAGGTGTCGCGGCTGATGGAGGCATCCTGGTAAAACCGCCGGTAACTCCTGTTTCGCACTACCAGATCGTGTATCATGGTTTTGTCCTTTCGTTATTGTTATTCCACTGGGGTACACGCAAGGATCGGGGAAAATGTGATGATAATAAATCAAAACGGAGACAAGCTCAAGAGAGGTTTTGTTTCTCCTGTGCATTCCGGATTTCGCCAAGACGAGAGGTGAGCCTTTTCCGCGCTCCTTCAAATATGATTTGACTAACCAACCTCGTCGTGACAGAAAAATGAATCATGAATTATATGCTGCGTATATGCAAGATTGTCTGGATCTGTTTCTGGGCCTGCCTTGCCACGCTTCTCGTATTTCTCCCGATTGTGGCGGCGGCGCCATTGAGTTCCACGGGAAACGTCGCCTTTACCATCTCGCGGGCGTGGGCGTGGATCATGCTGACGGTAACAGGGGTCCGCACCGAGATCAGGGGGCGGGAAAAGATCCGCCCCGGCCAATCCTATATCATCATATCAAACCACCAGTCCCATTTTGACATACTCGCCCTCGTCACACGGCTTGGGATTCAGTTTCGCTGGATCATCAAGAGAGAACTGCGCGCCGTTCCCCTCTTCGGGTTTGCCCTCGATAAATCAAAGAATATCTTCATAGATCGGGACGACAGAAACGGCGCGGCGCGGAGCATCCGCGAGGGGGTCCGTCGCCTCCCGCCCGGTGTCAGCGTCCTCTTTTTTGCCGAGGGGACGAGATCTCCCGACGGCGCGATTCAGCCGTTCAAAAAGGGAGGATTCACCACGGCCGTGGAGAGCGGCTTCCCCATTCTTCCGGTAACGGTCAATGGCAGCAGAAAGATTCTTCCGAAAGGGTCTCTCGTCTTCACACGGGGCCCTGTAGAGGTGGTCGTGGGAGATCCCATCGATACCCATGGCTATACGCGCCATACTATCGGAGAGCTCATGGCCGCTACCAGAAGCCGGATCATCGGGGATTTCAATCCCCGTTATCCTTCGGGGAACGAGACGTGAAACCGCCCCTATCACCGTTCGTAACTGCGCGCTCTTGAGCGGTTGGTGTGCGGGGTGCGAAAAAACTTGCCGTCCATTACAAAATGGCATAGATAGTGCTAAATTTTGGGGTGTGTTACTCCTATTCAGGCGATGGTAATGAAGAAGAAATCGTTCGGCGCTGCGATCGGAATCATTCTTATCCTGATCGGCTGGCAGGTATACGATAAGGCTACCCGATCGTCGAAAGGACCGGGACAGTCAGGCAAACCCTCTGTTGCCGTGGAAGTAAAGCCCGTTCGAAAAGCCACGATCCACGAGATCGGAACCTTTACCGGCACGCTTCTGCCGAAGTCACAGTACGTCGTCGCGCCGAAGATCGCCGGGCGTCTGGAAAAGCTCTACGTCAACATAGGAGACCCCGTCGAACGGGGCCAGGTTATCGCTCTGATCGATGATGATGAATTCGTTCAGCAGGTGGATCAGGCCCGGGCGGAACTCGACGTGGCCCGTGCCAACACGGAAGAAAATACCAGTGTCCTGAATCTCGCGCGGCGTGAATTTGAGCGGGCGCAATCACTGCGGGAGAAAAAGATCGTTTCCGAGGCGGAACTGGATGCCGCGGAAGCGCAGTACAAGGCGGCCCTGGCCAGACAGAAGGTAGCCTCCGCACAGGTGGCGCAGAAGGAATCTGAGTTGAAAACGGCGCAAGTCCGACTCGGATACACGCGGATTCAGGCGTCGTGGGAAAACGGGAATGAGCTTCGAGTGGTGGGTGAGCGGTTCGCCGATGAAGGTACCATGATGACGGCGAATACCCCCATCGTTTCAGTGATAGATATCAGCGCGTTGAAGGCCGTCATACACGTCATCGAGCGGGACTATCCCCGGATGAAACCGGACCAGACCGCCATAATCGCAACCGACGCCTTTCCCGACAGGGTCTTCACGGGAAAGATCGCCCGCATCGCCCCCCTCCTGAAAGAAACCGCGAGGCAGGCGCGCGTTGAAATCGATATCCCCAACCCTGATACTATGCTCAAGCCGGGGATGTTCGTCCGCGTGAACATTGAATTTAACCGTCATGAAAACGCCACGGTTGTCCCCGTGGATTCCCTCGTGAAAGACGGGGATGGATGGGTCATTTTCCTGATTGACAAGGAACAGATGCGGGCGCAGCGCGTCCCGGTCAAACTGGGCATTGTCGACGGCGATACGGCCGAGATAACGGAACCCTCCCTCTTGGGATTCGTCGTGACGGTAGGACAACACCTTCTGGATGACGGAGCCGCGATTTCCCTCGCGGGAGAGCCCGGCGGACCATCTTCGTAAGGATCGGTTGATCGTGATGATTGCACGGACACGAGATTCGATGACGAGGGACATGGCGCAATGAACATCTCCCGTGCCGCCGTTCATCGTCCTGTTTTTACCGTCATGGTCATTCTCCTGGTCCTGATTCTGGGGGGTGTTTCACTGATGCGCCTCCCCATCGACCTCATGCCCGACATTACCTCTCCGACCCTCACCATCCGAACTCTCTATGAAAACGCCAGTCCCGAGGAGATTGAGGAACTGATCGCACGCCCCATTGAAGAGGCGATGAGCGCCGTCCCCGGGGTCGAAAGCGTGTATTCCATTTCTTCGGAAGGGGTCAGCAATGTCCGGGTCACCTTTGTGTGGGGAACCGATCTGGACACGGCGTCCAACGATATTCGCGACCGTCTGGACAGAACAATGCCGAAGCTTCCCGAGGATATCGAACGCCCCACCCTGTACAAGTTCGATATTGCCACATATCCCATCCTGATCTACGGCGCATCGGGCAATATGAACCCCCTTCAGTTGCGCGACCTCATCGACGACCAGATCAAATACCGGGTCGAGCGGATACCCGGTGTCGCGTCGCTCGATGTCTGGGGCGGATACGAACGGGAGATCCAGGTCAACCTCGACGCGGACAAGATCAAGGCCATGGAACTCCCCCTGGATCAGATCATTCATCATATCGAAGCGGGGAACATCAATCTTCCCGCCGGTTCGATCGACCGCGGGCAGTTTGAAATAACCGTGCGTACATCGGGACAATATACGAGCCTCGATCAGCTCAGGGAAACCATCGTCGGAATCCGTGACAACGCCGCCATCAAGCTCGGTGATATCGCCAGTGTGGACGATACCTGGAAAAAGATAACCCGCATCATCCTGGTGAATGGAGCACCCGGCGTCCGTCTGGGTGTCCGCAAACAATCGGGGGCGAATACGGTGGAGGTCGCGACCGCCGTCCTTGCAGAAACCGAGAGAATCAACCGGGAGATGCCCCATATACAATTGACCCCGATCATCGACACCTCCGATTATATCCGGAATTCGATTACCAACGTCGGCTCGATGGCCCTGTTCGGCGGCATCCTGGCGGTAGTCGTTCTGCTTTTCTTCCTCCGCAATATCATCAGCACGGTGATTATCGCCACGGCGATCCCCATATCGATCATTGCAACCTTCGCCCTCATGTATTTCGGAGGTCTGACGCTCAACATCATGACCCTGGGGGGACTTGCCCTCGGTATCGGGATGCTGGTCGATAATGCCATCGTCGTCCTGGAGAACATATACCGGCACCGGGAATCCGGCGAAGACGCCGAAACCGCCACCATAAGGGGTAGCGGAGAAATCACGGCGGCAATCACGGCCAGCACCCTCACCACACTGGCGGTTTTCCTGCCTCTTGTCTTCATACGAGGAATGACGGGGATCATGTTCAAACAGCTGGCGCTGGTGGTCAGCTTTGCCCTGATCTGCGCTCTGCTGGTCGCCCTGTCGCTCATTCCCATGATGGCCGC
Source organism: Syntrophaceae bacterium UBA6078 (assembly GCA_002428735.1). Lineage (GTDB taxonomy): Bacteria > Desulfobacterota > Syntrophia > Syntrophales > UBA2210 > UBA6078. The sequence goes on along the minus strand of DIXO01000028.1, from coordinate 62,716 downwards.
CAAGTTCCTGCATCCGAGGACGGATCACTCCGGAGATTCAGTGCTCCACAAGCTCTACCGGATCAGCGCCCGCTTTTTCACAGGCATGGAAGACGGGTATAACCGTCTCCTCCACGTTACCCTCCGTCACAGCGGAATTGTGGTGGCCGGAGTCAGCCTGCTCCTTGGGACAAGCTTGCTGCTTATACCCCTCGTAGGCGTTGAATTCATGCCCACCACCGATGAGGCGGAGGTCCGGATCGACGCGGAGATGGAGGTCGGGACACGGCTGGAGGTTGTCGCCGAGACATTCAAGACGATCGGCGCGATCGTCAGAAGAGAGGTCCCGGAACTAAAAAGCACGGTAACCAGCATCGGAGGCACAAGCTGGCGGTCTCTCGGCTCGCACACGGGCCAAATGCAGATTGCCCTTACACCGCGATCCGAACGGGTACGCTCCAGCGAAGATATCGCGGCCGACCTGCGCGCAAAACTCGTCCATATCCCGGGCGCCGTCATTCGGACCCGCGCGGGGCAGGGCCTTTTTCTTCTGAGCATGTTTTCCGGCGGCGACGCGGAAAAGATTCAGGTCGATATACGCGGCTTCGATCTGGCAATCGCCGACTCACTGGCCCTCAGGGTGAAAGAGATCGTCGAGGGGGTCGAGGGGGTTACCGATGCTTTGCTCACGCGGGAATCGGGAAGCCCCGAGGAGATCATTCATATTGACCGCCACAAAGCCGCGGATATGGGACTCACGGTTTCTCAGATCGCCAACATGCTCCAGACCACGGTTACGGGAACCCGGGCCAGCGGGTATCGAGACGGCGGAGACGAGTATGACATCCGCGTAAAGATAAAAGAGTCCGAAAAACTGGATCTCCGCGAAATCCTGGACATGACGCTGGTCGGCACCGGAGGGGAACCCATTATTCTCGGAAACGTCGTCACTATCGACCCCGCGCGGGGACCGGTTCGCATCGAGCGGAAAGACCAGGAACGGATTGTCACCGTATCGGCCAATACCATGGGCAGGGACGTCGGTTCCATACGGGAGGATATTCAGGAACAGCTTCGTTCCGTCGCCGTGCCCCGTGATTTCAGCATCACCTTCGGCGGCGACTATGACGAACAGCAGAAGGCGTTCAGAGAACTCCTGTTCAGCCTTCTTCTGGCGCTGGTCCTCGTCTACATGGTAATGGCATCACTGTATGAATCTTTTCTGTATCCTCTTATCGTCATGTTCTCCGTTCCATTCGCCGCGATCGGCGTCGTTCTCATGCTCTTTCTGAGCAACACCACCTTTAACGTCCAATCCTATATCGGCTGCATCATGCTGGGCGGAATCGTGGTGAATAACGCCATTCTGCTGGTGGACCATATCAATCTCCTGCGCCGCCGGGATAAGATTCCCCTGCGGGAGGCTATTGAAGAGGCCGGGCGGCGGCGGTTGCGCCCCATATTGATGACCGCCACCACGACCATACTCGCCATGGTTCCGCTGGCAACCGGGTTGGGCGAAGGAGGCGAAGTGCAGGCGCCTCTGGCCCGCGCCGTGATAGGCGGACTCATCAGTTCAACGCTGATCACCCTGTTGATTGTTCCGACGGTCTACCTGCTGTTCGAGAGACGGACAAAGGCGCAATCAGACAATCGAAACGAGGAAAGACGGGAGTCCTGATCCATGCCGACACACGTTCCGAAACTTCGCACCGTCTTTTTATTGGCAGCCATGGCTATGGCGTTCACCCTCTCCTGTGCGACACCCGAAAGGGCTGAAAGGCCTGTCTTCACAGCTTCAACACTCAATGAAGCCGCCCCCGGACAGGAAGCCACAATACCGCCTGCACAGGGGGAACCGGAAACCGCAACAACAACCGGACATGACGGGCCCCTGGAGATCACGGTGCAAGATGCCCTCCTCATGGCGCTTGAGAACAACCGGGCTCTCAGAGTGGAACGGTTCAACCCCGCCATCACTACGACGGCGGAGGAAGAAGCCCGCGCCGAATTCGACCCCCTTTTCACCGGCGAGTACGCGTACGACCGGGAAAAGAGGGATGCCAGTGCGAGCTCGATTACGAGAAAGCTGGAAAATCAGAAGAACGCTACCCTGGGGATCTCCGGTTATCTGCCGACCGGAACGGATGTGGAGATTGAAGCGTCCACGGACCAGACATGGTCGGATCTCTACAGCGACGATCTGTATGCGACACGGCTGGGGCTGAGCGTCACCCAGGCGCTCCTGAGGGGCGCGGGACTTTCCTATAATCTGGCGACACTCCGTCAGGCCAGACTCGACACGATCGTTTCGATGCATGAACTGCGGGGATATTCCGCGTTCCTGGTGGCGCAGGTGGAAGAAATCTACTGGGATTACGCCCTCATACAGCGCCAGATCGAAATATTCCTTGAATCCCTGAAACTGGCGGAGCAGCAGAAAAGCGAAACGGAAGAGATGATCATAATCGGTTCTCTGGCGGAATCGGAACTTGCCGCGGCCGAGGCTGAAATAGCCCTCCGGAGGGAGAGCCTCATCAATGCCCGGAGCGATCTAGAAAAGACGCGCCTGAATATGCTGCGGCTGCTCAATCCTCCCGGCTCCGATCCGTGGGGACGTCAGATTGTGCTCCTCCACCGTCCTGTTGTCCCTGATGTGACGCTCGATGACGTGGAGTCCCATGTCAGAGTGGCCTTGCTGATGCGGCCCGATCTCAACCAGGCTCGATTGAAACTCGAACGCGGGGACCTTGAAATTGTAAAAACAAAGAATGGATTACTTCCTAAAATGGATTTCTTTATTACCCTGGGGAAAACCGGGTACGCAGGTTCCTTCAGCGATTCGTACCGCAACATTGACGGAAGTTCCTACGATATCCTGGCTGGCATCAACCTTGAGTATCCTCTGATCAATCGAAAGGCGCGAGCCCTCCATCGTCGATCCCTCCTCAGAAAGGATCAAATCGAAGAATCCGTTCAGAATCTCTCTCAGTTGGTTCAGGTGGATGTGCGGTCCGCGTATATCGAGGTGAACCGGACAAAGGAACAGATCGCGGCGAAGGCCGCCACACGGGCACTCCAGGAAGAAAAGGTCCGCATCGAGATGGAAAAATTCCGGGTCGGCAAATCGACAACCCTCCTTGTCGCCCAGGCCCAGCGCGATCTTCTGGCAAGCAGAATCTCCGAGGTCCAGACTATCGCCAGCTACCTTAAATCGCTTATCGAGCTTTACCGGCTCGAGGGGTCTCTCCTGGAACGCCGCGGCATTGCCGCTCCTAGCAGCGCGGTGATAGAGTAGTTCAGACCTTTTTTGAGCGGATATGACGGAGTACCGGTTCCCGGTTCCTCGCCAATTGTCTCCCCTGTGTAATGCCATGGTGGGGAGGGTTTGTCGGCTCAATACTGATACTTCAGAACCCTTTTTGCCTGAGTCGCGAGTAATAGCTCCCCGATGTATAGACGGGCCCGAGGGGGTTGTGCCCCGAAACCCGATCCTTCACCGCCAAGACTGTAGTTGGGGCATCGGCATATCGAAAGAAGAGGGAATCGTGCCCCACGCAGAGTCCGAGGGCAATGTTGAACTGAGTGCCAGCGTCGTTCATGATCCGTGCCTGGAGTATGGGGTTGCACATCGCCTCATAGTTACCGATGCGGATCTTCTCGGTTTCGCGGATACCGATTTCCTCCTTCGGAACGGAGCCGACCTTGCACATAACCGATACGACATCAAATCCCTGGGCTTCCAATATCTGTAAAACAAGCCCCGCTTCCGTGGTCATACCTATACAATAGGCGAGTCCGAGCCGGGTATAGCCCATCTTGTGCGCGAATTCACAAATTTCCTGAATGCGGGGTTTTGTGGGATGTAAACGGAATGGCTTCTGGTCTCTGTATGCATAGCATTCACCCTCCTGGATGGAAGCCTGCCGGGCGAATTCCCGGATATCTTCTTTGGCGTACTCCGTGCGCACTTCAGCAGCCAGGGCTCTTTTATTGAGGGTCGGGCATCCCCTCACCCCCTTCCCCTTTCCCTGCGGGTTGAGGCAGCTTTTTTCATTCCTGGGGACTGTACACTGTGCACAGCGTGCGTTAGTTTTTTCCTTCATGAGCGGCTCAGACCTCCTTCTTGGTTGAGTAAGAGATTACCGAAAAACGGTATGTAAAGCAATACCGGCAGAGAGAGAAGGCGTCGTTAACAAATCATGAAAGAACAACCTTCATTCGTTAGTGTTCTCCAATGGATGTAAAAATTTTTCCGCCTCCACGACCTTTGTAAAAGGAGAGCGGCAATAAGAGTCTGAAGATACTCCCTCCACTACCGTGAGGGAAGATTTTTGATTGAATGACGAACGGTTATCTGGTATTAGACTGCCCGGCACATGGCGTCTCCGAGCAGAATCGCTTTCTCATAAAAAGAAATCTCTTTCTGTGCGAGTTGCTCTCACAGTATCCGATTGCGCGCCGCCTCGCTACCAGAGAAGGAAGCCTATGATCACAACCATCGAAGAAAGTCCACTCTATCGTATCGCCAATCCCCGGAGCATCGCTTTTTTCGGCGCTTCGAACAATTTCATGCGCATGGGATCGATCATGCTGTCCTCTATGGAGGACCTGCGATACGAAGGGACGATCTACCCCATCCATCTCACCGAGAAACAGGTGCGCGGGCACAGGGCATACCGGAGCATTGCGGATCTCCCGGAGGTCCCCGACCTGGCAATCATCGTCCTTCCCACGGACGTGGTCTGCCAGACAATGGAGGAATGCGGAAGAAAAGGGGTTCGCCGTGCGATCGTGGTATCCGGAGGATTCAAGGAGGCGGGCGCCGAGGGAGCGGCCATGCAGAAGCGGCTTGAGCAGATAGCCGACAAATACGGCATCCGGTTTCTGGGGCCGAACTGCCTCGGCGTGACAAATCCCCATATCAGACTGAATCCCACCCCCCTCCCGGCAGAGGGACCTCCGGGATTTGTGGGTCTGGCCTCACAGAGCGGGAGCTTCGTCACGCAGATGTTCAATTATCTCCATCGTCACGGCATGGGATTCAGCACCGCTTTGAGTGTCGGGAACGAGGCCAACATCGATATCATCGACTGCATGGAATATCTCGGCGCCTGCCCGAAGACAAAGGTGATCGCGCTGTACGTCGAAGGGATCACCCGCGGGCGCAAATTCATGGAAACGGCGCGGGCGATCACGCCCCATAAGCCGATCGTTGCCCTCTATGTGGGCGGTTCCGAGACCGGCAGGCGAGCGGGATCATCGCACACGGGAGCGATGGCGGGCCCCGACGGGATATACGACGGCATGTTTCGTCAGAGCGGCATTATACGGGCGCAAACCCTGTCCGAGCTTTTCGATTTCTGTCTCGCCCTGGGAACACTCCCCAGACCGGGGGGAAACCGTGTCATTGTCCAGACCCACTCAGGAGGGCCGGGCGCGGTGGCGGCAGACGCACTGGGGCGGGCGGGACTGACGCTCCCCTCCCTGTCGCCCGATACGATCCGGAAGCTCCGCGCAATCATCCCGAAAACGGCCAGCACGAATAATCCCGTGGACATGACATTCAGCAAAAACCCGATGGATGACTTCCACCGGATACCGGATATCCTGCTGCAGGAGGAGAACGCGGACATGCTCCTCGTCTATTTCCTGACGCCGGAGACCTTTATAGAGCGGGGCATGAAAAACATGGCTGTTCCCCCGGAAAAGATCCCGGGAGAGGTTGAAAAATTGACGGACCGGAACGTTGAGTCCTTTTTCAGCCTCACACAAACGCACGCTAAACCAATTATCGGGTATACCTACCGGAGCCTTCAGGAGAGAATGCTGAAGGGTCTTCTTGAGCGGGGAGTGCCGATCTATCCGGGACCGGAGCGCGCCGCCCGCGCCCTGGCAGCCCTGCTGGAATATTACACATGGCGAGACAATTTGCCCTAACGGGAATAGCACGGCATGGCGATGACAGGGGTATTCTCCACCGCCTCAGACAGGGGGATCACTGGTCTCCCTTTGTTTTCAGATAGATTTTCCTGATTCATATCGTGTGGGGCGGGTATCATTCAGGCGGGAGAATCGAGGAACCGCCGATAGTCCACCATCCTCTTCAGCGCGCGGACGGCGCGCTCCGGCGTGGGATACGAAACGACCCGGTGATTCATCAGACCCGAGCGGTGATTGTCATAGTCCCCCAAGGTTACCACGATGATCGGTTTTCCCGTCTCTTCGGAGAGTCGCCGCGTCTCTTCCAGAACAACATCGTCCTGCGCGGTATATTCCTTCGCAAATTCACGGGCGAAGGCGACCGTCTCTTTCAGTTCCGTGGGGCCTTCTTCCACAGTGGTGTTGAAATCCATGGCGCCCTGGATAAAGCCCCCCAGGGCGATCACGGAATCCACCTCGTCCCACCCGGCCAGTGCCTTGAGACATTCCAGATAGGGTTCCGAGGTGATAACCGCCGCCATATCCACGGGATTCCCATGGCTCCAGTAGGGAGGGAGTACCCTGTTGAGCCGCTCCATGAGCGTATCGGAAAGCCTCGGAATGACTAGGCCGTTTTCTTCACAGGCATCCGCGGTGATCACCCCCCAGCCCCCGCCGCGGGTCAGGATGCCCACGCGGTTGCCCCGGGGAATGGGACAGGCCGAAAAGGCCTTGGCGCAGTCAACCAGCCCCTGGCTGTCTTCGATCTCGATGATTCCCGCCTGGCGAAAGGCCGCGCGCAGAACCCGGGACGAGACGGCCATGGCGCCGCTGTGGGATGCCGCCGCCGTGCCCCCTGTCTGGGTCCGTCCCCCCTTGAAGATCAGGACCGGTTTCTCCCGGCTCACCCGCCGCGCCACCCGGTAGAGATGTGAGCCGGGGTCCAGGCCTTCCATGTAGCCGAGGATGACTTTCGTATCCGTGTCCCCGGCAAAATAGGTCAGGTAATCCTCACATTTCAGATCACCCTCATTCCCGCTGCTGACAAACTTCTCGAATCCGATCCCCTTATTATTTCCCCAATAGAGCATCTGGACGCCGACATTGCCACTTTGAGAAAACATGGAAATACCGCCGTGCAGGGGTACCACCGGCGGCATCAGGGCGTGAAGGTTGCATCCGGCGCTGAAAACGCCCATGGTATTGGGCCCCACCAGGTTCATCCCGTATCCGCGGGCCTTCTCAACGATTTCCCGCTCCATCAGGGTCCCCTCGGAGCCCGTTTCACTGAACCCGGAGGTGATCACAACGACATTGCCCACCCCCTTCCGGCCACATTCATCGATCAATGCCGATACGGTGAGGGCCGGCGTGGTGATAACGGCACAGTCCACCGGACCCGGTATGGCCTGGAGTGAAGGGTAGCAGGGAACACCGAGGATCGTTTCAAGCTTCGGGTTGACCGGATAAACCGGGCCCGTGAACCCCTCTTTGAGGATATTCAGAAGGACGATGAATCCCCATTTGACGGGGGTTGCAGAGGCCCCTATCATGGCGATGCTTTTCGGGTTGAACAGTCTGTCAAGATTTCTCTGGGTCATATCCGGGTCGCCTCATGAGGACAATCATTCCATCTGCATACGCACGGTGGAAGAAGTTTTCTATCAAAACTTTTACCCGGCGTCAAATGCTTGATTTCTGTGGAACATGCTCTCTTACCTGCAACTGTACATAATTCCTTTGACAAAACATTCCGGGAGTGTATTGTCTCTCTTATATGGAAAGTGCTTCTCAGGGGGAATAATCCATGAAGAATATCAGAGATGCCGTGTCGCGGTTTATCAGTTTCATCAAAGGCGATATCTGGCGGGTGCGCCTGAAGGATCTGCCGCGGAAGCAATCTTTTCTTGTCAAGCAGTTGCGGGTTTTCCTCCTGTCCGTACGCGGATTCGACGAGGACAAATGCCAGCTCAGGGCATCGGCCCTGACTTTTTATTCCCTGATCTCCATCGTCCCCGTGGTGGCAATGGCCTTCGGTATTGCGAAGGGATTCGGTTTCGACAAGCGCCTCGAACAGCAGCTCCTGGAACAGTTCCAGGGTCAGGAAGAAGTCATTACGCAGGTCATCACCTTTGCCGATTCACTGCTCACCAACACGAGAGGAGGGCTCATCGCCGGTGTCGGTATTATTGTCCTCTTCTGGGCGGTCGTCAAGGTCCTCAGCAATATTGAAGCGTCATTCAATGATATCTGGGGGATACGAGAGGCAAGAAGCTGGGGAAGAAAATTCAGCGACTACCTTTCCGTCATGCTCCTCGGACCGGTTCTCATGATTGCTTCGAGCAGCATCACGGTCTTCATCACCACGCAGGTAACGCTGATCATGGAAAAGATTTCCCTCCTGGGGGTATTCAGCCCCCTCATTTCGTTCGTGCTGAAAGCGCTCCCCTACGGCATTATCTGGGTTCTGTTCACCTTTCTCTATATATTCATGCCCAACACCAAGGTGAACTTCAAATCGGGTCTCCTGGCCGGTATCATCGCGGGAACCATCTACCAAATTGTCCAGTTCGGCTATATCACATTTCAAGTGGGCGCCGCGAAATACAACGCCATCTATGGAAGCTTCGCGGCGCTCCCCCTGTTTCTCATCTGGCTCCAGCTGAGCTGGCTGATCGTTCTCTTCGGAGCGGAGTTTTCCTTTGCCCATCAGAATGTGGATACCTATGAATTTGAGCCCGACTCCCTCAATATCAGCGTCTCCTTCAAACAGCTCCTCTCTCTGCAGATCGCCCACCTGCTGGTCTTGAATTTCGCGGCGGGGGAAAAGCCGCTCACGGCCACGCAGATCTCCCACCGTCTTGAAATTCCCATTCGCCTGGTGCACCAGATATTGTACGAACTGGGGGCGTGCGGGATCGTCTCCGACACCCAGACCGAGGAATACAAAGAACCTGCCTACCAGCCCGCCCGCGACATCGGCACCCTGACCATACGGTTTGTGATTGATTCGCTCGATGACAGAGGAACGGACAGGATCCCCGTGGCCCAGACCGATGAGGCAAAAACCCTTTCCGAGATACTGCGCGCCTTCAGGGACGAAGTGGCGCAGTCTCCATCGAACCGGCTGCTGAAGGACATATAGCGATCTGCAGCAGCCGTTGCGGTATGCATGCGTTTCTGTATGGCAGGCGAGCAGTCGCTTTCACGGTTGCATGAAGGGAGGGCATCGGTATGGGCGCATTCAAGGAATACGGCCGTTACGACGGCCTCGGGATGGCCGGACTTGTCAGAAAGAAGGAAGTCTCCCCCGCGGAGCTGTGCGAAGAGGCGATCAGCCGGATCGAGAAGCTCAACCCCGCGCTGAACGCTGTCATAACCCCCATGTTCGACCTGGCGCGAAACGATATCGAGAAAGGCCTCCCCGAAGGGCCCTTCACCGGGGTTCCCTTTCTCCTGAAAGACTTGGTGGCGGCATACGCCGGCGTACCCCTGACCGGTGGGAGCAGGGCGTACAGAAACTATATCCCGGATGAGAATTGCGAGTTGGTCAAGCGGTTCAAGAAGGCCGGCATCGTGATCATGGGGAAGACCAACTGCCCGGAGTTTGGCCTGATGGGGATCACGGAGCCCGAGATGTATGGTCCGACCCGCAATCCCTGGAATACCGACCACACACCGGGCGGGTCGAGCGGAGGCTCCGCGGCCGCCGTGGCAAGCGGCATGGTCCCCATCGCCTCGGGGGGAGACGGCGGCGGCTCGATCCGAATCCCCGCGTCGTGCTGCGCCCTCTTCGGGCTCAAACCGACGCGGGGCCGCAACCCGACCGGTCCGGACCACGGGGCGATCTGGCAGGGCGCCGTCGTCGAGCATGTCATCAGCCGTTCCGTCCGGGACAGCGCGGCCATGCTGGACGCGACCTGCGGGGCGGATGCGGGGGCTCCCTATATCATCCCGCTGCCGGAGCGGCCGTACATGGAGGAGATCACCAGAGAGCCCGGTTCTCTGAAGATCGCTTTCAACACGCACTCTCCCCTCGATACAGAGGTTCACCCCGAGTGCGCGCGGGCCGTAGAGGAAACGGCCCGGCTTCTCGAAGGCCTGGGACACACGGTCATAGAGGATCGCCCGGCGATCGACGGAAAGGCCCTGGCAACCAGTTACCTCACCATGTACATGGGGGAGATCGCGGCAGACATCGAGGAACTGGAGCTCATACTGGGTAGAAAGGCGAAACGGAGCGACGTGGAGGCGCTGACGTGGACCCTCGGGCTCCTTGGCCGCACGTATTCCGCTGGCTATTTCGTGGAGCAGATGCGCGAATGGGGAATGGCCGCCCGGACGATGGGGCGGTTTCACAAGACGTACGACCTCTACCTCACGCCGACCACCGCGTCCCCTCCCGTCAGGATCGGGGAGCTGAAACCGAAACCGGCCGAGCGCGCCCTCCTGACTATAGTAAACTCGATGGGGCTGGGGAAATTGCTGAAACTGTCCGGGATCGTGGACACACTCGCGGTGCAGAGCCTCTCGAAGACCCCCTTCACGCAGTTAGCCAATTTCACCGGCCAGCCCGCGATGTCCATGCCCCTGCACTGGACGGACGAGGGCCTGCCCTGCGGGGTCCAGTTCATCGGGCGCTTCGGAGACGAAGCGACACTGTTCCGCCTGGCGGCCCAACTGGAACAGGCACAGCCTTGGTTCGACAAGAGGCCGCCTGTGGTTGGATAAAAGGCGAAGCTAGAACTTCATGACTAAGGTTCAGGTCTATCAACATTTGCATGGACTCGAGAAGGCAAAAAGCAAGACCTGATCCCATAACTCACAAGAAGGAGACAAGTAATGGTACCCGAAACTGAAATCGAGCATCAGCAGGAGAGACCCTCATTTGAGGATTTGCACCTTGGAGAGTTTAAAAAGAACAACCCGCAATGTAAATTCTCAATTCAGGAAGAACAGCTTTTAATCGACAGACCGTGGGATACTGAAGACGTTCGTTTTGTTTTTGATATTAAAGACGTAGATATCATTGACGATATCAATAACATTGCCTTCCGTCACAAATTCGATGCGATTTTTCATCTTGATGATGGGTGTGTGGAGTTTCTTTTCGGATTTTTTTCACCTAACGAAGAACCTTTCCAATCGTATATCGACAGGAAATTCCGGTTCAACTTCGAGGGAACAGCCTACGAGTGTTCATACGAGAAATCAACTGATCGGCTGTTTACCTTGGCTAAGGGATTTCGGCGACTACCCTCCGACTCGGGAATCATCGTTGCACCTCAGTTGCTAGCTTTTCGTGACGTGCAGCGTCTCGAAGAACTCCCATCAGCAGCCGAGCGATATTTCAAAAATAAGGAGCCCCGTAGTTTCATTTTACGTTGCGACCGTGCCCCCTTATCCTTCGACATCGCTTCCGTAGCACGTCATCTCAATTTGTTAATGTTATATTATGATCGACGCAGTCCGCAAATCGTTATTCGTTCAAGTGAGAGTGATGCCCACTATGAGAGGACAAGGCCCTGTCGCTATATTAACGGGGAGTTTCCACAAGCATTTTCCATTGCTCCTGTGGATGATTTTATTCTTCAATTGATTGAGGTCGCTCGAGATAGCAACCCACGATTCGCTTTCATCTATTATTACCAGGTATTTGAGTATGCAGGGTTTTACTATGTTGATGAAAAGGCAAAACGGGAACTGCGTCGATATTTGCGAGATCCCGCAATGATTGATTGTTCTGAAGATCGTCTTTCAGAGCTTTTCTCTGTACTCACAGAAATTACACACAATGACGAGATCCGTATGCGCAAAGTCATAGAGGACTATTGTGATCCTCGTGCTTTGTGGAAAGACATAACTCACGATAAAGAGTTCTTTTGTACGCCTACTCTCTTTGAAGGTGGTTTTGAACTTCCACCATGCATCGCACAGGATACAACCATCGACACATGGTGCACCATGTGGATGCCAAAGCTTTTCGATCAACTCACGAAAATTCGTAACTGCCTTGTTCATGCACGGGAGCGAAGACAGAGTCGTGTAATTCTTCCGACTCGCGCCAATAATTATCTAATTGAGAGATACTTGCACGTGATCGCTCGACTGGCGGAACAGATCGCGTTTCGCACAGCGTGAAGGAAGAACTCGACAATTTTATGTAAATCCGAAACCCGGGGACACCTTACCTATTTCTCTTGAGAGGTGTTCGTTGCAGGGAAATAATAGAAAGAATAAGGACAACTCCCCTTTAATCGAATTGATCGTCCGAACCGGTGCATGCCGTGCTCAATAAGGATGTACCCTCTGAAAAGCTGAGAGAGGTCTTTTTTACCTGATATTGAGAGATGCCGGACCGAAAAATCGGCCGGTATCCCCGCTATCCTTGAACGTCCAATGAATTCTTTTAACCGATATAGATCTCCTGCTCTTTGCGCATGTGAGCGAGCCACCGTTCATGGTTGTTGGCCCGTGCCTTGAAATATTCCAGAATTTCCGGATGGGGCAGAATAAAGAACTCCTCTTTTTCCAGCGCGCCCACCACATACTCGGCGCACTGCGCGGGCCTAACGGCCGTCTTTAAGATGACTTGCCCCATGCCGGCGGATCGAACAATTGCATGCGAAACATCTATCGCATCCTGCGGATCCGCACCTCGATATCCGGGCTGTCTTTGAGCAAGTCAACCAGCCGCGAAGGGTCCGTATCCCCGTAGTGATAGGGATATAACACAGCGGGCCTGAAAGCCTTGGCAGCGTCGGCAACCATTTCCGGCGTCATGGTATAGGGCAGGTTCATGGGCAGAAAGGCGTAATCAATCCCCTTCAATGCCTTCATTTCCGGAATATTCTCCGTGTCTCCGGCGATATATACCTGCGTATCGCCAAAACTCAGGACATAGCCGTTTCCTTCCCCCTTCACGTGGAATGGCTGGCCGTTATCACGTTTATGCGCAATATTGTATGCCGGGATGGTCGTAACCGGTATCCCCATCACGGTCATGGCATCGCCATTCTTCATGACAATTCCTCCGGCGACTTTTTCGGCACAGAGAGAGGTCAGGATCACCGTTGTTTTATCGTTCCTGACATGCTGCAAGGCGGAAAGATCAAGATGATCGGCATGATGATGGGTAAGCAGGATCATATCGGCGGCGGGGAGCTTTGTATAATCAGCCAAACGGCTGTAAGGATCGACGTGGATTACCTTTCCCTCGAAGCCAAGCATGAGGGTTCCGTGGCCGATAAAGGTCACGGTGAGATCACCCGCGGTTGTCTTGATGATATCCTTTTCAAAGAGTTCCTGCGCGCTAGCCGGACAGGCGCATAATGCGGTCAAAAAAAACGTTGCCAACACGGTTCTGGTCATGGTTCATCCTCCTCGGTGAAAAGATTGTCTATACGCTTTACCCGTTACATGGAGAAGATGCTCGTATGATACCTGTGAAGGCGCGTCCATTTCAAGGATTATTGCCCGGGCTGTTTGAAAAGGGACCGCATAGACTCACGATGCCGAACCGCGGCGTCGGTTTCAGGTGAATAATCCCGCTGCGGCGGTATGGGGAGCAGGGATCTTACTGGGTCTTTTCAGTCCCGCGGCTCTGCTTGCTCCCTGCAATATCCGAATTACTTTTCAGTTCCTTCGCAAGCCGCCGATCGATATTCGCCATGTGGGCTTCATGCTCCGCGATATCCGTCAGCAGATCTCCGACCGCCAGTTTTGCGGCTATATCGTCAAGCCGTTCGGCCGCGATTTTTTCATACACGGCATTTCCCAACTCAGCCAGACGCCGGGTAATGACCAGTTCCAGTCTGGCCTTCTCCCGTCTCAACCGCGTGACTTCTATCCCTTCTCCCGCCTTCTCGGTAATGGCATGAACGGCCGACAGGGCTGCGTCGAACCCCGCTTCCATCCCTCTCTGTATCCTGTCCCACAACTTTACGGCTTCTTCCTTCATTCTCGTCACCTCCCCTTTTTCATGGAATGTTCCTCCTATCAGGAACCACATATACCACAACCGTGATAGAGGCAGTATCGAGGCCGATATCCCCCAGGGGCAATCGTATTTCAGTCCCGTTCGTGACGTGGGGGGGGATACTCAGCGAAAATGTCCGTTCCGACCGGATTCGTCCGTAGCCTCTGCACAGTGGACAGAAGAAATGATCCCACAGGCCGGATCTCCCGCACCGGGGGCACGGCTCCCATACCGGAATGGTAAGAGGGTACAGCCCTCCGTGCGAAGCTTCCTCGGCGGACAGTATCGCCTCAAAATAGAGGTCCTTTTCCCGGCTGCGGCCGGACAGATCAAAAAATCCGGGCAGAAACCCTTCGAGAAATTCGTCGACGGATGACGAAAACAGGTCCTCTATCCGCTCAAGACGTTCTCTCCTGGCCTGTATGATATCAGGAACCTCTCTTATTCTGAGTGATGATCCTTCCCTCTCAAGTTCAGCGTCGTACTGTTTCCTCTTCTCTTCATCGCTCAAGGTCTCATAGGCGTCTCGGATTTCCAGGAATTTTCCGGCGCTCTCTCGATTCCGGGCCACGTCGGGATGATATTTTTTGACAACCGCTCGATAGGCCTTGTGAATTTTATCCCGGTCGGCCCCTCTGCCGACCCCCAACACAATGTAATAGTCGCGCATGGTCATTCCCCTGGAGCGTGAATGTCAATGCATGCCGTCGCTCTCGTACGGACGGGGTGATGGGAAGAATCCTCGTCCGAGGAACCGTTCCATCACCCAATCCCGTTCGCGTCAGCGGCGCCCGAATACCCATGGCTATGCTGTTTTCACTTGTATCTGGCGCGGTTTCGCCGCCTCTACCTTGGGAAGCCTCAACCGAAGGACACCGTCCTTCAATTCGGCATCTATCTTTGCCTGGTCGATAACCTGCGAGAGCCTGAACTGCCGGTAATATTTCCCCGTATTGTATTCCCTGATCACATCCGCTTCCTTCGGCCCCTCGGGCGGCTTCACGTCGCTGTCGAGGGTCAGCACATTTTCATGGAGGTCGATGTTCAGTTCTCCCGCCTTCACGCCGGGCATGTCGGCCAGCACCGTAATTTCCTTGTCCGTTTCAAATATGTCAACGGCGGGCGTGAAGACCAGCCCCGGTTTTGTTCCCTCCGCGGGTGTGGTTACCTCCGCCTTCTCTTTTGCCTGAAGGGCTTTGTTTTCGGCGTCTGTCATGGTGCATTCCTCCTTTCCTTACTTACGTCGGATTACGATGTTTTAACGGTGATCTGTTTCGGCTTCGCCGCTTCTGCTTTCGGCAAAACCACCGTAAGAAGTCCATCCGCGCAGCGCGCATCCACCCTGCCCGTATCCACGTGAGCGGGAAGGGTGATGATCCGGCTGAACTGACCCGACTCCCGTTCTCTTCGGTGATATTGAGCCTTTTCATCTTCAACGGGGAGTTTTCTTTCTCCTGCAATGGAGAGGCTGTCCCCCGTTACGGAGATATCCAGCTCCGCCGCCTTGAATCCGGGAAGCTCGGCACGGACATAATAGTTATCCTTATCCTCAGTGACATTCATCAGAGGAAACACGCCGGCTGAGGAGGCTTCCAGGAGCCCCCGTGAAAGACCGCCACTCAACAATTCCATCTGTCTCCTCATCCGTTCCAACTCCGCGAAGGGAGACGCCCAGCCCCATGCGGGCCACTCGGTTCTTCTGGTCAATAACATGATGCCTTCCTCCTTTCATGACTGTTTGTGGTTTTTAAAAGCAAAAGCCCCAACACAGCATCCTAAAATCCGAAAAGAGCGACTTTGATCAGCCATCATCAGAGCTTTTCATGGATCATCGATCGATATCCTGATAAAAAGGTAATCAGCATTTTGAGATTGTCAAGAGGGAACGGGGAGGGTGCGCTGGCATGAAAGAAATGAGTGCTCCGTCTTGACAAAGAAGATTTGATGATTAGCATTACCTGTGCTATGGGATGCGTGGGTATTATGCTGAAGATCCCATGTTTCGGGGCACCGTGATTTGCGGCAGCGAGAGCGTATCCTACATGCCGGGGGGGGACTGTTTCCAGAAGCAATATCCTGCGGACAGATTGTGATGTCTCTCACACGGCGATGTTCACCACCACGACGCATGGCACAAAGGCGGGACGTTTCGTTCTCTGATGAATGAGGACGCTGTTCATTCTCCGTTTAACCGGAAATGGTGGAACGGTTGCACTACAAAAATAAAGTAGGAGGATTGGCGCTGTGAGAGGAATACAGAACATTATTTCAAGACATTTCATGATAATGATCATGGGGGCATTGCTGTGCGGGGTGGCCCTGTTTACACCTTCCGCATTCGCCGATACCGAAAAATCCCTGCCCCCCCGTCACATCCTGGTTGCCCCCGAGTATCCGAGCGTGGTGGTACCCGAGGGAGAAAGCGTGAGCGTCGATCTGACGGTCCGGAACGGCGGCAGGCAGGGCGAGACCATTGATATTTCCATGCCGACGGTTCCGAAGGGATGGAAAGCCTGGATCAAGACATACAGCTTCAAGGTGAGTGGAGTGTTCGTGGAAAGCGACAGCAGTAAGAGTCTGACCATCAAGGCTGAACCTGAAAAAGGAACCGGGGTCGGGACCTATGTTTTCCCCATCAGGGCGAAGACCCGGGACGGACGCCTCACCTCGGCGAGCGAGTTAATCGTCACTGTCGAGGAGAAGGAGAAGGAGGAAAAAAAGGCCGAAGGGATCAATATCACCACGTCCTATCCGGTTCTCAAGGGCCCCACGGACGCCAAATTTGAGTTTTCCATCGAGGTGCAGAACAAGACCGACGCAGAAGCGGTCTTCAATCTCGCTTATGAGGGACCCAAAAACTGGGATGTGAACTTCAAGCCTTCCTACGAAGACAAGTATTTCTCGAGCCTGCGGATCAAAGAGAATCAGAGTCAGTCCATGGCCGTCGAAGTCAAGCCCTACATCCTTGCAGAACCGGGTGAATATCCCATCAAGGTGAAGATCAATTCTGACAAGGCAAAAGGGGAGGTCATATTGACGGTGGTTCTCACGGGGACTTACAAACTGGATGCCGGGACGGCCGATGGGCTGCTCTCCCTGAACGCCTATCAGGGGAAACCGGCAACCATCTCTTTTTTCGTCAAGAATAACGGATCAGCCGCCCAGAACGGCATCAAATTCCTGACCTTCAAACCGGAAAGCTGGAAGGTTGAATTTACCCCTGAAAAGATCGACTCTCTCCCTCCCGGAGAGCTCTCCCAGGTTGAGATGAAGATCACGCCGGCAGAGCAGGCCCTGGTGGGTGATTATTCGGTGGCGGTGAGTGTGGAAGGAGAAAAAAGCGCGAAGAACATGGAATTCAGAGTAACGGTGCGCGCTTCCACCGCCTGGGGCTGGGTTGGAATTATCATCATCGTTCTGGTCGTGATCGGTCTGGTGTTCCTGTTTATTCGCATGGGGAGGCGGTAAGGATGGAGAATGGGAACGTAATTGAAACCTTTGATCTCACCAAACGGTATCCCCGCCAGACAGCCGTGAACGGGCTTTCCTTCAGCGTGAAGGAAGGAGAAATCTTCGGTTTTCTGGGGCCCAACGGAGCAGGCAAATCGACCACCCTCCTCATGCTTCTGGGGCTGAGTGAACCGTCGGGAGGGTCTGCGCTGGTCTGCGGCCTTGATCCGATCCGGCAGGCACGTGAGGTGAAAAAAATCGTCGGATATCTGCCGGAAAACGTCGGATTTTACGGCGATCTGGACGCGGTTGAGAGTCTGCGCTACATTGCGGACCTGAACGGCATGGACCGGGACGCGACCTCGGAAAAAATCTCCGAGGCGCTTGAAACGGTTGGACTGACGAACGAGAAACGCAAAAAGGTGGGGGCCTATTCCCGGGGCATGAAACAGCGGCTGGGGATGGCGGAGGTCCTTTTGAAAGACCCCAAGGTCATGTTTCTGGACGAACCCACCCTGGGACTGGACCCTGACGGGGCCGCCAGACTCATTGATCTGATCAAGACCCTCAACAGGGAACGTAACATCACGGTGCTTCTTTCATCGCACCACCTCACCCAGGTGCAAAAGATATCCCATCGCGTGGGGATCATGATCAAGGGGGAAATGGTCGCGGAAGGCTCCATCGACGCGCTGGCCCAGGAAAAATTCGGAGTGGACGGGAAGGAATACAGTCTGGAAGAAATATACATGAAATACTTCCAGGAGGGTTAATCATGCAAGGGATTTCTGCGGTGTATAGAAAGGAAATGGCGGATCACTTCAGCAGCTTCCGCTTTGTGATTCTCTTCGCCCTTATCGCCATGGTGAGTGTCATCACGAGCTACATGGCGGGGATCACTCTGAAGGAGAGCCTGGAGGGGGTTGCCAAGCCTCAGTTCGTCTTTCTCATGCTCTTTAATACCACGGGCGCCATGTTCTCCATGGTCCAGTTCGTGGCCTTCTTCGGCCCCCTCATCGGCATTGTGCTGGGCTTTGATACAATAAACCGTGAAAGGGCCGAGGGTACCCTGATCAAGATTCTCACCCAGCCCATCTTCCGGGACGCGGTCATCAACGGAAAATTTCTTGCCGGCGTGACCACCATTACCATCATGCTGGTATCCATTGTCCTCATAATCTCAGGCCTGGGGCTGATACTGCTGGGCGTGGTCCCCGGAGCGGAGGAGATATGGCGCCTCCTGCTCTACATCGTTATCAGTGTCTTTTATATCTCTTTCTGGCTGGGGCTCTCCATTCTTTTTTCCATTTTCTTCAGGAGCATCGCCACCTCGGCCCTGGCTTCCGTGGCGCTCTGGATATTCCTGTCCTTTTTCGTGTCCCTGGGAGCCAGCGTGCTGGCGGATATGGTAGCACCGGCCAACGCCCCGGGAGTTGACAGCACCGAGGCGATAGTAAAAAACATTCGGGTCAAAGAGGGAATTTCCCTGTCCTCTCCCATGTCGCTCTATACGAAAGCGTCAGCCACTGTCATCGATCCCATGAGAAAGACGACGGAGGCCCTCGTGCTGATGGGCCCCATGGAGAAGATATCGGCGGGGCGCTTTCAGAATCCTCTGCCCATAGGTCAGAGCGTCCTTGTGGTATACCCCTATATCATTGTGCTGATTGCTTTGACGCTGGTCTGTTTTGCCATCTCTTATCTGGTCTTCATGCTTCAGGAGATCAGGACATAGGCGCGTTTTGATGGCACAACAGTGCCGGAAATGCGTCTGCTCATGGGTTGTTAACGGTGGGGTGAAGTGCACGGCAATGCCTGCCATCTGACGGCATATGGCGGGTTGATCTTGCCTGTCATGGGAACGGCGCGCTTACTGATCCGGGAGCCGGTATGCCTTCTCCCTGAAGAGCCCCACACAGGCATCCACCGCCTGGGGATCGAAGGTGACCCCTCTGTTCGTGGTAATCTCCTCCAGCGCCGCATCAATTCCGAGAAAGGGCCGGTAGGCCCGATATGACCCCATTGCCTCGACCACGTCGGCCACAGCCAGGATTCGTGATTCCAGAAGGACATTCTCCCCGCGGAGGCCGCTCGGATACCCGCTCCCGTCGATCCGTTCATGATGTTCCAGCACCATGCGGGCGACAGGCCAGGGAAAGTCGATATTTTTCAATATGTCGTATCCGGACTGGGAGTGGAGTTTTACCAGAGAGAACTCCATGGCCGACAACCGCGTCGGTTTGCTGAGAATCTCCGCCGGAACGGATATCTTTCCGAGATCATGGAGGGCCGCTGCCGTCCGGAGACCGGCTATCCGCTTCTGCGATAATCCCATTTCCCGTGCAATGGCCTGGGCAAGATCGGCCACTCGCCGTTGATGCCCGGCTGTGAAGGGGTCCCGTGTTTCGACGACGGTGGCCATGGCCTTTGCCGTGGCTTCGACAGTCCTCCGCAGCCGGTCCACAAGCTCTTTCCGCTCCGTGATATCACGGGCGATCCCCAGGATCGCGTCCGGTTTGCCGTCCACGTGCACCAGAGAGGCCTTTGTCTCAAATTCCACAAAAGAACCGTCTTTGCGCCGCACCGTAAATTCCGTAATCTCCTTCTGAAACCCCAATTTCATAATTTCTTTCTGCTGCTGCAACGCCTTGGAAATCTGGTCCGGAGCCAGGATATCCGCCATGTTCATGCGGGGAAGGTCATCGCGGTCATACCCGAGCAGGTCAAGGACGGCCTGATTGGCATCCAGGAATCTTCCCTTGAAATCGTAGAGGTACATGCATTCGAGGGAACGGTCAAAAAGGGCGCGAAACCGTTCTTCGCTTTCCCTGGCCGCCGTCTCGACCTGTTTCTGTTCGGTGAGATCATCATATATGGCGACGATCTCTCCCGACGCGAGCTTGTATACGTAATTCTCCCGCCAGCCTTCGAGGCGGCCGTCCCGGTAAAGCGTGGCGGGATACTGCTCGGCCGCCCCGGTCCTCCATACCCGCCGCAGGACGTCAATGAAACCCGTCTCCCTGGCCCCCGGGAATACCTGTTCCAGCGATTTCCCGATAACATCCTGCCTGTTTATCTGTTCCGTTTTTTCCGCCGAACGGTTGAAATCCCTGAATATGAAGTCCGCTCCATCTCCCACGGCCTCGTAGATCGCCGCGCAGATGCGCATGTTCTCGAACAGTTCTTTGAAACGCTGTTCGCTGTTCCCAAGCGCCTCCTGCGCCAGCTTGCCATCGGTAATATCCCGGACATTGATAATGAGGGCTTCTACCTCCGTTTCGTGGAGCTGATTGCTTCCCGCCATCTCTATCCACCGCCAGGAGCCGTCCCGGTGCCGGGCCCTGCATGCCGCTCTCGCGATGTGCCCGGGCTCCTCCAGCAGGCGAGCAAGCCTGGCGGTTATCACGGAGCGATCGTCGGGATGGACAAATGGCTCCCACTGTATCCCCACCAGTTCATCGGGCCGATATCCGAGAATGTTCTCTATGGCATCGGAGATATACCGGCATATGCCGTCGGCGGCAAAAAGGGCGATCGCGTCTGCACCGATCTGCACGACCCTCCTGAAGCGCTCTTCATTGAGTTTGATGAATTCTTGCGCCTCTCTTCGTCCCCCCGCATACCGGGTCAGACCCCGCACGCCGACGATCTCTTCCTCTTCACGGATGGCACTCAAGCTGATCTCAATCACCATGACACGCCCGTCTGCCCTCCGGTAGCTCGCCTCGAAGGGGGTTGTCAGCTCCCCGTTGATTGTTCTGTGGAAATTTTCCTGGGCCTGCCTGTGGGCGTGCGGGTCCAAAATGTCGAAGAAATGACGGGTATAAAAGGTTTCAGCCGGGATACCCACTCTGGTGGCTATTTCCTTGTTCACGAACGTGAAGTATCCGTCCCGGTTGAGATGAAAGACGCCATCGCCGAGGAGATCCATGAGCGGAAGAACGTGCTCCTCCTTCTTGCACCCCTCCTCGGCAGGCAGTGCCAATGATTCCAGAGCCGACAGGCGGCGGCGCAACACAGCCAGTTCGTTGATCAGATCCTTCTTGGTTCGTGCTTCGTCTTTCATAATACTCCGTCTTATGGGTGACACCCCCCCGGTCAGTTACTCCGTTTCATATCGAGAAAAAACATATAAAAAGGAATGAAATTCATCTTTTGAAGAACAAGAGAAGAAGCGGTTCCCGCATGTCTCCCCTATCAGCGCTGTTTTTACTTTAGCCTTACATGCCCCAAAGTCAAGGGAAAACGATTAATTCGGGTACCCTGTTGATGCCGGTCAACGGGACTTTCGATAAAAGGATAAGCAAAAATGATGCCTGGAAAGAGAACGTGAACGACTCGAGAAGAATGGCTCGTGGTTTCCCGGTTCCCGTATGAGAAAATCCGCGGTTGTTTCCTCCCCTGCGTGACGGATCATTTTCTTTCTCGGCGAGAAGGCCTTACCTGCTTTAAAAACGCACAAATACCCTCAAGTCGTACCGCCTGTATGCCGATGAAGAGTGGTGAGGGGAACGCGTGTGATCGACGCACACTGACAGCTCTTGAAGCGACGGAAGCGCGTATCAGGAGTGTATCTGGATGTACTGGAGAAATAACCGGCAATGAATTTTATGGAATACCGACGGTATCCCGTGGTGTATTGGCTATTGATCCGGGTCTTTGCCGTCATGGCGAAACACATTTCTTTTGGATTCTCCGTCAGCGTTCTGTCTGTCATGGGTTCCTGGTTTTCGGTGGTGTACGCATTCATGCTGGTGACCAGTTTTCACCACTTTCCCCCGGAACTGGTCAGAACCGGAATCTGGATTGCCGGCATCACGACTGGCTGTACGACCCTCCTGCATTTTATCCATTTCGGCTTATTCAACCGCCTGGGACTGGCAGGGTTCACACCGGTGCCCAAGACAGTGAACCGGGTCCTCAGCGCGGGTCTGCAATTGGACACCCTCAAGGAACTGAACAATGATGCCTTCGCCCGCTTCGCCGATGCCTACTTGCGGTTTCCCCTGTCAAATACCTGGTACGCCTTTCTGTATGCCACGTTTGTCGGGATGGTTCTGACAATCTTTGTCCTGGTGCGGACCGGCGATCCCGTCGGTTCGCTCTACCTTTTTCTCGGGGCCGTGCTGGCCGTCGGCATCTACACCCTCTACACGTTTCTGGTGGGTGATTTTCTCGCCGGTCCCATGAGGGTCCTCCTCCATGAGGAGATACGTCGGAGAGGAACGTCGATCGCCCGGACGAAAACCCTTTCAATGGGGATGTCTTTTTTCATGGTGGTTCTGGTGACGACCACTACCATTTGTAACGTGACGGCCAGAGTGGCAGTAATTTGCACTTATTGGCAGTAAGTTGTAATGCTGCTTAGGTTTGCGGTGGCACGGTTTGTGCTTAACCTTAGTAAAAGGGTTTTAATCGGTCCTTTGGCTGAACGCTAAAACCCGTTATCCAAAATACAATCCTCCCCTTCCTGGAGGATAATCGCCCGCTGAGCAATAAAGTCGTCCCAGATAGTACACTCCCCATCACCGGCGAGGAGCTTCTCCGTCTTGGCCTTCTCCTCTCCTAATGCAATGATCCTTTGCCGTGTGATCACATCCACGTCGTCCTTGCTCAGCACAGCGATCCCCTGAAAGACAATAGCCGTCTCTATCCACTCCCCATCGACGTACTGAGGCTGCACCATGCCAGCAGGGGGAACCTCCAGCGTATGACCGTCAGGGATCGTTCCCAGCTCGGTGATTGTTGTTATCTGCCCATCAGACACGGCATACAGCGATTCACCACGGTGGTCTTCCACCAGGTTCCACGCCGCCCCGTCAAACACCCGAGCCATCCCTTCCTCCGCCTGCGGGGGGGCAACGGATGTGGCACAGGCTGGTATCAGGTACACTTCCTGGTCCTGTATTTTTGATTCACGAGGGTCAAGTTTTGCCTCTGTGGTTTTCAAATACTCTCCGGTTTCATGATGATAGTGGTAGATATTCATGTTGTTTGTCCTCCTAATAGGCCCGCATGATCATCATGCGGGCAGTGTTGACTGGTCTGGTTTCGTTGCCACCGGTTGCTGCAGTAAGGACACCACCGCTTCCCCCGATAGGTTCGTAAGCCGTACCTCCAGAAAGGGCTGTAGCTGTCACATTAAAGTTATGCGTATGTGATTTTAGTAGGTCGAGTTGCTGCGTGCCCACGTGATCACCGGCGGAGATTGTGGCCCCTGGAGCCGTGGGTGCGGTACGCGATGCAGCGTCGGGATCGACTCCGGCCCCATGATTCCAGGCGCGGGGGAAGGCCCCCCGCGCATCAGGGAGATTGAAGTGATCGCCATCGGCAGTGCCGTACAGGGTGCCGATAACAGCGAACAGCTCCGGGTACGCTGCGCGCGTGAGAGACGACCCGTCCTCCTCCAGCCACCCGTCGGGCACGGTCTCCGTGGGCCAGAGCATTTCGGCGCCATAGGGGATGGCCTGGTGATTGCTGTTTATAAACGTCAGATTCGTCGTTCCCAGCTCGATTATTCCGTCAGTGGCCAGCACCCACAGGGAATCGGCGTTTGCATCGCCCTCCGCCACGGGCACCAGCATGCCGGGCCTGATCTTCTCGTCGCTGTCGGCATCCTCGGCCCGTGCCCACTCGCCCGCGGCAACGGAATATATCCCGTTCTCCGTCGCGTCGGATTGATCCTTGACCAGGACCCGGTCCATGGCCGTCAGGGCAACGCCATCCACCGTCTGCGTGCCCGACAGGGTGATATCCTCGGTCGACGCCGCCCGGACCGGCTCTTTCCACGCCCGGCCCTGTTTATCCGCCATAAACACCGACAGAGACGCATACACGCCGGGGGACACCGACATGCTCAGCACGGCGTCTGCCGCTATAATCGTTCTCATGCGCAGCTCCGCCTCGATCAGCGTGCTCCCGCCCTCCGCCGGGAAGTAATCGCCGGCGGTTCCGGCGTTCGCCAGAGCATAGAGGATTTCCCCATCGTCAGGATCGGTAGCGAAGATGCCGAGCTCACACAGATAATACCCCGTGGCCAGGCCGTCGTTCGTCAGCACCGTCAATATCTCGCTCACCACGTCGTCCACCCGTGTCACCGACTGGATGGCCAGTTCCTGCCGCTGGTCGATCAGGGCGTACATATCCGACATCTCCAGCCGGTACTGATCCAGCGCCGTCGCGAGTTTTTGCGCGACCGTCAGGGCGCTGTCCAGCGCCGCCACATCCACCCTGATCCCAACCGAATTCTCCGGCGCGGGATCGTCGCCCGAGCCGGCCACACGGAACCACACATGGAAGGCAATGGCGGGCGATTCGAGCACAAAATACTCGCCGCCTGACAGCTCCGCCGCCGCCAGAGGCTCCACCTCCGTCACCGCCGCCGTCGTCCCGCTTCCGGGCTGGATCTCGGTGATATCGAACCCCGTGTTAACATCGACAGCGCCGGCCGCGCCGTTTTCGCTGCGCACGATCGTGGCCACACCCAGATCGGCGGTGGCCATAAAGGGCGCGTCATTCGGCGGGGGCTGTCCCGCCCCCGTGGCAGCCTTGGTGAACGTGAGCGTTTCACCCCCCTGCACTTTCGCCAGCAGTGCCTGCCCTTTTTTTGTCAAAACAAATCCGGAAAATCTCATGGGCTCCTCCTTAGAAGATATCGATCCTCGCCGCGACATGTACGCCGCAGCCGTAATTGTACGCCGCTGCCTCCAGTTCGACGGACAGTGCCGCGGGAAACACGGTCACCACCGGGCGATACCGCGTCATCGCGCCCCACGAGGCCGCCAGGTCGCCCTCCTGGGTTATCCGCAGGGCGCCCCATGACCGCACATTCTTGAATTGCGCGACATCCGACATCATCCGGCCGACCATCCCGGGTGTGAGGGCGCCCTCCTCGCGGGTCGAAACCAGCACCCGGAAATAATAGGGGTCTCCGCCGAACTCGAACCACTCCTCCAGCGCAATATCCGGCGCCCCGGCCACCCGCAGAGCCTGTTCAACGGCCCAGGGCGTGCCCTTTTTCCGGTGCACAATCAGGGCCTCGGCAATCACGGCCCGTTTGGTGCTTTCAGGCCAGGCCGCATCCCACACGTCCACCGACAGCGCCCAGGCCAGCCAGGGAAGCGCCCCCGCCGGGCACGTCCATGGATCCCACAGCGTCCCCACCGGGACCGGCACATCAGACATTCTCCCCGCCGCTTCAGCCATCGCCCGTTCAGCCGCCGTCGCATTCGGCGGAAGCAGATGATTGCGCGTGTTACTCACCGCCGCCCCCTCCCGTCGATGTGGTCAGCGCCACTTCGGCGCACCAGGCCGCCTCGTCGGCCTCCACGGTAATGTCGTCAACCGGGCTTGCCAACAGCACATTCTGCACCCCGGGCCGGTGCAACGCCGCGTAAACCCCCGACAGCGTGATATCCCGTCCCAGCATGTGCTGCTCGGCCGCATACGCCGCCGCCGCCTCTTCCGCCGCCGCCAGAACCACTGCCGGGTCAGGCCCGTCGAACAGCGCCAGTTCCGCCTCGATGGACCAGGGAATGATCGTTGCCGCCTGAACGCTCACGCTGTCCGTCAGGGGCCGCACGGTGCGATCCGTCAATGCCGCATCGACCGCGTCCAGCATCCCCTGATCCGGCGCCCCGTCCCCCTGTTGCGACAGCACCGTTACCAGCACGCTGCCCGGCGTCGGCGACGAAACCGCCACGTCCCGCACATCCGCGTCCGCCGACAGGGCGTGAAACCGATAGGCCCCCTCCGGGCCGGCCACGCTGAGCCGCTCCGGGGCCATCTGGACCCGCTCGCGGAGCCGCGCATCCGACTCCCAGACCGGAAGAACCGGCGGGATTGCCTCCGGGTCGCCGGGATCGGCAAGAAGCCGCGTAACGCCATAGAGCGCGGCCAGATGATCGAGATCCGTTCCGGCCGCATAGGCCAGCATCACCGCGCGGGCCGCGTCGTTCACCCGCTGCCGCACGAGCATCTCCCGATAGGCGCAGACCTCGAGCACCTTATAGGCCGGGTCCGACTCCACCAGCGCGTCGAACTCCGGGTCGCGGCTGCGCAGATCGGCCAGCATCTCCGCCAGGATCGCCTCAAACTCCAGGGCCTCAACCACGTCCGGCCGTGGCATCTGAGACAGGTCAATCGTCGTCATAGCTGTATCCCCTCCAGTTTCACCTCCTGACCGTCGGGGAGATACCGTCCCTCAATGGTCAGGCTCACCGCCCCCGTCGCTCCCCCGTTATCGGCAGCCACAGACGTCACTCGTATCCGCGGCTCCCAGGTGGCAAGGGCGTCCACCGTGGCCGCGTAGAGCTCTACCAAGAGACCCGGCGTCAGAGGACGGTCAACCAGGCGGTACAGCCGGGAGCCGTAGGTGCGCCGCATGACCCTGGTCCCCAACGGCGTTGTCAGTATGTCGGCGATGGATTGGCGGAGGTGAGCGATACCCGCAAGTCGCCGTCCCGTTGCCGCGTCTGTCCCGGTCATCATGCGCCCCCCGCAAGTGATTCCGCCTCGATGTCACAGGCGTAGCCGCCGCGATCAAGGCGGTGAACCGCCCGTGTTATGGTCCATTCGCCATTGACGCCATCCCGCACGCCGGACACTGTCAGGCGGGCCTCCGCGGCGATGCGGGTATTCCCCTCGCAGGTAAGGCGCAGGGTGCCCACTCCCCGGGTGAATGCGTCCAGCCGGGCCTCCGCCGCCTTCTGTGCCGCGGGCCTGTCGGGATAGCGCCTCCCGATGATATATACCGGCTCGCCCACCCCCACGGTCACCGACAGCTCCTCCGCGTCCGCCGTGTCGTGCCAGCGTGCCCGGACAGCGGGATACTTTCCCCGCTCGGCATAGGTCGTCTCAAAATGGCCGATCTCCCCCGCCGTGAGTGTCACCGGGGGCAGATCCCTGCCTGTCGCGCTTTTTGCTTCGCCCCGGAGAACGAAGAGCAGCATCCCGCCCGCCGGTTTCGCCAGCGCCCCGCGTTCACGGGCGAGGCGGGTCAGAAAATGCAGATCGCTCTCATCGACCTGGTCGATATGTTCCAGGACCTCCTGTGCAAGCGCCGCGGCGATCCGCGCTTCATAGCCATGTTCTCCGGCGATGGCCGTCACAATATCACCCAGAGAAACGCCGTCCCAGGGCCGGGTGCGCGGCCTCTTCATCCCCTGGCGCAAGTCGGCCGCCCGTCCCCGGACCGTCATGGTCGAAGGCGGCCCCGACAGCGACACTTCGTCCACCACATAGAAGCCCATCCGGACGAGGCCCGTGTCCCGGTACCCCAGCGACACATCCAGCTCGGCCCCTGTCCGGGGCATCTCGATGCCTCCGTCCCGGTCGTCGAGGACCAGGCTGAGCCCGTCGCTGTCGATCCCCGCCGCGTCCGAAAGGGAAAGCGAGACCAGCCGTCCCCGCAGTGTGGCGGTCACGTCCCGCGTATCGGCTCGTATCTGATAGTCAGGTGTCATCGTCTTCAATCCCAGAGACGTACTGCCGATTGTGCCGGCGCCTCAGGCAGAGAGGGCAGCTCGACACGTACCCCGGCATCATAGACCGGCCCCAGCGCCGCCAGTCCCGGATTGGCCTCCAATACCGCCTCCACCGCCCCGGCCTCCCTGCCGTACTGCTTGCGGCATATCCAGTCGAGCGTGTCCCCGTCGCGCGTGAGATACTGCTGCATTTACTCGTCGTCCTCCCCGTACCGGCTCAGGCTGAGATGAAACTCGACGCGGCGGGGATCCCCGTTCCGAAAGAACACCGTCTGCGTCTCCTCGATCCGTTCAATGCACCACCGTCCCCAGGATATTCCCCGTCCGTCAACCAGGCGCAGCGGCTCCCCCTGTCCGGCCACCGCCCGCATGCACTCCATCTGCCGGAGGCCGCCCCGGTAATGGGGGTAGATAGTCCCTGACAACTCGATGGCGTCATTCCCCGGACCGACGAATTGCCGGGCGGGCCGCCGCCGGAGCCGCTCCTGGACAGGCCACCGGTACTCGGTGCTGCGCCGCAGCTGCTGGTACGCGGACGACGACAGGGAAAACTGATACTCCAGGCCGAGCATCATCATCACATCAGTCATGGAGCACCCCCCGTGCGCGCGCCTCGGACTCCCGCTCCCGCTCGCGCAGCTTGCGGTCCACCTCTTCGGCCACCGCCCGCTCGTCCATGCCGGGGTGGGTATTGATCGTAATGGGAGCGTTGACTGTTGCGGTTACTCCCCCCCGTGGTCCCGCCGCCAGGGCCGGTTCGGGGACCAGGCCGCCCCCGGCCATTGCCAGAGCCGCCCCGCCGCCGTCGCCGAATACCGCGCCCAGGGCCGTTCCCCCCAGGGACGCCAGCTTTGACCCCGCCTTGAACAAGAGACCCAGGGGGCTCTGCTCCCATATCCCGGTCAGAAAGCCGACCCCCTCCTTAAAGAGGGCTTTAATGGTCTTCCACAGGCCCATAAAAAACCCGGCGATGGGATCCCAGAACGTGATAATCATCGCCGCCGCGCCCCCGATCGCGGCAACCGTCAGCCCGATGGGATTAGCCAGGAGCGCCGCGTTCCAGAGCCATGTCGCCGCCGTCACCGCCACCAGCGCCCCGACGAAGATCCCGAGCCCGGCTGCCGCCCCGCCGATCAGGCGCCCTGCCCAGGGGAACCGCTCGATCATGGCGCCCACCCATCCTGCCGTCGCCGCCAGCGGCTTCAGGACGGCATTGACGGACGGAAGCAGTGTGCTGGCGAAGGTCAGCCCCAGGATGCGCACATTGTTGCCCAAGAGCGCCATCTGTCCGCTCGTTGATGCCAGAAATCCCTGGTAACTCTTGTCGATCAGGCCGCGGCTCGATTCCGCCACGTCGCGCTGCGCGTCGCGCAGCCCGCCCAGCTGCTTTCCCAGGAGCACCACGCCCCGCATCCCTTCGTCGCCGAACGCCTGCTGGAGCTGATCGATAGTGTCCTGATCCAGTTCGTCAAACCCCCCGATCGCCTCGGACAGATTCTCCATGGTCCGGATGAAATCCAGTCCGCCTGTGGCGTCGCGGGCGATCTCAAACCCGAATTCTTTGGATGCCTTGCTCAGCTGGCGGAACGTTGCCGACAGGGCCGTCCCGGCCATGGATCCCTGCATCCCCGCCGAGTTGAGCGCCCCGACCAGGGTCAGGCCCTGATCGAGAGCCACATTGAACTGGCTCAGCGCGGGCGTGGCCATCTTCATCGATTCCCCCAGCTGGCCGAAATCCCGGATCTGGAACTTGAACTGCGTCTTCGTCAGGAGCTCGCCGATCCGTTCCAGCCGTTCGGATGCCTCCCCCTCCAGTCCGGCGCCCAGGTTATTGAAGACGGTGGCAACAACCTCGCCCACCCCCTCCGCCGCGCCGCCGGTGACCTTTGCCACCTTCGACACGATCTCCGATCCCGCGCGGGACATTGCGGCATCCATCCCCGCCGAGGAGAGCGCGTACTGGATGGTGAGCATCTCCGTTTCGGTCGCGATATTGCGCCGGCTGAAATCCAGCGCGTGCCGCCTGGCGGCGGCCATGTCCCGCCCCAGATCGTCCGTATTGAGGACCGTCGAGAGCCGCACCTCGGCCTCTTCAAAGGCCGCCGCCCCGCGAATCATGCGCGCAGCCGCGTACACGGCGCCGGCCACGCCCAGGATATGCCCCTTGAGCTCGCCCAGCCGCGCCGCCGCCGCGCTCTTGCGCGACATCCTCTGCTCCAGGCGGGTGTACTCCCGCCCCAGGCCCCGAACCGATTCTCCTGTCTGATCCAGGCTGCGTCCGGCGCTCCCCAGGGCGTGGGTATAACTGCGATCCAGCGCCCCCTTGATGGTGATCCCCAGTTTCAGGTCCTTGCTCATGCGCTAGCCTTTTCCATAGACGCGACGCGCCTCATCCAGCCACAGGACAAGCTCATCCACAGGCATGTCCATCAGATCCCCGTAGTCCCACTGCGTGTAGCTGTTCAGCACCAGAACCGCCCGTCGGCACGCATCGACGGTCAGGACAAAAAACCCCGGTATGTCTCCTGCAGCACGCCGTAGTCCGCGAGATCCAGCTCTTCAATGATCTTCGGATCCACCTCGCACAGCGACGCGAAGAGGACTATCTCCCGCTCCGCGTCCCCCTTCCCCTGCCGTTCGGCGGAGAGCAGATCACGCACCTTCGGCCGGCGCATGGTCAGCCGGTCGGCGCTCTGTCCCCGGGCCTCGACGGGGTGCTGCAATGTCACGGTAACCGATTCCACATCATCCTCCAATGGCGGACCGTATCGCCTCCAGGCGATCCACGCCGTTCACCCGTTCGATCATGTTGACCACATCGATCTCGATCAGCGTCTCGCCGCCCGACACGTATTTGTAGTAGCTGCACGCCATCTGCACCTTCAGCGCCGTCTCCTCGCCCGGTTTCCAGCCGCCTCCGTCCAGTTCGCGCCATCGCCCCCGCAGCGTCACCTCCACGGGCGTCACCGTCCCGGCGGCGTCATCGCCCTCGAGGGCGCCTTTCATGCGCACCGAGACCCCGGCGTGATCCACCAGGCCGAAGAGTTTCAACACCTCTTCGTTATACTCCTTGAGGGTAAAATCACATTCCAGCTTCTCCATCCCCATGTCGAGTTCAACGGGGGCGTTCATGCCGCCGCCGCGAAACTCCTCCATTTTACGGGTCAGCTTGGGCAGGGTCAGCTCCGTGACCCGTCCCGCGTAGCCCCGCCCGTCAACGATCAGTGAAAAATTCTTCAATACGCGCGGCATCTGAGCCATCAGATCACCTCCTCAAAATAATCGTTCACCAGCCTGCTGCGGAACGTCACATGCTCCGCCGGCGCCGGCGGCGTAAAATCAAAGTCGAAGTACACCTTCCCCGCGGCCAGCTCCGTGGGCGTGTTCAGCTCGGGATCGGCCCAGCACGTTCCTCCCAGGATAGCCCCCTTGGCCTTGAGCGTCGCCAGGTAGGCGTTCACCCCCTCCAGGACGTCCTCGATATAGGTCTTGGTGATGTTGCGATCCACGGCCCACAGGTGCGCCCTGAGCAGACTCTCGTTGATCATGTCCGCCGTCCGGACCACGCTCAGAAAAGCCCAGACGGGATCGGACGACAGGGTCCGGTTGCCCCACAGCCGGTACCCATCCTGCCTGATGATGGTGGCCACGTTCTGCTCGTTCAAGAGATTCGCCCGGGCGTTCGCGTCCCCCAGCGCAAAATCGACATTTCGCGTGGTGCCGATGATGCCGTACATCTCGCGGTTCGACGGGCTCCACCAGAACCCCCGATCGGCGTCGCTCTTGGCGATCATTCCCGCCACCCGTGCGCTTGCGGGCTGGCTGACGATATCCCCCTCGCTGTCGTAGATCTTGACCCCCGGATCGACCACATAGACCCGCTTGCTGCCGAAATCGCCGGCCCATTCGATGGCGTCCGCGTCGTTGGTATCCGGCCCGTCGGCGATAATGACCGCCCGCAGCCGGTCGGCAATGCCGAGGAGTTCCGACACCACCGGATTCGCGTATGAATCGATAGACGCCGTCGCTGCGGCTCCCGACCCCTCGCCCCCGGTAAAGCCAACCGTGGGCGCGGCGGTATAGCCGCTCCCGCTCTTGGTGACAGTCACGGCCGTCACAGCCCCCTCCTCGATCACCGCCGTCGCTTCGGCTCCCGACCCCTCGCCGCCGGTGAAGGTCACCGCAGGCGCCGAGGTATAGCCGCTCCCGCCCTCTGTCACAGCGACGGACGTTACCCCGGTGGGGCGCTCGGACGTGAACCCCGGAGCGCACAGGATGCGCGGGGCAAAGCCCAGCACGCTCTCCGCCGCCAGAAATGCCTGCACCCCTTCATAGGCGCCCGTATCGCCGTCAACCCCGCCGACCACGTTGGCTATCGTCTCGGCCAGAGACGCCCCCTCGTCCACCCGCACGACCACCACCACGGCGCCCGCCTGGTCGAAAATCGCGTCCATGGCGTCAGGCAGCGTCCCCTCGCCGTCGCCCACCGTGTCCAGCCCGGCCGCCTCAAGCCGTGACCCGGCAATCAATACGGGCGTGTTCAGCGGAAAGACAGCGGGATCCGCGTCGGGCGCCGTGCCGATCAGCCCGATGACGCTGCTCCGCACCGTCTGAATCGGGCGCGGCCCGTCATCGATCTGGAGCACTTCAACACCGTGCAAAAAAGTTTCGCTCATGATTTATCTCCTCTCCTGTTGTTTTTTGTGCGTCTTTCCCCTCGCCCCTGCAGCCGAGGGTTCCGGCGCCGATTCCGTCAGGGTGCGTGTGCCCGCGGGCAGGGCCGTGATCTTTCCGCTCAGGAGCAGATATTTTGCCTGCCGGCTCGTCAGCTCCACCACCGTGCCCCGGGCGGCTTTTCCTTGCCCGGGGGGCGAGGACTTCGTGTGCCCGTCAGGGTATCCTTGCCCGGGGGGCGAGGACTTTGTCCGGTCCGCCATTACAAACGATCGTATCACTCTGTACTTTTTCATCTCCGGCATACCCATCCTCCTTGTCTGTAGCACTACGAGACGATCCCCGTATCCCCGCCGGCGGTTTCCACCTCGGCGTTGGCGTGGATCTCGTCGATAATCCCCTGGCACAGCGCCAGGAGAACATTATTCTGATAGCCCTGCGCGGCCGCCGCGTCCGACGTCTGGCCGTGATCGACCTCCAGGAACCTCGCCTGTATATATGCCGCCATGCTCTCTTTCGTCAGCGCCATGCCATGCCTTCGTGTGCCCGTCAGGGTATCCTTGCCCGAAGGGCGAGGACTTCGTGTGCCCGTCAGGGTATCCTTGCCCGAAGGGCGAGGACTTTCAGCCCCCGTCCACGCTTGCCTTCACGTTTGCGGACCGCATGATATGCGGTCTGCCGGTAAAGGCGCAGATGCAGTCGCCCTGGACCACGCCCTGAACGCCGGCGTCGTCGGCCCCGACGATCTCCACCGTGCCCTTGCCGATAATCCTCACAAGCCCTTCAGCCGACACGGTGAGGGCCCCGCTCGCCCGGTCATACTCGGCGAATCCGCCGTCACGAAAAATGATCCGCCGCTTCGTCTCCGCGCTCTCAGGCGCCGGATATGCCGACTGATACAGCGCGGGCAGCGCCACGGCCTGGGCCGGATCGCCGCAGGGAGAAAGCAAGAGCACCTGCTCGCCGTCCTCCGGCGCCCACCAGTCCGCGTCGTTCGACGCCCGCCTGGTCAGCCAGGGGATCCACCCCGTCAGGAGATCCCCGCTTCGCACCTTCACCCGCGCCGCTTTGTAATCCGCGGTCTCGACCGTCCCGTACCGGATCAGGGTGTCCAGCCGCCGTTCCAGCTCGGCCAGACGGTATTCTACGGACTCACTCATGCCCCTTCCTCCGGGTCCACTCCGCCTTCCTCCGGGTCCTCGTACCCGTCAGGGTGCTCCTCCGCGTAGACCAGCTCATAGTCGTCCTTGTGCGGGAGCCCCACCTCGGGGGCAATGCCCACGTAGAGAGACTCGGGGCGCGTTCCTTCGGCCGCCCATTCGTCCGCGCCCAGCCGCGCCACCTGCTCCCAGGTGACCGCCCACAGGGCGACTCCCGCCCGGTCAAACGATTCGGCGTAGAGGTTGTCCATGCGGACCACCTGCGCGGGGAAAAGCCCCGTCAGCCCGAACCGGTTTCCCTCGATGGCCGCGACCGCCGATTCCGCCAGTTCCAGGGCCTCGGCGGCACGGGGAGACCGTCCTCCGGCGTGGCGGGTCATGCAGTAGACGGTGAACCGGCAGCGCCAGTCCGCCTGGCCGCACTCCACAGCGCCCTCCCGGGTCACCCCCAGGCAGGCCACCAGGGCCGCCGGAGCCGTGACCGATGAGCGGGATATCTCCCCGCCCGAGAACTCCCCGGCGTAGAGCGCGCACGTCCCCAGGCCGGGGAGCGCCGTAGTCAGCGCCTCCACTGCCGCTTTCTGTATCCCGATCGGCGTTGCCATCACACAAACCCCGTGCTGTCGTCACGGCCCCAGATGCGGCCTCCCGACTCCATGCGCGCCCCGCTGTCGGTCCCCGGCGCGGCAGCCGCCGCGTCAACCCCCAGGGCCATCCGTCCCGCGGCGATCTCCCGGAGCATCCTCCGGGCCGACTCGGCCTGTTTCTGCCAGTGCTCGTCTGAGCTGTCGCTGTTCGTGGCGAGGATGTCCCGCGCCAGGAGGCAGGCGATACGGATGATCGGCAAGGGCACGGTGGAGAGGGGGAGGGCATAGCGTCCGGAGAGATGCATATCGATCTCGGCAGTCGCGTCGGCGATGGCCGACTCGAGCACCTCGCTGTCGATCTCCCCGGACCCGGAGCGATCGGTCAGCTGGACCAGAAGCCCCTCTCCAAACCGGTCGATCATCTGCTGTGCCGTACAGTACATGCCCTATATCTCCTCATCCTTGCCCGGGGGGCGAGGACCATCCTTGCCCGGGGGGCGAGGACTCAACCGTGAGCCGCCGATCCTCCTGCAACTGCCGGAGCTGCTCATCCGTGAACTCGTCGACCGGCGCTTCGGTGACCCCCTCCCAGCGCCGCCCCGCGCGCCGGAGCCCCTTCCGCGGCGCGGTGATCCGCAACATCCTTGCCCGGGGGGCGAGGACCATCCTTGCCCGGGGGGCGAGGACTTCCGGGGACACGTTTCGATCTCCTGCGGAGCTTCCGAAGCATGTCCCCTCAGCCCCCACGACAGGCTTCGCCTGTTCCGTCTCCGGACCCTCTTCATTTACATCAGCCTGGGGGGCGGCTTCCTCTTCAGGATTGGCCGCCTTCCTTGTTCTTGCTGGTTTCTTTGCCATCGCACAGTCTCCTTCCTTGTGGGGACACGTTTCGATCTCCTGCGGAGCTTCCGAAACATGTCCCCTCAGCCCCAAAAAAAATATGTTCTACGCGCCCAGTCCGGTGCTCCCGTAGGCGAGCTGCCACAGGCCGTACCCCGCGTTGCCTCGCGCCTCGGCTCCGAACTTGTACTCGGCGCGCATGAACACGTCGTCGTTCTCCTCGCCGGTCTGCGATACGAACACCGGCGCCTTGCGCTCCTGGAAGATGAAGGGCTTCACCGGTTTCGAGGTATCGAGCAGGAACCAGGCCGTGGCCGACGTGATGCGGCCGTCCACGATCACGGCAGCCGTCCCCTTATAGGGATTGGCCTTGCCGTCCTCGAGCCGGTCGTTCGTTGTGAGGACCAGCGCCACCGCCTCCAGGGCCGGACCAACCAGAAGCACGTTGGGGGTGATATTGAGGGGCCTCCCCTCGTCGTCCTTGAAGGACATCATGGCTGTCCGGGCCGCCCCGTAGCTGGCGATCGCCGCCGCCTGGGTTGCGCAGGACAGCGCCGCCACCCCCTTGTTGGAGACGCTCTCCCCGGCCACCTCGTGGTCGGTGTCAAAGAAGAACTGGCCGTCGTAGCACTCGTTATCGAACCCGCCGTTCACCAGGTCCAGAATCAGCTCGTCCGGCCACTGCTTGGCCGAATACCCCGCCATCTGCGCCTGGGGTCCGTAGATCCCCAGGTTGTCATCCTCGATGTCGTCCCGTTTTACCGCCACCGTTGCCTCGAAGGCGTGGTTGATGATGGTGTACTTGAACGCCTCCAGTGCCTTCACCACCTTATCCCCCACCCACTTGCGCATCTTGGGGAAGTTCGAGAGCCAGGCGTAGTCGTTCTGGCTGCTTGTGGACGTCACCTTCATGGCGATTTTGTCCCAGACGCTGGGCGCCGCCTCAAAGGCGTTGTTAAAGGTGGTTTTAACGGCGGTAAATACCGCCTCAAGCGCTGCTTTGTTTATCAACATGTTCTCTATCCTCCTTCGTTGTTTTCTTTGTTTGCTGGGGACATGATGCGGAAGCCCGCAGGGATCGCATCATGTCCCCGGAAATATGCATGGAAATGATGCTGTTACGCCGCCAGCAGTTTCTTCTGGTACTCGATCCATGCCGCGAGCAGGATCACGTCATCCGTGCCCAGGGTCCCGTCCTTCGGCTTCATCGTCAGCTCGATCGCCGCGGGATAGGCGGTCAGGTTCGCCAGGGCCAGGGTCAGCGTCACCTCCTGGACGGTCTTTGCCGTGGCAGTGCCCGTCATGGCGCCCGTATCCCCGCCGAAATCGTCATCGGCGTCGTAGGCCGCGCCCACGTCGTTGTTATAGGCGGCCACGGTGAACTTGGTGGCGTCAGCCTCCGTCGCCCCGGTCTTGGCCGCCAGGATGTGGAGCGCCATATCGGCCGTCACGTCCGCGTCGGGGGGAACCATGACCTTCGTTCCCACCGCGGTCGGGGTGCCGTGATTATTCCAGCGGATGCCCAGACCCTTGGCCGTGACGCAGTATCCGGGGACAGCCGAAGCGCCGTCAGCGAATGCGGCCAGGGCGACCCCCGCGTCGGTCATGACCGGCAGGGGAATATCGATGATCCCCTTGGCCGTGCGCAGACTCGCGTAGATCTCCTGGAGCGCCGCCTCCGCGTCGTCCTCGTCGGTGTGTTCACCCGAATCCAGGATGGATACGGCGCTTGCCGCATGCGCCCCGGAAGTGTCGGCGATATGGGCGGCCACATCGGCCTGCCTGATGGCCGGTTCGATATCCACCCAGGCATGGGTCGCGTCGATATACCCGGCGATGATGCCGCAGAAGATATCGTGGGTGGTTTGAGCCGCCACGTCCACCGTCTGGTCATCCACCAGGAACACGTTGTCCCCCACGTTGGCCTGAGTAATGGTGTGCCCGAGGGTCATCTTGAAGAGCCCCCGCCGGCGCAGAACCACGCTCTTGTCGCCGTCGCTCCCATTGGTATTGTCAACCTGTTCCATGGCCACGCCCTGGAAGATCAGCCCCGCCGCGTCCTCCCCCGGAACCGCATAGCCGTCGGCATTGACGGCGACGAGAGCCCCGGCGTATATTTTGTCGCCGTCATCCACGGGGAAGGCCAGCTCTACGCCGTCGGTCCGTTCAATTTTTTTGTCAGTGCTTAATTGCGTCATGTCATATTCCTCCTCTTCGTGTCACGCCTCAGACGCTTGCGGCGTCCAGCGTTTTTTTGTAATCCTCGGGCGAAATGCCCATCTGCCTGCACACCGCCAGCGCCTCGCCGCCGATCGTGTGCCCGTCAGGGTGTCCTTGCCCGAAGGGCGAGGACTTTGTCTGCATCCCCGACAGCGCTGCGATAGGCTGGGCGGCGGCGATGTAGCTCTTCAGAGCCGCCACATCCTTCTTCCCCAGATCGCGCGCCCAGGTCTCCATGGCCGGGAGAATCCTGCCGTCGGCCAGCGCCGCCGTCATGAGGTCATGCACCTCTTTCTCGTTGACCGTCGCCCGGAGCGCCGCCACTTCGCCCTGAAGCGCCGTGACCGTCTCCACGGGCACATACTTCGAGGGATCGGGCGAACCGTCTCCCGCCTTCTCCAGCGTCGCCGTAAGCGCCGCAACCTCGTCCCGGGCGGCCTGGAGTTTCGTCTCGGCGTCCCCGGCCTTCTCAGCCCGGGCGATGATCGCCTTCAGCGCTTCCACGGCCGTCGCCTCGCCGGCGTCCTCCGCCAGCCCCAACAGTTTTAACAGTTCCTTCATACTCTCCTCCTCTGCGTCCTTGCGGACCGTTAGAAATTTGGCCGCCGCCAGCTGATCCATGCCGTCAATGGCCGGATAGTTGGTCAGGGCCGCCATGTGCAGCTCCAGCACCGTCCCGTCGTCGCCGTAGGAAAACACCGGCGACAGGTACCGGTATTCGCCGGCCTCTATCATGGCCCGCGCCTTGTCGGTCCAGGCCACATCCACCGCGTAAAGCCCCATGCCGCGCCGCCACTCCATCTGCGTCCACCACCCCGCCGCGGGCGCCGGCAGTCCGTTTTTGTCGGCGTTGAGGGTCTGGTGCTCATAGTCGACCACATAGGGCGTGGCGCGCCGGCGCGCCGCCTCGATGATCCGCGCCGCCGCGGCCTCGTCCAGCTTCCAGGATCTGCCCGCGCCGGGACGGCCGTCCCGCGCCCTGAACTCCCCCGCCGGAAGCAGTTGCACCCTCCGGAGATCGCCTCCCAGTTCCACCGCACAGGTGGCAACATTCCTGTTCATGCCTCAACCCCCTCTCAGCCCGCACACAAAAATCCCCGGAAATGCATTTAAACACCATTTAAAAACTCACGAAACCCTCCGGCCGGTATCCCACTACCCTTTGAGCGTAAAAATCGATCCTGGGGCATTTTAGAGCGCCGCCGCCAGATGTTCGCCCGCCAGCCGGAGCATCTCCTTCCCGTCATCGGACGAGAGGCCCAGGAAGGGCCGCGCGGGGATGCCCGCGTCCGCGCGTCCGAACTGGTGCGTCGCGCCGTAGACCCGGTCCGTGCCGAAGAGCAGCGACCCGGCCGTGGTCTGATACCGCAGGGTTCCGCCCAGGATATCGTCGAGCACCAGGATTTTTCCCTTGTTCCTCTTCTTGCGGGCCTTGTATCGCGGCGAAAGCGGCTCCCAGGGGTCGCCCTCGGGACTCCGCCCCGCATCGAAACGCCCCTCATGCGCTTCAAGCAGGTACTCGCCCATATCGTCAAAGACCGGCGTCAGATCCCGGCCCCGCCGGGCCAGGCGATTCAGGGCCTTCTTTATCTCCTCCCTGCCGGTCAGATCGACCTTGACAAATGCTCCTGCCATCGGGTATCGTCCTTTCGTGATGGCTGGTCCGGTTCGCGGGCCCAGGGGCCGGCCATGGCGCGCACGGCACCGCGATGCCGTGGCGTCCCAATCAACGCCCGTAAATCAGCGTGCCCTTCCTCTGTCTGTCCAGATAATCCCGCCTCACCGGTATCACCGTCCACGACTCGAGCTGTCCCTTGTGCGCCTGCGCCACAAGCAGGTTCCCTTCCGTCCGCCCCGTTCTGATCGCCTTGATCAGCCTCGTTCTGAGCGCCACCTGCCCGGTGCCCTTGTGCCGCTCGAAGGTGAGCCACTGCTCGTAAGGCTCTTCCATGAGCTCGTTCAAAAAGGGGATATACCGCGATCGGGACACATCCATATGCCGGGCGAGAATCTCGGCATTCACGTTGATGCCGACCCCTCCCGGCGTGCGATATATCCGCTCCGCCCCGCCGATCTGTTTTTCAATCAGCCGCCTCATCTCATCCTCGCCCGCTGCCGCGGCTCCCAGGGCAGCCCGGGCCTTGTCCGTCGGGACTCGGGCCGGGCGTCCGTAATCCGCCGGACCTCCGGGAGTAAGCGTCTGCCACGCGGCGGTTCCCTGCGCCCGCCAGGCGTCCATTGCCTGCTCGGCAAGGGGCCTCCCCCAGGCCGCCGTACCGGGGTTATAGGCGAACCCGGGATCGATCCCCTCCGGGACTCTCACCGTTCGAGGGGTCGGCCCCTGTGCTCCCACCGTCACTTCGCGCCACCGCACCTGCGGAGCGCGGTTCGCCACGACGAGCCCCAACCGCTTCACGTCCGCGTCGGAGACAGAGAGCTTGCGGCATTTACAGCCCCAGCCGTTCTGCGGCGTATGCGTCTCCCACCAGGGGTCGTCCAGCGGCAGCACCGTCCCGTCCCACGCCAGGTGTTCCGGCCGCGGGGTTTCGCTCCTCCCGTGCCGATAGAGGCCGTAGGGCCTCCGCCGTCTCAATGCCGGGTCGTTCATCTGGGCCTCCCTGCCGGCGTTGTAGCTTTGCCGCAGGTTGGTTTCGTATATGACCCGCGTGCGCCAGTTGCGCCCGCCTTTGTATGTCCAGCCATGTTTCTCGATGATGCCGTCAAAATCCGTGCGGAACTGTTCGATGGTCCCCCCCGCCGCGATCGCCCGGTCCACCGCCCCATACAGATCCTCCAGGAGCCCCTCCTGCATGGCGCCGGCAACGACAAAGGCCCGGGAGTGCATGCCTTCCCATATGTCCGTCCAGGTCTCCGTCGGCAGTTTCACCTTGTCCCGGAAAAACCGGATCTGCTCGGAAAAGGGAAGGGAGCCGTATGTTAGTCCGTCGAGGTGCGTGTGCCCGTCAGGGTACGTGTGCCCGCCAGGGTATTCTGCCACTTACAGTTCCTCCAGAATATCGTAGCGTCCCGCCATCTGCGCCGCCGCCAGAGCCTCCGCCATCACCTCGGCAAGAGCAGATGCATCCATTGCGGGCCAGGCGAGAACAAGCTTCCCCCTCAGGTCCTCGAGCGACGCGGCGTCGTTTACGATCGTCCTGATCGCCTCCACCATGTCCGCCAGGGGATCCTCCGCCTCCCGCGCCAGGCGGGCCGTTTGCAGGTCGGGAACATCCGTCTCCGGATTCATGGCCGCGCTCGCAGCTGCCAGATGTCCCTTGAGGGCGGCCGCTCCGAGCCCCGTCTGCTCCAAAACCGGCTCATTGTTGTCCGGCTCCGGGATATGGAGTTTCTCCCGCGCCCATCGTTCGGGGATCCGCATCCCCGCCCCGACCAGCTTCGGAATGGCCTCCGAAAAGAGCTTCAGATCCTCGGGCGTCTCGGCATCGAACACGAGCCGGGGCGGC
The DNA here is from genome assembly GCA_002428735.1 of Syntrophaceae bacterium UBA6078. GTDB lineage: Bacteria > Desulfobacterota > Syntrophia > Syntrophales > UBA2210 > UBA6078. The sequence continues at coordinate 21,958 of DIXO01000028.1, read as the reverse complement.
CGCTCTGCGTCCGTATTGAGCAGGGCAAGCGGCCTCACCAGGTCGCGGTTCAGCGTCTGGGCGTACTGGCGGAGATCCGATTGCACGATGTCCTTGAAGACATCCTGGTGCACCTCCCCCAGGGCATAGGCGCCCCCCTCGTCGGTCTGGCTCGTCAGGGTCCCCCCCAGGATCGCCTTCGACATGGACTTCTCGGCCCAGTTCGTCATGGCCATGAAGGGGTCCGACGCTCCCTTCGCCGCCTCGTGAAATTCGATCTTCATCCCTTCGGGAATAATCCCCGCCGCCGCGTGACCGATGGAAACCACCGCCCGCATGAGCGTGGACTTCTCCTGGTCGGAACTTCCCGGCGGAAAGGTCCCCAGCCGCAGCGGGAGGCCGTAGATCTCCAGAAACTCGGCCAGATCGCGGGCCGCGTAATTGCGGAACAGAAAGGGCCATGCCAGCACGCGGGCCAGCGCCGCCCGTCCCAGATAGCCGCTCTTGGCCCGGTGCAGGTGGGCTACCCAGCCCCAGGGCCGCAGTTCCTCGCCTCCCGCGGCCGCCGTGCGCAGGCGCAGGGCGCCCCGGTCATCGAGGGGCGACATGAACCAGGACGGGGGCCGGTAGTGAAGACCCCGGGGGAACCACTGCCCCCCGGAACGGTCCCACTCGATCTCGACGCAGGCATATCCCGGCAGGATCCCCGCCGCGAGATCCAGGAGCAGATCCTCGAAGTCCAGCGTATGAAGCATGTCCGTGATCAGCGCCGCGGCGTCCTTTTCCCGCGCCGTGGCCTCCCGCGGAAGGGCCAGGTCCCAGCCCACCGAGAGTACGGCGCGCTTGCGTTTCGACAGCTCGGCGTAGAGGTGGGCGTCCTTCTCCTCCATGTCCTCCGCCAGATGCGCCTGGGCCGTCAGGTCGCCCTGCTCGGCCTGCTCGAGTATCCGCGCCAGCTTCGCCGGCGTCAGTCCCCGGCTGGGATGGTCCGCGAACTCCCGCGCCAGGTGCCCCACCTTTGCCGTCTGGGGCTCGCCCTTCAACTCAGCCGTGCGTATCGGCTCTCCCCTGTGATCGTAGAGCGTCGTCACCATGCACCCTTTCTGACATATCTGTGATCGTCAACATATCTGTGATCGTCATCGGCAGTCCCGTCCCAGAGCCGCTGCTTCGGCGGCGCCGCCTGAAACTCGATCACCACGGCGTCCCGGCAGGAGGCGTGCCACATCATGAGCAGGGCGATGGCCGCATCGCCGTGCCGCTTTTCGCCCTTTCTTTGCACCCTGCCGGGCACACGCCCGAAGGGCGAGGAATTCTTCCCCTGGCCCGTCGTCTTCGGGATCTTCGGCGTGCCGCCGATCACCTGCACCGCCCGCAGGTCGTCCTTCACATCCGCGTCCCGGGGAACGGCAATGGCGCCATCCTCAAAGGCCCGCTTGAAGGAGGGGAACTCGTCGGCGTAGAACCGGTCAGAAATCATGACGCTGTGAATCCTGCCGCGCCCGTACCGGTCAGCCGTCTCTTCGGCGATCTGCTGCCCGTTGCCGCGGGCGTCGAACGCCGCGCACCGCAGCCGGGGCAGCCGGTCCAGGATAAACCAGATGATCTGCCGCTGCTGGGCGAAGGGCATATTGCGCACCTCCACCATGAACCGGGTCCGGCGCGTGAGATCCTGGCCGATCTCCCCCGCCGCCAGGACCGTCAGGTCTCCGCTGCGGGCAAAATCCTCGCCGAAGCAGTGTCCCCGGTCGGGATCCAGCTCTTCCAGCAGGGGAAGGAGTTCGTCGCGGCACCAGTCGGCGATCTCGGCGCGCCGCAGGTGCTCCGGGTATTCGGCAAAGCTGTCGGCCCGCGCGATGCGCACCACGGGGATCTCCGCCGCCATCCGCGCCTCGATGAGCGCGCCGGGCAGATAAGCGCCGGCGCTCTCACGGGGCACCACGTCCAGTTCTTCCTCGGCGTCATCGCCATAGAAGTCGTACACATCCCTGACCCAGGCGGCCTCGCCACCGGCCTCCCACGTCTTCCCCAGACGCAGGCAGACGCGGCGATAGAGCCCCTGCTCCACCGCTTCCTGGAAGGTGCAGCGGAAGATCGACCCCTTCCGCTTCTTCGCTTTAATCTCCTGTATAAGCTCGTTAAAGGGATTGGCCGCGCCGTCGTGGGTGGAAATCACCCGCACCCTGCCGCCCCAGATCAGGAAGGCCAGGGCCGCTTTCAGGAGTTCGTCCAGCCGGTCATGGAACGCCGCCTCGTCGATGACGCAGACCCCCTGCTTGCCGCGCAGGTTCGCCGGGCGCGAGCTGAGCGCCACGATCCGCCGGCCGCTGCCGGGGAACCGGATGGTGTAGGTCTTGATATGCCGGTCGTCCCGGTCGTCCTCCCACAGTCCCTCCTCGATCTCCGAGGCCGCATGGCTGAACGCCCGCGCCCACATGGCCGCCGCCTCGATGTATTCGATGGCCATGTCCTGGTTGTAGCCGATGTAATAGACGTTCTGCCCCCCCTCGGCCGCCGCGATCAATACATCGTCAGCCGCCTCCGCCCAGGTCAGCCCGATCCGGCGGGACTTCTCCCCCACCTTCAGCGCGGAGCCGTCCGCGATCCACGCCTGCTGGTAGGGCAGGAGCGCCGGAGGGGCCTGCGCCCCCGCCGTGTTGGGCAGTATGGTCGGCATGTCCGTCATTGCTTCGCTATCCCCAGAATTTCGCGCCGGATGATCTGGATCGTTCGATCCGTCAGACCGCCCGTCCGGGCGATTGTCCTCGCCCCCTGGGCAAGGATCTTCTCCACCCGGTCCGCCGCCGCTTTGGCCCGGTCGGCAAAGTCGGCCTTCAGCTTCTCCCGGCTGATGTTCGACGCCTGGAGCTTTGCCACATCCGCCAGCAGCCGGGGCACCTCCATCACGTCCCACTCGCCGCGCATGAGAGCCGCGGCCACGCGCTGCTGGAGCATCTTTGTCAGCGCCTCGTCCATGGTCAGCCCCTCGCCCGCTTCGCCCGCCAGCGCCCGGGACTGGTCCTCGAACTGCCGGATCGCCTGGTAGGATGCGTAGTACTCCTTGCCGTAGCGTCCCCAGGCGGAACGGCTGATCTCGAATCCCTTCTCGCGGCTCCATGCCGCCAGGTCGTCGTAGGTCACCCCCTCCAGGATCAGGCGGTTCGCCTCCTCCCGCAGTTCGCGGGGCAGTTCGGTTTCGACCTTTGACCTCCGCCGCGCCGTGCCCATCTAAACCCCCAGTTCCCGCTCAACCTTCCGGATTGCCGCTATCACGTCCCCCAGCTCGTCCTGGCACGCGACGGCACGGGTCAGGTGCGCCGCCGCCGTCTTCAGGTCGATCTCCTGGAGCGGCGTCACCGCCGCCAGCGCCAGTATTTCACGCGCCGCCCTGATGGCCGCATCCGCCGTCAGGGAGAGATCGATCTTCCTTCTCTTCAGCCGGTCCATCTCTTCGCGCAACTGCAGCACCGCGCTCATCCATGCACCTCCTTGCCCTGGGTCCCCTTCCGCACCAGCGGACAGAAGAGGTTGTTCTCTGAAATATGCTTGACCGAAGAGAGGACCTGCGTCGTGTGGATGATCAGGTCCTGCTGGCCTTCGACGATTGCCTTGTACCGCTCCACCAGTTCCTGGTGGTCGCGGACCAGCTGGGCGCTGCCCTCGTACATTTTAGCCACCGCCTCGAAACGCCGCGCCTGCTGATGGCTGATGATGAACATGACAACCCAGGGGCCGAACAGCATCAGCGCCAGGAGCCCCGTGACGGGCATCGCTCCGATCTGGTTCAGGATGTCCGACACCGCCTTGATCGTCATGACCTGTTCAGGGGTCATCTGTCGCCCTCCGTGTGCCGGCCCAGAAAGAAGGTCTGGATGAAGGGCATCAGATTCTTTATGGCCCGCTCGCCGAAGAGGAAGGTCAAAACCAGGATGTTGACGGCGAACAGCATGGCCCCCTTCTGCTCGTCCAGCTGCCACGCCTGCGAGAAAACCTGATAGTCGGCGACCAGCGTGAAGATGCCGAATGCCGGCCGCTGTGCCCCCCGCACAAAGAGCATGAGCGGCCCCAGGACCGGTATGCCCTTGAGGTCCGCCGCCGTTCCCTCCATCTCCTTGATCCGCCGGTTGAACTCCTCCTCGGCGGCGTTCATCTGGGCCTGCAGCTCCAGTTCCTTTTTGTGCGCAAACTCGGCAAAGGCGCGCTCCGCCTGCGCCTTCTCCGCGTCGCTCATGGAGGGGGGAAAATAGCTCTTCACCACATCGAACCCCTCCTTGATGAGGCTCCCCCCCAGGGCGTTTGTGATCGTCGAAAAGATGCTCATGTCATCCTTGCCGGGGGGCCATCCACTCCCCCCTGATGATCCGGTCAACCACGCGCCAGAAGTCGGGCCCCTGGGCGGCCTGGTACGTGTGCCCGTCAGGGTACGTGTGGTAGTAGTAAACCCTCTGTGCGTCCCGTCTCTCGCTCGTCCAGAGGAGCCGTCCGGGCCGCAGGTCGATGTGCATCATGGGCCAGGGGGTGCCGTCCGGCCCCCGCGTGTCGACATAGAGCCCGATGCCGCCGATGTCGCCCATGCCCTGTGCCGCCAGCCAGCAGTCGAGGGTGCGCCCCTTCGCAGGAAAGATGTCCCCCGCGTCCGAAAGCCGTCCCACCGCCCAGTGGCGCGATGTCGCGCTGCCCTCCAGGCGTCCCCACGCGCCCGATACCGGAGACGGCGTCAGGGGGATCCCCGAACATGTCCGCAGGTGCTGCAGCGTCAGAATCAGCTCGGCCCTGACCAGGCCGAGATCGATGCCGCAGCGCTCGAACTCCGGAAAGTTCGGATAATCAATTCGCGGGTCAAGCCGGTCCGCCGCCAGCATGTTCGTTCTCCCTCCCCCGTCTCACATTGTGCGTGTGCCTGGACAATTACCCCGACGGGCACATGAAGTCCTTGCTCTGGGAGCGAGGATACCCTGTCGGGCACATGTACCCTGTTTACAGCGGCAGGTTACACCTGCCGTCAGTTCCCGTCTAACCGGACTCCCGTCCGCGAGACACAAAAAAAGGGCGCCCGCTGTGGACGCCCCTCGCCGTACGTGTGCCCGTCAGGGTGCCTGTGCCCGCCAGGGTGCGCCGGGCCGTCACCTCCTCATCATGTCCCATAATCCCGCCCCCCAGACGAGGCCGAGAATGAAACCCGCCGCAAAAACAGATGCGCATGCGATCATTGCCCCTCCTCATAGTCCCTCGAATAGATTTAATTGCTGCTCATGCCGGCCGGAATCATCGTTCAAGACCCGTCGCACGTGCCGTTCGGTGGTCCTCAGCCTGGCCGCGATGGACCGATGACTCAACTGCGGATGCGCCTGCGCCGTGGAGCGGATCGCCACCCCCTTGTTGCTGAGCGCCGCCCCCAGGGGGATATCCCGCAGCTCCGTGCCGCCGTACCGCTTGCAGAGCAAGCGGAAGGCTTCGGGGCCGATGGCGCGTTCGATGGCATGCCCTGCGCGGGGGTGGTGGGGCACATACAGGCCCCGTCCCCCGAACCGCACCGCCAGTCTCAGCGCGGCATGCGGGCCGACGGCCTCCGCTATCTCCGCCAGTTTCGGCGGCCAGTCCCGGTACAGGTGCCCGTCAGGGTACTCGTGCCCGCAAGGGTACGTGTGCCCGCAAGGGTATCCTCGCTCTCCTCGCCCTCTGGGCGTGTGCCCGCCAGGGTGCAAGGACTCTCCGGGCGTGTGCCCGCCAGGGTATCCTCGCTCTCCGAGCAAGGACTTCGTGTGCCCGCAAGGGTAATCGTCGGTCATCTCAGATCCCACCCCTCGCGCCGGCCCTGCTTGACCAGCGCGGCAATAATCTTGTACAGGCCGTCGTTGTCCAGCCACTGCACCTTATCGACCCCGCAGATCCTGCGGGCCAGGGCGTCGGCATAGCTCCAGGGCCTCTTCCCGATGGTGAGCAGAGCCTCGACCTTTTTCAGCATCTTCGCCCGCGTCCGCCCCGTCCCCATGTTCGTCGGCCGCCCCGGGTGGCCTTTCGACCGGACGGCGAACCCGAACCGCTCGAAGGATTTGACCAGCCGCAAAAGCCCGTAGTTGTCCAGATCCCCGGCGGAAGCCACCCTGAACTCGCGGCGCAGAATCTCCCGGTACAGCTCATCGTCCAGGCCCAGCTCTTTCTTGGCGATATGGACCGTAGCCAGAAGCCGCCTTCTCTGCCCCTCCCGTGCCGCCGCACCCTGACGGGCACCTGTACTCTTTCGGGCGCCCGAAGTCCTTGCTCGGGGAGCGAGGATCCCGTTCATCATTTCAACCCCCGTACCAGCGCCTGTACCCGGCGCCTGTTTTCCGCCGCCTCCTCTTCAGTCGGCGCCCTCTCCGGGACCCGATGCCGCATCCGCTCCTCCCGGTCGCGCAGGGCTGTTTCGTCCCGTTTCGATTTCGCCGCCCCCTCGGTCTCCGCGACCCCCACCATGATCTTCTTCAGGTAGTTGTGATTCTCCAGCCGGTCCGCGAAGGCGCGGCGGGCCGTCGTCTCCAGGGCATGGGCGATCCCCGCCCTGCTGATGGCGTATTCGACCTTCTGGAAGGTGAACCGTTCCGTATCGAAGAGCCGTTTCATGTCCGCCAGCAGAAGCAGGAGCTTTTTGCGGCGCCGTGCAAGGGGCGCCGCGCCGAACAATTCCAGATATGCCCACACCGCCGTGCCGTACGGGCCGAAGGCGGCGGCCTGGCGGACGATGGATCGCAGGTCATCGTCCAGCAGAAGCTCGTCCATATCGATCTCTTTGCCGCACCAGGGGCAGGGCTTCTTGTGCCCGCCGGGGTGCGTGTGCCCGTCAGGGTACTCAGGAGACAAGGCGGTATTCATAGCGCCCCCTCCCCACGCAGCGGGTGGCCACATCGAATCCGTTGGCCCGCAGCTCGGCGGCCGCCGAGTTTACGGCGCACACGTCGGCCCGCATCATGATGTCTCTGGTCCCGTGCCATCGGCCGTCCGACAACAGGCGGTACACCCGCTTCAGACGGTCGCTGTTCTCAAACTTCGCGTAGCGTATCTGATCCATCACATCGCCTCCCTTCCCGCCTTGTGCCCGCCAGGGTACTTGATGGCCCGCCCCAGGACGCCCGGTTTGACAGGCGCCAGCCATTTGGACAGGGGCCAGGCGGCCTCCGATCCGCAGGCGGGGCAGACGGCGTGCCCCGTGTGCCCGTCAGGGTACGTGTGCCCGCAAGGGTATCCTCGCCCTCCTCGCCCTCCGGGCAAGGACTTTCCGGGCGTGTGCCCGCCAGGGTGCAAGGACTTCGTGTGCCCGTCAGGGTACGTGTGCCCGTCAGGGTACGGGGAAAAGACCTCGTCACAGTTCAGACAGAGCTGTGCATCCGCCAGTTTCATGATCAGGCCACCTCCTCAAGCTCCGTCTCGTGGGGCGTGATCACAAAATCCTCCCCCCGGGTGATTGAGATCCCCGGCACGGCCCCGGCAATCTCGGCCTCCGCCAGGATCGCCTCCTTGTTCACCTCTTCGGTCACGCGGATAAACCGGGAAAGCCCCATCGCCTTGAGCGCCTCGATGATCTTGTCCTTTCCCCGCAGCGCCACCTTCGGGGGTCGCATGCGCCAGTTGATTTTCCCCGCCGCCAGCATGGCGAACTTCACCTTCCCCCCCTGGGTCAGCTCGGAACGGTTCGCCTCGCACCACAACTGGACCCCCGCCGAGAGATGCCTGATCTTCTCCGCCAGCGGCAGGGCCTGCGCTTCGTGGCGCTCCTTGACGGCAGCCACCTCGTCGTTCATGTCCGCCCGGATGCGGTCCCTCTCCCGCTGGAGCCGCCCGATCTCGGCGATACACTCATTCGCCTGGTCTCTGTTCTGAGGCACCCGCCAGGGCGCCGCCTCTGCCTTTACTCGCTGTGCCATTGTCATAACCCTCCCCTTGCCGTATTATGCGGACAGCTCCGGCACGTCTTCCAGAGCCGCACCCGCTGATGATTCGTGGCCGAAAAGGCCATCTGTCTGTTCTCGATACACTGGAGCAGGGCCACCCGTCCCATGACGGGACAGTCCACCTCGGCCCCGCCGAACTCCGCCGAAACCAGCTCCAGGATCATGTCGGGATTCCCCGCGTAGGCGCCTTTCAGCACCTGGTTGATCGCGGCCGCTGACCGCCCGATCCGGCGGGCCACCTCGGCCTGGCTCGATTCTTCCACCGCCACCCGCAGCACCCTCATCAACCTTTCCCGTTCGCCTGTGCTGATCATGTCGTGCCTCCTGTCATGGTGCGCCGCAGGTTGGGATCATAGACCTGCCGGTTGCGCTGCACCTGGGGCGGCTTCGGCCCCGTGTGCATGTGCCGGAGGAACCGGTAGCGCGCCTGGGTTCCCGTGCCGGCGCGGTGTCCCGGCCGGCCGTTCGCTGTCCGGCGCAGATAGCCGGCGCGGCACAGGTGACCGACATAACTATGGGCCTCGCCGGGGGCCACCGGAGCCTCTTCCGTCGATGCGCTGACCGCCAGCTCCCGGGGCGAAAACTCGCCCAGAATCCGCATGGTGCGCCACATCTGTTCCCGTCCGCGCCCCTGGGTGACCTCCGTCCCGTCGCGCCTCACCCGTGGAGCGTCCGCCCCCGTGTCCCGCACCAGGCGATAAGTCCTTGCTTGGAAAGCGGGGGAATCCTCCTTCTCCAGATAGCCGGCGCGGGTCAGTCCCGCCAGATACTCCCGGATCGTCGGCATCTCCAGGCGGGTGTGCCACGCCAGGTCCTCCGCCTTGAAGGGCGCCCCCTTTGTGCCCCTGATCGCCGTCCACAGGCTCTCCCTGCTCTCCTCCGCTTGTGCCCGCAAGGGTACGTGTGCCCGCAAGGGTACGTGTGCCCGCAAGGGTAGCCGCCGTCTCCGTGTGCCCGCCAGGGTATCCTCGCCCTCCGGGCAAGGACTTCGTGTGCCCGCCAGGGTATCCTCGCTCTCCTCGCCCTCTGGGCAAGGACTTTCCGAGCAAGGACTTCGTGTGCCCGCAAGGGTACGTGTGCCCGCAAGGGTACTCATAATCCCCTCCGCGTGGGAGCCTCGCCGGTCCAGAGATCCCGCCGCCCCCACTGGGTCAGGCCGATCTGATTCAGCCCGTTCGATGCGGCTTCCGATCTCACGCGCTCCAGATTGACACAGATCCTGCGCGCGGATCCGCGCGCGAGGGAGTGTATCTTCGACAACAGATCATCCTCGATGACCAGGCCTCCGCAGTACAGCCGGGCCAGGTGCCGGGCGTCGTCCATGTTCGCCGGCTGCGCCGGGACGAATTCGAGTATCCTGCCGTGAAATCGTTCCCACCGCTCCAGCTTCCGGGGCAGCATCTCCTCGCCGATCAGCAGGATCGCCGCCCCCGATCCCTCGTACAGGTCCCGGATCAGCTCCACGGCCGACTTTTCCACCAGGTGATCCATCTCGTCCACGATCAGGGGCCGCCCCGATTTTGCGAGCTGCTCGCAGATGGCGTCGGTCATCTCGTAGATCCTGCCGCCGCCCGGCGCGGCAATCCCCATCTCGTGCAGAATCGCCGCCAGCGTGGCCCGCCGTGTCCAGGTGGACCGGCATTCCACGTAGTAGGCCCGCGTCCGGTTGGCCGTGTAGGCCGCCGCCGTCGATTTGCCGTACCCGGAGGGGCCGTAGAAAACGACCATCCCCGGCAGGTGGGCCGCGCGCTCCATGACCCGGTCCAGCGCGCCCGAGCACAAACTCACGTTCACCAGAGGCGCCACCGTCATTATTTCTTCCCCACGACTTTCAATCTTTCCCATTTTCGCTTCCTCCCGTAAGACCCGTAAGACTTCGTGTGCCCGTCAGGGTACGTGTGCCCGCAAGGGTAGTTAGCTGCTGAACGCTGTGCGTGTGCCCGCAAGGGTGCGTGTGCCCGACTCTCGACGCTCCAGCAGCTCGTTGTAATGCGGGTAGTTGTTCCCCCCCAGGTCGCGATCGACCGCCATAAACGCGACCCAGTTCGAGGAAAAATCGCGATATGACTCAAAAAACGTTTCATGCCCGGCCGGGACCCGGCCCGTTTTCTGCCTCACATCCTCGCACCAGCGCCACTTGTCCCAGTCGCCCACGTCCGTTTCCGGGAATGCCGGTTCAGCCGGGGCGGTCGCCGTTCTCGCCATCTCCTCCTCAATCATTCGTCGGGCTTCGATGGCCGCGGGGTCAGGCTGCATGTCGATCACCTTCGCCCCCGCCTGTTCCAGCTCGATCTCCTCCAGTTTACGTTCCACTCGTTCCCTGCGTGTTTTCGCTCGTTTGTCGGCGGCGGCTTCCACGGCGGTCAGCGGCTGGTATCCGCTCCGGTTTCCGTTCCACGCGGCACGGGCGATCAGCCGTCCGTCGAGGTCGCGGACGTACACAAAGGTCCAGTCCTGGGGCTCGTACTCGACGATCATCTCCTGCCCGGAGTAATGCTGGAGCGCCGCGCTGAAATAGATGTTCCCCATGAAGTGGATCTCGCCCCGGAAGGTTCTCCGCTGTATCCGGGGGCGCCACATATCCGCCAGCTCTTCCGGCGAGATGCAGTCCGGCTCCCACCCCCGGGCCAGCCACGCCTGCCAGCACTCGTTCGGCGTCATATGCCGGCGGCGGCCGTCATCGTCGGTGATCTTCGGCAGCGCGCTGTGGGGCCGGTTGTTATAGGCGTCGATGGCGTCAGCCGCCACGAACCCCACAAACGATGTCCAGGGAATCACCCGGTCCGACGTTCCGTTCTTTCTGACGTCCGATTCGATCAGCCGGGTCGCCTTGTACAGGGTGGTGCCGTCCATGTCCGACCCCACATAGGTGGGCAGCTTCCTGGCGGCGCGGATCCAGCACGACTGCTGGAACCGTTCGATCAGGCCGCGCGCCTGCGTGCGCCCCGGCAGTCCCGTCTTGAAGGTGATCCCCAGCCGGGCATACCGGCCGTAGCTCTTGTGGGCGTTCACATGGGCGATGTTTCCCGACCCCGGGTCGGCGTACAGCATGGCCGGAATCCCCGCGTTCTGGATGGCGTGCCGCAGTGCGTCCGCCACCGTCGCCGCCGACTCCGAAAGGCCCGCGCTCCATCCCAGCGCCCGGCGCGTCGCCACGTCCACCACGGCGCAGACCTCCGGCTGGAACGGCTTCCCGTGGTGCGGATGGGCGATCCGGGCCTTGAAGGTGTGCCCGTCCGTGGTCACCATATCCAGGGGCAGAAGCTCCTCCGTCGAACGCCGGCGCATGGGCATGATCGCCCGCAGATCGTTGCCCGTCATCCGCCCACGGTTTTTGTCCACGGCGCTCATCCGCGCCAGAAAACGGTAGCACTGAGCTTTCGACGGAAGCCCTTGCTTGGAAAGCGACGGAAGCCCTTGCTTGGAAAGCGACGGAAGCCCTTGCTTGGAAAGTCCTTGCCCGGAAAGTCCTTGCCCGGAGGGCGAGGAGGGCGAGGAAAGCGAGGGGAGTTCGCCCTCCGCCGAAAGGATCTCGGCCATGGCCTCCAGGGCGTCTGCCACGGACGGCTTCTGGGGCTGCCGGTAACACTTGAGGAAGAGGGGCGCCCAGGGGGGAACGTCATCAGGCCCGCGGTCGCGCGGCGCCAGAGCCGTCTCCCCCAGCCGGCGCAGGCTCCGCCACCGGTACAGGGTGCGCTCCGAGAGACGTGTGCCCGTAAGGGTACGTGTGCCCGTCAGGGTATCCTTCACGTCCGACCGTCCCCCTGCCGCCGGGAGGACCGCCTGGATGCGCTTCGGAAGCGAGCCGGTCCGCGCCATGAGGACCACTTTCTTCACGGCGGCGGAGATCCCCGATTGCGCCGCTATCCGGTTCACCAGATTCAGGATCGCGCACCGGGCGTCCATGCAGTCGCGCTGCCAGTCCGTCAATGTGGACGGGGCCGGAAGCCCTTGCTTGGAAAGCGAGGAAAGCCCTTGCGTGGAAAGCGAGGGAAGTCCTTGCTTGGAAAGCGAGGAAAGCCCTTGCTTGGAAAGCGAAGGAAGGGACGGCGCCGCGGAGAGCAGGGCGGGCGTGTGCCCGCCAGGGTGCAGGTGCCCGCCAGGGTACGTGTGCCCGCCAGGGTGCGGGAGTGACTGGGCCGTGGGGGCCGGGCTGGTGTCCTTTGGGGCTGGTGCTGCGGTCTCGTACTCCTCGATCACCCGGCGCAGTTCCACCTCGGCCCGGACATCGGCGGGAAGCGCGGAGATACGATAGAGCCGTACCCGTCCGCCCCGTTGCGGTTGTTCTCGGTAGGGCCATTCCTCTTTTGCCGCTCGCTTGGATATGGCTTGTTTGGAAACCTTCAGTGCGGCGGCGATATCCTTTGCTGTGCACTCGCCTTTGTTTGTCTCCGCCATGCCGTCACCCCGCGAAAACCCGCACATACAAGAGCCCGGCAAACCAGCCGCAGATGAAGATCAGGGCGGCCCGGCACACGCGGTCGAACCCTTCTCCGCAGAACATCCGCTCGAACCGGTCAAGAAACCGGTCCGCCATCCTCTCTGCGCGTGTGCCCGAAAGGGTGCGTGTGCCCGTAAGGGTACGTGTGCCCGAAAGGGTACGTGTGCCCGAAAGGGTACGTGTGCCCGAAAGGGTACGTGTGCCCGAAAGGGTACGTGTGTATCCATCAGGATTCATAATTTTTCCTCCTCCATCTCTTTTAGAAAGAGCATCCTCTTTCGTTTCTCCGCCTGAACCCGGCCTATCTCCTCTTCCAGCCGCCGGATCTCCGCCCGCAGCGCCTCCGGACCCGGCAGGACGAACACCCCTGCCGGACGGCCCAGCAGGGAGAGCGGCTCGGTGCACCCGGCCGCCTCGCAGAAGGCGGGCAGGAAAATGGCCGGAAAGCGGTGCTGCTCCTTGCTTTCCGCCGTCCAACTGTCGAGCATGGTCTTGGTGATATCCGTGTCGACAAGCTCGCTCATCCGCGCCGCCACCTGGTAGCGCGACAGGGGGCATCGTTTCAGCGCCTCGCTGATGGCCGCCCGGAACTGCCGGTCGATCTTGTGCCCGCAAGGGTACGTGTGCCCGCCAGGGTACGTGTGCCCGCCAGGGTACGTGTGCCCGCAAGGGTATCCTCGCCCTCCTCGCCCTCTGGGCGTGTGCCCGCCAGGGTGCAAGGACTTTCCGGGCAAGGACTTCGTGTGCCCGCCAGGGTTCGCGTGCCCGCCAGCGGCGGGAGACTCCTGTTCCTCGCGGCACCGCTCAAGAATGTCGAAAATGGAAGTCTGGCCCGTGTCCCTGCTCGCCTTTTTTCTAGCCATCACGATTTTCTCCCTCCCCGTTGTCTATAAAAAGGTGCGTCTTTGCCATTGATTTAAGCCGTTTTATGGCGTATCGTTACGCCTGAAGGCTGTAATCGTTTCACCCCTCATCGGGATCAGCACCCGAGATAGAGCCGCCGCAGTTCCTGCCGGCGCTCTTCCGCGCGGGCCTCTATCTCCCGCTCGACGAGACGGGTGAGGGTGATGTTGGCGTCCTCCGGGCGCAGGAGGGCATGCGGCGGCAGGCCCAGGTGACGCGCCAGCACCTGGAGCACCGCAGGGTGTTTACGGACACCTTTGATGGTCTTCTGGAGCGAGTGGTACCCCACCCGCTGTTCCTTCGCGATGTCCGTTATCGGCACGCCCCTGAGTTTTATCAGCGCTTGCAGCCTGGTCATAAAAAACTCCTTTTTATGTGGTTTGGTTTCTGAAGGGCCGTTATGGCGCCCCCCTTTTTTTTGCTGTGCTATGGCAAAAGAAAAAGCGTAGGTAGACTTGTAAATTAATAATTTTGTGTTGTCAAGTAAAAAAATATATGTTCGCAGTAAAAAAATTACTTTAAAGATAAAAATATGCCATGTTATTGTAGTTGTTTAGCTTTTCCAGAACTACGAACCCCTTTTAAAAGGTTCGCAGTTTGGTTGACGCTTTGAGACTTTAAGTGCGAACACAATATGGGTTAAAGATGAGAGCTTTTAGGATTCCCAAAAGTGATATAGATAATCGACCAATAAAGAAGGATGCGCCACTACGTCGGCGGATGCGATGGGTTATAAATTATGTGTCGGCAGAAAATAATTTTACAAACAAAAATATTGCGTCAGATGCAGGTGTGAGTGAAGGGACTATCTCAAACTATAGAGTGATGCTCACTTCCCCTAAGCCTGAGTTTATAAAAAAATTCTGCGAGTTGTATAGTGTGGATGAAGTTTGGCTTATGACCGGCGAAGGCGAGCCGTTCCCCGGGGCCCGTCAGAAGTATCCCGAGGTCTGCGGCCCGCCCGTCATCGGCGAGGCGTACGCCGCCGGGCCTAAACTCGGCTCCGCCTATGCCGCCGGCCCAAAGATAGGGGCCGCCTTCCGCGAGTCCATGGATATGCTGGAGAAGGGAACCTTCCCCGATGAAGAAGGGGTCAGGGATTCCAGAAATATCGCCCGTTCAATCGAGATGCTGATGAAAATAGTAGGGTCAGGAAATCAGACCCTGATTCGCGCTATTGTCTCAAACCTTGAGGCTTTCTCTGAGGCGGTCGATCAGAAGGATCGCCTCCAAACACTGGAAGCGGCCGCGCAGGAAATGGCAGGTAAAATCGCCCAGCTCGAACAAAAAACAGTTGCCCTGCAAACGGAGGTCAACCGCTTGCGCGCCACCCACGAAAGCCCTGGCGGAAACAGCCACGGTTCCGAACAGAAGGCCGGGTGATCTATCTCCTCTTTTAATCGTTCTTTTCCCCCACACCTATCCTTTATATATATGGGCCGTGTGAAGCGTTTTTAAAGGCTGTTTTAAGTACTGCCAATAAGCCGTAAAAAACGTACAAAAAGGCCAAAATTCATTTTCACTTATTGGCAGCAAAAAAATATTTTTAAACCGCAAAAACTTCAACCTTTCCCACTATATCCCGCCTCATCCCGCCCATTCCCACTTACTGCCATAGTAATCGTTAATTCACACATTATCATAACGGCGCTGTTCGTGAGAACCAATCACAGCCATCTTGCCCCGATCCTGGTCTTTACCGGCATGTCGGCCGTACTCATCGGCGTACTGCTGTATATACACTACCTGGCAATAGACGTATATCTCCGTGAGGTTCACCGGGCGTCCAGCCAGTTGGCGCACGGGGCGAAAGGGTATCTCAATTCGTCGGTCGATTTTGTGGAGATGCGGGTATCCACCGCCAATCTCAATACGGTGACCGCGGAACTGCTTGAACTGAGGCAGGATCTGGAAGCACGCATAGAGGAACGAACCGCCGAGATCCTCGAGGCCAAGGAAATAGCGGAGGCCGCCAACCAGGCCAAGAGTCAGTTCCTGGCCAACATGTCGCATGAAATACGCACCCCCATGAACGGGATTATCGGTATGACTGAAATTCTGTCTCGATCCGATCTGACCGGGGAACAGCGGGAATATCTATCCATTATCGACAGCTCGGCGAATTCGTTGCTGACCATTATCAATGACATCCTGGATTTTTCCAAGATCGAAGCCAACCGGCTGGAATTCAAAGATGCTCCGTTCAACCTGCGGGAGGTTATCGAAGACGTCGCCGGGGCTCAAGCCGTTGCAGCGGCGGCAAAGCGCCTGCACCTTATTGCCGATATCGATCCTCACCTGCCCTCCTCCGTGATCGGCGACCCGCTTCGGCTGAAACAGGTGCTCCTGAATCTTGTCAACAACGCGATCAAGTTTACGGAACAGGGAGAGATTGTGATCTCCTGCAAGCTCATTGAGCAGACGGACGGCGAGTGCCAGTTTGTCTTCAACGTCAGCGACACGGGAATCGGGATCGATGGGGATCAGAGAAGCAGACTCTTCAAGTCGTTCTCACAGATCGACCCATCCATGACGCGGCGGTTCGGCGGCACCGGACTGGGACTGGTCATCAGCAAACGACTCGTGGGAATGATGGGCGGAACCATTGATGTAAAAAGCCGACCGGGTGTCGGTTCCACCTTCTGGTTTACCGCCCGGTTCAGACGCGACCTTGACGCCCCGACAGCCCCCGATGACGGCGCCGGGGATTTGCAGGGTCTCCGGATACTGGTCATCGACGACAACACGACCAACCTGCAGATCATGAGAAAATACCTGGGATTCTTTCAGTGCCAATCCGATGAGACAATCAGCCCCGAAAAGGGGCTGGAGATACTCCACCGGGCCGCATCAGGAGGCGCGCCCTACGATGCCGTGCTGGTAGACTTCCACATGCCCAGCATGGACGGTGTCGCATTCGCCCGGGCCGTTGGGGCGGACCCTCTGATCAGATCCAATAAGCTGATCCTGCTGTCATCCATCACGGACGACATCCCGGGGAGCGACTGCGACACATACCGGTTCGCGGGTCACCTGCACAAGCCGATCAGGATCGACGATCTGAAAGAGTGCATCCGGAAGGCTTTCCGGTCAGTGGAGCAGAATGACCGGGCCCGGGCCCTCCCCGGGTGTCATGACAGTTCGGACCCAGCGCACGCTGAACCATCAATCCATCCGCCCGCAATCCTGTTGGTGGAAGACAACCTCACCAACCAGCAGATTGCTCTCCTTCATATGCGAAAGCTGGGGTTTGCCGCGGATCTGGCCGAGAATGGAGCCGTCGCTGTTGAACGGATGCGGGAAAAACTGTACGATCTCGTTTTCATGGATGTTCAGATGCCGGTCCTTGACGGACTGGAGGCGACACGGCAGATACGCCTGGCGGAGGAGGAAACGGGGTTCGGCCGGCATGTGCCGATTGTCGCCATGACTGCCCATGCCATGCAGGGCGACCGGGATGCCTGTCTCGCCGCCGGTATGGATGATTACATTGCCAAACCTTTTCGATCCGATGAACTGAAAGAGGTTCTCGATACCTGGCTGAGGAACGGGTAGAGCGCTGGATATTCCTCAACTCATGTCGATGCAGGGAACATCCGTTCCTCAGTCACAGGGGCAGGGCATTCCACTGCCTCGCACGGTGGCATACCGATTCCTTCCTGAACGATCCATGTTCCTCGATGCATTCGCCGCTCCCGTCCCTCCCCCATAATTTGTAATAGGAAACGGGAAGAGAGCGTGGTATAAGAGGCGCGTTCATCGAACGTGCGGCATCGTTCGGATGGATGCGGTTGCGTTCGCAATACATACCAGGGAAGGGTTCGATATGAATAAGATATTTTCTTTTACCGGTGCGGGCAGGATCGTATTCGGCAACGGGTCCTTTGAGCAGCTGGCCGAAGAGATCGGAACGCTGGGCGGGAGAAGACCGCTGGTTGTTATCGACAGGGGGCTCTCCCTCGCGGGGATGAAGAAGCGGGTATCCACCTATTTTAAGAAGGCCGGCATGAGGGTGGTCATCTTCGACAAGGTGGAGGGAGAACCCCCGCTGGAACTGGCCGATGAGGGAGCGAAGGTGGCGGCGGCGAAAAAATGCGACCTCATCATAGGAATCGGCGGGGGCAGCGCCATGGACGTGGCGAAGGCGGTGGCGGTCCTCACGGCCAATAAGGGAAGGGCCGTGGAATACCTGGGACTGAACAATATTCCGGGACCCGGGCTTCCCACCATTATGGTCCCCACGACCGCCGGGACGGGGAGCGAGGTGACCTTCACCTCCGTTTTCATCCGGAAAGATCTCCAGAAGAAAGAAGGGATGAACAGCCCCTATCTCTATCCCCGTGTCGCCCTTCTCGACCCGGAGCTGACCCTGACCATCCCGCCGCAGGTTACTGCCGCTACCGGGATCGATGCCCTCTGTCACGCCATCGAATCGTACACCTCGATCGCGGCAAGCCCCATGAGCGAAATGGTGTCGCTGGAGGCGATCGACCTGATCTCCTCGAATCTGCGCACCTGCGTCCACAACGGAGCGGATCTCGATGCCCGGGAAGCGATGCTCCTCGGCAGTCTTTATGCCGGCCTGGGGCTGGCGAACGCCGGCGTCACAGCCGTCCATTCACTCTCGTACCCGCTGGGGGGGATGTTCGGAATCCCCCACGGTCTGGCCAATACGATCCTTCTTCCGGCGGTTATGAATTTCAATCTCCCCGGGACGCTGGAAAAGTTCGCCGTGATTGCCGAGGTGATGGGTGTCCCGACCGAGGGCCTTTCCCTGAACGAAGCGGCGGGACGGGCCGTCGGAGCGGTGGAGGATCTGATCGATGACTGCGGGATTTATGATTCACTGGAGACGCTGGGCATCACGGAAACGGACTTTCCAAAACTGGTCGACGTTGCCATGACGGTAGCGAGGCCGCTGGCGAACAACCCGAGAAAGATAACGGCCCAGGATGCCCTGGAGATTTACAACGACGCATACTAATCCGGAGGGAACAGCATGGCAGGAAGTGAACTGATAGGAAAAGAGGAAGCAAAGGAAGTAATGGATGTCCTGGAGACGGGGGTCTACACGCGCTATAACTTCGATATGGAGCGCAAGGGGGTCTTCAAGGTCAGGGAGTTCGAACAGGCCTTCGCCGCCTATCTGGGCGCCGGGTACACCCTGGGGGTCACATCGGGCTCCGCGGCCCTCAAGGTTGCGCTGACCGCCCTGGATGTGGGGCCGGGAGACGAAGTGATCGTTCCCGCCTTCGACTTCATCGCCACCTATGAAGCGGTGCTGGAGACGGGAGCCATCCCGGTCATGGCGGATATCGACGATTCACTGAACCTCGATCCGGATGACATCGAGGGGAAGATTACCCCTTCGACGAAATGCGTGATCCCCGTTCACATGTGCGGGGCGGCGGCCGAGATTGACCGGATCATTGCGGTGGCGAAGCGACACAATCTCCCTGTCCTCGAGGACAACGCCCAGGCCTGCGGCGGGAGTTACCGGGGGAAGAAGCTGGGGACATTCGCCGACATGGGGATACTGAGCTTCGACTACTACAAGACACTGACCACCGGCGAAGGGGGAATGGTCCTGACGAACAGCAAAACCCTCTACGACCGTTCCGACTGGTACCATGACCACGGCCACGATCACAACCCCAACGTGGGGAGAGGGGACGAAGGACGGTCCATCCTCGGCTTCAACTTCCGCATGAATGAATTCCAGGGAGCGGTCGGACTGGCCCAGCTCAGGAAGCTCGACTACATGATTGCCGAGCAGCGCACACACAAGGCCGCGCTGAAGGAGGCGTTGGGCGCGGTGAAGGGGATCGGATTCAGAAAGCTCTTCGATCCCGAAGGAGACAGCGCCACCTTTCTGGGGTTCAATCTGCCGGACGAGAAAACAGCGAAACGCTTCCAGAAGCTCCTCGCGGAACGGCACGTGGGCACGATTTACTATTATGAAAACAAATGGCATTACGCCCCGAGATGGGAACACCTGCTCGCGCGCGCTACGGCCAACTCGAAGCAGTTTCCTTTTACCAACCCGATGAACAGGCGGCAGGTCCAATACCGCGTGGAGGATATCCCCCACGCCGAGGAGATCATGCGGAGGACCCTCTTCATGATCATTCCCGTCACAATGCCCGCGGAAAAAATGGCAAAGACCATCGATGCCATAGACAAGGCCGGCAGAGAACTGTAAGGGGCGCGATACCAGTATGCCGAAGGTGATCTGTATCATACCGGCACGTTACGGTTCGTCGCGTTTCGAGGGGAAGCCGCTGGCGGATATCTGCGGCAAGCCCATGATACAGCATGTGTACGAAAGGGCGACGGGGATCGATCTCGTATCGTACGTGGCCGTGGCCACCGACGATGAGCGTATCTTCGCGCGGGTGAAAGGATTCGGGGGGAATGCCGTCATGACCTCCCCCCGCCACCGCTCCGGGACGGACAGGATCGCCGAGGCGGCGGATGGTCTCTCCCTGGACGAAACGGATATCGTTGTCAACATCCAGGGAGATCAGCCCCTTTTTGCCCCCGCACAGATAGAAGAGGTGGCTAGGCCCCTCCTTGATGATCCCTCAGTGCACTTTTCAACCCTCATATACAAGATACGAAGGGAGGAGGAGGTGGGCCACCCCAACGCCGTCAAGGTCGCCTTCGACCGGGACCACTTCGCTCTCTATTTCTCCCGGGCGACGATCCCCTATGACCGGGACGGGAAAGAGGCGGTCTCCTACTACAAACACCATGGGATATACGCCTACCGGAGATCGTTTCTGAGAATCTTCGCCAGTCTGGAACCCGGCACACTGGAACGGATCGAAGCCCTCGAACAGCTGCGGGCGCTGGAAAACGGATACAAGATCAAAGTAGTCGAGACCCTCCACGACTCCGTGGAGGTGGACACCCCTCAGGAACTCGAACGGGTCAGAGCCATTATCTCCGGCGCGAAAGGGTCCCCCACAATCGGATAGAGACTATAGCCCTTATCCGGCCGGAAAAACTGCCGGGACTCAGTGTGTTTTCTGCTGACACCGCGTCTCTGTGGTCAAAGAACTCAGGATAACCGCAATAATCAAACCTATCATCATGATACTGAACGCGGACTCATATGCCTCCAGCGGATATATTTTTACCCCATTCTCCATGCGTCCAGCCCAATGTCTGTCCAGGACCCATCCCATGAGTGGCTGCAGGACCATTGGTCCAATCATGTACCCCATATTGCACACACCGGTTACAGTTCCGGCAAAAGAGAGAGGGACGGACTCCTTAACAAAAGCAAAACCGATGATTTGCGCACCCGTCAAAAACCCCACAGTAAATGAAAGTAATGTCAGGAACCATATTGGCACCTGCGGCACAAACAGGATTATGCCCCATATTATGCAGGCACCAAAAAAACTTGTCACATACAGGGGCTTTCTCCGGCCGATCCTGTCTGAAAGTGCTCCAAAAACCGGAGCTCCCATAGCCCAGCCGATCAACATGAGAGAAGTCATGGCCGCTCCCTTCGCCGGAGACAGATTGTAATGAGTGACAAGAAAAGGAACCCCCCACAGGCCTGCAAAAGCCAGTATAGCTCCGTTAACACCGCTGGGAGCAATCGATAGCAGCCATGTGTTCTTGTAGCGGAATACACTTAGTAAGCCGCTTATTGAGGATTTAACAGGTTCCTTATCAATATTATCTGAAGAAATAAAACTGGCGTAGCCCCGCTCTGAGGGATCGTCTCGCACCATAAGCCAGATTGCTACAGCGATGGCACAGGATATACCAGCCGATGCCAGCATCACCAACCGCCACCCGAAGTGGTCCGCCATGACCCGCAAGGGCACACCCGCAGACACAGCCCCGAAAACACCACAAAACAGGGAAAGACCGGTAATCAAGGCATAACGTCGGGGATGAAACCAGTGCATCGAGAGTTTGAGCATCGCAACCCAGGCCACGCCCACGGAGCCGCCTATCAAAAGACGCCCCATATGGGCAAACATGATAGAAGGGGCTGTAGCAAAGAGGAATGATCCGAGGCAGGCAATGCACGCCCCCGCGGTGAGGAGCTTTCTAGGTCCCCACGAGTCGGCGAGGATTCCCGTGGGGATCTGCATGGCAACGTAGCTGTAGAAGAAAATTGCGGAAAGATTTCCCAGGGCGGTCGCACTGATCCCGAAATCGACCATGAGGTAGTCCGTCATGACCGCCGGGGCCACTCTATAGTAAAAACCACTCAGGTAAAAAACGGCTCCCAGCCCCCACATAATCCACCCAAGATAAAGTGGTGGGTATTTCTTCGGATCGGTCATGGGAAACACCTCTGATTATGGTTTCTCATCTTTGTTGCTGAGGTTGCGTCATGCAATTCGAACATACCGGTACCATGCGCTCTCCGGTCCTTGAGAATTTCGGTGGCGATTGTTTTCCCACGTCTCGGTTCAATTTATAGTCAACCTCAAAAAATAAAAGCGCCCTTTATGCGATCAGGGCGTGCGGTCGATAGCTATAGTATATGTTTCATACACTGTCAAACGACTTATCCCTTTTTATCCACGCGTGGAAATGCTGTGCTACGCATGAAGGGCCCAACCCCACACCCGCTCCCATAGCAGGTATGAAAGCTCACCAGGAAGGTTCCTGAGTGACCGGAAAAACCGTTTGAACAAAACGGAGGCGGTCTCTTTTTCCGCACATTTCATTCAAT
>DIXO01000020.1 GCA_002428735.1 Syntrophaceae bacterium UBA6078 | reverse complement strand
GGACATATTACGTGCTCCTGACAGGCTTACGGGGTCTTGGTGGTCTCTTTGGCAAGTTCTCTGGTAATCTCTTCGGTGATGACGACGGACTTGTCGGGCTTCATGTATCCCATGATCGGTCCCGAACTCTTGCTCTTCATGTTCATGATGATAATCGCGGCAGTCCGGGTGTCCAGTTTTTCCAGCATGGACGCAGCCCGGGCGGGGGGCGTTGACTCATACACCTTTGCCATGCTCCGGTACTTATCAGCCTTCATCTGATCGGCCGTTTCAATGAGCGCCGTTACGCGCTTCTCCACATGCTCCAGCTGTTCGATCTTTGAGAGGATTTCCCCCTTGAGCTCCTGGATTTTCTTCTCTTCGGAGCGCAGAAGCTCCTCCCGCTGATCAAGATCCTTCTGCTTGGCCAGCAGGGAAGCGAGGAGTTTTCTCTCCTCGGACAGGTCGTCCTCGAAGACGTCCCTGGCCGGGGCGGGCCCGGGCGCTGATACCGCTGCCGGCGCGTCCGCCGACGCCGGTTTGACGGTCAGGAAGAAATCGGCGGTTTTCGAATCCTCCAGTACGCCTCCAACCACGGCAATCTTTGCCAGCAGAAGAAGGACGATAAGGATTTCACAGGCACGTATCAGCTTCTTCACGTTTCATGCCTCCGACGGAACGCAGGATCGACGCTTCATCCATCTCTTTCTGCTCCCTGCGGGTCAGCGTTATCCGGTAGTCTTTCAGCTGTTTTTCCTTGATGACTTCGAGTATCTTCCGCTTCCCGGCGGCTTCCACCAACTCCGTCCTCTTCTCTTCCAGCTCTTCGCCCACCCTGCTCACGATCTCCGCCTGCCGTTTTTCCTCTCCCCGCAGATAGTTGATATAGGACAGGTAGAATGAGACATCGGGGGCGCTGAGCCGCCGCTCCCCCCGTGCCTTGAGCTGGGAAACGAGGTCTGCCACCTCGCACCGCATCCGTTCCAGGGTCTCGCGCTCGCCGTCGAGGCGCCGTTTCACATCCGCAAATTCAAGCATCAGTTTGTCCTCCAACGCTTTTCTGTAGTCCAATACCGGCTGTAATCTGAACTGAAACATATGCCCGCCTTCGAGCCGATTCACGCTATCCCTGTGATTCGAAGAGCGCGAGGAGCTGCGCCCTCCCCTCCTCGAACCCCACGTTTTCGCCGATATCCTGGCTCAGGAATTCATCGATCCTGCCTATCATACCGATGGCATGGTCTATCTCGGGATTGCTGCCCTTCACGTAGGCGCCGATATTGATCATATCCTCCGCCTTCCGGTAGACGGCCACGGCATTGATGATGTCATTGGCCCGCTTTCTGTGATCGGCATCGACGATATCGATCATGACCCTGCTCCTGCTCCCCAGGATATCGATGGCCGGATAGTGGTTCCGCGCGGCCAGGTCCCGTGAAAGGGTTATGTGGCCGTCAAGGATCGAACGGGCCGCGTCCGCGACCGGTTCATTGAAATCGTCCCCTTCCACAAGAACCGAATAGATGCCGGTGATGCTGCCGTTCCCCTCCACGCTTCCCGCCCGTTCCAGGAGTTTCGGCATGAGGCTGAAGACCGACGGCGTGTATCCCTTTGTGGTCGGCGGTTCCCCCACCGAAAGACCGACCTCCCGCTGGGCCATGGCGAACCGGGTGAGGGAGTCGATCATGAGGAGAACGTCCATCCCCTGATCCCTGAAATATTCCGCTATGGCCGTCGCCACATAGGCCGCCCTCATCCTGATGAGGGGATGCATGTCCGATGTTGCAACAACAAGCACGGAGCGTGCCAGTCCTCCTTTGCCGAGGTTCTTTTCGATGAATTCCCGGACCTCTCTTCCCCGTTCCCCCACGAGCCCGATCACATTGATGTCGGCCCTCGTATTCCGCGCGATCATCCCCAAAAGGACGCTCTTGCCGACTCCGGAGCCTGAAAACACCCCCATCCTCTGGCCCTTGCCGCAACTGAAAAGCGCGTTGATCGCCCGGATCCCGAGGTCCATCGGTTCCGTTATCCTGCTTCTCTTCAGGGGGTTGATGGGGTCGGCATACACGGGATATTCGGCTTCAATTTCTACAGGTCCCTTGTCGTCCATGGGGTTCCCCTTGCCGTCAATAACCCGCCCCAGGAGTCCTTTCCCCACCTGGACGTTTGATTTTTTCCCCGTGGAGAGGATCCTGCAGCCGGGGCCCACACCGTCAAGGCCTCCAAAGGGCATGAGGAGGGCCTTCTCTTTCCTGAATCCCACAACCTCCGCTGAAATCGTTCTGTCCCTGCCCTCGGGATACACCCGGCACATCTCGCCGATGGAGGCTTCCGGATTATGCCCTTCGAGGAGAAGACCGATGACCCCGCTCACCTTTCCATAGGTGTTGAAGGGATTGACGCCTTCGATGGTTCGCCGGTATCTGTCAAAATCTATGTTCATCGCTCAGTGTTTCCCGGATCTTATCCATCTGTTGCTCCACCCTGGCATCCACTTCCCATGCCGGGGATTCTACGATCGCCCCCCCGCGCCCGATTTTTTCGTCTTTCTCTATGGCGATGTCGCCGAAACCGGCCAGAAAATCGGGGTGTGCCTCCGTCATGTGCCGGTAGTCCTCCGGGTGCATCCGGATCCGGATCTCCTCTTTCACCCGCACGTTTTTCATGGCGTCCCGCAGGACGGAGAGGATAACGTCGCTGTCTTCCCGCACCTCCCGATGCACCACCTTGCCGGCCACCAGAAAGACAAGCTCCAGCATCTCCTGCTCGGCTTCGTGGAGGAGCTTCTCCTTCAACGCCTCCAATTCCCTCATCAGTTTCGCCACGGATTCCGAGGCCAGGGACAGGTGCTTCCGCTCACGGTCCAGGCTTTCCTTGAGTTCTTCACAGGCCCGCCTGTCGGCGGCCGCCTGTCGGGCGGCCGTCTCCCTCGCCGCCTCCTCCGGGGTGATTGCCGGGGCTTTTCCGGGCAGGACATCTCGCATCAAGCGGTCATCTCCACGGAGAATGCCGAGCCCTCGAACAAAGCCGGTCCGGGGTTCCTCCCGGGCATCCGTCAGCTTGACGTCCCGGGCCTTGATAATCCTGCTATACGAATTCATCCTTCTGGCCGCTTCCTGTAAAGGTTATCTTGTCATCAGCCTCCAGTTTCTTCGCGACCTCGATAATCGCCCGCTGGCTCTTCTCCACCTCCGACAGCCGGATGGGGGGCATGAGGGATATATCCTCCCGGAGCATTTCGGCGGCCCGCTTCGACAGGTTATCGTAGACCTTCTGCTTTGTGTCATCGTCCACGACCTTGAGGGCACGGG
The DNA here is from genome assembly GCA_002428735.1 of Syntrophaceae bacterium UBA6078. Lineage (GTDB taxonomy): Bacteria > Desulfobacterota > Syntrophia > Syntrophales > UBA2210 > UBA6078. The sequence goes on along the minus strand of DIXO01000020.1, from coordinate 82,425 downwards.
GCAGGTCTTCGCGATCCACTTCTTCCAGGAGTATCCTCATGCTCCTGCTGTCCAGCTTGAAGATGTCGTCAAAGGTAAACATGCGGTTCCTGATCTCGGTCACCAGTTCCGGTTCCGTCTCCTCCAGTTTTTCGAGGATTCCTTTTTCGTTCGAGCGGCTCATCCTGTTCAGAATCTCCGCTATCACCTGGACGCCCCCGGCGTGTTCTTCGCTTTCTCCCCCCCTCAGCATCTCCGATTCGAGCGTCTTGGTCATCTCTTCGAGAAACTCGCGGGGAACACTTCCCAGCGTGGCGATCCGCTTGATGATGTTCTCCTGCCTGTCCAGGGGCAGATCGTCCAGAATCTCCGCCACCTGCTCAGGCTTCAGATAGGAGAGCATGAGCGCTATGGTCTGGGGATGTTCCGTTTTTATAAAATCCGTCAGGGCCCGTGGATCCGTATTCCTCAGCTTTTCGATGGTCGGTCCTCCCGTGGCCAGGAAGCTGTCCCCTTCGATGCTCTTTATGAACTCCCTCCCCCTGCTCTCACCCAGGGCCTTCAGGATGACATTTTCCACAAAGGCGCCCTGTCCCATCAAGAGCCCGGATCGCTTCCCCCTGATGAGATTATTGAATTCCGCGGCGGCGTCTTCAATATCCTTCTGGTCCGCCCCTTTCACCTTGGTCATCCACTTCCCGACGCGCCTGATATCCTCCACATCGAGATTCTTCATGACGCTGGCCGCCGCTTCCTCTCCCAGAGACAAAAGGACCAGCGCCGCTTTTTCTTCATTCGTCATGCCTTCCACACATCTCCCTCACAGAATCAAAAACTCCGTGCAACATACCTGAAAGACTGCCAGGGCTATCCCTCGCAGCCCTCTGTCCCCTCACGTTATTTAAGCCATGTTTTCAACAATTCGGCGAATTCCCGCGCGTCCTGTCCTGCCAGGTGTCTCAGGTTGTCCACCTCCCTGAACCGCTGCCCCTCCAGTTCCGGAAGGGAACCGCCCCCTTCCAGCCGGGAGTTTTCAAGGCCGAATTGCGGGCCGCCGGCGCCCACCGACGACAGCCGCCTCCCTCCGGCGCCGCTTTCCCCTCCCGCGGCCAGGATAAATTTGATCAGCGGGCGGAGGATGAAAAAGAGGACGAGTATGAGCGCGATAAGGGAAGCGGCATATTTCATAACGGGGGCGGCCGCGAACAGTATCGTCCGGAACCCTCCCTCATCGGCGTGGGGCATGCCCAGTTCAAGTTTCTGAAAGGGGATGCTGGTGACCGCCACCTGATCGCCCCGCGCGGCATCGAAGCCGACCGACTTCTTCACAAGCGTTTCGATGGTCTGTATCTCCTCTTTCGATCGCGGCTGAAATTCCTCGGCCCCTTTGTCGTTTTTGGTGTATACGCCGTCCACCAGGACGGCCACGGAAAGCCTCTCCACTTCCCCCACCGGCAAGGCTGTCTTGCTGACGACACGGTTTATCTCATAGTTGATCACCTCGTTCGTCTCTTCGCGCCCCATGCTCGAGGCCGTTGCGAGCCCTTCGGCGGTGGGGGCCACCGTGGATTCCCCCCCTTCAGAGGGCAGGTTCGATTTCCGGCTGTTGCGGCGCATGCTCCTCACCACCGGCTCTTCGGGGTCGTAGGCCTCCTCGGTTTTCTCCACCACCTTGAAATCGACGGCCGCGGACACCTTCGCCACGACCTTTCCCGTGCCCACCACCTTCTCCAGCATGGACTGGATCCGGTTGGCCAGGTCTTTTTCTATGTTTCTCTGATATTCTATCTGCGAAGAAACACGCTTCGAGAGGGGCGACCCGTCGCCGGCGGCGGGTGTTGAAAGGATAGTGCCGCTGCTGTCCACCACCATGACAGCTTCCGGCGAAAGTCCTTCGACGCTGCTCGACACTAAAGCGACGATCCCTTCCACCTGCGATGTCCGGAGCTTACGCCCCGACCGGGGTTTTATAATAACGGAAGCCGTCGGTTTCGTCTGTTCATCGACAAACAGCGACTGGCGGGGAATGACGATGTGGACCCTGCTCTGCTGGACCTCGTCCAGGCCGTTGATGGTGCGCGCCAGTTCGCCCTGGAGGGCTCTCTGGTAATTGAGCTGCTGGACGAAATCGGTCACACCGAAGTTCTTGTTGTCGAAGATCTCGAATCCCATCACCCCTCCGGTGGGAAGCCCGGAGACCGCCAGTTCGAGGCGCAGATCGGAGACATGTTCCTTCGGAACTGAAACGGCGTTTCCCGCGCCCGCCAGTTTATAGGGGATCTTCTTTTCCTGCAGCGTGCCCACGATCCTTCCCGCGTCCTCGGTGGAAAGATTCGTGAACAGCACCGCGTATTCCTTCGTATTGACCGATACGACGAATACCGAGATGCTGACCAGGACAATAACGGCCACGGCGATGATGGATGCCCGCTTCGCCGGCGTCAGAGCGTTAAACAGTTTCCCCAATTGACCAAAAAAGTGTGCCACTGAATCCATCCCTTACCTTTCGCGACAGGCATTACACCTGCATCCGCATGATCTCCTGATAGGCCTCCAGTATCCTGTTTCTCACCTGTATCATGGCCTTGAAGGAGATATCCGCCTTTTCAAGGGCGATCATCGCCTCATGAATGCTTCCCGAATCGCTGAGCGAAACCCGCGCTACGGCGTCGTCGGCCTCCAGTTTCATCCGGTTGATCTCGTCCACCTTGTCGCGAAGGAGAGCGCCGAATGACTCGTTCCCCTCGCGAACCGCCTCCCCTTTTCCCCGGGTATCGGCAATGGAGGAGAGAAGATCGTTTCGAATCGTCATATCGTTCATCGTTCAGCCACCCCCTTTATTTCCCCAGCTCCAGGGCTTTCATAACCATGTTCTTTGTGGAATCGAAGGCGGTGACGCAGGCCTCATAGGCCCGGTTTGCCACGATCATGTCCGCCATCTCGCTCACCGTGTTGATGTCGGGCATGGCCACAACCCCCTTCTCGTTGGCGTCGGGATGATCCGGATCGAAGACCAGCTTGACGCTGTTCTTGTCCTCCACGATGCGATCCACCTTGACCATCCGCAGGGTTTCCTCGAAACTGTCACCTGCCGGTTCGGACGCGAAGACGGCAACCTTTCTCCGGTATGCCCCTCCCTCCGGCGTGCGCGTCGTATTGACGTTGGCCAGATTGGACACGATCACATCCATCTTGGCCCTCTGGGCCGAAAGCCCCGAGGAGCAGACCCTGAAAGTCGACAGAAATTCCATATTACTTCGCCTCCTGCAACACGGTTTCCAGGCCCTTGAATTTCCGGGCCAGCAGTTCAACGGCAAGATTGTACATGAGATTATTCTCCGCCAGTTTTGCCATTTCAGTGTCGAGATCGACCTGCTTCCCGGTCTCGACCGCCTCATAATCCGCATACCCCGGCTTACCCTGAACGGGAAGATGTCCTTTCCCGGTTCCGGTCACCTTCATCCCCTCCTTCCCCTCGACCATCTCCTTCAGTTCTTCCTGAAAGACAATATCTTTGGGGCGGTAATGCGGGGTGTCGATGTTGGCGATATTCGATGTAATCACCTTGTGCCGTTCCGACCGAAAATCCAGAACCGCGGACAGGATATCTACGTTTTTTCCAAATAATGCGTCCATCGTGTCTCCTCGGGATAGGGGGTGATGCTGTTTTTTATGCAATGCCCGTACCACAACGGGACCGAAACAGGGGAACGGTCCCGCCGGGGATCATCCGGCCCCCGCCTCCTGCCGCTCTCCCTCCGTCTCGTTCTTATATTCGTTGAGCTTGTTCCGGATGGTCCGCACGCTGACTCCCAGTATCTCCGACGCCCTGGTCCTGTTTCCGTTCTCCCGTTCAAGGGTCCTGAAAATGAGGCTCTTCTCCATATCCCGCAGCGTTGTCCCCTGGGAACGGGCCAGGTCAACCGCCGCCGGCTGTGTCTTTTCCCCGTCTTCGTCTTCGAGACAGAGATGCTCCGGAAGGATCTCCCCGCCGCCGCACAGGAGCACCGCCCGTTCTATCACATGCTCCAGTTCCCGCACGTTCCCCGGCCATCGGTGCCCGTTCAGCAGAGACGAGGCTTCATTCGACAGGAACGGCTTCTCTCCGGTCCCGAACCGGCTGTGCTTCTCCAGAAAGTAGTCGCTGAGAAGAGGTATATCCCCCGCGCGTTCGCGGAGAGGGGGGATCTTGACCGGCACCACATTGAGGCGGTAATAGAGATCGGACCGGAAGGTCTTCTCCTCGATCCGTTTCTTCAAGTCCGCGTTGGTTGTGGCGATGATTCTGACGTCAACGGGGACGGGTTCTCCCCCGCCCAGCCTGTCCACCTCGGATTCCTGTATCACCCGGAGGAGTTTCGCCTGGAGCGGCATATCCATTTCGCTGATCTCGTCGAGGAGCAGGGTCCCGCCGCTGGCCATCTCGAATTTTCCCAGACGTCTGCGCGCCGCGCCGGTGAACGCCCCCCGTTCATGGCCGAACATCTCGCTTTCGAGGAGATTGTGGGGAATGGCGGCGCAATTGACGCCGATAAAGGGCATGTGCGCCCTGTCACTGTGACGGTGGATATGGCGCGCGATCAGTTCCTTTCCCGTGCCGCTCTCCCCCTGTATGAGAACGCTCGCCCTGCTTCGTGAGACGCTCTTCAGCGTTTCAAGAAGATTCATCGTCGCCGGGTCCCCTGTGACGATTTTTTTCCCCTCCGACAGAGAGCCCCCCGGACCAGGCCCCGCAGGACGCTCCTGATCGCCCCGCTCTCCCGGGGGTTTTGCGGCCAGCACCTTTTTCACAACCGCTTCCAGATGATCCATGGAGAAGGGCTTCATGATGAAATCTTCGGCCCCTTCTTTCATCGCTTCAACGGCGGTGTTGACCGTCCCGTACGCCGTCATGACGACCACGGGGACATGGGGAGAAATATCCTTGACCCCTCGCAGGAGATCCATGCCGCTCATCCCCGGCATCTTCATATCCGTCACGACCGCGTCAAAGGCCTCATGATGAAATGTTTCCAGCCCGTCGGTTCCGTTTCCCGAAGCGCGCACTCTGTATCCGCGGCTCCCCAGAAAATCGGAAAGGACCGTCCTCATGGAGGGATCGTCATCAACAATCAGGATCGCTTGTCTGTTCATAACCCGTCATAACCAGTGAAAGATGTTTCTTCATAATCCGTTCCGCGGGGGAACGCGGTCTGTGAGGCTAAGAGTCCCGGATATAGGAGCCGTACCTGTCGGTCCAGTATCGATCGGCCCGATAGTAATCCCGCACCCGCGACCAGAACTCGTCCCCCTCTCCCTGCAGCGCCGGAGCCGTTGATGCCCCTTCCGCAGGCTTCGTTCCCAGTTTCGCGTACCCCCGCTCCATATTGAGCAGGGTCCACATGTCCCGCTTTCCTTCGGGGACGTCTTTGATGGACTGTTCGTACATGCTGAGCGCCTGCCGGTACTCCCCTTTACGATACAGGCACTCCCCCACCCCCTCGTAGGAACGGGCAACCACGGGAACGGAACAACTGGTCGCGGCGCCCTCGCACCCGTCGAGGATCCTCCGGTAGTTTACCAGCGCCGACGAGTACATCCCCATCTCCCGCAGGGCGTCCGCGTATCTCTTCCGGACCGCTACGCCCTCCTCCGGGTCCGTCCCGGAATCCAGCGCTGCCGAATAGAAACCAGCCGCTTCCCTGAAACGACCCTCCTGCCAGGCAATATCTCCCATCAGTGTCCGGGCGGCGGCGGCCGTTTTCGCGTCAACCCCGGATTGCTCTCCCGTCAGGGCCTCGAGCTTCTTCTTCGCATCCCCGAGACGGCCCCTCCGGTAATCTATCTTCGCCATCTCGAGCGAAATTCCCCGCCTTTTCATACCGTCCTCGAAGGCGTGCGCCATCTGCCCGAAGAATCCGTCCGCGTCGTCCAGGAGGTTCATCTCGACCAGGCTCCTGCCGATCCGGGACAGCATATCGTAATCTCCATTCCCGAACAGGACCGCTCGGTCAAGACCGTAGTACAGATCCACTACTGAAACATGATCGTTCTCCTTATGATACCCGTCGATGAGGTGCCTCGCCGCTGTGACGAGATTTTTCTCCGCCGTGTCCCGGTGCTTTCCGCGGGGAAAGTTCGCGAGCAGAGCGCGCCCTTCATCGAACGCCTCGCGGTACCGTTTTGTCTTTATCAGGGCGGAAGTTTTTCTGAAGGCCACCTCCTCCGCCATGGCCGGGTCCGACAGGGTCCCTTCCATGGCACGGTACGCCTCGACCGGGTTGCGGTAACAGTTCATTCCGGGGAGGATATCCCCCGGCACCGCTATTCCCGGCGTATCAACCCCCAGATTGGCCATCATGAGGGCGCTCTCGACCGCCTCTCTGGTTCCCGGATACCGATCGATGAGCAGGCTGAACATCTTCAGGGCGGGGCGCGTCTGCTCCGTCTTGACAAAGGAACGGGCAACCTCGTAAAGGGCGTCCCTGGCATGGCTGCCGTCGGGGTATAGATTCAGATAGACGAACAAGACATCGCGCGCCTCGTCGTACTTGCCGGCTTGAAGGTAATGGGTCCCCATCCTGAGGAGGCCGGCCCCGGGGATATCTTCCAGGTCGGGCCATTTCTTCAAGGCGTTATCGTACCAGGCATTGGCGTCATTAAATTGGCGCAACTGGGAGTAACAATCCCCCACGCCGAAGTAGGCTTCTCTCGCGCGGGGGCCTTCAGGAAATCGCGCTATGTACTCCTTGTACATCCTGATCGATTCATCAAATCGCCTGGTCTCGTACAGCAATACCGCATTCATGTAGATGGATTCCGGAGCATAGTCCGACCGGGGGTAATTGGCATACACATTCTTGAATTCGACGGAGGCCTCGTAATTGAGCCCCAGGCGCCGGTAGGTGTCGCCAAGCCGGTAGGTGGCCTGGGCGTTCTCCTCATTGAGGCCGGGGTAATTTCTGATGACCTCCCGGTAGCGGTCGATCGCCTCGGAAAGATGCTTTTTGTCACCCTTTTCACCCAGAAAATAATGGCAGTCGGCCGCCCGTCTCAGCGCGATTTCATCCCGCTTGACCGTGAGTATCTTCTCGAATTTGCTGAGGGCACTCTCATAGTTCCCTGATGTGAAATCGTCGAGAGCGCCTCTCACCGGACCGCTTCCTTCCGCCGCCGTATCAGCGGCCCCCTCTTTTTCGGGAGGCGGCGCGGCGTCTCCCGGCGGCTGCGCCCCCCTGTTCTCCTCCACTGCAGCGGAGGACGGGGGGATCTGCTTCCTCAGTAAAACAAGCGATGGAGGGGGCGGTTCTTTCGCCCCCGCAACTTTCTGCGCCGCAGGCTCCTCATTTCGAGGCTGGGGAGCCGAAACCGCCTTCGGGGGATCGGGCTTAACCGGATCGGATGTTACGGGATCGGGTTTCGAGGGAGCGGGTTTCGCAGCACTGGTTTTCGCCGATGCGGATTTTGCCGGAAGGGACGGTACAGGATCGATCTTCACGATCAGAAAATGTTTGATGGCTCCCTTTTCCCGCATGGTTTCCGCCGCCTTCAAGGCCTCGTCCCTGCTCGCATAATCACCGAGACAGACCCGTTTCCATTCCCCCTTTCCGGGGATTTCAACCGTTCTGGTGACGGGGTCGTAGCCCTTTCCTTTGAGAAGAGTGCTCAGGGTGACGGCGGCGTCCATATCCTTGTATGACGCAACCTGAACCGTGTAGCGCTCTGCTCCGTCGGATCCCTCCGCGCCGGGGGCGAAAATGAGAGATACCGCCGCAAAAAGGGCGAACAGGATAGTGCGCATTGTCTCCGGTCTGAAAAAAATCGTCATCGCTGGTGTGATATCCTTTGTGTTCCGTGCAGTTTCAGTACAAAGCAATTTGCGTACCAGGCCTTCCGTTACCAGCGTGACGCCCTGAAAAGGCGCCGGCCCCTGACCGGGGAGGCCGGGATATTTGCCTAAAGTTTTACCCCCGGATGCCGATTACGGAGGTAAGAGCATGGATGGGTGAACATCCGCACGCGGGAGGCTGTATCGTGACCATATCAACGTATCATGTAGAAGGGGTTCTCAAGGCATACAACAAACAAACCCAGGCGGACAATTCGATCCGACCGGAGGTGGAAACCGCACAGGGGCGGGCCGACAGGGTAACCCTGTCCTTCGGAGACAACAAGAAAGAGGCCTTTGAGCGGATCTCCTACAGCCTGATGGATATCCTGCTTAAAAACGGAACATCCCTTTAACCCGCTGCCAGCGAGCATTTCCGGAATGACATGAAGAACCAGAAATTACAGGATACCATCGAAAATCTGTCCATGATGGACTACATATACGACTCGATCGAAAAGATGAGCGGAGAAAACGACGACATCTTCCAGAAGGTATCCGAGCTCGCCATGGAGATAACCCGGGGGAAGGGGTGTCTGCTCGCGCTCCTCAACGGAGGGAAAGACCGCTGCCGTTTCAGGGTTGCGGGAGGTTCCGGGGAGACGCAGCCGCGCACAGCCCCTGTCCGCCCTCCCCTTGACACCCTGTTCAGAGACGTGGTTCGGGATAAGACGGCGGTTCTCGTCGGCTCCGATGAGGGGTTCTCCGATTCCGTGATCTGCGCTCCGCTGATGATCCGGGGGCAGGTCTTCGGCGTGCTGAGTCTGAACGGCACGAAAGACGGGGGCGCATTCACCCGGAAAGAGCTGCACTATCTGAGCGCTCTGGCAAAACGGGCCTCCCTGAACATGGAAAACAAGATATTATATGAAAGCGTCTATTCCAACATCACCGATATCTTTCAATCCCTGGTGGCCTCGATCCATCACCGGGATCACTATACCAAACGGCATTCAACGAACGTGACCGAAACGGCGGTGAAAACCGCGGAGGCGCTCAACTGCAGCAAGGATGAGATCGAATCCATCCGGCGGGCGTCCATGCTCCATGACATCGGAAAGATCGCCATACCGGACCGGATACTCCTCAAAGAGGGGCGGTTGACGGATGAGGAATATACGGTTATCAAGGAACATCCGGCCATCGGGGGAGAAATACTCAAAGCGGTCACCCTCATGGACGCGGAGCGGGATATCATCCTTCACCATCACGAACGATGGGATGGAAGCGGATACCCCGACGGACTCACGGGGAATGAGATCCCCCGTCTTTCACGGATCCTGAGCGTGGCGGACGCCTTCGATGCCATGATCACGGATCGCCCCTACCGCGACGCCCTCTCCGTGGAAGTGGCAATAGACGAACTGTACAAAAACAGCGACAGCCAGTTCGACAAAGACGTGGTGGGCATATTCGTATCGGCCTACTGCGGCTCCTGCTAGATTCCCCGCCAGGACACACCACCCTCCCTTAAAGCGGCCGGCCCTCACACCTGCCATTCACATCCAGATGATCTCTGGCACAGAAAATGCTTTCTGTTTCGTGGCAGTTGTTTAAGACACGAACCTGAAGGCGGACCGGAGCTGTCCGGATAACCGGGAAGACTGAGCCGTCACGGCACAGATTTCAGTGAACCGGGCGCACTGCTTGGCTCCGTCACCGGGGGTGACTGGGATGACGGAAAAATGTCGCACCCCCGGTACGACCGGGTTCTCCCTGCAGGAAAAAGGAGTAGCCATGATCGATTCCAAAGAGTTGCGAAACGGACAAGAAAAACAGGAGGGCCGCAGAGAATTCATGCGCATCGACGATCTCCTGCGCGTCGATTATCGCAAGATTTCCCAACAGGAGTTCGACAGATCCAGCGGCAAGTCTGAAGCGATCTTCAGAAAGGTTTTTGGCGATCCCATTGCGCCCCCCGAGATAGAAGAGGTTGATCTGAAGCTGCTCTATAACCTGATATATCAGGCAAACCTGAAGATGGACCGCATTCTCGAAGCCCTTGAAGCGAGAGAAGGCAGCGCATACTCGTCCGTAGACACGGAATATGTGAATATCAGCGGTTCGGGGATGAAATTTGTCACCGACCGGGGGTACGCCATCGGCGATATGATCGCCCTCAAGATCTTTCTTCCCATGGTCTCGAATACATGGCTGACCGTTCTGGGAAAGGTGGTGTCGTCAACGGAACTCCCCCGAAAAGATGGGTACAGCACCGCTGTTCGTTTTGAGGGGTTATCGGAAGACGATCGAGAAATGATCATCAGGTACATATTCAAAAGGCAGAGGGAACTCCTCAGACTCACCTCCGACATGAAAGCCAGGTGAGCGAAGGAGACAAGACGGGACGCAGCTACGCCCTTCCGTCAAAAACCATCCCCACCAGCTCCTCCATCTTGCCGGATAATCGCTGGAGTTCTTCCGAGGGGATCTCCCGTATGATCTCTCCCGTGTCCTTGTCGGTTACGGTGACGGAGATCTTGTGGTTCCCCCTCCCGTATGTCGAGAAAGACAGGCTGATGCTGTTCTTGTTCATGCGCTCCTGGATCTCCTCCGTCAAAGCGCGGGCGGCCGCAGGGTCGCCGGTGGGAGGCCCCGTCGATGTTCTCGCACCCGGCGGTGAACTCCTGGATACAGCGTCATACTGGGTTTCCGCAGCTACAGGGAGCTTTATGCTGCTTGTGTTAACGGTAATGTCCATGACACCGAACATCCTTCAATAAAAGTTTTCCGGCTTTACCTGTAATATCGGCATTACTCACCCGAAACTTTAACATCAATTCGCCCTCTCAGAGCGTCATATCCACGAATCTGGGCAGTCCCTTCCGGTATGCCGTTCCCGCTTGTCCGCGGACGCCTTCTCTCCCCCGGCGTATGCGTATCAATTGATTCTTCATATCGTCATGTCGCCGAGCGAGGCGTTTCTCGCATTCGCTGCTCATCTCCCGGGATTGTGTCGCGCTGTCCCTGATCATCCCGGTCAACCGGTCGATCCGTCGTCGTGTCTCATCAGGCAGCCCCGACACAAGGGACGGGTGCTCTTTCCTGAGCTCGCCCAGCCGGCGGTGGATCCTTTCGATGATCTTGATGCATATGTTCCGTTCATTGATAAGGGAGGCGATCTTCTCGCGGTTGTTCTGAAAATCGTCCACATCCCTGAGGGCGGCTGTGGCCGCACGGAACCGCTCGAAGGCGTTCAATTTCTGCTCCAGAAGGTCGTCGATCCGTGTTGTCTTCATCTCGTTAGCAAGCTCCAGCCAACATCCGCGTCTGCGGTTCACCTTCTTGCCCATCCCTGGCGCGAACATCCTGAGAGGCCGCGCCGATCTCCCGCCACGCCGATACGAGTTCTTCGAGCATCGAAATAACCTCATCAAAGGCCTTCATGTCCCGCTTCAGGTCCCCTTCGATTATTCGACGCACCATATAGGTATAGAGAGCGTTCAAATTCCGGGCTATTTCCCCCCCTTTTTCAAAATCAAGGGACTGAACCAGGAGGGCCAGAATATCCTGCACCTTCTGGACCGCCTTCGCCTTGGCTTCGTATTCCCTGGCGCCATATTTCTCCTGGGCTATTTTCAGACTGCTGATTGCCCCTTCATAACACATGACCACCAGCCGTTGGGGTCCCGCCGTCGTCACATTCGCCTTCTTGTAGAGATTGATCCCGTTTCCGCTTCCGTACATACCTGTCCTCCTCATATGCTAAAATATGCTGTAATCCTCGCGACCTCAATACCAGGCGCTGTACGAGGCATTGATCTGGCCGCTCAGCCAGTCGCTCTGACTCGATATCTGACTCAAGGCCAGTTCCATGGCCACAAACTGATTGATCATCGACTCCATCTTCCGCGCCAGGAGATCCTCCATATCCTCGATCCGGTCCGTATAGTCGTCGATCCGGTCCCCGAGAGATGTCTGTTTGAAGGTCGCGTAGCCGTCCGAGGAATCGGTTATGAATCCGAGCTGCCGTTCGAGCAGTTCCGCTATCCCGACTGTCAGCGTAAAGGTGGTGCTCGTTGTCCCTGACCCGGTATAGAGCATGGAGAGGCCGGCCGCGTTGTTGCTGGAGGTGCTGGAAAGGCTCAGCATCTGGCCGCTGCCGGTGGCCGCCTCGCCGTTGATGGTGCCCGCCACATCGACCCCCCACACCTTCGTTGGAGAGGTTCCGTTCAGTCCCAGCGGATCCCCCCCGTCGCTCTCGGTCGTGATGACGTGACCCGTGCCGTAGGCATTATGGGTGAGGAGGAGTTTGTTGTCCACGGTCTTCGATGCGGTGATATCCATGGCATACCGTCCCTCGGTCACCGTGGAAAGGGTCCCGAAATCAAGCCCGGAGACTGCCGACGTATTGATGTTGAAGGATATCAGGCTGTCACCGACCTGCTTGTCGGTTATGACGAGCCGATTGCTGTCGTCCAGAGAGGCGGTCACCTCGTTATCAAACATGGCCTCGATGCCGTCCAGGAGATCCCCCACCGTCTGGGTTGTATCAACGGCGTAGCTCCCCGAAACGACGACGCCGCTCCGCTTGATCCCCGAGAAGGTGATGATGTCGCCGTCTTCGGCCCCTGCAACCGCGCTCCAGAGGGTCGCAGAGGTATAGCCCGTGTCGGTATCCCCCCGGATCTCTTCCGTTGTCTCATTGGCGAACTCCGAGTTCAGGGCGTTGACGACGCCGTCTATGTCCATCCCGGCCACATCGACGTCCGCCGCCTGCCTGCCCGTGGCAAAATCGGTGATCGTCAGTGTCACGCCCGCTCCGATGGTCCCCGCGAGGGAGGTTCCCCCTGTGACCGTTGTCTGCGTGGCCGCCGTGGTGATATTGACGGCGTAGCTTCCCCCCTCGGTTTCGTCCGTGTGGCCCACATACTGGAAGAGGGCGCTGGAGGCAGAGCCGTAGGCGGTGAACAGGTTTTTGACGGAGCTGAAATTCGTTTCCAGCGCCTCCGTCAGGTCATCGTCATCGATGGTCATATTGACGCTGTCATCAAGGGTGATCCCGATCAGGGCGAGCCGGTTGTAGCTGCTCGACAGCCCCGTCACGCTCTCCGTCACGGTGCTGATGAGATCCGATTTGACGGAACGGAGCGTCCCGTCGCCGAAGAGAACGCCCCCCACCTCTTCCGTGTCTTCATCGTAACTGAACTGGGTATTGATATAACTCATGAGGGAATTATAGGCGCTCGCCATCCCCTGGATCTTCGATTTGATGGAGGCGAGGTCCCGCTCTATCTTCAGGGTCACCGTCGTGTCGGCGCTTGCCCCGACGAGATTCAGGGTAGCCCCTTCGATGACATCGGTAATGGTATTGGAATCCTTGGTGATGACGGCTCCATCCAGGGTGATCTGCGCGTCCTCGCCCGCGGCGAGCTGCATCTCTCTCCCCTCCGTGACCGCGGAGACATCGCCGAAGTTCAGCGTTCCCTTTCCTTGATTGTTCGCCGTGAGGGTCAGGGTAAGGAGGCTGTCCCCGGCCGTATCGTCGGTAATGGTTATCTTCCCGTCCGCGATGCTGAGCGTGGCGGTGCGCGAGGTCTCCCCGAAAGCGTCATCACCGGCGCCGCCGTCATGGATCGTGTCGAGGAGGTCCTGCAACGTATCGGTCGCTGTGTCCGTGATCGTGTAGGTGATGGCGCTGACCGTCGTGCCGTCCCCCCGCGTCCCCGCGATCGTGATGGTATCGCCGTTGGAGATGTCGTTGCCGAAGGCGCCGGCCGTGTTGAACTGGAGGGCCGTATTGTTCGGGGTCACCGTGACCGACATCTGGCTGCTTCCCGACTGGAGATCCTCGATCACCAGCCGTCCGCTGGAATCGAAGGAGGCATCGACGGTGCCGGAGTCTCCGTACAGGTCCTCCACCCAGGCCAGGAACACGTCCAGGGTCTCATCCCCTTTCCCCGCCAGGCTGTAGGTGTCGCTCACCACGTTGCCGTCGTGATCGGTTCCGGTCACGGTAATGCTCTCATCGCCGTCGAAATCGTTGGCGTCCCCCCCCGTATTGATCCAGTTCCACTGAGCGGAGGCCGAAACGGACCCGCCTCCCTGGGCTGAAATCAGGCTGTTTTCCGCATCCCCCCGGAGAGAACCGGTAAAGATGTCCGCAAAGGTCGTGGCGGCGGTCGCGGCCGCTCCGCCCGCGGCATAGATGGCATCCCCCGCGCGCACCTCCGCGACGCTCTCGTAGGACCCCTTCTGAATTCCCAGGATCTGGAGGACATTTCCGCTGTCCGTAAAAGAAGTCGTGCCGCTGATGTCGATCCGGTAACGGGTCTCTCCGTCTACCGTCTCTGAGACGACGGAGGCCGAGACTCCGGACAGGGCATCGATGTTCTGGGCAATGGAGGTCAGGGACTGGGTGGCCAGGTTGATGACCACATCCTCGCCCCCGATCTGCACGGTGGTATCCCCCGGGGCGCCAGTCAGTTCCAGAAGGGTCCCCACGGCGGTGGATGAACCGGTGAAAAGGGCGCTCTTGGCGCCGTCGCTGGTGGGCGTCGCCGTCTCGACGCCGGAGCCGATGAACCCCATGGCCTGCAGGACCCCGTCGGAGGAACCCTCGCGGATGTCGATCCCCTCGTCCCCCGTCTCGTCGCTCGTCAGGACCAGGCGGTAGTCGGTGGAGGAGTGGGTGACGATCGTCGCCGTGACCCCGGACGGATCATCCCCCTCGTTCAGGGCGTTGATCTTGTCCTTGATATTCGCCAGGGTATCGGTGGCGGTGATCTGCACCACCTGCCCCGATATGAGAATATCGCCCGACAGAGACAGGGCCGTGGTGGTGGAGGTGTACCCGGCGGATGAGATCTTCTCCGCCTCGGCGAGGTTGTTGACCTTGATATTGTACGTCCCGGCGGAGGCGGTCGAGGAGGTCGAAACCGTGAGAAGGCTGGCTGCGGTGGTCGTCGTGTTCGTGGTGGTGGAGGATGTGAAGAGGTTGAAGGCATCCTCGGTGGCCAGCGAGCCGGCCGCTGTTTTGAGGGAGAGGAGCATGGTGTTCACGCTCTGCCACTCGCTCAAGTGGTCCTCGTACTCCTGTTTCTGGTCCGTCAAGAGATCGACGCGCCGGTACTCTATAGTCATCAGTTCATCGATCACGCTTCTCCAGTCGAAGCCGCTGGCGAGACCGCTGATCAGATTGGTGCTCGACATCCTCTAAGTCCTCCTTGTACGTGCGGGCATTCCCTGCCCATCCTACCGGTAGTATCGGAAAATATTGCCCTGAACTTTAGGGTGGACGTGTCGGATATTTGAGGGAAATAAAAATTAATGTGCTAACGATAACAAATACTTCCCGGCAAAGCCGTCCCGCTCTTCCAAAACACGCCTTTTTTGTGTTCTCCCACCCCGTCAAAATAGCAAGATATCTGCCATGTTTCGAAAGCGAGAGTCGCCGGGTACCGAGGATGTTTGTCAGCGCATAACGAGAAAGCCCGCCCCCCGAAGGGGACGGGCTTCCCGGTTAAAGGTTGATAAACCCTCTGACGGACTATCCGAACAGGGACAGTACCATCTGAGGCGCCATGTTGGCCTGGGCGAGCATTGCGGTACCCGCCTGCAGGAGGATCTGGTTCTTGGTGAACGAGGTCATCTCCGAGGCCATATCCACGTCGCGAATGAGCGATTCGGCGGACTGGGTGTTCTCGATCGTCGCCGCAAGGTTCGCCGCGGCGTAGGTCAGCCGGTTCATGTAGGCACCGATATCGCCCCGTCTGTCGGAGAGCGTGCTCACGGCGCTGTTGATCGTGGTGAGCATGGTCTGCGCCTCGGAGGCGGTATCGAGCTGATCCATGCTGAGATTCAGCCCCGCCGATCCTGTCGTGGTATCGCTGATGGTGATGGCGATCCGGTTGTTGGTGTTATTCTCCGCGCCGATCTGGAAGGTGGAACCGGATGAACCGGTATCCGTGACCGTGATGGTCATTCCTTCGAGGTCGTTGTCGTCATATCCTTCCGTCGCGCTGCTCAGGGAGAACGAGATGCCCAGGGCGCTGAAGGTATGGGTCGTATCGGCGACATAGTCGATAGTCTCCGTCGTGGTGCCGTCGCTCAGGGTCAGCGTGTTCGCAGCACCAACGGAGAAGGTGTACGTACCCGTGGCGGCGCCTTCAACGACAAGAGAGGTGAGGCCCGTCCGCTTCAGGGTCACGGAACTGTCGAATGTGCACTCGTTGTCCGAGTTGGTATTGGCAATCCCCGTTACAGTGCCGGTAATCGCGATGGTCATACCGAGGTTTTCGAAGGCCACCGCGCTGTTGGCGGCATTGATCGTCCCCGTGTAGCTCTCTATCAGCGTCGACTGTGAATAGGTCGCGGCGTTCGCGAGATAGAGGGTATCGCCCTCCGAATTGACGCCGAAGTACCATGTGGTCGCTTCCGCCATGCCGCTGCCGATGGCAACAACGGTCGCCGCGGACATCACATCCGTACCGCCTGCAACCGTGTAGGCGTTATTCGTGCTGCCGATCATCCCGTCTTCGCTTCCGACTCCCACGGTGCCCGCTTTCGAGGAACCAAAGGTCCCGTCAAGCAGTGTCGTGCTTCCATACTTGGTGGAGTTGGCGATCCGGTCGATTTCCGAGATGAGCGCGTTCCCCTCCGAATTGATCTTCGCCCGCTCGGTGGAACCCACGTTGGCCGACGCGGCCTGGGTTGCCAGCTCTTTGAGCCGGACGAGCATGTTTTCGATCTGTTCCATACCGCCTTCAGCAACCTGCAGAAGGGCGCCCGCCTCCGAGGTATTCCGGGAAGCGACCTTGAAACTGGCTATATTCGCCCTGAAGTTGGATGAAATAGCAAGACCGGCGGCATCATCAGCCGCCCTGTTGATCCGGTAACCGGATGAAAGTCGTTCCAATGATTTGTTCATCGACGCGTCATTGGTGGAAAGCCAGCGATGCGCGTTCATTGCCGCTACGTTATTCTGAATTCTGAAACCCATGATTCAATCCTCCTTGATTGTTTGTTTTTTGTGGGCTCGTGGCCCGCTGTGGCATCCGTGCCGTCTCATCGAAGTCCGGACACCCCGCGAGGGGCCGTCCGTGTGCCTCTTCTGTCATCCCTCCTTTCTTTCAAGATTGATGAGTTTTTTTCTGACTTCTGGTTGGGTTATCGGACAAAGAGGAAAGAAACTTTAGAGGTGATTTGCGTTAAAAGATTTGTGGGAAGATTGTTCGAGCCGCGGGTTGAATCCGTACTCGATGGCGTCTATGAGGGCCACCGTGTCCCTGCTTCGCAGCGCCTCCAGACAGGCGTTGATGAGTTCCCCCGTCGATTTGAGTCCTTCGTCCCCGAGGGACGGGGCGGTTTTTCTCAGGGCAAGCCACTCTTCCAGGTATGCGGCAAAGTCCGTGAAGCCCCTTTCGCTCTCCCCCTCCATAAAAGAGCGGATGATCTCCTCCCCCCGGGCGCGGAGAATCGCCGGAAGATATTCTCCGTCAGGGCCATCATCAATACACAGCCCGCGCTCCGGCATGCCGCCCGCGAGCTGTTCCGGGGGGACAAGAACCTGCTCCCCCCCGGTGTCGCGGGACGTCACAAAGAGTCTCACGGACGGATCGGGGCATTCCCAGCCGACGGGGTCGCCACGCCGGAAGGCGTCGAATGTCTCGAAGGCCGCCATGACAACCGAAGGAGTGATCATACCCTTGCAGAGATGGCCCCGTTCGCACCGGGAGGGATCGAAACAGGGGGCGCAGGGAAGATCGGCATAGAGGATGAAATGGCCGTATCCGTAGGGACCGGTCTCCCAGGGATAGGCGGTCCCGAAAAAGAGGGAGAGAACGGGGGTGCCCACGGCGGCCGCCATGTGCATGGGGCCCGTGTCCCCGGTGATGAGGACCTCGCACCGCTCGAGGACGGCCCCCGTCGTCTTCAGGGAGGTTTCCCCCATGAGATTGATGAGATTCCGTTCCTCCCCGCCGATACCGATCCCCCGGCCGGTGAACAGATCCCGTTCGTCCTCGCTTCCCATGAGAACCACCCTCCTCCCTTTCTCATGGATCAGCCGGTCGATCACTTCCGCAAAATTATCCGCCCCCCATTGACGGAAGGTTCTGGCCGCGCCCGCCTGAACAGCGACGATGGGGCGTGTGCTGTCGGAGCGAGAGTCGTTGATAAGCCGCTGGGCTTCCCTGCGGTCCAAAGGACCAAGAGGCAGATACATCCGTGTGTGACCTTCCGGAGGCAGTCCGGCTATCCGGCAGGCCCAGTCAACGAGGTTCCGTCTGTTTTTTTTCCGATCACCCTTGATCGCATCAACAAGATCCTGCGACGGCTGATCGTCGAAATAGAACCCTCTTTCCGGGGAATATGCGCCGCCTGCTATGCGAGAAGCGCCCGCAAGGGAAGCGAAACGCGCCCCCCATTCGTACTGACGGTTGACGATCAGATCGAATCGTATCCGCCTCAGTTCACCGATCAGGTCATGGCATGCGTTGAACAGGGAGGGATACCCGTCCGGTTCGTTCTTCAGCGCGTATCGATACTCCTTCTCGGGGAAGGGGATGATGGCGTCGACGGCTGGATTTCCTTCGAGCAGCGGCGCATAATCCTTCCCGGTCAGAAAGTAGATCGTACTGTCGGGATAGCTCCTTTTCAGCCCCCCGATCATGGGGGTGAGTTGCAGGATATCCCCTAACCGGTGGGTGCGTATGACCAGTATGTTCATGTCCTCTTGAGCCTCACCCTATGGTCTCCTGGAGCAGTTCTCCGATCTCCCGGCCGAGAGCCGGTTCGTCCCGCAGGCGGCATTCGAAGATCCGCTTTTCCAGGAGGTCCCGGACAGGCCCGTAGTATTCCGGATAGAGATCGGTTACGGGGAAATAGGGGAGATACCCGAGCGAACCGGGATTCAGATCATCCAGAAATTCCTCGATGCTGTCGCTGCTCTCTTGAACGAAGAGATGGGTGCGCGGATCGTTCAGGAGGGATGTCAGGGGAACCGATCGCAGGGCGAGGTGAAACAGCCCCCGGTCCGCTTCGATGATAACGAGGGGACCGTCATGATGCATTCTTCTTACGGCCACGGCGTGATACCCGAGGCCGAATCCGAGAACCGCCAGTGTATCAGCGTCTCGAGGAGCGAGACCGGCCCATCGAAGGGCCGCCTTTTCCGGATCATACCGGCTGTGGATGTGTCTGACGAGGCCTTCTTCCAGGACCTTCCGCGCCGTTACCTGTCCGTTGCGGGCGGGAAACATTTCCCACGACAATTCAGCCCTGTGCCCTCGGACTCTGTCCGCAAGGAGAGGCCACCTCGCCGTAAGAACCTGCATATTTTCCTCATAGATGTGGTCCGCTTCATTCATCTGTTTCCCCGGATACGCGTTTCAGAAGCGACGAGGCAGGATGCCTTCCCCCTATTGAACCGCCTCCGTCCCTCTCTTCAGCGTTATCGCGGCATCGCCGAGGACGTTCCTGGTGAAGACAAGGAGACTCCCGATAACGGCGAACCAGTCCGTCATCTTTCTGACCCGCGCCATGGATAAGAAGGTGCTGTTTGTGTAGATGTCCTTGAGGAAGGACAGCTCGCTGGCCAGCCACAGATCATAGGCCTGAAGGGTCTGCGCCGTAATCGCGTACAGATTTTTGTGACCTTGAAGGGATGCGCCCAGGGTAAGCCATTTTTTCTCAATGGACAGGAGACGTTCCTTCCCTTCATCGGAACAGGGCGCTCCCTCCAGGGACGGGCGGATAACCTCCTCTTCCACCAGCCGCGCCTCTTTCAGCGCCGTCTCGAAATCACGGATTGCCCGTTCAACGGTTTCCCGGGTATCGACGGCCTTGACAAGGATTTCATCCATCTCTTTCTGTATATCGGACTCGATCGCAAACTGATGGTAGGTTTCATCAAGTATTGCCTGAGGGTTGTATGACTGCCGGCAATAGGTACCAATGGCGTCCGCGAATGTCATTATTTTGGCGCCTCTTATCTTTGCGCCCCCCTCGGTGGCATTGACGCAGGTTCCGTCGTAGGAATGGATATCCTCCTCATACTCCAGCTTGAAGAGCTCCCAGTATTTCATTGACTTGACGGGCCTGCCGTCATTGCCCTCCAGTTCGACGGACTCATATTCAAAGATATTGTCACGGTTTCTGCCCACAACCCCGCCGATGTGGGAATCCCCCTCACGGGCATAGGCCAGATCCTGTCCGATCAGTATGATCGGATCGCATGCAAGGTGCATCAGTATCTTGAAGGCAAGATTGGCCACGGAATGCCCGACCACCAGGGAGCCCTTATCCTTCTCGAACCAGTCGAAATAAGAATATTTCCGGTAGGCAATGAACTTCCTTCCCGTGAAGGCCTCCACCGATTCAGGCGTCTGGATGGGGAGGGTGACCGCATAGGTATTCTTGAAATCGTGAATTTTCGCGTAGTGGAGAAGAACCTCGGGCGACCGCTCAAGAGAGGTCACCAGGTGGGGCTGAATCCCTTTTTTCATCAGGGGCAGGAGTGTCGCGTCGCAACTCATGATGAGGGCCCTGTCTTCCAGTCCTTTCAGGAGATGCACGTTTTTCTTGAGAGAGGGGCCGGCAGCCACCAGGACGCCCGGTTTCCCTTTGAATTTTCCGTACAGGCTGTTGATGCCGGGATTGGAAAAGATATGTTGTATATTTGCAAAGGTATGTTCCAACCCGACCAGGGAGTCAAAGGAATCATTGCCCACGTTTACCATGACAGTAACGGCCGCCTTTTTTATGGTCCGGGCGGCCTTGAGATAGTACGATCTATGGAGGCTGACGCTTGGGGGCAGGGGAATGACCTTGATGGAGCGAAGGGCGTAACGGTCCCGTATCAGGATATCGGAAGAGAGCAGGACATGGCTGTCTTCCGGATCATCCCCCACAAAGAAATGGATATGGGGATGCCTGAGAACGGTTCCATAGTCGCCCACGTGCAGAGCAAGCCGGAACAACTCGATCTCCTTTTCGTAAATGACGATCTCCTTCGTCCCCCATTCATTGCTGAACCGCGTCGCGAACTGCTCCAGATGGTACCCGAGTCCGAACCCCATGAAGAAAACAAAGGGGGCGTATTTGACGTTCAATCCTTCCAGATACTCGCGGGAATATCGAAGAGGATCCTCCGCGTCATAAAAAAGAATACGCGCACCGTCATGTTCCACGAGCAGATTGGGCGGGCACCCCTCCTTCCCCTCGAGCAGATGACCATGGCCGTTTCCTCGCGCGTCCCGGACTTTTCCGGCCAGTCGCGGGTTTCTCTCAGCGAGGGCCGAGAGATTCTTTTCGAAGATATCTTTTCTGTTCATCGCGTTATGTCCCCATACAGGAAATCATCCGATCCGTTTCTTCCATGATCCGTTGCATCCTGTCGATTTCCCCTTTTTCAGCGATCTTTGTCCGAATCAGATAGGTGAGCATCTTCCTGCAGATCCATACCGCATCCTCCCTTTTGTCTCCGGCAAGACGCTGGAGCACCTTGAAAACAAGGCGGCCGATATCGGCAAAGTCTCTGATTTCAAAATCTATCTCTATACCTTCCTGGCCCACGATCTGTTCGGCCGCATCGAGGAACTGATCCCATTGTTCCGATCTGGCAAGGGCGTAGAGGCCGGCGATCCGGTATCGCGCATCCAGAGGGTCTTTTTCCAGCGCAGCGGCGATACAGGGGATTCCTTCGGCAATCTCCCCCGTCTCCAGGAGCGAGATGCCGTTGTGGTAGAAGGCGTCTGCAATTGATTCGAGATTCACTGCATTCGTATCATCCGGATCGATTCTCTCTCGCAGGAGGGCGTTGACATCGGCATACCGTTCATCCTTGAAGTATACCTCCGCCAGCGCCACAACAAGCTCAAGGGAATCAGGAAATTGATTCAGGGCTTTTTGTATGATTGATTCGGCATATTCATACCGGTGCTGGCTTGTGTAGAGCTTCGCGATTTTGACCGCGAAATGGGGTTCCATGTGCCTGGCGTTTTGAAACCACGGATAGGCCTGGTCGAGATCGCCCCGTTTCAGAAAAAACAGCCCTCCTTTCAGAAAGGCCGGGGAAGCCACAGCGGAACCGAGGCTTTTTCTGACGGCGGGGACCATCCTTTCGTCTCTGAATGCCCCGTTTTCTCTTCCATGAATGATGTGAAACAACGACGCGTCTTTCACCTTCATGCCTGTGTTCCCCAGGGAAGAATCCAGAGACTCAAAGGCGGGGCCTGCAAAGAAGAGCCTGTCCGTCCGCGGAAACACTCTTACCTGGTGTGACACATACTGCTCCTTCATGAGATTATTCAGGAGCGACACCGACAATTCCTGCAGCTTCTCGTCCGCTTTCACCGTGACCCGGTAAACGGTATCGCGGTCCTGCGGAAGAAGCTGTTTCAACAGAGCCAGCCCCAGCCGGTCGCCGGGATCGATGTATTCATCGGCGTCGAGAAACAGGATGTAATCTCCCCTCGCTTCGCGCAGGGCCTCGTTTCTCGCGGCTGAAAAATCATCCTGCCAGTGTGATTCGATCACCCGCGCGCCGTAGGCGCCGGCAATCTCCCCTGTCCGGTCCGATGACCCTGTATCCAGGACAACGATTTCATCAACAATACCTGATACGGAATCGAGGGCCGTGCCGATCGTTTTTTCCTCGTCCCGCGCTATCATGCAGAGGCTCAGGGTGGATGGTTTCCATTCTTCGGAGGCGATAGTGGCAAGCAACCGCTCATGAAACTCGCTCGGCTTTACCGCAATCGATTGCCTGAGAAGCTGTCTCGATTGTTCCCGGTCGCCTTTGATGAGGTACAGTTCCCCCAGGAGCGCCGTAATGGAGGGATCGGCGGACAGATCGTTCGATTTCCCGTACCAGGCGATCGCCTCGTCCAGCATGAGGAGATGGCTGTACACAAAGCCCCCGACCCTGCACAGCCCCACCGTTTCATCGCCCGTGCGATTTTTCAGCCACCTCTCGAAAAGGGATCGCGCACCATCAAAATTCCCTTTCCTGCAGAGGTGATCGATCATGGGCAGATACATGCCGTCTATGCCGAATCCATGGTCGGCGCTTTCCAGGAAGCTCTCGAGATACCGCTCGTGCAATACCCTGAATCCTATGTACGCGCTGCTCAACTCGTCCAGACCTTCACCGGGAAACGGTCCGTAATAGATCTCACCCTTGAGGTGGCGCATGTCATGATCGCCATCCTCTTCCCGAACTGGCGGTATTTCCCGCATCCCTCTGAACAGGTGAAACCCGCCGGCTATATGAGTGATAGTGATAGGGAAACGTTCCTCCCCGGCGTCACCAAGGAGCGTATCCAGGCAATCGCCGGCCCTGTCCTTTCCGGCCAGTCTCCATTCAAGCCGTGTCACGAAGGCCTGATTGCCCATTGTTTCAAATTGACCGAGATTGCCGATAAACGGGAATTCCCGGAGAGAATCCGTGACCGTTCCGTCTTTCACGCAGACAAGATATCCCCGGGGCCCGGTATCGCTCAGGGTCCGGCGGAGTTCTTCAGGGGATGAAACCCCTATGACGTCGTCTCCCGTGAGAAACAGTACCCATTCGGTTTCTATGGCGGAGGGGAGAGACTTTCTGTCTACGGGAATGGGGCCGTCTTCCGATCCGCCCGGTTCATTACCCGTGCTTCCGTCAGGATTTAAAAAGAAAATCCTGTCCGTTAGTGCCTGAGCCCCCGCAACGCACTCCGCCATACCGGGGGAAGCGACATCTCCAACGATACAGATGGAAAGCATTTCCTGAAGAGGTTTATTCATTCCTACGATCCTTTATGAAATCGCGCGTCCGGTGGTCGGCATCCGCCCACTGCCTCCGATACGTACGCAATATACGTGCCAATCTATTTTAATTTGTTACTTTTTCCGGCCCATTGATTCCTGAAGACAGCCATGTGGATCGCGTCCGCTTCCGTGCCGTTCCACAGGTACTGGCGTTTTCTGATCCCGTCTTCGATCATTCCCGCTTTCTCCATCACCTTCACCATCCGGGCGTTCGCCAGGAGCGTCCCGGCCGTGACCTTTCGAATCCCCCGCTCTTCAATCAGGTAACCGATCACAGCCTCGAAGGCCTCCACCGCGTAGCCTTTCCCCCACACGCTCATCTCGCCTATGAGAATACCTGCATCGGCAGTCCCGTTTGCGGAATCGACATAGGCATTGACGTTGCCGATATGCAGAAAATCGCGGCCGGTCTCCAGGAGGGCCCAGAAATAGTTCGGCGTATGCGCAAACGATTCGAGGTAGGCCCTGCATGATTCCATGGTATGCGTTCTGTGGCGTTGTTCGCTGAAGCGCGTCACATCGGGATTATTGAGCCACCCGACGTAGCGCGGGCTCAGATACCGTTCGCTGAAGGCCGTGATCAGCAGACGGGGCGTCCGTATATCGGGCGATGTCGCCATTATGCGCTTCTCCCGTCGCATGGTTGGCCGTTTCCATTCATTGCCGCGAACATCCTCTCCGCGGTTTCCCAGTCCTCGGGCGTGTCGATATCCTGGACGAGATAGCGGGGGAGAATAACCGGCATGGAATGACTGCCGTACAACTTCTGTTCCTTTTGGAACAGGGGACAGTCGAGCCAGTAGAACTGACCCGCGTCATGGTACGCTTCCTCCAGATCATTGGATCGCGCCATCTCATACTCCGGCCAGTACATCGTGACGGCGCCGCTTTCCGTGATCCGGAGCGCCCTGAAGATGGGAAAGGGAAAGGTGGTGACGGAAAAGGCGGATGTCACCCCATCCCCCATGACCAGCTCAAGACCCTGCCTGATATATTCCGGCCGGATGAAGGGCGCGGTGGCGTAGATACAGCAAAGGTATGCCGGATTGAACCCGTTTTCGCGAAGCCATTCCAGGGCGTGCAGCAGCACCGGCGCGGTGGGGGTAAAATCGCCCGACAGCTCCGCCGGGCGCAGGAACGGCGTTTCAGCCCCGCATTCGCGGGCCACGCGGGCGATCTCCCCGGAATCGGTGGAGACGATAATCCTGTCAAACACCCCGGACTCATGTGCCGCCTCAATGGAATAGGCGATGATGGGCTTTCCCGCGAACAATTTCATGTTCTTGTTCGGCACCCGCTTGGATCCGCCCCTGGCGGGGATAACAGCTACATTCATGATTGGCTCCTCATTCTGTGGGTTTTCTTTTGTTTTGCATATCGTTCAATCAGTCTGAACACGTCCTCAGGCGCTTTTTCATGCAACCGCAATTCCGGCAACGGGGAATGGCGCGCGCCGAACCGTATCGATGAAATCCATTTCTTTACCCTGTCGGCCGTGTTTTCATAGGTATCTATGAACAAGACCCCTTCCCTGCGTGCGAGCATCCGGAGCGGTTTGACCCGCAGCCCGGGCTGGAGGCTCATGACCGGTTTTCCAAGAAGCCATGCCTCGTACAGAAGAAGGGAGGCCATGCCGACCACTGCGTCCGCCCCAAAGATCGCTTTCCGCCCCCGGTCAACCGACGCGATTTCCCCCTCCAGCACACCCCGCGAGGACTCCCAGTGCCGGGAGAGCTCTTCCCGGTCCTCCCGCGGATGGGGAAGCACCATGATCTGTACGCTATCGGCAGAGGGCTGCATGGTTTGACAAAAGAGGGAGAGGACCTCTTTTTCCGTATACCCCCGGTACCGGGAGGATGCGGACGTGGCCCCCTGATCGTGCGTCACGGGCTCGGATATGAAGGCCATCACCCGTTTGCCCGAACGGGACGCGGCCCGGTGGGATACGTTCCCGACTCCACTGTTTAGCCACACGCGGTATTCCTCCGCCAGGGATGCCAGCGCCGGCTGGCCCGTTACATACAGTACGGACCCGTCCACGCCGTCTTCTTCGGCTTCTCTCCGTGAAAGATCGTCGATGACCGTATAGACATCGGGCACAAAGGGCGGGAGACCGTCCATTCGCATGCGGAGGGCGTAGCTTGTCCAGTTGTCGAGCACGTGGATGGTGGGGATGAGACATTCACCGGCGCGCCGCGCCAGCGTCAAAGCAGTCGTGTCCTTCGAGCTGGTTGCAAATACCAGTACGCCGACACCGTTTTCTGCGAAGAAATTCCTCATATCGGCCGTGCCGTCCGGATGAATCCATTCCCAGCGCTCCGGCGCTTCTGTTACAATGTGCCCGTGTCTGCACACGGCAAAGGGGAAGGAGTGTCTTTCACAGGCACCCATCACGGGGAGCAATGCCCGCGCTCCCCCCACATCTCCTGATACAAACAAGGCTTTCACGAAACCTGCTTCCTCTGGCTTGATCTGATCCTGTCGATCAATTCCTGCGTTTTCCTCGCGGACTGGAGACTGCTCTGTGTGGCGACCCCCTGTTCGTAAGAACGGATTAAATCTTCCAGAACACCCTCCATGCCGTTGGCCTGACCGCAGGACACAAAATATTCCTTCTCACTCTTTCTGAGCCGGTAAAAACCGGGAAACAGTTCATGCTCAACCCGTTCTTCCACCAGTGGAGTCATCCCCCCGTGGAGGATCGAAACCCTCCCCTCTTCGCAGGTGAGCGAGATATCAACGCAGTGATACGGCAGGGTGACTCCGGAGACAACGACCTGAACGCCGGATTCGAGAGCCAGACCAAAACTCGGATTCTCCAGACCACCGGCGGAAGAAACCCACTGTATTTCGTATCCCGCGCCTTCCCCAACGATAAAGAAGAGCATGTCCAGGATGTGCGAGCCGTTCAGTTCCAGGCCTCTCGAGTAGGTTATCTGAATGAGCCGGCATGTCCCCAGTGTCTCTTTCAGATAGAGTTCTCTCATCTGCCGGAAATGGGGATCATACCGTCTGTGATAATTGACCAGGACCGTGCTGGCTTTGCCCCTCTCCATCATCTTTTCAATGAGACGATCAATCTCTCCGGCTGATGATGCCGGCGGCTTTTCGAGCCAGATCATGGGAACCTTCCGATCAAGGCAATAGGCAACCTGTTCGAAGTGCAATGCCGACGGAGAACAGATGCTGACGATTTCCGGCTTCGCCGTCTCAAGCAAAGACTCCAGGGTGTCCACCGCCCGTATCCCGCAGGTTTTTTCGAAGGCGGCGCGATCCTCCCTGTCGGGGGAACACCCACCCGCAAGAACGGTCCCGGGGTTGTGTTCGTAAGCGGAGGCATGGGTGAGACTGTATCCACAGGTCACCTGTCGATCAAAGCGCCACGCGATGTTTCCCAGACCCACAAGAGCCGCCCGGTACGTCTTCGCCGCCATCAACGAACCTCCCTGATCAGTTCAAAGGCCTCCGCGGCCTCCATCCCCGCAACACTCCCCCATTTTCGCGCGATTGCCCTCAGCGCCTCAGGCGAGCGCGGATGAGGAAACGGGCGCGCCTCGTCTCCGTACAGTCCCATCGCCTCGATCTTCGTTTCCAGTGTGGCGCTGATATCCGTCAATACGTTCGGTCTGAAAACCGGCTGCAACTGACCGAAAGACCACTCCGTTGAAGAAGGCACCTCAAAGGCATACAGCCGTTTCACGGGGCAGTCGGCCAGGGGGCGCGAAGCGGTCAGGACGGCCCGGTGCACCACCTGATGGTCTATGTTCAGGTCACCCCCATGATGGGTATAAATAACCTCCGGCTTCAGCGACTCTATCAGCCCTTCGACAATTTTTACGACATCCAGCAGCGGCACGGTATCAAAGCGGTTGTCCGGCAGATTGTGTGTGAAGAGTTCGGAGGCGCCCAGGAGTCCAGCCGCCTGCCGGCTGCGGGCGTGAAGCGCGTCGACCAGTCCACGATCGGCCCGTTCCCTCTCGTCATAACGGGAGGTAATCCCCTCGCCCAGGATAGCGATATAGACCGAGTTTTCTTCCCGAACCATCCTGGCAACAGTGCCCCCGCAGCCGAGGACTTCATCGTCAGGATGAGCGGCAACTATCAGCACATCCATGACACAGCTCCTTTCTTTGAAAGGTTTCATACCAGGACACGACGGAGCGGCACCCACTGTGGGTCGAAGCCGCTACGAGACCCTCGTACTGCGTGTTATTACCGTCAAACCGTATCTTCCTGCCGCGGCAATCCCGCAGAATGCCGCCCGCTTCTTCGAGGACCAGTTGCGGGGCGGCCACATCCCAGTCCCGCACGATGACGTCCTTGAAGAACAGATCAGCCGTTCCATCAGCGATTCTGCATATCTTCAGAGAGATGCTCCCGCACTCGATGTATCGGCGAAAGTTCAGATCTTCATAGACGGCCCGCGTCACTCCCCGTGGTTCGGGGTAGTTGTCGATCAGTATTGCCGGTTTCCCGTCTCCGGTAAGAGAAAGGGGCCGACCGTTCAGGGTAGCGCCGCCTCTTCTTTCTGCTAGATAGAGCGAGTCGGAGACCGGGGCGTAGATGGCGGCCACGGAGGGGCATCCGTCTTTCATCAGCGCCGCCTGTGTAACAAAGCCCGGGAAACCGCCGACGAAGCTGGCCGTACCGTCGATGGGATCAATAAGCCAGTAGCAGTCGGGCCGCTTCCCCTGTATGGACGCTTCATCCTCCTCACTGACTATGGGGATCGCGGGGGCAATCTTCATCAGTTCTTCCGAGAGGGCGCGATGGGCCATGCGGTCCGCGCGGGCCTTGAACTGGGTGCCTTGCCATCGTCCTTCGCATATCCCGGCATCGCGCCATTTCAAGAGCAGTATTCCGATATCACAAACAATCTCAGCAAGTTCTTGAATCATTTCTTTACGAGATATGCCGTCGGCTGACGCGCAAAGGGAACAGTATGCATGGCATATTCACCGGCCCCCTTTTCAGCAAGAAACTCCACAAGGACCTGCCCCTCTCCGGGCCATAAATGCGTCAGCGCCTCGTCAAAAACGATGATTCCACCGGGGGCCATCCGCTGCGCCGCGTATTCGAGCGCGACCCTGCACGGCTCGTAGAGATCAAAGTCTATATACGCGAGAGAAAACAGGATATGGGGATTGTCTTTTTCAAACTGCGGGATGGTTTCCAGTGCGTTTCCTTTAACGATATGGACCCATTCATCCATATCAAAAAAATCAATGATGGCTCTCAGAACCGCCTCGTTGCCTCTGTATTTGCCGGAAGAGCCCCGACTATTTCCATCCTCTGCCGCAAATGTCTGGAGCCCTTCAAAACTGTCGAATCCATAAACATGTTTATAGGTATTGGGTTGAAGCAGTTGGAGCACCTTTGCCATAAACATCAGGTTGGCCCCGTTCCAGCAGCCGAACTCGACCAGATGCCCGGGAATGGTGATGCACCGCTTCATTATTTCAAAGACGGCAAGGCTGTGGCCGAGGGTCTGTACCCCCGTGTAAAGGCCGAAGTGGTCGATAATTTTCCAGAGCTCGGGAATTTCCAGTTTCTCCGCCAGATCACGGCGTTTTGATAAGTACATCTTGTCACTGCGTTGAAACTTTTCTATTATTTTTTCAGGCATGCCATGCCTCCTTGTGTTCAGGTGCTCTGAACTCGTTTTCTACATTTTTTATCATTGCTGAGAGCCTTTCGCGACGAGACACAGCCCGCCACCCCAGGACGGAACGCGCCTTTGAAGAATCCATCCTCACTATCGGCTGCGGTACGCCGGACACATGCGCCGTGCATCCCGGAACAAGCCCCGCAATGGAATCCGCGAGTATATGCAGGCTGCATGCTTCACCGGTGGCAATATTCAGGCAATGCCACTCATGCCCCTTAAGAGATATCGCCTTTTCAATGGCGTCCACCACATCACTGACATGGATGACATCAATGGGCAGAGGAATGTCCGTTTTCACCTCGATGCTCCTCCGCTCCAAAGCGGATCTGCAAAATCCATACACAACCCCTTCCCTTCGATCTCCCCCGTACAGACCGGGGAACCGGAGCACCGTGACGGTGAGGCCCTGACGCGCGCCGATTTCCAGCAGGTGCTCTGCGCACAGTTTGCTGGCCGCATAATGTTCGAGCGGTTCACAGCGTGTCTCTTCGGTAATCACCTCACAGGCCGGCATGCCGTAAACCGTCTGCGAAGAGGCGAATATAAGATGCTTCACTCCCTTCTGAAGACAATACTGGAGGAGATGTGCCGTCGAAGTGACGTTCGCCGAATAGATGGATGAAATATCTTCCGACCCGGCCACAGGGGGCAGGGAGACAGACAGGGGATTCGGCACGAGAGAAATCTCGATACGACCGGCAAGATGAACAATCGTATGCGGGGTCTGGACATATTCTTTCAGTCCCTGCATGTGCTGTGGATTTGTCAGGTCGGCTTCCCATCTCTGTTTCTCGATCTTCATTTTCACGCTTCGATACAGCGGCACCACATCCGCCCCCGCAGCCAGCGAATGGGCAACAAGATGACGTCCCAGAAAACCGCCCGCACCCGTGACAAGAATCATTGCCGTTGCACTCCCCGTATGTGATCGTTGCGGGCGTTAAAATCAGATTCGGCGACAAATTCATCAAGGGTCTGACGGATCAGAACAACACCTTCGCGCCATTGATCAAAGCGACAGGAATTGCTTCCGCTCACCGCCTGCCTGATAAGCCCTCCCAGTTCATCGATGCCCGCCGCAATGGTCAGCGAAACGGTCGTCGAGAATCGCGGATTGATCTCAAAAGGAACCGGCTCTCCGCTCTTCTCATCGATTCGCAACTGCACATTAAAGGGACCGTCCGCGCGCAGACGGGACTGTATGTCTCTGCACAGCCGATCGATCCTGTCGTTCCGCCTGGTAACGGCCAGGCGGGTTATCCCCCGTTTGCTGATGACCTCTTTGGGAACAACCGCCTGCACCTCCCCGTCCCGCCAGGCGACAACGGAGACCGTAAACTCGGGGCCACTGATATATTCCTGGAGAATCAGTTTATCCTCCCCATAGGGACTGCCGCCGAGATACGACCGTAATGCCTCGTTCGAGTCCAGCAGTTCTACCCCGCGGCTGCCTCTGCCCGTCCGCGGTTTCACCACCAGGGGAAACCGCATCGCGGCGCCAACACCTTCGCTCGCAAGTCTGGTGTGGGGTGCCCTGATATCGCATACGGCTAATCGCTTCGCGAGTGCGTATTTATCCAGGCAAAGGGAGATAAATTCTCGTCTGGGCAACATGATGTGCACGCCGTCACCGGCAAGCTCCCAGACAGGCGCCAATTCTTCATCCACAAGGGGTACGACGACTTCAACGTTCTCCTCATGACAGATCCGACGAAGGGCCGGCACAAAGCCGGGCGCCCCTCCGGGGGGTATGATTAACCCGGCGTCCGCGAGAAAAAGCCCGACGGCATGTCGATCCATATCCGCGGCCAGAACCCGGTACCCATCGCTTCGCAACCGGTTGATAAGTCCGGGAATTGCCGCTCCGCCGGCCCCGGTTATCAGTACAGTCGTCATAGTCTATGTACCCCCCCCGCCTATGAGGTCCCATGCGAGAGGCGTCCCTCTCTCGATATCGCGGCTGGCATAGCGCCCGATGATCTCCCCGACATGACGAACCGGCAATCCGTGACCCGGCCGTATGGACCGGATGTTTCCGTCCGTAAAGCGCTCTCCGGCCTTTATATCCCTTACCGCGAACAACGATCTGCGAAAGATGCGGCTCCGTGCCTCAATCTCACTGACCCCGTAATGCACCGTCCCCAGGGCCTTCTCGGCCGTGCGTACCGCCTCGACCATGGCCTTGAATTCGTGAGGCTCAAGAGAGAAGGTGCTGTCCGGGCCCGGGATATTCCGGGACAGGGTAAAGTGCTTTTCCACGATGCAGGCTCCGAGTGACACGGCGGCTACCGGCACGGCGATATCCATGGTGTGATCGGAGATCCCGACCGGCACTCCGAAGGCCTCCGCCAGGTGCGGGATGGTACGCAGGTTCATCTCTTCCGGCGGGGCAGGGTAGGCGCTGTTGCATTTGAGAAGGGCGATCTGACGGGCACCCGCCGTGCGGGCCGCCCGGACCGCTTCGTCAATTTCCGAAAGTTCAGCCATGCCGGTTGAAATAATGACCGGTTTCCCGGTCCTTCCCATTTTTTCAATGAGGGGCAGGTCCGTTATTTCAAAGGATGTGACCTTGTGAACGGGGACACCCATTTCCTCCAGAAAATCCACCCCCGT
Organism: Syntrophaceae bacterium UBA6078; assembly: GCA_002428735.1. Taxonomy (GTDB): domain Bacteria; phylum Desulfobacterota; class Syntrophia; order Syntrophales; family UBA2210; genus UBA6078. The sequence goes on along the minus strand of DIXO01000020.1, from coordinate 50,551 downwards.
ACCGTCCACGGCGGCGGAAAAAAGATCCAATCCCCGGCCATTGGCAATCTCTTTCAGCCTGGGCTGCCATTCCCAGGGCATGTATGCCCCGCGATACAGATCATACAGCGTCTTCCCATCCCACAGCGTTCCCCCGCCGACGCGGAAATATTCCTTGTCCGACTGAATGGTATGGGTGTCCGGGGTGAAGGTTTGCAGTTTCACGGCATCCGCGCCGGCCCTCTTGGCGGCTTCAATGATTTTCACCGCCTCATCAAAATCCTGATGATGGTTGGCCGACATTTCCGCAACGATGTAGGCGGGGCAGCCCACCCCGATTCGACGACCGTTCATTTCAATAAACGGGTCCATTTCCTTACCCTCTCTGTATGGTAAGCGTGTACCGCAGACCATCCAGTTCGAAATAGGCCGGATAGCGTTCATTATCCACCACACGCAACAGATTGAACTGTTCCCGGATCGTCTTGTCCGGATCAAGTCTCGAATCCTCCGGTGCGCGCTTCCTGTAATACGACGCTCTTCCCGACTGATCCCTTCCCTTTGAGACAATCCCCGGGTACCCTCGAACAAAGGAGAGGCACATCCTGATGGTGTATGCAGCCTGTTTCTTTCTCAGGTCTTCTACCAGTTCCGTGCCGTCAAAACGCATCACATCCCTGAGATAGATTCTTCCGCTGTCCACCCGTTCTTCCGCCTCAAACAGGGTTACGGGAATTTCGTTCTTTCCATCGAGAATCTGCCATGTCAGGGGGGACCACCCTTTCCCGTGAGGCAGGTCGCTCTCATGGACAACAAGATTGTGCCTGTTTCTCGCCAGGACAGGGGGAGCAATGATCTGTCCGCATCCCAGATAGAAGGCGATGTCGCCCTTCCTGACATGGGAAAGGTTGTGTCTCCAGACAACGGCATGCCCCATTCGTGTCAGGGATGACACGAGGTCCGGCAGGTACGCATTGATCCAGCTTTCTTTATCGGAGAGAACGGTGATCGATAGGCAAGGTGGCCGGGCGCCGCCACCGTCCTCCCTATCAGAAGATGTACCGCCGTGCTTGCCTGTTCCGATCCGCCTTCTCCCCATTGCCGTCATGATTCACCCTTTCAATTCTCCCCGGTATTTCCAGACCTTCGCAAAGGCCGACGCCACGTCGTCCAGATCATCGCCGCTCAGGGAGGGGCGCATCAATTCATGGGTGATGAGCTGTGTGTCATACATCTTTTCACAGACCGGGCAGATTCCTTTCTCATACCTCACCTCTTCATGGTAAAAAGGAGCGACAAAGGGGAATCCCTTGTCACCGTACACTGTTTTCTGCTGATAGAGGGGCTGGAGATACAATGGCTGCACATACCCGCAGCCGATCTTGACGCCCTCCCCTTCTCTGTTCACGTAATGTGGCAACTCCGCCCTGACGGCATCGACAAAACGCTCCCGGGATATGCCGGCCACATCGCTTCGGAATTTGACGGGGTGCACATAATAGGCATGTTCACAGCCCGGCCGGACCCGGGGCATGACGAGGCAGGGGATATCCGCCAGCTTTTCTTCCAGATACGTTACATTGTTCAGCCAGTTTTCCATGATGCCCTCCAGTTTTTTTAACTGTTCCCGGGCAATGGCGGCTTCAATTTCAGTCATGCGGAAATTGAAACCCAGCATATTCACCAGATGGGTCCGCCCCATCTGTTCGACAACCGCTTCGGCATGGTTCCGAATGAGGCGCATCCGCTCAGCCAGTTCATCATCGTCCGTGACGATGATTCCCCCCTCTCCTGAATGGATATGTTTATGATAATTCAAGGAATAGACCCCGATATGGCCAAGAGTGCCCGCATATCTGCCTTTTGATTTCACCCCCGGCGCCTGCGCGGCATCTTCAATAACCGTCAGGTTGTGGTCTTCCGCAATCGAGTTGATACGTTCGGCGTCATAGGGAAGGCCGAAAATATCCACCACCACGATGGCCTTCGTCCGGGGCGTGATTCTCTCCTCGACGGAATCAGGATCCAGACAGAAATAATCCTCTTCAATATCCGCAAAAACGGGAATCGCGTTATAGACCAGGGCGGCGGTGGCCGAAGCGCTCATGGTATAGGGAGAGACGATGATCTCATCCCCCGGCCCGGCGCCCGTGGCTCCGACGGCACAATAGAGCCCGGAGGTGGCCGAATTGACCGCGATGGCATGTTTGACGTTATAGTATGCAGCCCATTCTCTTTCGAGGGCCTGCACCGCGGGTCCTCCGTAAAAATCCCTATGCCAGGACCCCAGAAATCGAGAGAGGATTCCGGAGCGCATGACCTTCACAACCGCTTCTTCCTCTTCCTTCCCGATCATGTTGTAAGCGGGGAAGGGTCGTGTCCTGACTTTTTCTCCTCCATTGATGGCAAGATGCGACATAATTTCCTCTTATCCTATTTTTTAGAGCATGCACTCCCTCACCGCAGGGCGCGCGTTTACGGGAAACGAAGGCTGCCCCTCCAGAATATGCCGGACGATTCGAAGAGCCCCCCGTCCGTCTACCAGCAATCTCCCACTGGCGCTGAATCTCTCCCTTTTTTCCCGGTTGGTGATCATATCGGATATCCGCTCCACCATCCGGTCTTCCGACAGGTCGGAGAGCCACCCGAGATTTTCAGCGAGTTCCTCCTCATCGAGGCCGCGCGCTATATCCTTCTGATTGTCCGCGAGAACGACGGTTAAAAAAGGAAGCCCCATAAAGCACATCTCCCAGCAGGTGCTCCCGCCCGCCGAAACAGCCATATCGGCCCACGCCATCAAAGCAGGCATATCATCGACGTTTTGCATGATACGCATGTTCCGCGGGGAAATTGCCTTTTCTACCGTTCCTGCATGGGGATTTGCCGGTCCTGTCACGATTCTCACTTCACAGCCGAAGCTGTCCAGCGTGTCCAGCGCCTTCACAACCGACAGGGTTCCATTGCCGGGATCGGAGCCGCCCAGGGTGATCAATATATTACACGCCCTTTCCTTGATCTCCCGCTTCCAGCCGGACCATCGCAAAAATTCCCGCCGCAACAGCACGTATTGCGACCCCAGGAGGAGGCGCGTATATGCCTCTTTGTTCGGATACAGATCCCTCCGGGCGTATATGTTCTGATTCAAGACCAGATCGGCCCAGTAATGATCGGCATGGCCATAATCGTCCATCAAAAGGATCTTCAGCCTCGCGTCTTTGATGAGCTTCTGATATTCATCGCCGAACTGATACCCATCCACCACAATCCATGCCGCCCGCTCGCGCATGGCAAGGGCAACCGTCCGCGATGCATCGTCAACGCTCCCGGGTGTCTCGGAAAGATATGTGACATCAACCGCATTGCGGCGAAGCCGTGCTTCCAGCGGTCGAGAGTCCGGCGCCGTCCCGAAGACCACGCGCCCGCCCGCATCCTTCCAGGTCTGGGCCAGCGCCAGACACCGCATGACATGCCCCGTCCCGATCAGCGGGTTCGCGTCCGCCCTGATTACGAGCGTTTTATCTTCCAACCGTCTTCCCGCCATCACAGCGCCCACTTTAAAAACACACCCTTTCACCTTTTTCCAAACTACTGACCACGTCAGTACCCATTTCCCACCGTATGCCTGCAGCAGGAGAAGGTTGAAGTCGATGCGGGATTCACGGTTTCATGAAAACGGCGACCTTTGCGCCTGTTGACGCGGAAGCGATCATACGTATCAACCGTGTTCCGCACCGCTTCGACGACACTATCCACATCCCGTCCGCTCATCCCCGGGAAGATGGGCAGTGAAATAATCTCTTCGTACGCCTCCTCGGCGACGGGACACAGCCCGGGACCCGTTCCGAACCGGTCCCGGTAGAAGGGATGCAGGTGAACCGGAACGTAATGGACGTTGACGCCTATTCCCGCCGAGCGCAGGGCGGTAAATAGTTCTTCCCTCCCCGCCGTCAATTCACGGGGATCGAATCTGACCACATAGAGGTGGTAGGCGTGCGATACGTCCTGACTGACCCGCAGGGGCTTGACGGATGGAGTGCGCGCGAAGGCCTCGTCATACCGCGCGGCAATCTCTCTCCGTCTTTCCAGCCATGCGGAAGACTTGCCCAACTGGCTCATTCCCAGCGCGCACTGAAGCTCGGTGAGGCGGTAGTTATAGCCGAGGTCCACCATCTCGTAGAACCAGGAGCCCTGTTTCTCCCGCTGGCTGTGGTCGGTGGTGATCCCATGGTTGCGAAAGGCGCGCATGCGCTCCGCAGCCACGGGCATATCCGTCGTGACCATGCCCCCTTCACCTGTGGTGATATGTTTTACCGGATGAAAGCTGAAGACCGTCAAGTCGGCAAGGGAGCCGACCGGACGCCCCTTGTACCGGGCTCCCAGGGCGTGACAGGAATCCGCCACGAGGATCAATCCCTTTCTCTTTGCAATGGATCTCAGCGCGTCGTAATCGCAGGGTTGTCCGGCGTAATCGACGCATAGAATGGCCTTCGTACGGTCCGTAATCTGTGCCGTGATTTTTTCCGGATCAATGAGGAGCGTGTCCGGCCGCACATCGACGAAAACGGGGGTTCCCCCCTGGAATACGACGGCATTGGCTGTCGCGGCGAAGGTCATGGGCGGAAGAATGACCTCATCGCCGGGACCAATGCCGATAGCGTGCATCGCCGCATGAAGCGCCGCTGTTCCGCTGGAGACGGCCACCGCCTCACCGGAACCGACATGCCTCGCGAATTGTTCCTCGAATTCTCTGACCCGCGGTCCCGTCGTCAGCCAGTCTGATTTCAATACCTCGACAACGGCGGCGATATCATCTTCCTCGATACATTGATGCCCGTAAGGCATCATTTTCCTATGGGCCGACATTCTCATGAAACCTCCTCTCTCCACCGCCGCGCCCTTAGATCCGAGCCTCGAAAGCCTTCTCCGGAGAAGGCAGGTTCTCTTCCGCGCCGATCATATCCAGAATGACGTTCTCACTTAAGCGGTGAATGGTGGAAGCAAAATTGGCAATGGCCTCATCGTTGCCCGAAGACAAAGGCCGCGTTATCTTTCTCAGGGCCTCGATATCGAGCCAGTGATCGTTCCGATTGCTTGAATACACAAAACCTTCAGGAACCTTCCGGCCCGTTTCATAGTTGTGCCTCTTCCACCATGAATGATCCGGCATGATGACATACATCCCTTTGTAGGCAATCGTGTTTCTCCCTTCCTCCGCCGTGATGAGGGTTTCGTGCAGCTTTTCGCCCGGTCTGATGCCGATCGTTTGTACCTCGCATTCCGGGGCAATCGCCGTGGCAAGATCGGTTATCTTCATGCTGGGGATATTGGGAACGAATATTTCCCCCCCCTGCATGTGACAGAGGGCCGAGACAACCAGATCGACAGCCTGGTCCAGGGTGATCCAGAAGCGCGTCATTTTTTCGTCGGTGATGGTAATTTTGCCGGATTTCATCTGTTCTCTGAAGACGGGGATGACACTGCCGCGGCTTCCGATGACATTCCCATACCGCACGCAACTGAACCGGGTTCCCCGGGGACCTGAATAGGAATTGCCGTGAACGAAGATTTTCTCGGCGCACAGCTTGGTGGCTCCGTACAGATTCGCGGGGTTGGCCGCCTTGTCGGTGCTCAGGGCCACGACCTTCTTGGCCCCCGTGTTGATGGCCGCATCGATGACATTCTTCGCGCCGAGGATATTTGTCTTTACCGCCTCAAGGGGATTGTACTCGCATGCCGGCACCTGTTTGAGGGCCGCGGCGTGAATCACGATATCAACCCCTTCCATGGCCCGTTTCAGGCGGTCGCCGTCGCGCACATCACCGATAAAATAGCGTATCCTGTCCTCGCCAAATTCCTGGCGCATCTCATGCTGTTTCAATTCATCGCGGCTGTAAACCCGAATGACTTCCGGATGATACTTCTCCAGCATGACCGTGCAGAAATGCTTGCCGAAGGAACCGGTCCCCCCGGTCAACAGAATGGTTTGCTTTGCCCAGTTGATTTTTCCCGTATCCTCGTTCCCGATCCTGAGAAGCTTCCGGGCCTCCGCAATGCTCTTCTTTTTCACGTGGAGCAGATCCCTGATCTGCCTGAGTTGTTCGATGGCGCGTTCGGTATATCGCCTCTGTTTTCCACGGGTTTTTTTTGTTGTTATAAATCCGCCGAACTCCCCCTCCCAATAGCGAATGGTGGAAGCCGGAAGGTGCAACCGCTCGCTCACATCCTGTATCTTGTATTCCCTTGTTGTCTCCATATCGTTCCTCATCCTTTGCGATCTATTTCATGACAGCCTTCTCTTCGGCTTTGAGCAGGGAAAACTTTAATCTAACTTTCAGATTAACTTTAAAATTAGCAACAAGCATGCCATCAGTCGTGGCCCTTGATTTTTTATTGAAATCAAGCTGATAACCGGATACACCCGCCATCGAAAATGGCTGGAGGGAAATTCTTTCCAGTCAGGAACGGGCAGGGGCGGGAGTAATTTCCCGGAGTGTCTCTTCAAAGGAACGGATGGTGCCGGCCATGGTTTCGTACGTTTTCAGAAACTCCCGGGCGAGTTTCGGAAAATTGCAGAGCTCGGCCTCGGACATGCACAATTCATGAATCTCTTTCAGGATGGGGAGCGGGCCCTCAAGATCCCGGATCTCCTCTTCACCCCGGGACAGTTGATCCGCAAGCTTTCGTATCGATCCCCCGTCCGGATTTCTTTTGGAGAATTCCGTCAGGATCTTCCGGCACGCATGGATTCCCCGGGCATATATCGCTTTATAGGAGTGGCAGGCATTCCAAAAATCAGCAATGATGTCGGCTTGTTGTTCTTTATCGTCCGTACACCCGACAGGGGTGGCGCAGTCGCCCATATCCAGCCACCGGTTCCAGAGGGTCTGGCCGATTGTCGCCTTCGCGTGGGTGAATGAAGCCAGCCACGGTGGAAAGCGGTCGCCCCCGCCGCCAATGGGTTCAAACCGCATGGTTCCGTCGTCCCGGAAGGAGGAACGATACAGGACAGTTCCCGCATCGCAGACAGCATCAGTACCGTCCGGATATACCCCAACCCGCACCCCCTGAAAGACCGTCTCGGGGGTAACCCCTTCCCTGCAGAGCGGGTTGGCGCACACGGTCGTATCAATACAGGGACAACAGGGATAGGCGGACTGGATGACGATATGACCGTCACCGTAGGGTCCCGTGATACCGAAAAAAGCCACACTCATGAAGATCCCCGCCACCTTCGTGCCCACCGCCGCCGCAATATGCATGGGACCCGTATCATTGCTGACCAGAAGATCGATCCCCCTGAAGAAAGAGGGCAACTCGGCAAGGGTTGTCCTGCCGGCAAGATCAATAAAGGGGAAAGTCGCGACCCGGCCGAAGGCCTCGGCCAGCCCCCGCTCGCCTGGGGAGCCGAAGAGAACAATCCGTGCATCGAGTCTGTCCACAAGGTCCTTCCCCAGTTTCGCAAAGTTCTCTATGGGCCACCTTCTCGCAGCCATATTTGCCCCCAGGTGGAAACCGATGATCAGTCGGCCCGTGTCGGCACCCAGTTCTTTCAGCCGCGATCGGCAGAGCAGATCCCGCTGCGGATCGGTGGGAAGGAAATCGATGACCGGCCGGTGCCGGACGCCCGCCATCCCCATGTACAGATCGACAAGATTGAGGAGGTTGTCCCGGCGGTTTCTCGCGACGGCAAAAAGATACTTCCCCCAGTTTCCCGATACGACGATCTCGTTATGCTCCGAAAAAATCCTCCCCCTCTTTTCGGCCGCGTCAATCTTTCCTGAAAGATAGCTGCTGCTCCAGTCATGGGTCAGATTGATCAAGAGGTCATACCCCTCGCCCAGTTCGGGAACCTTTTTAATGAACCGGTCAAGGACCTCCGTATGTCCCTCCTTTTTTTCACCCATGATCTCCCTGGCCTCCTGCCAGGGAATGGTGACCAGGCGGTCGATCCAGGGAATTCCTTCGATGAGGACGCAGAAATCCCTGATTCCGACGTAGGTAATAGAGCATCCGAGATTGTCTTCTTTGAGCAGTTTGACGGCGGGGAGACTTTGAATGGTGTCCCCAAGACGGCTCAAGTGTATGATCAGGATGGATTTACCTTTCACGCATCCCTCCCGCCATACCGGTATGTATGAATGAATTTCCCCTTCGCCCCTCTTGCAGGAGAGCGACAAGCTCCTGCGCCCGGTGCCGATAGGTGTGTTCTCGAAAGACACGGGCCCGGGCCTTCTCGGCCATCTCGGCGCGTTCCCTGTCATGGCCAAGGAAATACTCCGCGGCCTCCGTCATCTCCTCCCAACCGGACAGGGCCAGCACCTCCCGGGCCGGGTCGAAATGAAGAGTCAATAACCTTCGCATATCAGTCAGTTGAAAACACCCCATCCCCGCCAGTTCAAAGGTCCGTGGATTGACGAAATCCCCCTTTCCCAGCTCCCGGGGGAGCGGAGAGGAGTGAAGATTGATGTTGATCCGTGAGCGACGATATATACGCCGTGCTTCATCTTCGGTAATCCTGCGATCGCCGACCACCACAAAGGGATTGGGATACCGGTTCCATTCCTCGCCATAGATCTCCAGTTTGCCGGGAAAGCGGCTCAGAAAGTGGACACGGTTTGGATAGGGGGCTCCCACAAAAGAGACCGCGATCTCCGGTCCGATCGATTCCCCCGGACAGTCCCGTCCGGGATCGAAGGCCATGGGGAGATAGTGGTAGCTGTCACACCCTGCCCTCTTCAGTTCCTGCCAGAAGGGCTCCTGCTGGATGGTAAAAAAATGGTCGAACCAGGGCGCGATTGTCTTCCAGTACTCAAAGATCCGGTAATCCTCCGTGAACCAGTAGCACAGAGTGATCCCCGCTTTCTTCAGCTCCGGGAGGATGGCGGTATCACCAAGCGGAGATTGAGCGATCCCGAGGATTACATCGGGAAGAAAGGAGGTGATTCGCTCAAGAAGCAGTATCTTCTTCTGTATGTGAAACCGGTAGGACCGTTCCTCGTCCTGAGCCGTCCACAGATCCCGAAACTCTCCTTCCAGCACCGAAAAATCGAGAAAATCACTCTCGATTCCTATCTCTTGAAAGGCCCTGTAGATCGAACCGCCGATCGGGACGGTTCCTCCCAGCACGGCCCCCACCACCAGAATGCGCATATCATTCCTCTTTCCGTTTTCCTCCGCCGCCCGGACGAAATATATGAACCTTTCAGGGGCAACGAATACCTCTCAGCTCTCAGCGAGGAGACGGGAAGTATCCCTTCACCCTCCCCTGCTCTCAACAGATATTCCCTATCCTTTTGTGTCCATTGGGGATATCCACCATCAACTCCCGGGCCTCCCGGTGGCAGGAAGCCGCCTCCTCCTCCTCTTCCCCCCGACGCTGATTCGCCATCTCCAAGTTCCGGTACGCCTCTGAATAATCAGGCTGTATGTCCAGGGCCTGCCGGTAACACAACAGGGCCCCGTCGAAGTCGCCCCGCTCCCTGCACGCGTTTCCCATGTTGCAGGCAGCCTCGGCATACCCCGGCCGCAGATCGAGGGCTTTCTCGAAGCAGGAAAAGGCCTTATCAAATTCCCCCCCCTTCCCATAGGCGATCCCCATCAGGTTGTGCGTCCCGGCGTTTTCCGGCTCGATCTTCAGGGCCTTCTCATAACAGGAAAGGGCAGCTTCGACGTCCCCGTGCTCACTGTAAATCATCCCCATACCGCAGAGCGCTTCGACATGATACGGCTTCATATCCACCGCCTTCCGGTAGCACGAGAGGGCCTCATCCAGCCGCCCCCTCTCTCTCAGCACAGCGCCCAGATCGGTGTACCCCTCGAACAGGCCTGGATTCAAACGGACGCTCTTCCGGTAGCAGGCGGCCGCCTCATCAAGCCTGCCCTGTGCCCGGTGGGCGTTCCCCATATGGTAGTATGCCTGAAACAGTGACGGCTCGATTCGAATGGCCCGTTGATAACACGCAATTGCCTTATCGAAGCTCCCCTGAGCCTGGAGGGCATTCCCCATATTATAGTGGGCCTGAAAATACGCCGGGTTAATTTGGAGGGCCTTCCGGCAGCATGAAACAGCCTCTTCATACGCCCCCTGATCGTGGAAAACGCTGCTCATGTTGTAATACGCCTCGGCGTACGCGGGATCGAGTTGAACAGCCCGTTGATAACAGGAAATGGCTTCACCGAATTTCCCCTGCGCCTTGAATGCGGCCCCGAGATTGTTGAAATAAACGGGACAGTCGGGATCGCTCTGGATGGCCCGCTGTATGAGATCCTCCGCGCGTCCATACTCCCCCCTCTGGAGGGAAAGCACGCCCAGGAGGTGCAGGCCGCCCGCGTGATTCGGGTTCATTTCCAGCATCCTCGTATAGATGGCTTCGGCCTCCTGCAACCGGCCTGCCTGGTGCAACGCTGCGCCCCGCTGCAGTTCGGCCTCGCTGTTCAACGGAAAGGCGCGGACTATCCTCCCCCGATTCACGGCGCCCGCAGGAAATATCTTTTTGTTCCTGATACGATCCATCGTGACACTATCCTTTAAGCTCCGGCCACTCCTCGCAGGGAACAACCGGTTTGCGATTCTTTCTTATGGCAGCATGGCGAGCCGTCGCTCGTTTCCTCGCCTCATAATCTCGGGTTCGCCCGCCGAGCGGCCCGTGGCCGTGCGGAAAGCAGCTATCACATCAGCGGCATCAATCGCCTCGAAACAGGGGCTTACCCTGTGGGGGGCATATCCTGCCTCGGCGCACCCGCGGTGCGTCTCCAGACACGGGCCATGGCACTTCTTTCCCCGGAAATTCGCCCTCACCGGGACAATGGAAGGATAGACGGCGACGTGAGTTTCCGGCGGGAACGGCCCGAAGAGGGCCACTCCGGGAACCCCCATGGCTCCGGCGGCATGCACGATCCCCGTATCGACCGAAATGAAAGCGTCCACCAGGGACAGAGCCGCCACCGTGTCGTGGTAATCATGGATCAGATGGGAGAGGTTCATGATCGGCGCGCCCAGGGCGTCGATCTCTCCCGCCATGATTTCGGCTGCGGCCTCATCCTTCAGCACAAGGGCCTGATGGGTGTCCCCCAATCGGTCCGCGACCCGGGCGAACAGGGCTGCCGAAGCATTCTTATGAGGAAACCGGGACCGCCAGTTGACATAAAGAAGTTTTTTCCCCGTTGTCCGACGGATTCGCTCAAAGACCGGACGGATCTTCGATACGCGCAGGGAATCGGGTTGCATGGAGGGGGGATCGATGTGCTCATCTTCCGGATCCAGACGGAGGATTTCGAGGCACAGATCGCACATGGAGCGCGTGGCAGTCCTCTGGTGATTGATCGGCAGCAGATTGACCATGACATCAAAGGAACAGAGTTGCGCCAGTGTCAGAATATTGGGGATGACCCGTTCCACAGAGGCCGCGCCGGGATAGGGAAAATTCCTGATCCAGTTGCACCCCAGCGTGATCCTGGGCGGGGCCCCCGCGGACGCCGCTATCCGGTAAAGAGCGCGTATGGCGGGCTGGATGAGGATCATATCCCCCCAGCCGTTCAGCATCAGGATCAGGACCTGTGCGCCGCGCAGGTCCTGCGTCCCGTCATAGATCTCCGGGAGGGGCATGCCGTCGGGTATGGGGATCGTATCGAAAAGGGAGATGGCGGAAACTTCCGCCATGCGGTTCTGCTGTGCCTGGATATGGGGAAGGACCAGGATATGATCGGCATCGACCCGGCGTGAGTTTGACGGTTCAAAGCGTGTCGTGTATCCGTCCGTGTTGAAGTTCAACGGGATGGATGCCGTAAGAAAAGATATGCCGGGAATTGTCAGGTTCATAACACCATAGCCACGTTCGTTGCTCCCCTTTTCCAGTGAACGGCCGGCTTGAAAGGGGACGATTGCCTTTCACGTTGAGCCCTGCCGCCCGGAAACAGCCGGCTAGATATAGTCACCCCTGTTGAATTTGATCGTCTCAACCGTCGCGGTGACAACAGCCCTGTTCAGGATATCCTTCAATCTGCCACCGTCCGGGAGCGAATCCAGAAGAGGCGTAATCCTGGCCGTTTCCTTCTCCATGGTGGACACGAGAGAAGAAAAATCCTTCAGGTTCGATCCTCCATCGCCCAACCTGTTGTTATACACTTCAAGGAGATCGAGAAATTCCTCCACCCGCTTCACGTCCTCTTTCGGATCCATAGTCTGAATGGGATCAAAGGATATGGTCGGTATGCTCTGTACCGGGGGCAGTCTCATGACGCCTTCCTCCGACTTGGATGATGTCGAAACAGCCTGTTCGAGGATGTCGCGGAATTCACTCCCCGCGGGTCCCCGGCCCGCGCCGGTCTTCTGCTGTTCGGTTCCCGCTGAAATAATGTGCGGCAATATCTTCATGTCACTCCATCCTTTCTCTTTGTGATTGTGGTTTTACCCCTGTTCCACCAGTGACGGCGGGAAAACTTTACAGGCCTGTCGGCAAAGATTGCATCTTTCCGAGGGTTATCACGCATCCTTCTTCCGCCTCTTTCCCGGCTGCTTTTCGAGTCATCCAGCGGCTATACCCGCCGGAGGGATCTCTTATTCCATTGATAATATTGCATTATATCGTACCTTCTTTCACCCGCCCGTCTGTACCGGATGAGCCGCCGGGCGTGAGACCGGCTTCCCGGCTCTCCGCCGCCGTACGGTTTCGTGGTATGAAAAGCACAGAATGTGCCATGATCCGCTGACGGTCACCCCGCTCAAAAAAGTATCGCCGCGGTGGCACACTATTTGATAGGGTCAAGAAAGAGTATGAGTATCATTCTCACGGGAGGCGGTTATGAAAATTCCCTCCGGGGACGGCGTTCGACTGCTGCGCCACGATCTCACTGCCGTCGGCGGACGGTATACGGGCAGTGAGCCGGGACGCGCCCTGAGTTTCGCCGGGATACTGAACGATATGGAGCGTACCGGGCGTCAAGAGAATGAGGCCACCCTTGCGAAGGACGTTCTTGAAGCCATGGTCCGGATGATCGAGGAGCAGGTTCGCGACCACCGTATCCACTCTCTCCGGGGGCGTTCCGGGGGATGGCCTGGCGCAGGATTATGGGGGGCTGCTCTGCGACATGTGTGTGACGTGTCGCCGTCAATAAATCGACGCACGGAAGACGAAGCAGGGCATGGGACGGCATATGCGGACCGGTTCAATCGCCTTATCGATTATTCCTCACAGAAACACGGCGTGGACGCAGGGCTTATACGGGCGGTTATCCGGGCCGAGAGCGGCTTCGATCCCCGGGCCACCTCTTCCAAGGGGGCGATGGGACTGATGCAGCTCATGCCTGAAACGGCGCGGGATCTCGGCGTCGATGATCCCTATGACCCCGTCCAGAATGTGATGGCCGGGACCGAGTACCTGAAGACGCTTCTCCACCGATACAACGGCGACACGAATACGGCGCTGGCCGCCTATAACTGGGGAATGGGAAACGTGGAGAGAAACCCCGGCCGGCTGCCCGAGGAAACCAAGACTTACATCACCCGGATCACGCGATACCGCGATGAAGCGGCGGTGTAACGGGAGGCTCCGTTTTCACCCTCCTCGCGTGAAGCCAGCCGATACAGTACCCGACCGCGGAGAGACCGCTGAAAATCTCCTGAAAAGGGTCCCCATCCCTGTTGACTGCTCCCCTTCTCTCATATATGTTTACATAAGGGTGAGGATGGCGGAAATGGTCAGGCAACAGTCCGAGGCGATCCCGGGCCGGAAGAGCCGCCCGGGACGGGCGATTGCCGCGATTTCGAACAGGATTCCGGTCACCCCGAACAAAAAACAGGATGTGCGATGAAAAAAAACAGAATTCTCATCTTGGATGATGATCACACATTCAGGCAGATCCTCTCCGACATGCTCACGGAAAACAGCTATGAACCCATCATGGCGGCTACCGCAGCCGAAGCCATTGCCGCTGTGCGGGGAGAAACGGCCGATATCTCCGTGGCCTTGATCGACCTCCGGCTCGAAGACGTCTTCGGTCTCGATGTCATGAAAGAGATCAAGGATGTCTCACCTCATACGGAATGCATCATACTCACCGGCCACGCGTCGCAGGAAACGGTCATCGAGGCGATGGACCTGGGCGCCTACAGCTATGTGCAGAAATCGAACGAGATGGAGTCCATGCTGCTGACCATCCGCCGGGCCTGCGACAAGCGGAGCGCCGAACTTGCGCTCCGCGAATCGGAGGAACAATACCGTTCCCTGGCGTCAACCTCCGACTCCATGTACCTCGTGGACAGGGAATGCCGGTATCTCTTTATGAACGAGGGCTACCGGGCGCGGCGCGGCGCGGCCCTGGAAAAGATTATCGGAAGAACATACGGCGAGTTTCACCCGAAGGAACAAACAGAGACATTCGCCCTGAAGGTGGCGACCGTATTCGAGACAGGGGTGCCGATTCAGTACGAAAGCACCGCCGGAGACGGCGAATTCTTCCTCAAGACCCTGAGTCCCGTCACGGATCACAACGGAAAGACCCGGGCCGTCACCACGGTCTCAAAGAATGTCACCGCCCAGAAGCGGGTGGAAGCGGCGCTGCGCGAAAGCGAAGCCCGCTACCGGAGCGTCTTCGAGGGAACCAACACAGCCACCCTGATTGTTGAAGAGAACGACATCATCTCCATGGTGAACACCGCCTTCGAGGAGTTAAGCGGGTATTCGAAGAAGGAAGTGGAAGGCCGGATGAGCTGGATGGATTTCGTGAACCCCCAGGATATGGACCGAATGAAGGGGTATCACGAAAAGAGGATGCTGGGAAAACGGGGCGCTCCGCGGGAATATGATGCTTCCATCATCAATAAGGGGGGGGATGTCAGGGAGATCCTTTTAACGGTCGGCGTTATTCCCGGGACGAAACGGAGCGTCTGTTCCCTCATGGATATCACCGAGAGCAAACGTGCCGGGACGGCCCTGCGGGAAAGCGAAGAGCGGTACCGCGCCCTCTTCGATAACAATCCGGTGGAAACCATCATCGTGGATCGCGAGGCGCGGGTGACGGGTTACAATCTTGCGAAGAAGCTGTCGGGAAGCCGACTCCCCGTTATCACCACGGATATCATGTACCGGGATTACGCCTCCAGACACAAAATCGACATGTACGGAGAATTGAAGGAATGCATCAGGTCGGGGATATCGAAGGAGTTTCTCGAACAGGAATATGAAGATCGATTTCTTGACATCAAGATAGCGCCCTTCTCCGAGGGGGCTATCATAACAACCGTAGACGCCACGAGCCGCAAACGGGCCGAATCGCATCGGAAAAATCTCGAAACCCAGCTCCAGCACGCCCAGAAGATGGAGGCCATCGGCACCCTGGCCGGCGGCCTGGCCCATGATTTCAACAACCTTCTCATGGGGATTCAGGGGAACGCGTCTCTTGTCCTGCTGGATATGGAGCCCGACCATCCCCACTATGAGAAACTGAGAAATATCGAACAGTATGTCCGGGACGGGGGGGAGATCACAAAACAGCTCCTTGGTTTCGCCAGGGGGGGGAAGTATGAGGTGAAACCGACCGATCTGAACAAGCTTGGCCAGAAGAGCGCCGACATGTTCGGCCGCACCAGAAAAGAGATCAAGCTGTACCGAAAATTCCAGGAAGACATCTGGATGGTGGCCGCGGACCAGGGCCAGATCGAACAGACGCTCCTCAACATCTTTGTCAATGCCTGGCAGGCCATGCCCGATGGCGGCGAGATCTATTTCGAGACGGAGAATGTTGTCCTCGACAGTGACTCTGTGGCCCCCTATGACCTCGAGCCCGGGAAATACGTGAGGATATCCATTACAGACACGGGCAAGGGAATGGACGCGGAAACGGTGAAACGGGTATTCGATCCGTTTTTCACCACCAAGGAGATGGGAAGGGGCACCGGGCTGGGGCTCGCCTCGGCCTACGGGATTATCAAGAACCACAACGGCATGATAACCGTATACAGCGAAGAGGGGATCGGAACCACCTTTAATATTTTTCTCCCCGTTCTGGATGCGGTGGTCGAAGATCAGGAGCCGGCGATCATGGAAGAAGAGGCGGTGATGGGGCATGAGACAATCCTCCTGGTGGATGACGAAGAGCTGATCATCGATGTGGGGGGAGACATACTGAAGTTCCTGGGTTACACGGTATTCCTCGCGCGAAGCGGGAAAGAGGCCCTCGAAATCTATCAGGATCACCAGACCGCGATCGATCTGGTGATCCTGGATATGATCATGCCCGATATGGGAGGGGGAGAGACATACGATATCCTCAAGAAGATCAACCCCGGTATAAAGGTTCTGCTCTCGAGCGGATACAGCATCAACGGCCAGGCGCGGGAAATACTGGAACAGGGATGTGACGGGTTTATTCAGAAGCCGTTCAGCATAGAACAGCTGTCGAAGAAGATACGAGAGATTCTACAGCAATAGGATTCGGTGTCTCCGCCGGGCGCTCTTCCCGGAGGGACGCGCGGCATGCGCGTCTCGGGGAACGGCTGATCGGCGGGCATTGCATGAATGGCGTCTACCGGTCCAATTCATGCCTGACGGCGCTGCCGATCTGCTCCAGCGCAAAAGGCTTCCTGATATACCCCCCCACGCCGAGGCTCATGGCTTCCCGGACCCGTTCCGTTTCGGAAAATCCGCTGGCAATGAGGGCCTTCTGACCAGGATGCAGCTTGAGTATTCTTTTGTACGTCTCCAGCCCGTCAATACCGGGGTCCATGATCATGTCAAGGAGAAGGATATCCACCGAGGTTTTTTTCAGGTATTTGACCGCCTCCTCTCCGCTTGAAACAGCCGAAACGGCGTATCCGAGGCTGCCAAGCATGCTGGAGACGATCTCCCGCTGCTCCTGCATATCATCAACGATAAGGACCGTCTCTCCCTTCCCCCGGTAGGTTTCGATGGGTATCGGGGCTTCGCTCCTTTTCTCCCTTTGACCGGCGGCGGGGAAATAGATGGTAATTGTCGTTCCCTTTCCCTGGGCGCTTTGAATGTCGATATACCCGTTGTGATCCTTCACGGTCCCCCACACCACCGCCATGCCCAGACCCGTTCCGCTCCTCCCCATAACCTTTTTGGTATAGAAGGGCTCGAAGATCCGCCTCTTTTCCTCTTCCGACATGCCGGTCCCTTCGTCGGAAACGATGAGGGTCACGTATTCCCCCACCTTGACCCTATCGTACCCGGCTATGGGCCGATCCACATAGCAGCTTTCCGTGGATACGGTAACGGTGCCATTGTCGGACATGGCCTCTGAGGCGTTTGACAGCAGATTCATGACCGTCTTGGACAGGTGGACCGGTGACCCCACCATATCCGGGAGATTTTTCTCAAGCCGGATCTCGAAGCGCACATGGGGATGGATCGCCTGAATCTTTTCCTGTTCGGGGGTCTTGAAGTGATCGGAGACGATATCGTTCAGGTTGACGGCCTCCGCGACGGAGACACCCCTTCTGGCCAGCGTGAGCAGATCCTGGACAATGGCCGCGGCCTTCTTCCCCGATTTCTGGATGGTCAGCATGGGACCCCTCAGGGGGCTGTCCTCCGGGACCTGCGTCAGCAGAAGATCGGGATAACTGACAAGACCTCCGAGAACATTGTTCAAGTCATGGGCCACTCCCCCCGCGAGGGTTCCGATGGCCTCCATCTTCTGGGCCCGCCGGAGCTCCGCTTCAAGTTTTTTCTTTTCCTCCTCTTCCCTCTTCCGTCTGGAAAGATCTCGATTGTAGACGACATACCCGACAAACTTGCCCCCTTCATCGTAGATCGCGCTCCCCTTCCGCGACACGGGGATGATGCCCCCGTCCTGACGGACAAGATCCAACTCGCACTCGAAGGAACCCTTTTCTTTCAGACTACGGAGTCTCGCCTCAAATTGAGCCTCGCTCTGGTCCCGGAAAAACCGCCTCGTGTGGTTTCCGATCAGCTCATCCTGGCCGCATCCGAGCAGTATCCCCTGAGTCCGGTTGCAGTCAACAATATTGCCGCGCGCATCAAGGACCTCCACACCGTCGGGAGCCGCCTCGAAGAGCATCTTGTAATTTTCCTTCTTCTGAATGTTTTCGTTGATTTCCCGGATCATGGTGTACAGTTCGCGGCTTTCCAGGGCGTTCGAGCTGTTCAGAAGAATAATGGAGAGCATCGCCAGGGATACATCGGGGATGCTTTCATCCATCCCCCCCAAGAGCCCGACGAACATTCCCCGTATCCGGGAACTGGTAGTGATCACGTGGAGGATAAAACGTCGTTCGCACTGCTTTGACGAAACAATGACGGGCCGCTTCTCCCGCAGGGCCCAGGCGAATATCCCGTCATCGATAAAGAAGCCCACCTCTTTCTCGATATATGACTGATAATCCACGGGATCTATCTTGGATATGACGAATTCCTTGGTGTCTTCATCAACGAGATAGAAGGCCATGGCCTTGACGGGTATGAGGGTGCGTATTCTCGATGCCGTTTCATCCAGGATAAGGGAGGGATTCTGCAGCTTGTTGACGCTCGGCTGAAAATCTCCGAGAGAGGCCGCCATTTCGAGGGAGTCGAGCGTAAAGCGCGTGACCTCCTCCAGATACTGGATCCGCTCTTCCAGATAGCTGATTCTCTCGTCGGGAGACGAGGTCTCCTGCTGTGCCTTGGTTTTGGTTTTAGTCTTCATCTGAATAGAAAAATGTAAATATTTCTTCGGTGTGGCGGTCAGCCTGTTTCATGATCACTTCCAGAACATTTGCCGACAGGCCGATCACTTCCCAGGCGCCCGCGTCCAGCGGCGGGACAAACCGCTCGCCGCTCGAACCGACTCCCACGGCATTCGCCATGATATCGGCAAGATGCACGATGGAAGGCTCAAGAGAATTCTGGGATTCCCAGGGGTTATGATGATAGCGGACGGCATCCTCAACCAGAACAGGCAATTTCCAGCGTTTCAAAAGCTGTCCGCCTGTCTCGGCATGATCAAATTCCAGATCCTCACATTCTATGCCGCGGAGCAGGTTCTGGGTCCGTCTCGCTTTCGTCAGGGCGTACACGGCCTGATCCGGCGCGTAATTGTACAGGATGAGACGGCCGATGTCGTGCAGGAGACCTGAAAGAAAGAGGCGCTCCGTATTCTGTACCCCGTGATAACTCGCGATAATCCTTGCGTGAACGCCGCAGCGGACACTGTGCTTCCAGAATGATTTCATATCGATAATGCTGGACGGGATATTCTTGAACATGTTGATGATGGCCACACCGGAGGCCAGACTAGTCAATTGTTTCGTTCCGATGATGGCGACCGCCCGGGACACGCTGTCAATCCGTGATGGAAACCGGTAGAAGGCGCTGTTGACGATTTTGAGAAGCCGCGCCGAGAGGGTGGTATCCCTGCTGATCACCCGGGCAATATCGTTTGCCGAGCTGTTGGGCCTGGCGATGGTTTCATTCATCTTCAGGGATATCATCGGCAGGGTGGGAAGTTCCAGGATATGGCTCTGGATCAATCTCTGAAAATCGATTGTGTCGATGTTCATTCTCGGGATTTCGTCCGAATCCCTCTCCCCCTCGAGTTTGTCGCTACTCTCGACGCCTTCGTCTTTCCGCCTCTGCATCTCCTCCGCCTTTCGGAGGATACAGAGGCGCAAGAGCTCCTGAAGGGCCGGATGATCAGTGCCTGAGTGACGGAAGCGCATGGAAACCGTCCGTTCGGCCATTTCCATCACCGCAGGAGCGATCTCGCGCGTGGCGGCATCTTCCACCCCATCCGTGCCGATACCCTGGATGTCGGCCTCAACCACCCCCCACATCTTGAGAACCCTGATATCCCGTGCCGTCAGCCCCACTCCCGAGGGCAGGAGAAACCGGCCCCTGGAATCTCTCAAATCCTCGGCCAGTTCCATCCCCGGACTTATCTGGTTAATCTTAACGAGACCCATGATATTACCGAACCCCCATGCGCGTTACCCCGTCTGATACGTCACCACTCCTTCTCTTCACCCATTCCGCAATGGACAACGTCCGCAGTTTCTATCGGTAATCGTGTTGATAAACTTAAGCGTGTTTGAACTTCGTCAGCCCTCTCTGCAATGATTTTGAAACCGTATAGAGCGACGCTTACCGTCGCATGGGTCCGTGGCGCCGTGCCGTCCTGATGCCCACGCGCCGGATCCCGAATAATCCTTTCTGCCCGAGAGAGTATAGAGGGGTTTCTTCCCCGTGTCAACGAGCGAAACCTCCTATCCCTTCTCCTTCGGTAATATTTTATTGTGAGGCAATAAGCGGCGTGCATTGCTTATTGAACAGACCGTACCGTTATGGTATCACTAGGCCACCGAAGACGGCCATAGTACGCCGCAGTCTTGAAAGAGGGACATCTTCGCGCCGGGCTCCGATACCCTGAACGTGCGGATGATATGAGGGAGGCGTCAATCCAAAACACAGTCGTGGGCCGACCCTTTGATCCCTCATTGATACGGATATTTCCCGGAGTTGTGTTGTGAAATATACCCCTGCTGTTCTGACCACCATCTTACAAAGTCACAATACCAGACGGAACGTAAGACTTCTTCTCAAATTCCTTCTCGTCATGGTCGTCATGGTAACCGGTTACAGCATGATCTTTCATGTCCTGATGGCTTTTGAAGGGAGAAGTTACTCCTGGGTGACCGGTTTCTACTGGACCCTCACGGTGATGACCACCCTGGGATTCGGAGACATCACCTTCAATTCGGATGGGGGTCGCGCCTTTTCGATCCTGGTGCTTCTTTCCGGGGTCGTCTTCTTTCTCACACTGCTCCCCTTCACCTTCATCAAGTTTTTCTACGCTCCCTGGATGGAGGCCGAAGCCAGAAACCGGGCTCCCCGCGAATTGCCTCCGGAAACAAAAGATCATGTGATCATTACCAGCTACAACCCCGTCACCGCTGCGCTGATTGAAAAGCTGAAAAACCACCAGGAATCCTATATCCTCATCGAGGAAGACTTCCGGCGCGCGCTGGAACTGTATGATGCCGATGTGCGTGTCGCAGTCGGGAATGTGGACGATCCGGAAACCTATCGAAAAATGCGGATCGGGCAGGCGGCCCTTGTCGTGGCCGCCAGCACCGACGAGATCAATACGAATATCGCCTTCACGGTCCGCGAGCTCTGCGAAAGCGTTCCCATCATTTCCACAGCAGATTCTCCCCATTCCGTGGATATTCTGGAGATGGCCGGCAGCACACGGGTTCTGCAGATCTATGATATCCTGGGACGATCCCTTTCCGCGTGGACCATCGGCGGCGAAGGCGGATCCAACATAATCAGCCGGTTTGACAATCTTGTCATCGCCGAGTTTCCCGTCTTCGGGACCCCCCTGATCGATAAAACCCTTGCTGAGAGCGACTTGAGGCGGAAATTCGGGGTAACGGTGGTGGGAATCTGGAACAGGGGCATATTTGAAATCCCCACAGCGAACAACGTGATTACCAGGACCAGCGTTCTGGTCCTGGCGGGGGGAGAAGAAAATCTTGCCGCTTTCGACGAGGTCTATTCCTTCTACCATATATATCAGCTGTCGGCGAATCTGGTTCTGATCATCGGAGGCGGGCGCGTGGGTCATACCGTCGCCGAGCGCTTCAAGGAGAAGGAAACCCCCTATCTGATTATTGAGAAACGGCCCCGCAGAGCGCAGGACGGAGAGGAGAATTATGTCATCGGGGACGCGGCGGATATCCAGACCCTGCAGACGGCCTGGATCGAAAAGGCGTTGGCGGCGGTGGTGACCACCCACGACGACGCCACGAACATCTACCTGACGAAATATCTGAGAAGCCTGCGGCCGGACATGCAGATCCTCAGCCGGTCGAATCTGGACCGGAACGTGTCAACCCTGCACCGTGCCGGCGCTGACTTCGTCATGTCCTACGCATCCCTGGGGGCCAACACCATCTACAATTTCTACAAGAACGAGCATACCCTCATGCTGGCCGAGGGCTTGAATATCTTCCGCCGCAAAGCGCCGCGGCACCTCATCGGCAAGACCCTGGCCGAGTCAAGGATCCGGGAGCTGACAAACTGCTCCGTCGTTGCCATAGACATGGACGGCATCAAGATGATCAATCCTGATCCGCACATGCCGATCAAGGAGAATTCGGAACTGATCCTGATCGGCAGCTACGAGGGAGAAAGAAAATTCATCTCATGGGAAAACAACCAATGAACCACTCCCCGGACAAAAGCCCCGGGTCTCAGGAC
This sequence comes from Syntrophaceae bacterium UBA6078, assembly GCA_002428735.1. Taxonomy (GTDB): domain Bacteria; phylum Desulfobacterota; class Syntrophia; order Syntrophales; family UBA2210; genus UBA6078. The sequence continues at coordinate 28,358 of DIXO01000020.1, read as the reverse complement.
TCCTGGCATGGTGAGACTCTACAGGCGAGATTGGTTTCTTATATATCGTTTACCAACCGCTTCATCGACTTTTCCGACTGTCTCGGCACAACATCCATCCGCTCAGAAGAGAATTTTTGACCGATTTTATAATTCCCGAAAAACTTCAAAAGACGTTCGGTTTTCCGAAAGTTTATACATCAAAGGTCTTATAAGTCCCCCCTTGTACAATCGCCACGACTGTTAAAGGACTATCGATTCGCTTGTATCGAAAAATATGAGGTACACCCTTTGGAATATATATCGAAGCCGGTGGCAGCACATTATAGGTCTCGTCGCCCAGTTCCACCTCTATTTCTGAATCCCCTTTCCGGCTGAGAAACAAATAAGTCTCATTTACATCATGTGTATGTTTTGTTAAAGGGTTATCCTGATAAATTCGTTTGCTTATACCTCCAACTATAAAAAACTCAGCGCCCGGCACCAGATCATCATCCATCAATATTTGATATTTTCCACTCGCATGTTTTTCAAATGAATCAACAATCTTCGGTTCCCTTACAATATACTTTTCGTATTGACCACTCATCACTTCAACTCCTTTCTCCATTTGTTTATAGTTCGACTTTTCCAGCAACACTGTCATCTTTTATGCGTAAATGTCTTATAGGCCGATCCTTTGAAAAATGGCTGGTTGTTATTCGCTTTCCTTACAGGGTGCGATCTCTAATGTAATTCGATCGTTAAAGATATGAAGAACAGGAATCGTTAACAGGCACGCTCACCTGCTACTATCTCAATCGATTTAATTCCTCCTTTAGTGGATCCTCAAAAATCCATTTCTTGAGGAAGGTCAGCATACTACCGGCACTGAGCATCACATTGATCCGATCGACATAGACCCCCTTCAGACGATCACGATCCATGCGATGCTCACGCTTCAAATGACCAAAACTCTGTCACTTTTGATTCTATGTCCGCAAAAATGAAGAATTCTCGCGTAGAGTTGCTGAGCATAGCAGCTGGGTATTCATTAGATTTTGTCAGCTTGTAAGTCCGACCATGAACAGGGATAAAACGGGGAACAGGATGACTAATATGAGACTCAAAACTACAGCTCCTAAATACGGCATTGCAAACCTGATTGTTTTGGTAACATCCGCATCAAGAGGCGTTGTTGCGGCGTACAGAGTTATACAAACCGGAGGCGTAATTTGTCCCACGAATGCTGCAACAAGGAAAACGACACCAAAATGGATAGGATCTATGCCGAGAGCTGTTACCGCTGGCAAAACCGGAGGTAAACATATATACAACAGTGCGAATATATCTAAAAAAGTCCCAAGGATCAGGAAGATTATTGAGAAGGCAAACAAGAACATAACTGGGTGAAGTGATGAGCCAGTTGCCCATGAGGCTATCGCCTGGGGCAATCCCAGGACGGCGAGAGAACGACCAAATAATACGGCACCGAATATAATGCAGAATATTGTACTTGAGGAGATGATAGTATCCTTCAGTGCTCGCTTCACACCCCCCCATGTTAATTGGCGATAAAAGAAAACTCCAACGAGAAATGCAGCAAAACACGCTATTGCCGATGCCTCAGTTGGTGTTGCGATTCCGCCATAAATCACGACAAACAATGTAGCGGGGATAATAAACGCCGGCAATGCCCTATACATAGCCTTTCTCTTCTCGCTCCAGTTACTTTTAGGTTCCCTCTTAATGGTTGGAACATTCCGGCAGGTGAGGTAGCATGTAACACACTCAATCAAAGCTATGACAAAACCCGGTATCACTATTGCTGCAAACAAGTCTGCAACCGATGTCTGCGTCACCTCGGCCAGAATGACACCCACCACGCTGGGGGGAATCATAAAACCCAAACAACCGGCAGCTCCCGCTATAGCAGCCGCCCTATCCTTTGAATAACCTGATTTTATCAATTCAGGACCACCGGCTGAACTCATGGCAACGGCGGTTGCTACCCCGGAACCACACATCGTTCCAAACAGAGCAGAGCCCATGATAACAGCCATACCAAGACCCGCCTTGAAGGACCCAATGAAAACCCTCACCAAGTCAAAAAGGGAGGTCACGGCCTTCGATTCAACCATAATATAGCCCAGCAAGATAAAGAAAGGAATTGCAACAAGTGAAAAGCTGTGGATCGCGCTTACGGCCTGCAACGCGATTGTCATTCCCGGCATATTCGCCGTAAAAATCAGAATGACAAAACTCGAAAGCACAAAGCAGACAAATATAGGACTTGACAGAAAGAATGGAATAACAAAGAGAAAGATTGCCCACAATATCGAAAAGGTCATTAAACGAACCCTCCATTATTCTTCAATATTAATATGTTATATCAAAATGAATTAAGAGATTTTTACCGTCCTATCTCCCTATGATGATCCTTCTCCCCATTGAGACAATCAGCAAATTCCATGCTCTTGCTAATGCCATGAATCGGAATCTTCCCTTCGCACACAACCCGTTTGCAATGTCAGCACCGCAGAAAAAAGATTCCTTTACCGGTAATCCGCATCTGTAAAGGAAATCACAGCGAAATTCTTAAAGCCCAAGATACGACATTGAGCAAATTATGCACTCTCAACTCCTCTGCCAGATTTTCTGATAACTAGGGCGATCCGGGGCAGTGTTGAATGCCAATTATTGATGAAATTTCATAAATTCTCGGAAGAAAACCCCCATACGAACAAAAGCCACCACACTTACAAAAAAAACTCCTATTAACAGAGAAAGAGGTTCGAGCCATTGGGGAATGGGAATTGATGTTTCTGATTCTGAGCCGATACTAAAGAGAAACGCACAATACTTGCCAGTAAAAAGGGTTAATATGCCACAAGCTACGAAGGTAAAAAGGGCTTCGATAATTTTGATAAATACCAGCGCCCTGCCCCGAATTTTTGACACTGCAAGGTCCATCTTGATATGAACATTACGATAATAAGCTATTCCGGCTCCACCTAACACCACCATTAAAACCATATACTTGGCCAGAATCTCTGAGTAATCATGTGGCTTCGAAAAGAGATACCTGCTAAACACTTCAAATGTCACATACAATACACTTACAAGCAGTAAATAAGAAAAGATTGATGTCAGCAGATCAAATATTTTTTCAAGTAACCCGATTTTCTGCACCGATGTTTGTAAATTCATATTGATTCCTTCACCTTCGTTTCCAGGTACTGCTTATTATCAGGTGTTCCTGTCCGCAATCTGAGATGAAATAACCAGCGTGTTAAATCGAACCCTTGAAGTCGTTATTTTCACTAACAGTTACTCCATTTCAACGATCGTGGACAAGAACTCACCCCTCTGATTAGAAAACTCCCATCCCTTCAAAAAAATAATAGCAATCGCCGAACAAAGAATTATCTATTGATAAGACAACGCAAGATCAAGTAACTGGGCATCCTTCAATTCATCACGGAACTTTTCAGCGGCTGTTGGATACCACGCTCGAAGTGCCATGACATCCTTCTCGCTCCATGAATAATTTTTGCCTCCCGCTGCCAAGTACTTCTGATCGATATTCTCGACGCTTTCAGCATAGGCTTTTCGTGCAAATTCCGTCGCTTCAGGAATAACCTTTTCCTCTAATAACTTCTTTAAATCACCGCCATATGATTCCCATTTCATAGAACTGACTTCGAGAGTGTGAATAATCGTCGACCACGGTTCAGACATGGCATAGGGAATCAAATCCACCCATTTATACGTAAGGGATAGGTGTTTACTCGTTCCCAATATGCCATAAATCATGCCTTGTTTAATCGCCGAATATCGCTCACCCGTGGCTACCAAAGGAACTGCGGAGAACTGATATCGCTCGGCAATCAAACGATATCCCAGCGCCCCCGGGCACCCTAACTGGAGTCCCTTTAAATCATCAGGTTGATATGGTTCTCTTGCAATGAGTTGTAAAGGCTGATCCGCCACAACGGTAAAAAGCTTTAATCCCTTAGACTGAGCTTCTTTACTGAATAGTGCATGGACCTTGGGATCATTAAAGAATGCGTACAGTCGCTTGCCGTAATACGATTCACCTCCTCCCCCTGCTGTCAAAAGACCAGGAACAGAAAAAATTTTCCAATTCTTCAAACCGCATGCGGTATGTCGCGACTGAGGGACCCATACGACATCGAGAGAGCCCATCATAGCTGCCTTTACCATCTCAGCGCCACTCGAATAAATCTGACCTTCACCCGATATTTCGACGGTTACCTTTCCATTAGTGTAGTCATTAACGAGTTTTGCAAAGTGCTGACAGGCCCTGTACATGGGGTCCTCAAGATTCCCAGGCGAGTAATAACCGGCCAAGGTAAGGGTCCTTTTCTCAAAATTAGGTGAAGCAGCCAAGGTGAGTGATTGACCTGCTATCAAAAAAACTATGATAGCTGCCGCTACTAACATCACGTTTTTACAAAAAAGTTGTCTACGCATGGTTCTCTCCTTTAATGCTTTAGATAGTTAAGGTTAACACACAACACACCTGCTCACAGAACAATACTTAAAATATCGACCGATCCCTTGGAGTTTACCCGGAGGAATCTGTCAGTAAGAATTATAGATGTGGTTTGATTCGTACGCAGCTTTTATCAGTTCATAAAAGGCATCAAAGTCTTCCCACTTATCAGGTGCAATCTTGGGCGTTTTCATGATGCTGCCATCAGGATCAAAGGCTTTCATCAAACGGATCTGCTGTTCTGTCGGGGGCTCTGGTTTTTCCATATTGGCAGCAACTTTCAGGTCCCAGCCTACAAGCTGCTTAACCTCCTCAACAGTGACACCGGGATACAGCAACTTCAAGTACATTTCTTTGGTTTTCTCATCAAAGGCAAATATGCATTTCTCAGTCACCACATATTCCGGTCCCTTTCCCTTTAACCCGGCCTCCTCACGTGCACCAGGACCTGATATATACCCCGGTGTCGTTAAAAATTGTACACGGTCGACAAATTTTCCCTTTCCAAGGTGCATCATTATTATCAATCGGCCAGCAGAAGAGGCGATATCATTCGCGCCGCCACTTCCCGCAAGCCTCACCTTCGGATGTCGATAGCTACCCCCCCGGCCGTAAATCGCTGTTGTATTGAGATTTCCAAATCGATCGATCTCGGCACCGCCTACTACACCCAGTGTCACATAGCCGGCCTGCATATCGGAGAAGACACGCCACATGGGAACTGCGGCGATGGCATTGTCAGTCGTAGGATTATCTGAAATCGACCACGGGACCCTCCTCGTACGTGCCCCAATTCCCCCGCCTTCATAGATCAGTATGGCTTTCGGCGCATGGGTCGCAACCGCGACCACTCCGGCAACAAGCGGGAGACCAATTCCAATAAATACCACGTCATCGTTACGTATCTGGCGCGAGACAAAGGCTGCCATTAATTCTGAAGTCGAATATTTTTCCGCGTAACTCATGTTCTTAACCTGTCGTTTCAATAGTGGGGATATGATAGTTATCCAATTCCATTTGACGCAATTTTGAAAGGCGATCCATGCCAACCTTGTTCATATATTCTTCATGGTTCTTGAGATCATAAACCCATTCATCAATCCAAGCCACCACTCCTTCACGGGTTTTCGATGCTTTCGAGAATGACCTTCGGAACGGCTGATCCAGCCAGTAATATCCTGAAACGGATAGAGGATGACAGCAAAAGGGAACTTTAACAACCGCAGAAACACAATAAGATGGAATGGCCGTCATATTCGGTATCTTCCTGATCTCGCTTGTTGGAACTATTTCTTCGCACGTGATGACAACTGCTTTGGCCGCACGGGCAATGTTATCATCATTCCCAACCATCCCCCATATCTGCGCATTGCCTTCGGCATCAGCGCGCTGGGCATGAATAAAGGCAACGTCAGGCCTCGATGCCGGAACAAGGGCAACCGGCTTACCCCCATAAGGGTCCGGAATGACTTTGATGCGTGGATTATGCGCAACCATATCCGAGCCAAGCATGGACTTTGTGGGTAAAAACGGAACCCCCATGGCACCGGCCATGAAACGAAGAGAGATACCGTAATTCGAATACTCTTCTATCTCCAAGTAATGCGGAATCCCCTCTTGCACCGCTCTCCGATAATTGTGAGCTGGGCCAACTCCGCCCATCCAGATGTAGGCATCTTCAACCCGGCGAATGCAGCCGGCCGCAATCAAGAGCTCGGCAGGATCAACAGATGAATCGTTAACAAATGTGAGATCTTTCTTCTTCTGGCGGACAATCTCAGATGCCACAGCCATAGGTTCACGACTGACAATTGCCCCCAAAGCAATGCTGCACCCATCATACACGTAACGACAAACCGCCTCTTCCAGAGTTAGTACCTTGCTTTCCTGGACTTGCATCCCATTCCCTTTCCTAAGTGTATGCCCAAATCACTGATAAAAATTACCCTTTCCCTTTTATTAAATTTGCGGGATAAAAACAACTCATTTGAAAGAAAATTTAGGGTAGCGTGAAAAAAAGTTCGTAATTTGAGGTATTGTCAAAAGCCATCGATATTTCCTAAAAAGGTGCTTGGAAAAACTATGGGACGAAAACAGTGCGATGACTTGAACATATGATACCACTAGGTTCAGGAAATTACCACTGCATTTTATGGGAGAGTTAGACCCGTTGTATGCGATGCTCCAGCGGTTGACGGACCTGACGATAGAATTGGCAAACTCAAAGATACTCCTCATTCGTTCCTGTACGTCCCCACAATCATGTTTCGTCTCATATACATCATGCGGAGATCTTTTTCACAGTCATGTGTAATACAGAACATGTTTTTCCCTGCCTTCGGCAGGGAAACTTCCCATCCCCACCCACAGGGCGGTGTATTCAGATTTTGATTTTTCACAGCCCTCCTTAATATTGGAAATAGTTCTGGGAGCGAATAATCGAGGGCAAAGAAAAAGGAGCTAGAATAATATCTAAGCCCCTGTATCTATTTGGTAGCGGGGGCAGGATTTGAACCTGCGACCTTTGGGTTATGAGCCCAAGTAATATCTGTTACCGTCATTTCCCGATTTTTACCAACACTCCATTTATTTATTGAATTATAAGCTACTTACATAAATAAATATTCCCTTGACTTACCGTGAAATACCTGTTTTATTATTATTTAGGTTGGAAATAGGGTTGGAATAATAATTCTGGGCATATCGAAATGCGTACTCATTGATCCTTGTTTTAATAAATGGAGAGGGAGAAAATGAAAAGACACAAAACAGAATATCCCGGTGTTTTTTATCGTGAGGCAGTTCGGATCGGAGGAAAGGGAAAAGAAAAAGTTTTCTATGTTGTTTTCAAAAAAAATGGAAAGGTTTATGAAGAAAAAGCTGGCCGTCAGTATGCTGATGATATGACGGCGGCACGGGCTGCACGAATTCGAGGACAACTCATTGAGGGGAAGCGGCAAACTCGACCTGAGAAGAGGGAGGCAGAAAGGTTTATTACCGAGAAATGGACTATTAAGAAACTTTGGGATGAATACAAAAAGAATCACACCAACCTAAAGGGACTCGTTCAAGATGAGTGTCGGTTCAGGTTGCATATTGATCCGAGCCTTGGCAACAAAGAACCGTCTGAGCTTGTCCCATTGGATGTAGACCGAATCCGTATTAAGCTCCTAAAGACACAAAAACCAGCGACTGTCAGGAATGTCTTAGAACTACTTCGTCGAATCATAAGTTATGCCACCAAAAAGCAGCTATGCAATACACCAGGATTTCGGATTGAGATGCCGACGGTGAATAATATCAAAACCGAAGACTTAAACCATGAGCAAATGGAAAATCTTCTTAGGGTTCTCCGAGAAGGAACAGTTACCGATCAAAACGGAAAGGTAACTGCACTGAACCGTGATGCAAGGGAAGCGATGTTGATGGCGCTATACACCGGCATGAGAGCGGGAGAAATCTCCAAACTACAATGGGATGATATTGACTTCAGGCGGGGATTCATATCAATCAAAGATCCAAAGGGCGGACCGGATCAAACAATCCCATTGTCCGACTCAGCACGTGAGCTTTTGGCCAATCGACCTCGTTCAACTGAGTCCCGTCTCGTTTTTTCGGGTATAAATAACGCTAAGGCATTTCGGGCAATCCGGGATGCTGCAGGGCTCCCTAAAGATTTCCGCCCGATGCACGGATTAAGACACGCTTTCGCCTCTAACCTGGCCAGCAGCGGCCAAGTAGACCTTTACACGATCCAGCGGCTTCTCACACATAAGAGCCCTGCCATGACACAGCGATATGCCCATCTTCGAGATGAAACCTTGCGGAGTGCATCAAACTTGGCAGGATCTATCATTGATCAGGTAGTCAATGCTGAAAATCGCGAAAAGGAGACCACCTCGGCGTAACGATGGGAAGCATGTCTTGAAAAAGGTCGATGCTTGGAGGCAAATTTTAAGGGGAAAAGTCGCGGATAAGACTGACGTCATGAACCGAATCGACAAGCGAGAGAATCCTTCTCCGTTTACGGATCGATGAGAAAAACCGAACGAAAGGATAGGCGATGTTTAATAGAAAGAACATTTCTAAATTGTGGCTCGATTATTTAAATGCATCGAGTTTTAAGGAGATTCACGGAGAAGCAAGATACCTCGAATATATATCACGTATCAAAGCCAGCGCCAAAGATCCGGGACCCCTTACTCCTTGGCCGACGGTCTGTCCAATATCTGAAATCTTAGAAACTCTTATTGACCAAGCATACAACGAAGCAATCCAAGGTGATGACACCTCTTTCGAGAAAGTGAAAAAACGCTTGATGCAAAATGTCAAGATGCAGGAGGAAACAAACTTACTGTTGTTCATTCATTCCGCAGGCGTTAGACCACGAGGCGGGCAGGAAGTTGTTCTGCAGGAAGTGCGAACAAGGCTTAAGGAGAAAATGAAGAACGCCGAGCAGGTACGTGAGTTCTATCAAACCTGGACAGAGCCAGGGGCAAGGGTAGTACCTGAGCTTGCCTTATACCTTAAGTTATACAAAGGGCAGAAACAAGGCAAAAGCCTGAAAGCATTGCAGGATGTTGCCTTGATATTTTCCAAGAAGATCAAAAGTGGGCGGACTACGGATGAAGCCTATATGTCCGAAAGTCAAATAAGTAGGTCCATAAGCATTGCAAAAAAAATAATTAAGAACGTCGAAAAAGGCAACTTCCCCGGTAAATACAAACCCCTATCTTAACTTTTCCCCAATACGATAGAATTTTTTTTATCGTGTCATTCCAATCATTATAACCTTCAATTACTCTCGGTTCACACAATGGCTCGGGAGTTTTCTTATTTTACTCTCCCGTCAAAATTCAATGGAGGTGAACATCATGGAAACTACGAGCACGGGCGAGTCCTTCAAGATTGATAATATCGCTGAGCTCCTCAAAAAACCTTACCTGAACGAAGTTGAAACAGCGGCGATCACGGGTCGGGCACTTAGCACACTTCGCAACGATAGATTCCTGAGGCGCGGATTACCATATCTTCGCGTAGGGGGCAGGTCCATCCGCTATAAGCTGGAAGATGTCCTCGCCTTCATGGAAGCACGCCGTGTCGCTTTCGACGATGCACGATAAACAGCACAGCAAGCACGAAAGCAATGGGGGATAAGTCATGATCAACATAACCAACAGGCGTAATGCCATCCGTGCACGGTGTCTAGACTGTTCCGGGGGCAAGAAAGGGATGATTCGGAATTGTGCATTTACAGACTGCCCTCTCTGGCCTTTCCGTATGGGCACCGGCAGCCAGGATCGACGAAAGCGAGACAGGGCGATTCGAGGCTATTGCCTCTGGTGTTGTAATGGTCAACGAGGCGAGGTTGCATTGTGTCCTTCCGGTGGCTGCCCTTTGTTCCCTTACCGGAAAACCGGCTCAGCCGTCAGAAAATGGCATATAGGGCTAATCTCGGGAAACAAAAGCTCTACTGAAGGGGGAAGTAGGAGAACATGAGACAGCGCGGAAACAGATATGGGGAAGGCACTTTTCTTGAGAGCAAGTTGTTCCTCTCTCCAGCCTTTTTGTCCCTTGGTTCCAGAGGTTCATCGCCCGTTGTGAGTAATTGTTCCACACAGGTTTTAATTTTATTACTCGGCAAACGAACCTTCGGCTACCGGAAAAAGAATGGGAAAAAGGTGCTTGAGCGTACGGATGGCAACAAGATTTCTCTTACATATAAAGAATTGGAAGCGCGCGGGATAAGTCAAAAACGGACAACCCGGAGCATTGACGAGCTATTGGCAAAAGGTTTTATCAAAATCGTCAATCCAGGTGGACTGTTTGAGAAAGACAAGGCGCTGTATGCCCTGGTTGAAGATTACCGAATGTGGCGGCGGGGGTGTCAGCCAATTAGTACTCGGCAGAGAGATGTCAGACGGGGATACCAAGGTCGGAAATCGGAGCAACAAATAGGAGGGGAGCGAATACACTTCGCGGTCGTCAACGGAGGACACCCACACGGTTGTCAGCGGGGGGCACCTCATGAAAACACACGGTCGTCAGCGGGGGGCACCCTATGAAACGTCATCATTACCGGGATACCTTCTGTAGTCTACTTTTCAGTATGTTTTTATATTTTTGGAGGGTGTACGTCGTCAACGTCCGTGTATACATGTATTACCATGTCATAAGGGGTCCCCATGAGAGTATGTACAAAGGTCTTAGGGTTTGCGAATCGCTTGGACTGATCAAATATCTATTTTATAGGACCATGATCATACACCGCAATATCATAATATATATTTAAAAATCGTATTACACCGGCTACAGGTGATGTCTTAAAAAAGAACCCGACTCAAATAAAAATTGAAGCGCACAGGCAGGTATACATTAAAAACTTACGATTGATGCTTCCCTTGAAGATGGGCTTGTCGCTGGCTGGCTGTAACCAAGAGGGCAAAAAACACGCAACGCGTTGCCAAATCCCTCTGGAGATAAGCGGTTAATTAAGCCTAAGTACCCGAGAATAAATGAGAATAAGTGAGTTTTGTTCTCGACATTAAACCTTTGGTTTGGTATTCTGTAACTGAAGACCACCGGCTGGAAGCCGGTGGGTTCTAAAGTCGGCTGAAAGCCCGACTATGGGTCTTCTACTTTGAAATCTTGATCCTCTTTGGCAACGTCTTGGGATTCTATCTCGGCACAAGTATCCCTCACGATTTGCCGCAAGCGTGTTGCAACATCTCCTCGCAACAAATGCTTCCGATACTTTGTGATCCACACCAAATGATACTTGATATCAAACCGGGTATGCGACGTCCTTCTATAATGCTCCATACCCTTTCATACTATAAGTTGTCGCCTGAAGGCGAGGGATTTAAAATCCCAAAACGAGACTATTAAGAAATGGGAAAGCGGCCCTTTTAAAATTAGCTGGATTCAGGAAGCAGCCCAAGGAAACGGTTACATGCTCGCTACAGGGCATGCCTTATGGGAAGGGCACATGTAAACTAGCCCATGAATGGGTCGGTTCCGTTGAGCGTGGCCATACCCCTCTGGGTGGTTGGGGCGTGGGTGGCACATTTGAAGGGCATGAAGGGGCCTTAGATGCCTTTCAACACCGTTCAGAGCTCATTGCCTTGATATGCCCGGAGTGCGGACATAAGGTAAGGTACAGTAGGGAAACTATCTTAAACGCGAACCCGGAAACACAATCGTAGAGGGGATACATACCGTGACATCAAATATACCAAAGGTAGGAGATTCTCATCTCAAACGCGGCAAAGGTCTGATGGCAACTGAGGAAGAAGAACGACGCGCTGAACTTTACATCCTGGCAGTAGAGTGGCGGTTCGCAAAGACGATGCCGGAGCAGCCCCATACTTACACGGTAGTTACATGGAAACCGGAGCTTGAAGGAGAATTCCGGTGGCTGGCTGAGATGATAAGGAAGTATGCAGTACGGGAGAAGTGGAGTGGTAAAAGATATTTCAACTACCTATATCTAGGTAGGCATAAATACTGGATAATGTCTCACCCCAATACATGTATCCTTATCAATCGTGCGGTCGCTTCGCCTTCGGGTCCTGCACCGGGGTAGCTTTCAAGTACGGGCATCGTCGCCCCGTTTTCCCGCTGAGGCTTACTAATTTTTGCCTGTGTAACTAACAGGTTTTTTAAGGGGTCCAGTGGGGCTGTTAAGGGTTCAAAGAGACCGGCGGTCTGGCTTCTTTGGACAGGGCACAATGATAGCTCCCCATTAAAGTCATCTATTTCATTGTTCACTAACCCCATGACGATGACCTGTCAAAAACTATTATGGAGAGACTTTCAAGTACAAGTAATCACGTAAGTCGATCAATCCAGATGACTGGATGCTGTTTGAAATGTACAAACGCTCGTCAGCATATTCTCCATTCATTTTGAGGCCGATTGCTCTCTGAAAATTTATCAGCCCTTTTTCCATTCCTGGTGGCATTCTTCTGTAAATAGTGGTAATCATAGCTCCGTGTTGCGGTCGTTTATTCAAAAGTGCGAGTCTATAACCATGTGTGAGGGTACTATGGAATGATCTATGAAACCCCGTGTCTCCAGAAGCGCGCGGGGTTTTTTGTGGTGTGGGGACTGGAGGATTTCATGGAAAACAATAAACTCAACTGGATCGCAGGCTACATCTGGGGCATTGCGGATGATGTTCTGCGTGACCTTTACGTCCGTGGCAAGTATCGCGATGTCATTCTGCCAATGACCGTTCTGCGTCGTTTCGATGCGGTGCTGGAGCCGACGAAGCAGGCCGTACTCGACATGAAGACATCGCTGGACAATGCGGGGATCGTTCATCAGGATCAGGCGCTTCGCCAGGCGGCAGGCCAGGCCTTCTATAACACGTCGAAGTTTACCATGCGCGACCTAAAGGCCCGCGCCAGCCAGAAACAGCTTCGAGCCGATTTCGAAGCCTATCTCGACGGCTTCTCGCCAAACGTTCAGGACATACTCGAAAACTTTGAATTTCGTAATCAGATTCCACGACTTTCCAAGGCCGATGCGTTGGGTACGCTGATCGACAAGCTAACCTCCCCTGACATTAACTTGAGTCCCGACCCGGTGCTGAACAGTGATGGCACTGTCAGGCAACCAGGCCTCGACAACCATGGTATGGGCACGATCTTCGAGGAACTGGTGCGCCGCTTCAATGAGGAGAACAACGAAGAGGCAGGAGAACACTGGACGCCGCGCGACGCTGTCAAACTGATGGCAAAGCTGGTCTTTCTCCCCGTTGCCGGCGAGATCGAATCGGGAACTTACTTGTTGTATGATGGTGCCTGCGGCACCGGTGGCATGCTGACAGTGGCCGAGGAGATATTTAAGCAACTCGCCGGTGAACGCGGCAAAGAAGTGGCAACGCATCTCTATGGCCAGGAGATCAACGCCGAGACCTACGCCATCTGCAAGGCTGACCTTCTGCTCAAAGGAGAAGGCGACGCAGCGGATAATATCATCGGTGGTCCTGACCATTCAACGCTTTCCAATGATGCCTTCCCCGCGCGCGAGTTCGACTTCATGCTCTCTAATCCACCATACGGTAAAAGTTGGAAGGGCGACCTGGAGCGTATGGGCGGCAAGAAGGACATGAGGGACCCACGCTTCATGATCGAGCACGCAGGCGACCCTGAGTACTCACTCGTCACCCGTTCCAGCGACGGCCAGATGCTGTTTCTGGCAAATATGCTTTCGAAAATGAAGCAGGGCACTACCCTTGGCAGCCGTACTGCCGAGGTGCACAATGGCAGTTCGCTCTTTACCGGCGATGCCGGTCAGGGAGAGAGCAATATCCGCCGCTGGATCATCGAGAACGACTGGCTGGAAGCCATCGTCGCCCTGCCGCTGAACATGTTCTACAACACCGGAATCGCCACGTATATATGGGTGCTCTCAAACCGCAAGCCTTCACACCGCCGCGGCAAGGTCCAACTGATCGACGCCACCGGGTGGTACCGGCCCCTGCGCAAGAACCTCGGCAAAAAGAACTGCGAGCTGGGCGAAGCCGACATCACCCGTATCTGTGACACCTTCCTCGCCTTCGAGGAGACCGAGCAGTCCAAGATCTTTGACAACGCCGCCTTCGGCTACTGGAAAGTAACCATCGAGCGGCCGCTGCGGCTGGTTGGCGCCGATCCGAACCGTGCATACAAACCCGCGGAGATCAAGCAGCTCAGAGAAACCGCCGGGCGTTCCGAAGATGCCCCCCCGATTCTCAATAAAATCCATAAAAAGGGAACGATGCCCGACCCGGTGCGCGGTCTTTTCCCGACGACCATCGACGGCAAGCCCGCCGTGGTCGAGTACGAACCCGATACCGACCTGCGCGATACCGAGCAGATACCCTTGATGGAGGAAGGCGGCATCGAGGCCTTTCTGGAGCGCGAGGTGCTTCCCTACGCTTCCGACGCGTGGTACGTTCCGGAGAGCGTCAAGATCGGTTACGAGATCAGTTTTACCCGTTACTTTTACAAACCTCAGCCGATGCGCACGCTGGAGGAGATCCGGGCCGATATATTGGCGCTGGAGAAGGAGACGGAAGGGCTGCTGGATGAAATAATCGGTGGGGAGAGGGGATGAACAGGAAACGGGCAAAAACTTTCCTCATGATTCGTTTTATCCTGATGCTTTCAGAAATCCGGATTGTCAAGACACTGCCGCAACAATTGTTGTGGATGAAACACCAACTTTCGAAGGGAATAAAAAGTTTGACTTTACCATCGCAGTTTGCTAGTAGAGGGGCAACTTTTACTCTCATTGAACAACACCCGCCTCGCCTCTGCCGGTTTCGACCGGATATGCGCACCCGGCGGGTTACTTTTTTTGGGGCATTATTATGAGATACGATAAGCCCCCTCTCTCCATCGACAAGCAGATTGATCTTCTCATTTCTCGCGGTATGGATGTCGCAGACCGACAACGAACCGCCCGATACCTTACTCATATCAATTACTATCGTCTGAGAGCATACTGGCTGATTTATGAGGAGCCGGGTAATGCAATCGTCCATGGCTTCAAAAAGGGGACCCGTTTCGAACAGCCTTTGTCGCTGTATATCTTCGACCGAAAGTTTCGCCTGCTCGTGCTGGAGGCGATAGAGCGCGCCGAGATCTCTTTCCGTACCCGATTTGCCTATGTTTTGGGGAACAGATACGGCAGCCATGCTTATCTCGAAGCAGGTCTGTTCAAATCAGCAGGTATCCATGCCCAGTGCCTGGCGAGTCTCCGGGAGGAATTCACACGCAGTCGGGAAACGTTCATCGAACATTACAAGGAAAGGTATCGTGAACCCCATCTTCCCCCCATCTGGGCGACATGCGAAATCATGTCCCTCGGCCAATTGTCAATGTGGTTCAGAAATCTCAAGAAAAGACCAGATCGCCAAGAAATCGCTTCCATATTCCAGATTGATGAGGCCGTGCTGAGTTCTTTCATGCACCACCTGACGCACGTCCGGAATATCGTGGCACATCACGGACGCCTCTGGAATAGGCGCCTGACGATCACCATGACCATCCCCCTCCGCCCACAGGCGATCACCTCTGATTTCAATATGAAAACGGATAGGAATATTTACAACACGCTCGTCATGCTGAGCTATCTGTTGCGGCTGATGAGTCCCGGGACGACCTGGAACGCGAGAATGAAGAATCTGATGGATGAGAATCCGTTTGTGGATACCTCGATGATGGGCTTCCCACAGAGGTGGCAGGAACTGCCGACCTGGAGCCAGAGGCCATGATCACGAACCTTAAACCTTATCCTGCGATGAAGGACTCCGGCGTTGAGTGGCTGGGGGAGGTGCCGGAGCATTGGGAGGTGCGGCGGGGGAAAAACCTTTTTCGCTGCATAGATATTCGGTCGGAAACGGGAGGGGAAGAATTACTGACTGTCTCATCAGAACGTGGTATCGTGCCACGCCGATCTGCCAGCGTAACGATGTTCAAAGCTGAGTCTTACGTCGGCTACAAACTGTGTTGGCCTGGGGATCTCGTAATCAATAGCCTGTGGGCGTGGGCACGAGGTTTGGGTGTCTCGAATTATTATGGCATCATCAGTACCGCATATGGTGTATATAGACCGAAGAAAAGCATCAATTCTAGGTTTATACATGAACTCGTTAGATCGATTCCCTTTCACTGGGAACTCCGTGTGCGATCAAAAGGTGTCTGGACTTCGCGACTGCAACTGACCGACGATTCGTTTCTTTGTGCACCGTTCCCACTCCCACCCCTCCCTGAACAAACCGCTATTGTCCGGTTTCTGGATCATATTGACCGACGGGTGCGGCGATATATACGAGCAAAGCAGAAGCTGATCAAGCTGCTGGAAGAGCAGAAGCAGGCCATCATCCACCGCGCCGTCACCCGCGGCCTCGATCCCGACGTCCCCCTCAAGCCCTCCGGCGTGGAATGGCTTGGCGATGTGCCGGCACATTGGGAGGTGCGGAAGCTCAGATTTGATTTCCGGTATGCAAAAGGGAGTAGAGCTGCCGAGCTAACGAACGAATACATCGAGGCCAATCCTGGACCCTTCCGAGTATTTAGTGGTCAGACCGAAAACAACGGCCTAATGGGAAGTATCAGTTGGCATGAGTTCAATTTTGAAAACGACGCGATCTTAGTAACGACGGTCGGTGCGCGGGCCATGTCGACGAGGTTGGTTTCGGGCGCGTTCAGTCTGTCCCAAAACTGCGCGGTAATCGTCCCGCGTGACAACAGAAGGAGTAGCTTATACTACGAGATGGTGATGCGACGCTTATTCAAATACGAGAAAGCTTCGATATCACTAATCATGCAACCATCGCTACGCTTCTCTGATCTGAATCGGTTCTATATTCCCGCTCCCCCTTTTGGGGAGCAGGTTGCCATTGTCGAGTACCTCGACCAAGCCACCGCCGGCATCGGCACCACCATCACCCGCGCCCATCGCGAAATCTCTCTCCTTCGTGAATACCGCACCCGCCTGATCGCCGACGTGGTCACGGGGAAGCTCGACGTGCGCGAGGCGGCGGCTAAGTTGCCCGACGAAACCAACGAATCGGAGTCGCTCGACGAGATGGACGCTATCGGCAACGGTGGCGAAGAAAGGGCAGACGACCTCGACACGGCGCAAGAGGAAGTAGAGGCATGACGATGCGGGAAAACAAATCTCAAGGAGAAATCGTCCTCTATCAGGCCCCCGATGGCACGGTAGAACTGGACGTCCGACTGGAAAGGGAGACGATCTGGATGAGCCAGAAGCAGATGGCTCTGCTGTTCGACAAGGATACGGATACGATCGGACTGCATATCCGAAACGCCTACAAAGAAGGCGAATTGGAAGAATCGGCAACTACCGAGGATTCATCGGTAGTTCAAAAGGAAGGCGGCCGAACCGTTCGCCGGCCAGTTCGGTTCTACAATCTTGATGTGGTGATCTCCGTTGGTTATCGAGTGAAGTCCCTGCGCGGGACGCAGTTCCGCATCTGGGCCACCCGGGTCCTGCGGGATCATCTGCTCAAGGGATACAGCGTCAACGAAAAGCGCCTCCACGACCTTAACCAGGCGGTCCGGCTGATCGCCGGTGTGGTCGATCGACGGGATCTGTCCGGCGACGAAGCCAAGGCCCTGTTGCGGGTTGTGGGCGAGTATCGTTTCGCCCTGGATCTTCTGGATGATTACGACTACCAGCGCGTGGGCGCTCCCCCGGCGGGCGGAAAGACCGTCCATCCTCTCACCTACCCGGAGGCCTTGCGCATCGTGGGACAATTGCGGGAGCGATTCGGCGGCTCGTCCCTCTTCGGGCGGCAAAAGGACGAAGGTCTTCAGGGCGCCCTGGGCGCCGTCATGCAAACGTTCGATGGCAATGATGTCTATCCCAGTCTTGAGGAAAAGGCCGCACATCTGCTCTACTTCCTGATCAAGAATCATGTCTTCGTGGACGGCAACAAGCGCATCGGCGCCGCCGTCTTCCTCTGGTTTCTGGAAAAGAACGGCGCCCTCCGGGATCGAAAGGGCGAGCCGCGTATTTCCGCAGCCGCACTCGTGGCCGTTACCCTGCTCATGGCCGAGAGCAAACCGGAGGAGAAAGAGATCATCGTCCGCATCGTGACCCACCTGCTGTGTGAACGAGAAGGAGAAAACCCGACATGACGACCACCGACACCAGTGAAAGAGGTATGGAACGACTGATCTGTACGGCCCTTACCGGCCACTCCTGCGATCCGGGCGCAACAGGAGGGGTGACTGATACAGTTACAAACTACGGGGGCACGGGCTGGATCGGCGGCAACCCGAACGACTACGACCGCGAGTACTGCGTTGACCTGGCACAGCTCTCCGCCTTCCTCCATGAGACACAACCAGAGGCGGCTGAGGCGCTCGCCCTCGATGAAGACGGACCGGTGCGGCGCAAGTTCCTCGCCCGATTGCAAGGCGAGGTCACCAGGCGCGGCACGATCGACATACTGCGACACGGTCTCAAGCATGGGGCGCACGATCTCGATCTCTTTTACGGCACACCGTCAGTGGGTAATGTGAAGGCCAAAACGCTGTTCGAAGCAAACCGCTTTTCGGTCACGCGTCAATTGCGCTACAGCCGCGATGAAACGCAGCTGGCACTCGATTTGGGACTTTTCATCAACGGCCTGCCGGTGGCGACTTTCGAGTTGAAGAACAGCCTCACCAAGCAGACCGTCGAGGACGCTGTGTGGCAGTACAAAAAGGATCGCAATCCGCGTGAGAAACTTTTCGAGTTCGGTCGTTGCGTGGTCCACTTCGCTGTGGACGACCACGAGGTAAAATTCTGCACGCACTTGAAGGGGAAGGCGTCGTGGTTTCTGCCCTTCAACCTCGGCTGGAACGACAGCGCGGGCAATCCGCCGAATCCCGACGGTATCAAGACCGATTACCTGTGGAAGCGGCTCCTCACTCGGGAGAGCCTGACGGACATCCTCGAGAATTACGCCCAGATCGTCGAATCGAAAGACGAGAAGACGGGGCGCAAAAGGAAGACCCAGATCTGGCCGCGCTACCATCAGCTTGACGTGGTGCGGAAGCTCCTGGCACACGCAGGTTCAGAGGGGGCCGGTCAGCGCTACCTGATCCAGCATTCGGCGGGGAGCGGCAAGTCGAACTCCATCGCCTGGCTGGCGCATCAGTTTATCGGGCTTAGGAAAGACGGCAAACCGGTCTTCGACTCGATCATCGTGGTCACCGACCGGCGCATACTCGATAAGCAGATCCGCGACACGATCAAACAATACGCCCAGGTGGGGGCGACAATAGGCGCCGTCAAGGAGGGCGAAGGAAAATCGAAAAGAAAACAGCTGAAAGAGTATCTTGAATCCGGGAAGAAGATCATCATCTCTACGGTGCAGACCTTCCCCTTCGTGCTCGATGAGTTGGGGAGCGGTCACCGGGGCAACAGCTTCGCTATTATCATTGACGAGGCACACTCAAGCCAGGGCGGCAAAACGAGCGCAGCCATGGCGGAGGCACTCTCGGAGGCGGGTTCGGAGGTAGAGGACGAGACTTTCGAGGACAAGATCAACCGGCTCATGGATGCGCACAAGCTGTTGCCAAACGCCAGTTATTTTGCCTTCACCGCTACACCGAAGAATAAAACGCTCGAGATCTTCGGCGCGCCTGCTCCGCAGGCGGACGGAAAGATCAAACACCTGCCCTTCCACAGCTATACGATGAAACAGGCGATTCAAGAGGGTTTCATCCTTGATGTGCTCAAGCACTACACACCGGTGGAAAGCTATTACAGACTCGCAAAGACGGTGGAAGACGATCCGCAATACGATACCAAAAAAGCGAAAAAGAAGCTGCGCCGCTACGTCGAAGGCCACGAGCACGCGATCCGGCTGAAGGCCGAGATCATGGTGGACCATTTCCACGAGCAGGTGCTGGCGCGAGGCATGATTGGCGGGCAGGCGCGTGCGATGGTGGTCACCAGCGGCATCGAGCGGGCAATCCAGTACTACCATGCCATCAGCGACTACCTGGCCGAGCGCAAGAGTCCGCACAAGGCGATCATCGCCTTTTCGGGCGAGCATGAATACGGCGGAACAAAGGTGAGCGAAGCCTCGATGAATGGTTTCCCATCCGGTCACATTGCCGATAAGATTAAGGAAGACCCTTACCGTTTTCTGATTTGTGCCGATAAGTTCCAAACCGGCTACGACGAGCCTTTGCTGCACACGATGTACGTCGACAAGATCCTCTCGGGAATCAAGGCGGTGCAGACGCTCTCGCGCCTCAACCGCGCCCACCCGAAGAAGCATGACGTCTTCGTGCTCGATTTTATGAACGACACCGATACCATTAAAGAGGCCTTCTCCGATTACTACCGCACAACGATACTGGCCGAGGAAACCGACCCTGACAAGTTGCATGACCTGCAGACGGCACTCGATGGCTACCAGGTCTACACACCCGAGCAGATCGACGATTTTGTGGAACGGTATCTCGGCGGCGCCGACCGGGATCAGCTCGACCCGATACTGGATCTCTGCGTGGCAGTTTACAAAACCGAACTTGACGAGGACGGGCAGGTGGATTTTAAGGGCAAGGCCAAGGCATTCACCCGCACCTACGGGTTCCTCTCATCGGTGCTGCCCTACAACAATGTCGAATGGGAGAAGCATTCAATCTTTCTGAATTTCCTGGTTTCTAAGCTACCGGCCCCGGTGGAAGAGGACCTTTCCAAAGGCATCCTCGAGGCCATTGACATGGAAAGCTACAGGGTAGAAAAGCGATCGTCGATGCATATTCTTCTGTCTGATGAAGATGCCGAGATCGAACCGATTCCGACGGCTGGCGGAGGCCACAAAGCCGAACCCGAGTTGGACCGGCTTTCAAACATCATCAAGGCATTCAACGATCAGTTCGGCAACATTCCCTGGGATGACGCCGACCGGGTGCTCCGGCTCATCACCGAAGAGATTCCGGCCCGCGTGGCGGGCGACAGCGCATACCGGAATGCCCGGCAAAACCCCGACAAGCAGAATGCCCGTATCGAGCACGACAAGGCCTTGAAACGCGTAATGACAGCCGTGATGAAGGACGATACCGAGCTGTTCAAACAGTTTATGGACAACGAGGGATTCAAGCGCTGGATGATGGATACTGTTTTTGGACTGACGTATGAACAGCCTAAAACAGAAAGCATGGGTTTGTGATCACGGAGCTTACTGCGCAATAATTATCGGTGAGGGCATATCCAACCTCATTCATTTTCTCCCTGATTCCTCTTGCTCATTACCAAAAGAAACCTGCCACACAAGCACTTTTCTTCAAATCCTCGACTTCAATAAATAATGATTGGCAAGCAACAGCAACTACGGTGATAATCTTTTCATTATTTCAGGAAAATCCATTCAGGTAATTTGCGCAACCTCGTTTCGTGTTTCTGGGCTTCCCCCGCATGATCATCCCGCCAATGTCAGCGGTATGCTGAATGTTGGCTCACGCCTCGCGAGGATGGCACAGGAGCAACGATCAGGCATGGCCGTTCGGCTCTCAGTAATCCTGAAAAGGCAGTTGGAAAAAGGTTGGAAATCAGCTTTCAGGCTTGAGTCTGGGATTAAAGAAGGGAAGTATTCTTCATTACCTTTTTTCCCGACAATGCCACCTTGAGCGCGCCTCTCGCGCAGACCACATCAGGGAATCAAGACGCGCTACATTACGCTCCCACTACATTTCACTGAGCGATACTGGTTATGGGTGGGTTGGAAATAGGGTTGGAAATCAGCTTTCAGGATAAAGAAAAAGGGGCTAGATTTTAATCTAACCCCTTATAATTGTTTGGTAGCGGGGGGAGGATTTGAACCTCCGACCTTTGGGTTATGAGCCCAACGAGCTACCTGACTGCTCCACCCCGCGTCATGTCTATTCTGGCGGTTTCCTCACCGGATACCTGATGGCTCCGCCAAACGTGGTGCTGTTTCTAAGATAATACGCTCGAAATGTCAAGGGCTATTCTCCTTTTAATCCCCGGATATTGTACACGCCTATCTTTCTGTCGATTCCCTTGAGGGCGACGGGGCCCATATCCTCGGCCTGGACCTGTCCCTCCACCGCGCGGTAGGTATCGCCGCAGACGAGTATCTGTCCTGCCTGAGCCAGGCCTTCGAGCCTCGCGGCGACGTTGACGGCGGGCCCCATGACGGTGTACTCTTTTTTTCTGGAAGACCCGAATATCCCCGCCATGACCTCCCCGGTGCTGATCCCGATTCCGATGGCAATCCTCCGCTCCGTTTCGGGAAGGGTACTGTTTATCCTTTCGATCTCTTCCATCATCCCGGCGGCGCACATGACCGCCCGCAGGGCGTCGTCCGCGAAGGTCAGGGGAGCCCCGAACACCCCCATGATGCTGTCTCCCACATGTTTGTCCAGTGTCCCGTTATGCCTGCATATAATCGCGTCCATCGGCGAAAAATACCGCACGTTGAGGACCTCGCACAGCTCTTCGACGCTCAGCTCTTCCGACAAGGCAGTAAAACCCCGGATATCGCTGAAGAGGATGGTAGCCCTCCGTTTTTGCAGCCCGAGGGAGGCCCCCTCCTTCCACATCGCGGAAAAAACCTGTTCTGAGACGAATTGCTTCAACCTTTTCCTGAGGGTGCATTCCCTGATCTTCGCCTTCAGTTCAATATTGGAGAAGGGTTTCGTGATGAATCCGTCGATCCCCGCGTTGACCGATTCGATGGCGCTTTCCATGGTGGCGTAGCCGGTCAGGATGATTCGCGTCATCTCAGGATTGATCTTTCCGATCTCGATCAGGGTTTCCAGCCCGTCGATCCCCGGCATCTTGTAGTCCGACATGACGGTCTCTATCCCGTGCGGATTATCACCGACCATACCGATGGCCCGGGTGCCGTCCTCCGCGAGAAGCACATGGTACCCGTCCCGTTCGAGCGCTTTTTTCAGAGACCGGCGCACTCCCTCTTCATCGTCAACCACCAACAGGTTCATCCCTCTTCCCTCCTCCGGCAGGGGAGTGCCACCGACACCGTGGTTCCTCTTCCCTGCTCACTCTGGATGGTAATGCTCCCGCCATGTTTTTGAATGATCTCATGGGCGATATACAGCCCGAGCCCCGTCCCTTCCCCCGGACTCTTCGTCGTAAAAAAGGGTTTGAAGGCATCCCCGGCCTCCTCGGGCGACATGCCCCTTCCCGTATCGCGGCATTCCACGCGGACCATATTCGCCTCTTCCTCATGGCGCGTTATCAGCGTTATGGTGCCCTTCCCGTCCTGCTGGGCCTGGATCGCGTTATTGATGATGTTGACGGCCACCTGCCCCAGGTTGGCGAAGTTCCCTTCGATCGCCGGCAGATCGTCCGCCAGATCCCTTTCAATGGTTATGGCTGAGTTCTTGTACCGGTTGCGCAGGACCCGCAGAGCGTCGTCTATAAGGGTATTGACGTTCACCCGCTCCACATAGGTCTGTGTCTGCCGCGAAAGGCCGAGGAGACTCCGGACGATCCCGGCTGCCCGGTCGAGTTCTCTGATGGAAAATCTCAAGTCTTCCACGAGTTCCTCACGCGCCGCATCGTTCACGCCGCTCCATCCTTCGACTGTTTCGGCGCATGTCTGGATCAGGCTGGATGAACTGGCAAGGGGATTATTGAGCTCATGCGCCGTCCCGGCTACCAGTTGCCCGATGGAGGCGAGACTCTCCGACTGGATCAGTTGCCGCTGGGTCCGCTCTTTTTCTTCGAGCGCCGTCGTGAGCGCCTGTGTCCTCTCTCGTACCTTCTGTTCCAGATTGAGGTTCATTTCCTCCAGTCTTTCGTAATTACGGGCGTTTTCTATGGCAATCGCCCCCTGGCTGGCGATGGTTTCGAGGAGTTCGATATCCTCGTGCACAAACAGTTCCCCTGATCGTTTATCGCCCAGGGCCATAGCCCCCATAAGCCTGCCCTGAAAGACCATGGGTACGACAATGGCGGCATGGGTGGCATCGAACAGGCTGCGTATCGGCTCCTTCTGATTGGCGGGGATATCCATCGTGCCGACAGAAAATCGTTCCAGCGTTCCGCGGTATTCCTCGCAGAAAGCCGCTATGGAACGGCCATCCTGCACCGTGCTCGAATCCCTTTGTCCGGGGCGCCCCTGCCCGGCAGAATACACCTCCAGCGACCCGCTCTCTTCACGATAGACCGCCACGCCCATCCCGCTCGTCTGCAAGGCCGACGGGACTGATTCAAGCAGAAAATTCACGATCTCCTCCACCCTGAGGAAGGATGCCATGGCCCCGCTTATTCGCCGCAGCGTTTCCTGATAGTCGTATTTTCCCCTGAAAAATACCCGATCCACAAGCGCCTGCGCCCTGATGCGCGCCGGGTTGAACAGGGCAACGACGAGAACAGCGAAAACCAGGGAAATGGCGATGGGGTGGCCCTCCCCGTACCCCATGAAAAGAATATTGGACAGATAAATGGCCAGGGCGTAGACGCCGGTCAGGATGCCGGTGAGAAAAAGATAGGCACTTCCCTTCCGAAGGAGGATACCCGTGTCGAGGAGGTCGTACTTCAGGACGGCGAAGGCGAGGATGATGCCGGGGATAAAATTGAAATTCCCCATGGGGTAGATATCGTATCCGATGATGGGAATAGTGTTGAGCAGGACAAGAAACCCGCTCAGTCCGAAACCGATCAGCACATACCCTATCCGGTTCTTCTCACGGTTGTTTCCCGCCCGCTGTATCCCCATCACAAGGGTGGCAATACCGTAGAGAGCGGCGATCGCCCCGACCCCGGCAAACAGGTAATAGAGCGGTCCCGCTTCGGCGATCTTCCCGAAGGAAAAGCCGCGCAATCCGCTGATAAAATATCGGGTCTGCGTAAAGGGAAGGAGGATGGCGCTGAAGAGGTATGCGACTGTCTCGATCCATCGCCTCTTCGTGATGCCGAGAACGGCATGGATGAAGCCGATATACACCGGTATGACAAAGACAAAAAAGAGGTAGGCCAGCCGGTCCAGCCTGAGGGCAAGCTCCTCATCATCGAGGAATGCCACCAGGGCGATATCGAGATCGATCAGGGCGCCGAGGAGGCACATGCAGGTGAAGTAGATGTGTGTGGGTTTTTTCTCCCCCCGGAAGATGGAAAAGAGAGCCAGAGAGGAGAATACCAGGAACCCGGTTATGGGGAGGAGAAGATAGGAATATAATTCCCACAGAAGGTGCAGAGACATGGTCGTCACCCTCCTCTCCCAACTGGCGCACCTACTCACATATCAAGAAGTTCGGTGGATCGGCTCCCGTTCTTGCCTCATCACGAATGATCGAATTCGTCCTGATGCCGGTTTTGAATGCCGCTCCCCCGGGAGATATGACCCTGTCTTCCGCCTCTGCATGGATTTTCTAAAACACAAATACAGCCGCCGCCAGGACCGAGGTATACCCGTCGTTCTTCACTATTGCAGATTGCGTGACGTTTCTTGTCCGGACGATCTTTCCGCTGATCTTGAAGATCTCTTCCTTTTCGTCCCAACTCGCGTCCACATCGAAATCGATGCCCAGCGTCGAGGCAAGCATGGCCGCCGCGAGGTCTTCCGCGTAATCCCCCGTCTCCACCGATGTCTTGCCGAAGGCGTGGTGCTCGCTGATATAACCGTATGCGTTTTTATCGGCCGGGATGGCGCATCCCACGGACGCCGCTATCAGTCTCCTCGGCTCGCTGCTGCAATTACGGCTCATCACGCAGTAGGTTATATCGCCCGGCTGCAGTTCTTTGAGCCCCTTTTCACGGGATATTACCTTACAGCCCGGCGGAAAGATGCTTGAAACCATGACGAGATTGCATTTCTCTATTCCGGCATCGCGCAGAGCCAGCTCGAAGGAATGAAGTTCCTTCTTATGGGAACCGACTCCCTTGGTAAAAAAGATTTTTCTCGGTACTTGATTGCCCAATGGTATGTCTCCTTACTGTAAAGAATGGCGCCGTTCTATGGATTGATCCGATTGATATACCCCATGATGCGGTAGACAAGCTTTGCCGCCGTAAAATCGGGGGCAACCATTCCGGGGATCGGGCACAGCTCGACGATATCAAACCCGCGGATCGTGCAATGCTCTGAAACCTCTCTGATCAGACGGATCAGGTCGTTCCACAGAATCCCGCCGGGTTCCGGCGTTCCGGTGGCGGGCATGATCGAAGGATCCAGAACATCAAGATCGCAGGTGACGTATATATCTTTCGAAAGATTCTCGCAAATCTTTTTTACCTGGGTTTCATAATTGTTTATAAAATCAGGAGGATATGTTCTGACCTTCTTCTCTTCGATGAAACGGGCCTCCTCCCGGCTCATGCTCCTGATCCCGACCTGCACCAGGGGGCAGATTTCGAATATCCGCCTCCCCACGGAGGCGTGGCTGAAGGAAGCATTCTGGTATGAATCCCTCAGGTCCGCGTGCGCATCCAACTGGAGCACCGACAGGGATGGATACATCTCCCTGGCTGCCTGAACCGCGCCGATGCTCACGCTGTGTTCCCCCCCCAGGACGACGGGAATCTTTTCGGCGGACAGCACCCGCGCGACCTCCCCGCGCACGGTCCGCGCCATCACCTCCGGGCCGCGGGCGTCTATCTCGAGAGGCGCCATGGTGTGAATACCCACCAGATAGGTCTCCACGCCCAGTTCCTCATCGTACAGCTCCATGTTGGCCGACGCATCCAGAATGGCCGCGGGACCCTTTCTCGAACCCGCCTGATAGGTGGATGTCAGATCGTAGGGAACGGGGATCACCACAAATTTCGCGTCTTCGAAGGGCTGGTTTCCTATATCGGCTCCGCCAAAGTTCATCATCTGCTCCATCCTGTCCGGATATCAGTAAAAATCAATCAGCGGGAATCCCGCTCTTCATCGTAAATTGGCCGTTTTCATAGGCCAGATACGTGTGATGGCGTATCCAGTCGCCCAGCACGGCAATGGTCCTGACCCTGCCGCCCACGACACGCTGCTCGAACCGGGGGGAATGGAAGTGTCCCAGGATCACCGCGTCGGCGCCCTCCTCGATTTTCTCCCCGGCAAACGCGGTAATCCGCCCGTCCAGTTCATCGGATTGCTGCACTTCGCAGCGTCTGCTCATCCCTGAGATCATACGGGAGATATGCCACAGCACGGGAGAGGGCATATGCCTCTGTGTCTGGTAAAAAAGCCCGCTTCTGAGCAGCTTCCGCAGTGAACGGTATTTCCTGTTGGCGGTATCCACCATATCGCCGTGGGAAAGAAACAGTTTCTTCCCGTCGAGGTGGATTGCGGCACCTTCCGTGAAAACCCGTATGCCATGCGGCTCAAAATAATCGCCCAGAAAAAAATCGTGATTCCCCTCAAAGAAGGAAATGTTTGTACCCCCCCGACGCAGCTCCAGCAACCTTCCAACAATCGGGGCAAAGCCCGGATACACGGCCTTTTCCCCGGCGAACCAGAAATCGAAAAAGTCTCCCAGGATAAAAAGCTCATCGGCGCCGTCACACCCGGAATCGAAGAACCGCAGCAGGTACCGATACCCGTCAGTGGCCCTGCCGTCCAGATGGGCATCGGCGATAAACACGGCTTTCATAATCCCGGCCTCTCGTTTTATGTGCCCATGGCTTTTCTGACAAGGAACTCCGCGTTTCCGAACATGGACTCTATTTCTTCTCCGCTCATCCCGGCCCCCTTCGCGATCATGACCGCCATATCACGGTCCACGAGATCGCGGGGCGAATGGGTATCGGTATTGAGGATCAGTTTCGCGCCGAATCGGCGAGCGAGCGCCGCCACGCGGCCATTACACAGGCTGTGTCCCTGCCGGGCGGATATCTCCAGAAATACGGGGCCGTCGGCGGCCATCCGCGCGTCCTCCTCCGAAAGCAGTCCGGGATGGGCAAGGATATCAACAGGGGCCTGGAGGGCGGCCCGGTTCGTCCCCGGCATAACCGGCTCCACGATGGTTTCCCCGTGGACGACCACAATCCGCGCCCCCAGGGCACGGGCCTGTTTTGCGAGGGGGGCGATGTGATCCGGGTGGACATGGGTGAGTTCTATCCCCGGGAGAGCCCGTATGGAAATGACTTCCCGTATCTTCGCGCAGACCGTTACCATCCGGGGAATGATAAAATCCAGATTCGAATGGTCGGCATGGTCCGTTATGGCGATGGCCCGGTACCCTTTGGCGACCGCCCTTTGCACGAGCTCCGACGGGATCAGCTCGCCGTCACTGAAGATGGAATGTGTATGCAGATCAATCATGGCTCATCCCTTCAAAAGATGATAACTGGCGGAAATCGGCCGTTCACCCTTCCGATTCGCCCCGTTTAGCAGATTTAAAAATCAAGGTCAATCCAAGAAACATTCCGTAATCCACCACCAACTTTT
>DIXO01000011.1 GCA_002428735.1 Syntrophaceae bacterium UBA6078 | reverse complement strand
AAAGTTGGTGGTGGATTACGGTCCCACGGAACACTTGCATTCCCCCGGAGTATCCTTTAGACTTCCGACGGTATGGAAGGAACAGGGCCCATGCACCGGCATATCGACGGATACCTCAATTTTCTGGCGGTCGAAAAGGGGGTGTCCCTGAACACGCTGGAGGCGTACAGCCGGGATCTGAACCGGTATGCCGCCTTTGCCGAAGAGGCAGGGGCGTCTGATATCAGGGACATATCGTCAGAAACGATTATCTCTTTTCTCGGAGACCTGAAGGGCGGCGGTCTGGCCACCACCTCCATGAACCGTTCGCTGGCGGCGATCAGGGGGTTCTACAAGTATCTCCTGGCCGAGGAAATCATCGATGAGAATCCGGTTGCTTCCATCGAACTGGCAAAGGTGTGGATGCGGCTTCCCGACACGCTGAACAGGGAGGAGATGGCCCTTCTCCTGAAACAGCCCGGGATCAAAACACCCCTTGCCCTCCGCGATACGGCAATGATGGAACTTCTGTACGCGACGGGGGTGCGCGTGTCGGAACTGGTTTCTCTGGGGATGGGGAACATACACTGGCAGGCGGGGTACCTCATCGTCGTAGGCAAGGGAAACAAGGAACGGATCGTTCCCATCGGGCAGACGGCCCTCGACTGCCTGAACCGGTATGTCGCGGAGGCGCGCAAAAAGCTCGCCGGGGGCCGGTCGGTGAACACCCTTTTTCTGAACCGCTCGGGGGAGGGGCTCACGCGGCAGGGTTTCTGGAAGATTATCAAAAAATATGTTAGAAAAACCGCTCTGAACAAGAAGGTGTACCCCCATACCTTCAGACATTCTTTCGCGACGCACCTTCTGGAGGGGGGGGCCGACCTGCGTTCCGTTCAGGTCATGCTCGGCCATGCCGACATATCGACGACCCAGATATACACGCATGTCACGCGCGAACGGCTCAGGGAAATTCACAGAAAGTATCACCCCCGAGGATAGGGATGGATTATTACCGCGATCCCGCAGACAAGCAGAGAGACGAACAAGAGGCTCACCGTTCAAAGCGAAATCGGCGTTTGTGGGTAATTGTCCCCCTCGTTGTCCTCGTTTCCTTTGCCGTTGGAATCGGGTTCCGACCGGTGATGGAGGCCTTCGATGGTTTCGTCTATCTGGAACGGGCGAAGGACATGATTCTGGTAGCCGTTGGGAGCAAGACTCCCCGCCTCAATTACATCGATATCGAAAAGAACGGTACGGATTATCGATTGAATGAGGGAGACCGCTTCGATGTTTCGTATCGTGATGAATTTGTCGTAAAAAAAGTTTCGACGAACACCCTGTTGAACCGGGGAATCACGGTGGATGTGGAAGGGATGGGGACCGAACATGATCTGGCGCTGCTTCTGAAAGGGATTGAACTGGTCGATAAAAAGATTGCCGATGATACAAAGAGTTTCGGAATCGCCATATTGTACCGGGGTCAGCCAATCGCGTCCATTCCGATTGACGTGCAGGTGATGCCCCAGGACTGGCTGCGATTCGCGCGGGGGAGCACGGCGGAAAAATCCCAGGTTGCGTACCTCGAGCGGGCCGTTCAGATGCAGCCCGATGACGTCAACACGCGCAAGATGCTCGCCAGGCTCTACGTGAAGACCGGCCAGATGGATAAGGGAGTTGAGGAGTACAAGAGAGTCTTGACTCATAAACCCGATGATCTTGCCTCTCTGATCGAGCTGTCGAAGGCGCACGTGGCCGCGAAGCAGTATGAGCAGGCGATGGAGATCTACCGGAAGGTCATTGCCATAGATCCCAAGGACGATGTGGCGTACGCGAATATCGCGTATGCCTACGCGCAAATGGGAAACTGGGTGCGGGCGGCCGCCAACAGCGAAGCCTCCCTCAAGCTGAATCCGGACAGCACCACCGTTCGGTATAACCTGGCTGAGGCGTATGAGAAACTGGGCCGAACGAAGGAGGCAATGGAGGAGTACGAAAAGGTCCTGAAAAAGATGCCCGGTAACGTAAGTGTCATGATCGCCCTCGCGGATTCCTATCTCAGAGAGGGGCGGGACGATGACGCTATCGATATGTACCGGAAGGTGATAGACAAGCAGTCAAAAAACGCTTCCGCCTATGCCAATATCGGGGTGGCATACGGGAGGAAGGGGCTTCTGGACAAAGAGATCGCGAATTACCAGAAGGCCATTTCCCTCAATCCGGATGATCCCGTGATACGCTTCAATCTTGCCACGGCCTACGAAAAGGGAAAGGAGTACGACAAGGCCGCTCAGGAGTACCGAAAGGTCCTGGAGTTAAAACCGGGCGATACCGATTCCCGGCTGGGACTTGCCGAGCATTACCTGCGCACAAAGGATTATGGCAGGGCGGTGCCCCTCTATGAAAAGGTGGCGAAGGCCCGGCCGAAAGACCCCCTTCTCTACGAACGAATGGGGTTTGCCTACAGTGAAATGAAGCGCTACAAGGAATCCGCCGAGAGCTACGAGAAGGCTGTCGCGCAGGGATCGAAAAATCCTTCCATCCACTACGACCGTGCCGTCGCTTACGATCGGGCCGGAAACACGAAACAGGCGATTGCCGCATACGAAACCTTTGCCGCGCAGAAACCGACGGTGGAGGTTCTGACCATCCTGGCGAATTACTATCGGAAGGAAAACAACTATGACAAGGCACTGAACGCCTATAGAAGCATGCTCAAGCTCAGTCCCCAGGAGGCGGGATTGTACGCCGGAATAGGGTATATCTACAGCCTGAAGGGCGATTTTGATAAGGCCATCGCCAACTATAAGGAATCGCTCCGCTACGACCGGGAGGACGATCTGGTATATTACCGGCTGGGCGAGGCGTATGAAAAGAAGGGGCGGTACGAAGAGGCGCTTGCGGAATATGCCCGCGCCTATCAGATCAATCCCGATTCGCGGGATGCGGCGCGCAAGATACCGCAGATGAGAATTCGCATCCTGCAGCAGAAACACCGGGGGGGATGAAAGTGAAACAGATTGTTCTCAGGAATATGACGATCGGCAGAGGATCCCCCTTTGTCCTGATCGCGGGTCCCTGCGTCATCGAAGACGGAGCGCAGACGGAAAGAATTGCCCGGTACCTGCGCGACCTGGCCGGTGAACTGGAGATCCCTTTTATCTTTAAGGCATCCTATGACAAGGCGAACCGCAGTTCCATGCACTCCTTCAGAGGACCCGGGATGGAAGAGGGGCTGGCCATCCTCCGTGATATCAGGGAGGGGCTCGATATCCCGGTGCTCTCCGATGTCCACCGCTTTGAGGAGATTGAAGAGTCGGCAAAGGTGCTCGACATCATGCAGATTCCCGCTTTTCTGTGCCGTCAGACGGATTTCCTGATGGCGGTCGCGCGGGCGGGCAGGATTGTGAACGTCAAAAAGGGGCAGTTTCTGGCCCCCTGGGATGTGCCGAATATTGTGGAAAAAATCGTTTCCGTGGGGAACGACAACGTGCTCATTACCGAGAGGGGGGCAACCTTCGGCTACAACAACCTGGTCGCTGACATGCGATCGCTTCCCCTGTTAAGAAAAACGGGATATCCGGTCATCTTTGACGCCACCCACAGCGTGCAGCTGCCGGGGGGAGCCGGCGCCTCTTCCGGAGGTGACCGCGAGATGGCGGCGTACCTGGCGCGCGCCGCGGTTGCCACAGGGGTTGACGGTCTCTTCCTGGAGGTTCATCCCGATCCCCAATGCGCGCTCTGTGACGGCCCGAATTCCCTCTATATGGACTCCCTTCCGGAACTCTTGGAAATGCTCAAAAAGATAGACGGAATCGTCAAAACCGGTGAAAGGTGAAAAGGGCGGACTATGGACGGAGCTCTTTCTGAAAAGCTCAAGAAGATTGTTCTGATGGTGCTCGATGTGGACGGCGTGCTGACGGACGGAAAGATTATTATCGACGATCTGGGAAACGAGTCGAAGCATTTCCACGTCAGGGACGGCCACGGCCTGAAACTTCTCATGAGGGGTGGGGTGGATGTGGCACTCCTGACGGGGAGAACATCCGAAGTGGTGAATCACCGTGCGCGGGAGCTCGGAATCACGACCGTCCGCCAGGGAGCGAAGGACAAAGCGGAGGAACTGGCGGAGATGCTTGCCGAGAAACACATTTCACATGATCATGTGGCCTACATGGGAGACGATATCGTGGATGTGCCGGCGTTCAGGATGGTCGGATTTTCGGTAGCAGTGGCGGATGCGCCTGATTATGTCAAGACGCATGCCGTTTACATCACCGAAAAAAAGGGGGGAGACGGCGCCGTGCGGGAAATCTGTGAGCTGATTCTCAAAGCCCGCGGGACATGGGATATGGTGACGGAGCGATATGGATTAAGGACGGAAGGCTGAGACTTCCCCTTTACATGCCGGCTGCTCAGTGGTATAGTTCTTGCTCAGAACAGGGGCTGAGAGAAGATATTCTTTCGATGCTCCGTGCGTGCATGATGAACCATACAGGCAGGGGCATCCACGTCAGTATATTCTCGCAAGCGCCTTTCAATCAGCGAGGATCTCCGGGAACAAACGTTGCGGCAAAAGGTATCGGTCAGGAAACTGTTGGTAGGGGGAGGCATTCTCCTCGCCGGCGCGATTTTTCTTTACCTGTCGGGTACCGGCGACAGGGAGGAGGGGGGTCTGAAGGTCCTTTCGGAAAAGGTCGATCTTCAGATACGGGATTTTCATTATACCGAAGTGGGTTCCCCCGATCTGACCTGGGAGATTAATGCGGATACCGCCACGTATATAAAGAAGGATGAGGTGACGCTCTTTGAGAATGTGAAAGTGCGTCTTCTCTTCTCCAACGGCGATGTCTACGTGATAACGGGAAAGAACGGCACCCTGCATACCGGCACGAAGGATATGGATATCGAAGGAGACGTTTTTGCCCGATCGAATGATGGGGCTCAATTTAAAACGGATACCCTTCACTATATCGATAACGGCGGCGATGGCATGGTTCACACGAAGGATCCCGTGAAGATGACCCGTCCCGGCATCGATGTAAGCGGGACGGGCATGAGACTTTTTCTGAGAGAAAAAAAGGTGGTTCTGCTGTCCGGAGTCAGCGCGCTGATCGAGCGGGTGGACCAATGATATGTGAAGCGGCAGAAACCGCTTGGCAATGGTATGCCGGGGACGTGAAGATATGAAACGGAAAGTATTCACGACAGTGGTGTTCGTTTTTATGTGTTCCCTCGTTGCGACGGGGGCTGCGCAGGGCGCCGAAAGTCCCCTCAAATCCACCTCCAAGAGTCCCATACACATTACCTCCGACCGCCTGGAGGCTTATGATGACAGGGCCCTCGTTCTCTTCTCGGGGAATGTGGTGGCCACGCAGGATGATGCCGTCATGCATGCCGATGAACTCTATCTCTATTATGACAAGGAAAAAGACGGCAAGAAAGTGGCCTCCGGCGTGACGGTGAGCGCGGGGAAGATAGAGCGGATTGAACTGCTGGGCAATGTGAGCGTGAAAAAGGGGGAAAGAACCGCCACCGGGGACAAGGCCGTTTTTTATAATGCCGATCAGAGAATCGTTATGACCGGCAATCCGGTGATGCGCGAAAAGGACAACGTCATTACAGGTGATAAGATTACCGTATTTCTCAATGAGAACAGGGGGGTCGTCGAGAGTTCGGGCGAGGAAAAGCGTGTAACGGCCACGATCTATCCTGAGGACGACTCCCTGAAGAAAGACAAGAACAAAAAGCCACAGGGTCAGGTGAACTGAATCGTTGGAAAAGCTGCACGCGACAGATCTGGTGAAGGCCTACAGCGGACGGCGGGTTGTGGATGCAATCAACCTGGAGGTTCATCGGGGCGAGGTCGTCGGCCTCCTGGGGCCCAATGGAGCGGGAAAGACGACGACCTTCTACATTATCGTCGGTCTGATACGGCCCGATGGCGGAAGGGTATTGCTGAATGACGAGGATATAAGCCGCTGTCCCATGTATATGCGTGCGCGAAAGGGGATCAGTTATCTCCCCCAGGAACCGTCGGTATTTCGAAAACTGACGGTGGCGGAAAATATCATGGCCATTCTTGAAACCCTGTACATGGACAAGGGGGAACGGGAACAACGGCTCGGCGAGCTTCTGAAAGAACTTGATCTGACCGGCCTTTCACAGAGCATGGCATATTCGCTTTCAGGGGGGGAGCGGAGACGGGTGGAGATTACGCGCGCCCTGGTTACGTCGCCCCAGTATATCCTTCTCGATGAGCCCTTTGCCGGTATCGACCCCATAGCGGTGGCGGATATCCAGGAGATTATCCGTGCGTTGCGGTCGAAAGGGATCGGGGTCCTGATCTCCGATCATAATGTGAGAGAGA
The DNA here is from genome assembly GCA_002428735.1 of Syntrophaceae bacterium UBA6078. Taxonomy (GTDB): domain Bacteria; phylum Desulfobacterota; class Syntrophia; order Syntrophales; family UBA2210; genus UBA6078. The sequence continues at coordinate 146 of DIXO01000011.1, read as the reverse complement.
CCCTCAAGGTGTGCGACCGGGCGTATATCGTTAATGAGGGGGCTATCCTCATCGAGGGTGATCCGAATTGCATCGCATGTAGCGAAACGGCGCGCAGAATCTATCTTGGAAAAGATTTCGGGCTTTAGCAGGCCGTTGAAAAACTG
>DIXO01000040.1 GCA_002428735.1 Syntrophaceae bacterium UBA6078 | reverse complement strand
CCCGGACATATTACGTGCTCCTGACGTTGACAGACATTGGTGTTTGACGGCTGGAGGGTATCCGGGTAGAATTGAAAACATACCACACATCGTCAACATTATGTTACTACACGAACAGGAAACGGGCTGTCTTTTGAATTGTCCGCCGGATGCTGAATAACAACAGAGGAGGATTTCGTTCATGGGGTATGAGAATATCATGGTGGAGATGGGAGGAGATTGTGTCGCTGAAATAACGCTGAACCGGCCGGCCAGTCTGAACACGTTTACGGTCCCTCTCGCGAAGGAACTGAATCAGGCGTTGCAGGAGCTTGACGAAGAGAACCGGGTACGGGTCATTATCCTCAAAGGCGCGGGTAAGGCATTTTGCGCGGGCATCGATGTAAGCGATTTTTCCAGTAAAAGCGCCATGGAGTACTGGCGTTGGGTAGAGTGGATGGAAGCACCGCTGATCACGATGAGCCGAATCAGCAAACCGGTCATCGCTCAGGTCCATGGCGTTGCCGCTGCAAATGGAGCCGGTCTGGTGGCGGCAGCCGATCTCGCGACTGCCGGCGAGAACGCCCGACTGGGGTTGACCGCCATCAATGTGGGCCTGAACTGCGTCGGTCCGGTGGTTCCCGTCACCCGCTCGGTGGGGAGAAAGCGGGCACTCGAGCTGCTCTTTTTCGGCAATCTCATCCCCGCCGGGGAAGCCTTGCGGATGGGGCTTGTCAACCGGGTCATCCCGGAAGCCGATCTGGAAAAGGAAACCCGCGCATGGGCTGCTGTTCTGGCACAAAAGAGTCCCCAGGCCCTCCAGATCGCCAAGAAGGCATTCTATGCGGCGGCGGATATGGATTATTACAAGGCCTTCGCACACATGAACGAAGCCTTTGCCCGCCTGTGCTCCACCGAAGACGCGAAGGAGGGAATCAGTGCCTTCCTGGAAAAACGCTCCCCTGTCTGGAAAGAGAAATAAACGGACGTGGAGAGGAGTCTGCGAATATGAGGCAATTCGGTTCGTACTTTTGCATTGACAAAGACCATCCCCTCCCCTATACCGGTATCAGAAGAGGGCACGTTCTTATCAACCCAACCGAAAAAGCCAAGGAGGAAATATCTATGGATCTTAAAAAAGTATTTCAAACGGCGATCAAGTCAGAGATTGAGGGGCGTGAACTGTATAAAATGGCTGCTGAAAAAACGGCAGACACAAAAGCAAAGAAGGTTTTTCAGATGCTCGCCGATGAAGAGCAGGGCCACTATGACAAACTGCTGGCCATGGCCAAGGCCCATGATGCGGGGGAGGCAATACCGGCAGCTGATCTCCCCGCTCCCGCTTCTTTTGAAGACGCGCAGAGTCCCATTTTTACCCGTGAATTCAAAGACAAAGTATCTGACTTCGATATGACGGCTCTCTCAATCGGCATCAAGCTTGAGATCGAGTCCGAAAAGTTTTATCGGGAAGCGGCCGCCGGCGCAAACCAGAAAGAGGTCAAAGATCTCTTTAATAAACTTGCAGACTGGGAGAAGGGACACTACAACTTCCTTCAAAAACAGATCTCTTTCTTTGAAAGTTACTACACCAACAAGTACAGTTCGTACCGCTTCTAACTGTTTTTCGCGGGCACCAAGTCGGCAACTCAGTAAATGATGCGGTTTTTGAACACCCTCCAGCGCCCCGGGATACACCCGGGGCGCACGGGGTGAAGCAGGCTTTCCCGCAAAACCAAGGGAAGGCGTGCGTAAATCTGTTATCTCTGTAGTGCTGATTACACTGAGTCCAGACACCAGGGCGTTATCTTGAGAGGAGTTGTTTCGTGGAACTTCGCGATATTTCGAATACCGTTGCAGTCATAACAGGCGCTTCGATTGGCATTGGCCAGGCTGCGGCCCGGGCGCTGGTGAAGGAGGGCGTCAATGTCGTACTGGCTGCCCGCAGCAGGGACAAGATCATGAATCTGGCCGAAGAACTTGGCCAGCGAGCCACGGCAAAGGCCTTCAATGTGGCGAATGCGGAGGCGGTGCAGCGACTGTTCGTTGAGGTGAAGGAACAATTCGGTGGATTGGATCTGCTCTTCAACAACGCGGGCGTGGGGTACTACAATCCGTTTGAGAAAAGCACCCGGGACGAATGGCGGGAAATGATCGACGCCAACCTGTACGGCCTTCTTAACTGCACTCAGGCAGCCATACCCCTTATGCGCGGCCGCCGGGGCGCGATGATTTGCAGCGTAGCGAGCGTTGCCGGCCGTCATGGAATGCCCGGTTTCTCCGTGTACAGTGCCACCAAGTTCGCGGTGGTAGGTTTTCACGACGCGCTGCGCAAAGAACTCGGCGAGTCGGGGATCCGCGTCTCTCTCATCGAACCCGGCGCGGTCTACACCAACTGGGGCTACAACGTACCGGCCGAGAAAATGAAGGAACGCCGCGACGGACTGGAGGCTCTTCATGCGGAAGATGTAGCCGACGCCCTGGTCTATGTCTACGCCCAGCCAGGCAACGTCAATCTGCAGGAACTGCTCATCATGCCCACACGGCAGGTCGTACCCTGATTATCGCATGTTCCCTCTCGTGATTAATACAAAATGCCGATGACCGCTCCGGTCATGAGCGTCGTCAGGACGCCCGCCAGGATCGACCGGGGCCCCAGGGCGACGATCTCGGCGGCCCTGTCGGGGACGATGGTCGAAAGTCCCCCGATAAGGATCCCCAGGCTGCCGATGTTGGCGAACCCGCAGAGGGCATAGGTCATGATCAGGCTACTGCGCTCGGAAAGCGCGCCGGCGGGCAACTTCGCCAGGTCCAGGTAGGCCAGCAGTTCGTTGAGTACCACCTTGACCCCCATGAGACTTCCCGCGGTGTGAGCCTCGCTCCAGGGGATTCCCGCCAGCCAGACCAGGGGGCTCATGATATAGCCGAGGATGCCTTGGAGGGTCATCGCTTCTCCCCCCACCTGGGGCAGAAGCCCCAGCGCCTGATTGATCATACTCACCAGCGCAACCAGGACGATCAGCAAAGACACCACATTGATGAATATATGCAACCCGGAGGCAGTTCCCTGGACGAGGGCGTCCATGGAACTGCGTATCTGCACGGGCGGCGCGATACTCCCCAGCGTCGGTTCTTTCGTCTCCGGAATCATGACACCGGCGATCAGGATCGATGCGGGAGCGCTGATCAGGGAGGCGGAGATGATGTGTCCCAGGGCATCCGGGACCACAGGTTTGATAATGCTTGCATAGAGGACGAGGACGGTCCCGGCGATGGTGGCCATACCGCAGGTCATGAGGGTGAAGAGTTCGCTGCGGGTCATGGACTTAAGATAGGGCCGGATGAACAGGGGCGATTCGACCATTCCGGCGAATATGTTCGCCGTGCACCCCACCCCCAGCGCACCGCCGATCCCCATGGAACGCTGGAGGACCGCCGAAAAGGCCCGGACCAGGACGGGGATGATCTTCCAGTAATACAAGAGCGTGGTCAGGGCGCCGGTAACGATGATCACCGGAAGAGCCCGGAAGGCAAAAATGTAGGCCGCGCCGGGATAGGGTTCCGTGAAGGGGAGAGGCGAACCACCCAGATAGCCGAAGACAAAGGACGTTCCGGCGCGGGTTCCCTCCTCCAGGGCCTCGGCCGACCGGTTCAAGAGGAGGAAAAGATCCCGGAAAACCGGTATCCTCAGGAAGATCAGGGCCAGAACAAACTGAAGGACAAGCCCGGTAATGATCAGCCGCGGGCTGACACCTCGCCGGTTCTCCGACAAGGCCCAGGCAATCAGGATAAAGGTAAAAAGACCCAACAGACTCTGTAGGATGGGAAGATACATCGGAATGTCCTTTCCGCACCGCGATATGGCAAGACCTGCGAAAACTTGACGCTTTTCCTAGCACACAGGGGCTTTCTTTGGCAACTGCCAACAGGAGGCGACTTGACTCTTTGCTTTTTCTTGATTTTACGACTAAATTTGAGAAAAGGCATTAACGAGGCAGACTAAAAATCGTTATCGACGTCGTGGCTCTCAACACCCAAGTCTTCAAATTGACAGTGGCAGAGGGTTGTTGTAGATTGATTTACATCACATAACCTCTGAAAGGGGTTCCCCGTTGGCCAATAAAAAGAAAACTCTCGCCATGCTGTTCATATCCGTCCTTGCAATCATGGGGCTCTGCGCGTCCGCCTGGTTCTTTCTTGCGTACAAACTGTCCCGGCTGGAGGATTACAAGGATTCCATCGCGGAACGTGTGAGCAGGGAATTCGGTCACGACATCGATTTTGATACGGGGAAAGCCGTTATCACCCTCCGCAGAGGTCTTAGTATTCATTTTACCAACGTGGCCCTTACGGAGAAGGATCGCTCGTCTGACTTCCTGCATGTTAAATCGGTTTTTTTCAGGGTACGCATGCTCCCCCTTTTGAGAAGCCATCTTGTCCTCAGCGAAATCGTCCTTGACGAGCCCCGCTTGTCGTTACAGCGGGATCGTTCCGGTGTGTTAAACATCGCCGATCTCCTGACAGAAAAAGAGAATCATGTAACCACACTGATTCGAAAGCTCACCATTGAGAACGGATCGGTCGCCTTCCAGGACCAGGCTGCGAGCGATGAGGGCATTGCAACCGCGCTGGATAATCTGCAGTGTGTAATCGATGTATCCCGTGAAGAAAACAAGGCCCGTTTCACTGTTACGGCAGCCCTCGTCGAAGATGACAATCAGGCGGATCTTTTGGTTAAGGGGACATTTCGCCCCGCTTCTTCCGGAAACCCGATGGAAAGCACAGTCGAGGCATTGATCGGGATAAACAGATCGGACATACGCCATTATCATTCCTACCTGAAACAGTTCGTCCCTGTGGAACAACTGGCGGGACATATCAATGCGGAAATCACATTTTCAGGCACACTGGCACGCTTTGCGTCAAAAGGCAGCGTTACCGTAAAAGACGCCAGCCTCTCTTTTCCGACAGCCTTCCGCGATGTCCTCAATCCCCGTTCTGTTCATGTGGATTGCGCGCTCACACGTAATAACGGACATCTGAACCTTGATATCAAACACCTGGCAGTTGACGGATTTGAAGCCAACGGTCAATGCGACCTTCGGGAAATAGATACGGAAGATCCCCTTCTGGAGGCACATGCTGTCACGTCGATCTTTTCTTTGAAGGAGTTCCAGTCATACGTACCGTGGAAAATCATCCCCGCGGATGTGGAGAGCTTTATCGAGACTCATGTCAGGGATGGCAATTTCCGGCTCGTCGAAGGAAGCCTCAAGGGTCGGCTGAGCGAAATACCCCATATGGATGAGCAGGGAAATGCCGGCGTCTTGTTCATACAGGTGGAAGTCGACAACGGCGTTTTTATGGCTGAAAGCTCGGCTCCTGTCTTTCATGATGTGGGCGGATTATTGAAATGGGAGAACAGACAGTTCTCGCTGGAGAAAATGTCAGGCACATTCGGCAATTCTCCCTTTACCATGGAAGGAAGCATTTCCGATTTCGCCCTCCCCCACCCTGTTGCGTACACCGCTGAGATGACCATTCAACCCGCCCGCGATGAAATCCTCTGGCTCCTGGGGGCAGAGGAATTCGGAGCTCTGGATTTCGACGGGTCCTCAACGCTCACCCTGTCAGGGAAGGGTACGAACGAGGAGTATCATGTCAGCGCCAATTGGGATCTGACAGACGCGACGTACGCCTACCCCGATGTGTTCGAAAAACCCGGGGCAAGAGAAAACCGCCTCATCGCCGAGATTATCCTGCACACGGATTCTATCGATGTCCCCTCCTTCGCCTATGATCTGCCCGCGTTGCGGGTGAGCGGTTCGGCCGCGTCCCGTTCCGGGGGAACGTCTCTATCCCTTGCCATCCAGTCCGAAGCCCTAGATCTTCGAGAAGCCGCAGAGATCCTGCCTGTTATCAGAAGGTTCGATCCGGCGGGAACCTGCCGGCTCGATCTTTCAGGGAAGGGAGACCTGGGAGATCCCGCATCCATTCAATGGGAAGGAACTATCTCCCTGGCCGATGCCTCCTGCGCGCTGCCGGCCGGTTTCACGCGGCCCATAACGGGCGTAACCGGGAACATCATGTTCAGGGGATATGAATTGGACACCTCTCCCCTTACGGCGCGAATTGGAGAAAGCACGATCCGGGGTACACTCCACATGAACGATTTTCGGAAACCAGAATTCATGTGCCATGTGAATTCTCATCTGCTCCGAACAGCGGACCTGGGATTTACCAGCCCTGAAGGAGAAGTGAATCTGCGCACGGTCCGGGGGCAGATCGCCCTCCAGCAAAACACCCTTCACGTGTATAATCTGTCTTTCGCGCTGGGGAAATCCATCTTCAAGCTGTCCGGGGATATGAGGCATTTCGATGAGCCGAAAATCACTGCGGAACTGATTTCGCCGGATAGTGATTTCGATGATGCCGCCTGCCTCCTGGCCCTGGAGTATACCGAAAAAAAAGATACCGGTATCACCGGTATCCCCGGCATGCAACTGCAGGCGACTCTGCGGGTGGACGGGGGCACGTTCAACGGGCTTGATTTCAAGAATCTTGCCGCCAAAGTGCGATACACCCCGGGAACCGTTGATGTTGAAACATTCGGAGCCGATTTCTTCGAGGGAAGAGGGACCGCGAAGGGGAAAGCGCATCTTCATCCCGACGGCAGGAACCTGTATGAAGCGAATATCTCCGCAGACGGAATGTCGCTGGAACCGATTCAGCGGTTTCTGGGAATCGTGGACCACACGATTACCGGCGCGCTGTTCCTTACGGGAGAGATATCAGCCACAGGGAACATTGCGGAAGACCTCAAGAAAACAGCGGCGGGGACATTTCAGGTGAGGGCCGAAAAAGGAGTCCTGAAGAAGTATTCCGTCCTTTCCAAGATATTCTCCCTCCTCAACGTTTTGCAACTGGCAAAGCTGCAACTGCCGGACATGGCAAAAGACGGGATGCCCTATAAGACAATCACGTGCAGTGCGTCTCTTGAAAAGGGCATTTTTTCTTCTGAGGACTTCTTCATAAAAAGTGACGCCATGGAAATGTCGGCCGTGGGGAATGTCGATGTCCTCGAAAAGGAGATTGACGCCATCGTCGGCGTTCATCCCCTGCAGACGCTGGACCTTATCGCGTCAAAAATCCCTATAGCGGGATGGGTTATTACCGATGAAAATGGAAAATTAATCACCGTCCACGTCAAGGTGGACGGAACCTTCGACGACCCGACTGTGACCCCTATAACTGTACAATCGATCGGCAGAGGGGTTTTGAACATATTCCGGCGGCTTTTCCAGTTACCGGGAAAGCTCATAACGGATACGGGAGACGTCCTTCTGGGGCACTGAAGAACTCCGGGAATGATCCGCCATTATTCTCGATCCGGCTCGAAGCAGTTCCCTCCGCCTCAGTTAAACAGTGATTAAAACAGCACCATGAACAGAGCGCCAATCTCGATTGTCTCATTCTTCGGCTCATAGACGGCGCTGTTGGGAACCCCTCCGTACAGCACGTAATCATAGTCCGATTTGTCGATCTCCCAGTACCGCACGAACGGTTCGAAGACAAAACTGACCGTATCGCCCTTCTTCTGCAACCGGACAGAACCTCTCAGCCCGTAGCCGTCGTTCTGTTTGTTGTCGGCATCGCTGTAATATACGGGACTTGCATCGCTGAGATAGCTGTACTGCCGTCCTTCCCAAAAATAATCGAATTCCGCCGTCATTCCCCAGGACCATCCATTGCCAAGATCGGTGTACGTTTCAATTCCCAGAGGGGTGTAATAGTAATTCGACTCCCTGTCGTACCCGTACGCGCCGGTCGTGCTGACGTGTCCACCGCTGTCGTCGTACAGCCATCGGTAACCGAAACCGATATAGGGGGTAACAAGGGACGTCCGTGTCAGAGGAATGTCATATCCAATCAGCCCTCGCGCTTCAAAGACGTAGTTGTTCAGGTTGTTCATCTCGCCTGAATTTTTGTAATCCATCTCCGAATAGCTGCTTCGGCCTTCTATCCTGAACATAACCTCATCGCGGTACGTGTAGGAGGCTTTCAGCCCGTACATGAGACCGTCCTGCCTCATCACTCCCGGCTCCCGGTACTCCATGTAGGCAACTTCCGGTCCGATCTCAAAAGAGTGTACCGGTAATGCAACCGGTCCGCGAGTCTTTTGGTCACCAAAAGCAACGGATGAACACAAAACCGCCGCGAGTGCCACTACACCGATTATCGTTTTTCGCATGCTGCCCTCCCCTGCTTTCGATTTGTCTTACAATGCACGCATCTCAAAAAATGTACGCCATTCCTGTCACTGTTCCATCCCGCGGCTGCACCATGGATCAGAGCCGGCGGGAGCGCAGACAAAAACCCCTCGCGGAAGATTACTTCTCGCGAGGGGTTGACGAGAACCGCCTGTGCCGTTTTGTCTCTACTCAGGAGTCACTCATACATGTTCTTGGTCTTACACGGGCGACAATCGCCACGAAGACCCCGTGCTGCTGTTTTCGATTTACCTCCGGTAAGATGACTCATTACGGGCACGACAGTATCTCGATTATGCTGTTATCTTTCCGTCGTGTTCTCTGTTTCTCCGGTCCCCTCCTTAAAAGGATTCAACCCGGTCCGGTACCCAGCTTTTCTTTAGATGTAACATAATAGCTTCAACCCATTTTGTCAAGAGGGCGCACCCATTTTTGAGACCGATACCAGCTTACATTAATTACGTAATTGTAATTTGAATTACACAATTACACGTATTCTGACCCTCCGGCTACCCCTTTCCCCCGTCTTTTTACGGTTCGCGGACAATTATTCGGCAGCGTCCATAACATTACAACTAGCTGTAATAGTTGTTCTATTATTTCCACCGTCCGTCTTTCCCGATATTGGCGGGCGGATTGTGCCCCTGTTATTTTTTTTAGCACGGTTATTGCGATCTTTATGGTTGAAGGTGTGTGGATAGTACGAAACGGATGAAAATAGAAGTGAAACACCATTGAGGTTTGCGATGAAGAAATTCAAACGATTGACATATACGATACTGACGGTTGGCATACTGACCCTGCTGTGGGTTCCTGCGGGAATGGCTACCATACTGGAGACCAGCGACACCTTCAGCAGCGCCAGCGAAAGCATGATCTTTGACTATTTCGATACGGCACTGGGAACGCTGACTGCGGTTGAAATTGATTTCCACATGGACATTGCTTCCGGCGATTTGACGCTCACGAACACCAGCAGAAGATCCACCGGCACAGCAACGTATGGGTTCACCACTGAACTGAGCGGCACAGGAAGCTTGTCGCCCCTCCAGCTTACGCTGACGAACAGCACCGACGTCGCATACGACAGGCTCAAGAGCGGCCGCACGGTGACATTCCTCGCTCCGTATTTCTCGGATTCGACAACCGGGTCCGTCGGAAGCTCTGATCTGTATGCCTATGAAGGAACCGGCACGTTTAATCTGGATCTGGAGGCCAATCCTTTCGTCTCATGGACCAGCGGCAATTTCAGCTACACGTATCCCGACATATGGTATTCCGGCGGGGCGACCGTCCGGTATACCTACAACCCCGAAGGGGGGCCTCCTGTCCCCGAACCCGGAACTGTCGTGCTCCTGGGGGTCGGGCTGATCGGCCTCGCGGGATTAGGCAGGAAAAGGAGGGCGTCTCGAAGACGCGGAAACAGGGCATAAAACAACTCACTCTCCAACCGAAACGGCGTGACTCATAGTGGTCACGCCGTTTTATTTTGCCACATCACAATATACCCTTCCCCTTCATCAAAATAATTCGATGCTCCGAGGTAAAAAAACGCCTTCTGATTATCTCAAAACGCGCTATGATGACATCAAGATGTAGTCCAGAACCCCATCGAGGTTCTGAAAGAGTTTGAAGCCGTTCTCCACATGCGCCCTGTTCCAGGGAAAGAGCAGCCCGGTCGCCAGGGCTCCGTTTTCCACGGCTTTTTCAAGGGTTCGGGGCAGATCGTCCACGACAACGTCGACATCCGGAAAAAGAACGGTCTTGTCGTGAGAGAGGTGGAGCTGATCGTAGGGGAGTCCGTGCCGGGTGAGCCACCGTTCAGTGGGATCCGTGGTTTCAAGTGTGCGGTGACTGGCAATGATAATGTGAAAGCCGTGATCTTTCAGGGAAGACAGGAAGTTTCGCGCTTCCGGGTAGGGCTGGTATTCATCCCTGTCCTGATTATGGTGGATCGTGTTGATCATGGCGATAAAATCTTCCAGCGAACAGTACCGCTCCCAGATGTTGAAAATGTCCCACTGATCGGGCGTTGAACAGGCATCGTTGATTTTCTTCATCTCCCGGTAGAGGGCGTCGCTGAACTCCCAGAGAGTGTTGTCTATATCAATGACCGCCGTTTTGCTCACCGCTTCTTCTCCATTGTAGTTTCCCTTCCCCTTATATTGAACACACTTTACCCTCGCCGTCAAGGGGTGTGCCTTGCAGGTGTGCCTTGCAGGTGTGCCTTGCAGGTGTGCCTTGCAGGCAATTGCGGTCAGGCCGCATAATATGTGTTTCGGGCCGGGAGCTGCTCTACCGGGCGCTGATCCGATCGGCCAGGGTCCCCACGGCAACCGCGAATGAAACGGAGCGATTCCAGCGCATCAGGACGCGGAAATTGTCATATACAAGATACACCGGACCATTCGGACCATCGGGCATAACCAGGGAAGCGTTCAGATCGCGTTGCGGCAGACGCCCACCGTCGAGCCGACGGATGCCGAGATCCTGCCACGCGGCCAGGGGCAGGCGCGTACCCAATCCCGCGTGGCGAGCGTCGAAACCGGCGGGAAGGCGTACCGGCCGGCCCCAGGTCTGGTCACTACGCCACTTTTCAGCCGCCAGATAGTTGGCCGCCGATGCCAGTGCGTCGGGGATCGATCCCCATATGTCGATACGTCCGTCGCTGTCTGCATCAACGGCGTGCCGCGCGAAGGTCGAGGGCATGAACTGGCACTGTCCCATGGCCCCGCTCCAGGAACCGCGCATGCGAGGCAATGATATATGCCCATCATCGAGAATGCGCAGGGCCTGCATCAGTTCGCGGCGAAAGTAGCTGCCGCGACGTCCGTCATAGGCCAGGGTGGCCAGGGCGTGAATCACCGGGAACCTTCCGGTGTGCTCGCCATAGTTCGTTTCGATCCCCCACAGCGCAACCACAAAACGGCGCTGCACAGCGTATTTCCCTTCGATTCTTCCCAGCCATGTCGGATACCGCTTCAGCATCCACTCCCCCAGTTTCACCCGTTCCGGTGTGACCCTGGCGGCCAGATAGCTAGAGCAACTCTGCGTTGTTTCGGGCTGGTGCCGATCCAACTCAATAACGCGGGGAAGCGGGCCTTTCATATTCGCGAAGGCTTGCTGCGTAATATTCACGGAAATTCCAGCCGCATGGGCTTCAGCCTGAAAATCCTCCAGCCAGCGGGAGAAATCTTCCGGTCTTGCCGTGGCAGGTGAAACCAGGATTAAACCGGCGCAACACAACAGCGAAACAAGTGTACGCCGTAATCGTTTCAGAGGGGCGGCCCGTATGGCAAGCACTGTTACCCTTCCCGTTCCATTGTCTCAGGCGCCGGATATACGCGCCTGGATTAAGAATATTTACTAAAGCAAAGATCATGCCTCATGTGTCTGCTTACGAACAATCCAACTTAAGTGAAAAAGAAGGTTCCAGCGCGCCAGGCGTATGTCAAGCTTCTCCACTGCTCTCCGTCTGTGGATCTTTGCATACCTATTCTAAACGGTTCTGAAATCTTATCAATGAAAATCGTAACCCTTTTGGCACAGTCCATGAACCGCATTTGTCATTGAGAGGAATGGGTTTTCGTGGTAACCGGTCCTGCGAGGTGCATGACATGGAAAGAATTGATCCCAAGCAGTATCAACAGATTGTTTTTTTCACCGGCGCAGGAATGTCCGCGGAAAGTGGCGTCCCTACCTACCGAGGACACGGCGGCATCTGGAACCAGTATCGCTGGGAAGAGTATGCCTGTCAGGACGCATTTGACGCCGATCCGGAAAAAGTCTTGAAGTTCCACGAATTGAGACGGGCGGCTGTCCTCACCTGTACCCCGCATCCCGGACACGCCATAATCGCCGCATTGGAAGAGAAACACCAGGGAATCACTGTGGTAACACAGAACATCGACGGAATGCACCAGAGAGCTGGAAGCCGGCGTGTCATCGAACTGCACGGGAGTCTCTGGCGCGTGCGGTGCCCCCGCCATGGCATATCAGAGGATACGAACAACACATACAGCCGTTATCGGTGTGACAAATGCGGAGAGTTGCTGAGACCCGATATTATCTGGTTCGGGGATTCACTCAACCAGAGGGTAATGGACGAAGCAGCGGCGGTGATCCGGCGTTGCGATCTTTTCGTGAGTATTGGAACCTCCGGCGTTGTCTACCCGGCCGCCGGGTTTCCGCGAATGGCAAAGGAAAGCAATGCCCGATGCATTGAGATCAATCCCGAGGCGAACGAAATGTCTCTTCTATATGGTGAAATAATCCGGGAGAAAGCAGGGAAAGTGCTACCGGAACTCTTTTGCGAGGGATAGCAGATTTCGAGGTAGTGGCATTCCCGGAATGCGGTAAAACAAGACAATCAACCGCATGTGCTCTGTGCCCGTGGTCAGCTCTTCTTGCTGGTCTTGGCCGTGAAGAGGGATATCTGCTGTTTCACCTTCGTGCTTTTGCATTTCGGACATTTCAGCTTGCTTCTCTCGTGTTCGCTAATTCCCTGCACAACCGAAAACTTTTTCTTGCAGGCACCGCATAGATACTCATACGTTGGCATGTCATGACCTCCGCATCAGAGAGTTTTATATTCCGTCTCTGGTTTATATTGTAGTAAAAAGTGTCATCTTGTCAACTTCAAAGTTTTCACTTCAAAGTTTTCGTTTCAATATCTTCCGCTTGTGGCTCAATTGAAAATATATAGCAATATTTTCTAGGTGTTATCTCTTTCGCCGTTTCGTAACGTGTAGCTTGGCGCGAGACATTTCGTTTTTCGTGCCTTCATTCCCCTCTTGACAAAATAGAGACTTACAAGTAATGAATAATCAATGACTTCATAAAAGCTGTTCTAAAAGGAGGTACCTTCTCAATGACCCTTACGAAAGCAGATATCATCAAATCGATCCAGGACCAGCATGGTCTGCCCAAAGACAGAGCCGCAGAGATATGCGAATCCATTCTGGAGATCATAAAAGAATCGCTGGTAAAGGGCGAAGAGGTCAAGATCAGCGGATTCGGGAAGTTCTATACCATTGACAAAAAAGCCAGGAACGGCAGAAATCCTCAGACAGGAGAACATATGATCATTGAACCGCGGAGGATCGTTTCCTTCAGATACTCCTCACGGGCACGAAACAAGCTCAACGGTTGACGGACCTGTTACCCAACACAAATGGGTAAAGTCTGAAACGTTTGCTCCAGAGTGGATCACAGGATGATTGAAGGAACAGAAGCCCTGGGGAATGAATATGCTCTTTCCCCCAGGGCTTCTGTTCGTGAGGTGTTGCAAAAATCTTTGTGCTGTAAATTAAGAATGTTAGTGTCACTCTTGTCCAAAAACGTTTTTAAAAAATCTGATTGAAAATGTCCTTCTCTTGGAAGATCGTAGTCTCGTCAAATAAAACGACATCCCAAGACAACAAGGTGGATGAAGACATGCTATGTTGCGCAAGTCTTTTTAGTCAACTGTTTACTCTTTTCAGCAAGCAAAAATTTTAGGTTTTGATTTCACTTTGGCACTCACGGAAAGAGTGCCATATGGAATGAACTACCCCGCCGTCAGCAGTGGTATATCTATAAAAGCAATAAAAACCTTACGGAGCGGGGAATAGAACCCCGCTCTGATTTAACTCACTTTGAATGGTTCATAAATTCAAGCCTCCTGCTTTGCCAGAGGTATATGACTTGTAGCTGGTGTGTTACTTATTACTGTTTGTCGCTCTCAAATAACTCCATCGGTTTTGAACGAATCAATATCATCACGACTATAGCCTAACGATACAAGGATCTCTTCAGTATGCTGGCCCAGTATCGGTGGTGGGCAACGGTAGGAAACAGGCGTGAGCGATGACTTGATCGGTGAGCCCGCCATCTTAATCTTACCAGCTTTCGGATGATCCATTTCAATAACCATCTCTCGATCCTGCACTGGGAGGGATTCGACTACTTCCTGCACATTATTGACGGGACCGCAGGGAACACCGTTTTTTTCTAAAAGATCGATCCAGTACTCTTTTGGTTTTTGTTTAAAGAGTGTGCTGAAGATCGCGATAATATCTGCGCCATGTTCAACCCTATTGGCCTTTGTCAGAAACCGCCGGTCGTCTTTCACGTCCGGTAGTCCCACGGCATCACAGAGACTATTGAACTGTATATCTGTGCTGGCAGCTACTGTGAAATAGCCATTTGAGGACTTAAACGCCTGGAAGGGGGTAATGGAGGGATGTCGGTTCCCCAAGGGACCGGGGATCTTTCCCGTAGCAAAATACCTAGCAATGGCGTTTTCCATCAAGGCCACTTGACAGTCAAACATTGATATGTCGAGATACTGTCCTTTCTGATATCTATCACGCGCACGAATAGCGCCGGTGATAGAAAGAGCACCGTAGAGTCCAGCGGCTAAGTCCGCCACAGAATATCCAACGCGGGCCGGTTCCTCCTCGCCAGGATGCCCAGTAATGCTCATAACACCAGCGTATCCCTGAATAACCATGTCATACGCTCCCTTTTCTTGCCAGGGACCAGTATTTCCAAATCCCGATATGGACGCGAAAACGATCTTCGGATTGAGCCTAGAGATTGTCTCGTAACCAAGCCCCAAACGCTTCATAACTCCCGGTCGGAAGTTTTCCACCAGCACATCAACTGTGGTAGCCAATTTAAGGAGAATCTCTTTCCCCTGCTCGCTTTTCAGGTCCAGAGTAACACTCTTTTTCCCTCTGTTGATGCTCATAAAATATGCACTTTCACCGTTTATAAAAGGTGGCGCTTGTCGACTCCAGCATCCCTTTGCTGGTGTTTCGATTCTGATCACTTCTGCGCCCATGTCTGCCAAGGTCATAGTGCAAAACGGTCCTGAGAGATTTGTGGTAAGATCTAAAATTTTAATATCATCAAGCATCCCTTTCATTGTTGCTCCTCCCTTATTTCCACAATAATAAATGCTGGCTCTTTCGGTATAGACGCTGATCACGTAGGCTTCCCTGTCAAGCAGACCATTGCAAAGTAGAGGTTCCGGCGTTCTTTGATAAATATTCCACTGGCGTCATATCATCCAGGGAATCATGGGGCCGCTGTTCATTGTATTCAATCATCCACCAATAGGTGGCCTCTCGGACTTCATTCAGATCACGAAAGAGGTAGAGATCAAGAAGTTCATTCCCATAAGTCCGGTTAAAGCGTTCAATGTAAGCGTTCTGGTTCGGTTCTCCGGGCTGGATGTATTGGATCATCATACAGGCGGACTCAGCCCAGACAACAAATTCACCACTCAAGAACTCCGGGCCGTTATCGACCCGGAGAACATCAGGCAGACCTCTCTCCAGACGTAAACGCTCAAAAACCCGAATCAGACGTCTGCCGGTTATAGACGTGTCAATCTCGATGTGGATCACCTCACGGTTAAAATCGTCAATCACGTTAAAGGTTCAAAACCGTTTGCCGCTATAGAGCATATCGCTCATAAAATCGGCCGACCAGACCTGGTTGGGCAACGGCGGTACCAATAAGGGTTGCTTAAATCGCTGAGGCGCTTCTTGCCCCTTCGCTTCTGATTCAGCTTAAGGTCGCAGTAGACACGGTACACACGCTTATGGTTCCAAATATGCCCCGTCCGTCGCAGTGCCTTGAATGTTTCCCAGAAGCCCCAGCGAGGATGGCCGTCGATCATCGCGTTGATGGCGTCAATGATTTCGGCATCACCGTCTCGGCCTTATGGGGGAGTATAAAACGCCGCCCGTGATAAACCAATACAAGGGTAACTTTGTCGGACAGAAAGCCGGTGCTCGACCACCAGATGGATCACTGCTTCTCGCTTCTCTGGCAGCCTTAGAGTTTTTTTAGATCAAGTCCTTCAATACCCGCATTCCCATGGCTACGTCGGCATACATACGCTTGAGCTACGAGTTCTCATGTTCCATCTCTTTCAGGCGCTTCAAATCCGAAGTGCTCATGCCGCCGTACTTCGATTCCCAGTTGTAGCAGGTGGCGTCGGAAATCCCATGCTTCCGACAGATCTCCTTGACCGGAATGCCTGCATCAGTCTCTTTAAGAATGCTTATGATCCGGGTCTCGGTAAAACGCGTCTTCTTCATCAGAGCCTCCTGGTACATTATGCAAGAAAACTCTACTTTTGACTTGTCTATATTGAGGGGAAGATTACGTTTATTTGCACCTTAAAGAGTTTGAGTTCCAATTCAATTATCGGAACCAAAATATTTACCAAGTATTTCTAAAAATCCTGAGAGAAAACCCTCTCAGCCAGTCTAGACCCTAAAACATTTACATGAAATCTAGGTAAAGCCTATATTTTTGTAATCCCGTAACGATGGCTTTATATATTTAGTTTCCGGAGTAGTCGGAAAATTCTTGATAGTAATCCTTTCTTGCTTGACCGTACCTTAGGAATAGGACCGGCCCTGCTCTTACGAATTTTTTATAGGTGCTTGCCCTTGTTTGTTTTTATACTTTCTATACCCGTTAAAAAGGGGATATATTATGCAAAGCAGGGTAACGATAAGGAAACCTAGAGCAACAGGTTTCACGACAAATATATCGTACGACCCCTGAGAAATAATCAATGACTGTCTGAAAGTCTGCTCAATTTTATCTCCCAGAATAAGTGCCAGCAGTAGCCCGGCCACAGGATACTTTGCTCTCCTGCAGAAGAAACCGATAATTCCAAAGACTAACATTACGATTACATCAAATAGAGATTGATTAATACTGAAAACACCTATAACGCATAGCACCCCTACTACTGGGAACAAAACAGGCTGTGAAACACGGATCAACGAAACAAATGCTGGGATCAAAGCAAGATTAATAATGATCAAAAGAAAGTTGGCAATATACATGCCCGCTATAATAGCCCACGCCACATCAGCCGTTTTAATGAACAACATTGGGCCAGGCTGTAAATCATGGATAATGAATCCTCCCATAATCATCGCCGCAACGGCAGAGCCTGGGATACCCAAAGCCATCATTGGTGATAATGCCCCTGCCGCACAAGCGTTATTGGCTGATTCCGGTGCTGCAACGCCCTCAATGGCTCCCTTACCAAACTCTTCAGGGTACTTCGCCGTTTTTTTCGCAGCACCATATGCCACGAATGAGGCCAGCGTCGCCCCCGCACCGGGCAACACACCGACAATAGTGCCGAGGATTGACCCCAAAATTGTGGGTTTGGTTATTCTTTTTAAGTCAGCTAATGATGGAAAGAGGTTCTTTATTTTGACTGAAAATTGTATTACTCGTTCTTTTAATGATTTTTCCATTCCAATCATGACTTCAGTAATGCCGAACATTCCAATAGCGGCCGGCACAAAATCAATACCGTCCAACATATAGGGGCTACCAAAAGTAAATCTCGACTTGCCGTGTACATGCTCTGTTCCTATCGTTGCCAGAAGCAGGCCAAAAACCACCATAGAAATTCCCTTTATCGAGGTTGAATCGGTTGCAACGCTAATGGCAATCAAGGAAAATATCATAATAGCAAACATTTCGGGTGGCCCAAAAGCCACCGCAACACTAGCTAAAGCAGGTGTAAAAAATGTCATAAATATTATACCGATGAAACCACCGATAAAGCTACTAATACCCCCTACGCCCAAAGCTACGCCGGCTTTTCCCTTCGTCGTTAAAGGGTAGCCATCCACGCAAGTCATGATTGCTGCCGCATCACCGGGGGTATTAATTAAGATTGACGAAATTCTCCCTCCGTACATTGCACCCAAATATATACTGATCAAAAGAGACAATCCCTGAGCCGGAGGCAAAGCAAAGCTGAGAGGCATTAATACCGCAACTCCAGTGCTAGGTCCCAACCCAGGCAAGGCCCCCAATAAAGTTCCTGTCAACGCACCCACAAGAACCCAAAAAACAGGTAAGGGATGCAACATCATTTGAAAACCACCTAGTAACGAATTAATTATTTCCATCGAGTTCAACTCCCGCGTTTCCTATGCTAAGCATTGATTAAGACAGCACACTGAGGTGCATTAAACGACGAGCCATATAACTGATTAACAAATATGCACAAATCCGGTATTGAAACCTTCAGAAACAAACTCTTTTCTGGCTGACAATCTTTATGATAACATTCCCATTGGAAAACGTACGTTCAAGAATAATGTAAATAGAAGCCCAATTGAACCCACAAATATTACTACCACTCCGATTGAAACCTTGAGTGTTAATTGGTACCATACAAAGAGTGAGACAAATAGATACAGAGCTAGCGAAGGAAGCATCCCGATTGTTAACGTTCCCCATATCGGCATAACAACCAATAAGATAGAAAACAATACAAGCCTTTTGAGAGATTCTTTATCAACCTTAGCCTTCCAGTTAAACTCTTTCAGGGCCTTCCGTTCCAATAGATCAAGTAAGCAAAGAACCACTAAAAGAACCGCCAAAGTGAACGGCCACAACCCCGGTCCTGGTAGCCCATCCGGATAAAAGGGAAGATCCGTAGATCCCATTATGGCTATTACACTAGCTGAAATAAGCATACCTATCACTATAAGCCCACTATAAAAAGCCATATAAAAAAACTCTCCTTGCCAGAAAAATGTTTATAACCGCATGACCATTGTCTATAATTGGCTATAAGATAAAGGGTTCAACGACTGCGTCGAATGAATGCAGTCCCGGCGCAGTCGCTGAAATAATCCTTATACTCATCCATCGGACTTTGAAACATTCTCTTTTATCTAAAGGATATACGCTTTTAATATTTTCGAAAGAAACTATTTTCTTTGATGTTTTTAACGAGCTTTGCTACTATAAATCTTATGATAATTTGCTCTCGTTTCCCAATGAATCTCCACGCCCTTACGGACGTGGTGTCTTCTGATTCAAGTTTCACTTATCCAACCTGCCTTTCACTGATGCGAAAGTCAGATTGGATATTACTCTCATCCCCGCCCTTACGGGTGGGGAATTCCCGTCGGGATTAAATTATAATAGGCAATCAAGTCTATCTAGCACCATTACCACAAGTGACAAAATAGTGTCCTACTTGATTATACCGATTTCCTTCATAACGGGCCTATATATGGCATCGAGTTGGTCTAACATTTCCTTTGCATCATCTAAATAAACAGGATCATGGAGAAATTGAGTCTTGGTAATATAGTCTTTCTGCCAGCGTTCACTTTCACAGAGTTTCTTGAATGCTGCACCAAGAAATAGCCGTGCATCATCGGGTATATCTTTTGGAGCGACTACCCCTCGCACAAAATCAAATCTCGACTTAATGCCTTGCTCTATAAAGGTGGGAACATTTGGTATAGTAGCAAGCCTTTTCTTGGATGTAATTGCCAGTCCAATGAGTTTTTTGGTTTCTATAAAATCTCGGCCCTCAGCTAGGTTTATTAACCCAAGATTGACATGTCCCCCGAGCACAGCAGTAATCGTGTCGGCGGTCCCCGAGAAAGGTACGGGGTTGAGCTTGATATTTAATTCTTTATTTAATAGACCAACCCACATTTTAAAAAGATTCCCAGAGATAGCAACAGTAAGTTTGCCAGGATTCTCTTTTGCATATTCAACCACATCGTTCATGGTCTTAAACTGACTATCTGGGTTAGAGCAGAGTAGCGTGAGTTGATCACCAAATACAACAATCGGTGTAAAATCATCTTTATTAACAGCAATGCCCTTTTCCATCGGTGTTAAGAGTAGACTGGGTGTAAATAACATTAGATAATAGGGATTGCCTCTTTTTGTCGCCATATAAGTCATGCCCACTGCCATAAGTCCTCCTGGTTTACACACTACAGGCATGTTAACAGGTACATACTTTTCTTCCGTCATTATCTGAGCGATAATTTGTCCCGTTATATGTGAACCACCGCCCGCTGAAAATGGTACTACAAGCTCGATATCCCTGTCAGGATAAGCAGCTTCAGATAATGACGAACCAGCCGTTAGTATGGAAAGAACCAACAAGATAACCAATAAGTTACAAACCTTTTTCATGCTTACATTCCTCCTTTGTTAATGTTTGTTGTTAACGCGCTAACAATACCTATCGCCCTTACCCGCGGCCTTGTCGAGACGACGACTACTGCTACTATCGCTGTCTACGTCTCTTCACCAATGTGACACTGTTTCTTTCGGTTGATGCTCGGCTCTCCACGTTACATGTTAAACCAAGCAACTACTAATAACAATATCCGTGATTCCGAAAGATAAATGAACATCTGTCCTATCCAGATTGCTTTATATCACCTACATGAACTCGACCCTTCATGTCAAGGCATTACGATTACAGTAATCAGTGGAGACATCCTACGTTGCCAAGACAAAAGGACCTCTTTTTGTCATACCTCTTCTCCATTAGTGACACAGAGAGTAAGACCAAACATATCTAATCACAATGGAATGCTACCGTGCTTCTTCCACGGAAGGGTATCTTGTTTCCCAGCATTGTTATGAAGAGCCCGGATAATTGCTGGTCGGGTCTCTTTCGGGTCAATGATCTTTTCAATACGACCTGTAGCTGCAACAGCATAAACTCCGGTTACATTTCTTTGAAATTCCTCAATTAATTCCTGGCGACGTTGTTCAGGATTAGGAGCAGTTTTTATTTCAGCCGAGAAAAAGATATCAACCGAACCTTCAGCACCGAGAGCAGCCAGTTCGGCAGAAGGCCAAGCCAAGACTTCATCGGCGCCGTTTTCATGGCAAACACACATTCCTGAAATGGCTCCTCCATAAGCTTTTCGGAGGATTAGAGCTATTTTAGGCACCGTTGCTTCAGCATAGGCAAACAGCATCTTCGCGCCATGTCGAAGGATGCCCCCGTGTTCTTGATTTACCCCAGGCAGATAGCCAGGAACATCCACAAAACTTACTAAAGGAATGTTAAATGCATCGCAAAAACGGATAAACCGGGCAGCCTTAACAGAAGCATTAATATCTAAACAACCAGCCAGATATCGGGTCTGGTTTGCCACGATTCCAACACTTTGGCCATCAAGCCGAGCAAACCCTATTAAAATATTAGGCGCGAAATCAGATTGCACTTCAAAGAATTTTCCGCCATCAAGAACTCGGAGAATGACTTTTCTCATATCATAAGAGGAACGGGGATTTTCTGGGACAAGCCCAGCCAGCCCTTCATCCTCCCTGTGGGGGTTATCACCCATGTCCAGATAAGGAGCACTTTGACGATTATTGTCCGGCAGGTAACCGATTAATTCTTTAATCATTATCATGCATTCCTGCTCGCTTTTGGCCCGGAAATGGGCAACCCCACTTTTTTGGGTATGGGTTTGGGCGCCCCCAAGACTCTCCATGGTCACGGTTTCGCTCGTTACTGCATTTATAACAGCAGGACCAGTCACGAACATATGCCCTACATCCTGGACCATGAAAATAAAATCACTCAATGCAGGTGAATAAGCAGAGCCCCCGGCGCAAGGACCTAATATAGCAGATATTTGAGGAATGACCCCTGAAGCCCTGACGTTTCTTTGAAAAATATTCCAGAAGCTAAAATCTCGGATGCCTTCGCTAACTCTAGCTCCAGCCGCATCATTCAAACCGATAATTATCTTACCATTCTGAATGGCTAAATCCATAATTTTACATATCTTCCTTGCTTCTCGTTCGCCGACTGCACCTGCTTCAACCGTAAAATCTTGAGCGAATAGATAAACCTGTCTTTCATCGATTCTTGCAGTTCCAGTAATAACAGCCTGTTTTCTGGTCGTATACCCTTTCTTTTTTCCAAATTTAGGAGGTAAGCTTTCCATATCCGAATTAAATTCATCAAAACTTTCAGGATCAACCAATAAATCGATCCTTTCCCGTGCAGTTAATAGACCTTTTTGATGGCGTTTCGTTCCTGAGACATCCATGTCTTTCATTAATTTCCTTCTTGTCGCAAGTTCTGCCAATTGGATTGTGGACACCATGATTTATCCTTTCGATTATCATCAACAGTGAGGCGCTTGTAGTCTGGACTCCAGAATTTCAGTTTTATGAAAGGCCTTTGCAGAATACCCACGGCTTGCCGCGGGACATTCTGCAAAGGATTGTGGCAAATGAACTGAACTACCCCCGACTATAAGTCGAGGGGTTTCAACCATCCCCGAAGGGGACACTAACAACCGCAAGCAGCAGAGCCTCCATAAAAGCAATGAATGCCCCAAGGGACGCGCGGATAGAGCCCCGTCGTGATTTAAACAATCCGAATCATGCGAACATCTACAACTTCGGGAAGGGCAAAGGCTAACTCTTTTAGAGAGGCTCCCCTTATAGACGCTCATCATGCTCCAACTGCGACAGTCGCACTAACTCTCTCCCGATGACCAGCAGTTGAATTTCCGACGCTCCTTCGTATATGCGGGGTGCCCTGACCGCCCGGTAGATGTGTTCTATTTGAGATCTCTTCTGTAGCCCCAATCCTCCGAAAATCTGGAGGGACTGATCTACTATTTTTTGTGCTATCTCGGTCGCATAATACTTTGCCGCCGATGCTTCAAGAGTGGTTTTTTCCTGTGCATGATCGGCCAGCCAGGCTGCACGATATACGAGAAGAGAGGCCGCATCTAAGTTGATTTTCATCTCTGCCAGTTTGAACTGAGTTACCTGGAAATCGATCAGCTTTTGCCTGAACATCTCACGGCTCCTAGCGTGCTCAAGGGCGAGAGATAATGCTCGCCAAGCCATCCCTAAGGAGTGGGCTCCCACAGTCGGCCGGTAGACGTCCAGATTACTCAAAGCAATCCGCATCCCCTGCCCCTCTTGGCCGAGGAGATTGGCCTTGGGTATGCGTGTGTCTTCAAAAATCATTTCGCCGATATTTCCTTCAACGACTAATTTCTCCTCCTTATATTTATAAGAAGACTCGCTACGATCAACGATAAATGCCGAAATCCCCTTACTTCCGGCTTGGGGATCGGTCTTAGCAAATACGACTGAGGTATCTGTCTGTCCTGGCTTGGACATATAACATTTCACGCCGTTCAGGATATAACAATCGCCATCTTTTTTGGCAGTTGCCTTGATGCCTGCCACATCCGATCCGGACCCTCTTTCCGTCAAGGCGAAGTTGGCAACCGCTTTCCCAGTCACTAATGGAGGAAGAAAGCGCGATTTCTGCACATCGTTGCCGAAAAGAACTATGGGATTACTACCGAGTCCCTGCATGATGAAGGTATCGTCCAGGCATGTCGAAATCTTGCTGAATTCCTCACGGATTATACAAAGATTGACCGAGGAGACACCTTTGCCACCGTATGCCTCGGGGACAACATAGGCGAAAAAACCGGCCTTGGCTAGGCGCTTAATCACCTCGGCGGGGAATTCATTCGAGGCGTCTACTTCATGCGCGATCGGCCCGATCTCCTTTTCGGCAAACGCTCTCGCCATTTTTCTCAGTTGTATCTGTTCAGGGGTAAATCTAAAATCCATTTTTTGTCTCCTTTTATCTAGAATAATCTTGGATAATAAGATTGCTTTAAACTGCCAAGAGCTTAAGGGCATTCTCGCCAAAAATAAGGGCTTGTTCCTCCGGAGTTAGGAGTAAATCCTGCAGCCATGCAATTTGGGCAGCAATATTTGTGGTAGAAGGATAATCACTGGCAAAAAGCACTTTATCCACGCCATGCCTCTTGATAATTCGGGTAACCTCCCGAGGGGACAATGCCTGGACATTGGGAGACCAGCAGGTGTCGATATAGATATCTTTTCCGTGAACCCACTGAGCTGCATCCTCTAGCTCCAAAAAACCGCCAAGATGAGCCGCGACAATTTTGAGATGGGGAAATCGATCTCTTACAAAAGAAATGCTTTGGGGGGTTGTCAGGGAGGGCGAAGATGGATCTCCCGGATCTCTGCCAACATGAAAGTAAGCTATCATATCGAGCTTTTCCATTTCTTCATAGATCGGCAGGAGCTTCTTGTCCGCTGCCCCTGTCAATTGAAAGAGAGAATGGAACTTGATTCCCTTCAGTCCATTTTCTTTTAACCGCTGAACCTCGGCGAGTGGTTCCTCCATATCCGGATGGATGGTGCCAAAACCAAAGATCGTCTTGTTATCAGTGACATCAATGATAAAATCATTAGCCGACCTAACAATTTTCGGCTTTTCAGCTACGCAAAACGTAATTGCCGCATCAATGCCACTGCACTTCATCACTTTTTTCAAGTCAGCTACGGTGAAATCACCGATAAAAGAAACTGTCTCCCCCAGATGTGCTCGTGCAGACTCGACCACTTTCAATGCGATTTTATCTGGATAGACATGGGTATGAGCATCAATGATCACAACTTTTCTCCTTTACCTTCCTATTTCATCTCTGATGATTCACGGCCATTTCTAAGGCTTCACTGTATATACCCGAGAACATATTGCACGTTTTCTTCTTCTTTGTCAATGGCGCTTTGGAAGTCTGTCAGGA
>DIXO01000004.1 GCA_002428735.1 Syntrophaceae bacterium UBA6078 | reverse complement strand
TGTAATATCTCCGTCCGCCTCATAACCACCTCCTTACAGCGGCTATTGTAAACCGGACAGAGTGCGTGCTACAAACCCGGACAGATTACGTGCTCCTGACAAACCGGGATGGAAAGATTGAGCTTCTCTTGTTCAAGGGATATAGTAAGTAAACAGCGAAAAGCCGGGAGGAAAGCCTTTCGGTGCGGAATTATCCGGGAAGAAACGCAGAAGGGAGGGATCTGATGAAAGCGGTCAAGTGGGTAGCCATCGGCATCATCGCGCTGATTGTGGTCATAATCGGCGCACTGCTCGTCATCCCCCTGTTCGTGGATGTTCAGAAATACAAGCCCTATATAGAGAAGCGGGTGTCTCAGGCGACGGGTTGTCCCTTTTCCATCGGAGGAGAGCTCAAGCTCTCCCTCTTCCCCTCGGCAGGGGTCGCCTTTTCCGATCTCTACCTGGGCAACCCGCCTGGTTTCACGGAGAAGAATTTGCTGACAATCAAATCCTTTGACGTGAAGGTGAAATTCATACCCCTTCTGTCCAGGGAGGTGCAGGTCGAACGTTTCGTAGTGGACGGCCTGAAGGCGGCCCTGGAGAAAGACAGGGAAGGGAGAGGGAACTGGAAAGCCGTGGGGAAACCGTCGGCCGCGGCTCTACCGGCAGAGGCAAAAGCACAGAAGCCGGAATCCGGGGGAGGTCCTCTCGCCGGGCTTCCTATCAGGAGCCTCGCCGTCGGCGAACTAAAGGTTTCGAATGCCAGCCTTTTGTGGATCGATGCAGCCGCGGGGAAGCGGCGGGAGATCAGGAACCTGTCGCTCGAACTCAGGGATGTGTCCCTCAATCGTCCCATCCGGATCATGCTCTCCGCGAATATTGACGGGAGCCCCCTCCGGCTTCACGGAACGGCGGGACCTCTGAACGCGGCACGGGGAGGGGGGAGCGTTCCCCTGGATATGACGGTCAAGGCATTCGAGGAGGTCACCCTGGCGGTGAAGGGCACGGTGAGTCACGTGCTGCGGCAGCTGACTTTCGACCTGGCTGTGGATCTTGCCCCCTTTTCACCGCGCAAGCTGGCGGAAGTACTGGGACGGGAATTCCCTGTGGCCACCGCCGACCCTACCGCCCTCACAAAGGTGGTGCTCAAAGCCACGGTGAGGGGAAATACAACACATGTGTCCCTGACCGATGGGATCATGGAACTGGACCAGTCCAGGATCGTCTTTTCAGGGCGGGTGAAGGATTTCGCCAGACCCGATGTGATGTTCAGGCTGAGTATCGACCGGGTCGATGTGGACCGTTATCTGCCCCCGGCCGCGCCGGAGGACCCGGCCAGGAACAAACCCCCCTCTTCAACGCCGTCCGTGCTAAAGAAACCAACCGGGGACAAAACCGCTTCTTCAACACCTCCTGCGCCAAAGGAATCGGTAGCCGGGGATAAGCCCGCCTCTTCGACGCCCCCCGCCCGTGAACAGAAAAAGATAGATTACGGACCGCTCCGGAAGCTGTTGGTGGACGCGGAACTGCGGGGGGGCGAGATCAAGGTCATGGGCGCGCGTGCCCGGGACGTGGTGATGAGAATACAGGGAAGGGATGGCGTGTTCACCATGGATCCCCTCACATTGAAAGCTTACGAAGGGAGCATCTCCGCACGGGCGGGCTTGGATGTGCGGGCGGACAGGCCAAAAGCCGGTGTGAACATCGACATGGACGGGATCATGGCGCGCCCCCTCCTGAACGACCTGCTGAAGAAGGATTTTCTGGAGGGAACGACGCGGGCGCAGGTCACCCTCACCATGGAAGGTGATGATCCCGACACCATCAAGAGGACCATGAACGGAGAAGGCACGCTCTATTTCACGGACGGGGCCATCGTCGGGATCGATCTCCCCGGCATGGTGCGCAACGTGAAGGCGGCCTTCGGGGCGGAGAAACCGGCCGAAAAACCCAGGACCGACTTCAGCGAGCTTGCGGCCCCGTTCACGATCAAAAGCGGCGTCGTGACAACTGCCGGGACGAGACTGGTCTCTCCCCTCCTGCGCGTGGCCGCCGCGGGAAAGGCCGATCTGGTCAACGAAACCCTGAACCTGCGCGTGGAGCCCACCGTGGTGGCAAGCCTCAAAGGTCAGCAGGATACCAAGGAACGCTCGGGTCTCATGATCCCGGTGCTGGTGACGGGGACCTTCTCGTCTCCCCGCTTCGCCCCGGATCTGAAGGGTATCCTTGAAACGCAGATGAAGGATACACTCAAGTCACCAGAGCGAATCATGGATATTTTCAAGGAAAGGGGTGACGCGAAAGACTCCGTTCCCACCGTGGATCAGGAGAAAATAAAAGGAATCATTAAGGGGCTCTTTGGGAAATAGTCGATTGATCGAGGGCGAAGAGACGGTTACCATCCGGGTGCCTGTTTTCAGTCCCCCTTTTTAGGGCATACGAGGGATCGAAGCCACCCGGTTATCGAATTCGCACCCATCAGTTCCCGGTCGATCTGCTGGAACTGACCTGCCAGATGATCGGGGTCGGCAAGCCATTCAGCCCGGGTCCTGATACGCCGCCTTCGGTCAAGTTTCTTGACGACGGACGCGGGATTGCCGGCGGCTATCACATCGGGGGGGACATCCTTCGTGACAACCGAACCGGCACCAATGATGCTGTTGTCCCCGATCGTCACTCCCTTCCCGACTATGGCGCTGTCCCCGATCCACACGTTGTTTCCGATCCTGACCGGGCCGGTCTGTCCCACCGGCTGGCTCCGGTCGTACACCCCGTGCCAGTCCGCATCCGTGACGCACGCTCCCTGCGCCATCATGCAGCTGTCGCCTATGGTTATCTGTGCGGCAGCGCTGATCCGCACGCCGGGACAGACGAGACAGAAATCTCCGATCCGTATCGACCCCTTCTCACCAAAATTCGACCATACGGTGAAACGGACTTTTTTATCGGATGTGGCTATGACGTGGGCGCACTTACCCAGATAGACGGGCCCGCCGAATATCTCAACGTGCCATGGTTTCATGAAGGTGTGTCTAGCGCCCAGGGATTCGAACTGGGGGCGCAGAAAGTGATTCACATACCACTTCTGGAATCTCATGTCCCACTGTTTGAGAATATAGGGCCGGTGGTCTCTGCGCACGGAAACTACCCTCCGATCCTTCCCATGGGGACAACCGGTTGCCCCTGATCCTGGCCATACCATTCCGTGATTGAATCTTCGAGTCCCTCGATCGCCTCGTTTTTCCAGAAACCGTGATTGAACAAGCATCCTGCGGGGGTGAGATTGTTGAGTGCGTCATAGGCCAGGAGAACTGCGCCTGCCGTCCATGATGTCCGCTCCTCGGGCCATATGACCGAGTCGGGGAAGGTCACTCCCATCCAGTACGATCCGTCATCGTACCGTTTCCCCTCCAGGTAGCTGAACACCAGCCGTGCCTCTTCGTGCCGGTCGACGGCCATGAGCGCCAGGACCAGCTCGGATGTTTCCGCCATGGTCACCCAGGGCCGGTCGGACACGCAGCGAACTCCCCAACCGGGTTCCACGAATTTTGCCCAGGATTTGTCGATCCTTTTGTGCGCCTCGGCGCCGGTGACAGCGCCGCACAGGACAGGATAGTACCAGTCCATGGAATAGCGGGACTTGATCATGTTAAAGTGGGTGGGGAGGGTGCGGATGGCATTCCCCAGCCTTTCGAGGGAATTCCGCCAGTGTGGGCGGGATTCCCCCAGCTGGAAGGCGATGGCCAGGGCACATTTGAGGCTCATATAGATGGAACTGGAACCGGTGAGGAGAGCCATGCGGTCTACGACGCCATCGGCAGCCATGGACCAGTATATCTCCCCCGTCGGGGCCTGGAGGCTGAGGGCATAATCGATCCCGGCGCTCACCGCGGGCCACAGGTGACGGAGGAATGCGCGGTCGTTTGTGAGAAGAAAATGGTGAAAAACCCCCACAGCAATATAGGCGGAGAAGTTGGCATCTTTTCTTCTGTCATCGGGAACGCCGTCGCGCAGCGCCGCGTACCAGCTCCCGTCTTCGAGCTGCGTGGTCCTCATCCATTCGTAGGCGCGCCGTGCCTCATCGATGTACCCGGCGACACCGAGCCCCATGGCGCTCTCGATATGGTCCCACGGGTCCGTCTTTCCCCCCTCGGACCATGGAATCTCTCCGCTCTCCTTCTGCAGGGCCGCTATAAATGCCCCCATCTCTTCGCAATTAATAAACTCCCCCACGATGCTTCTGGAAAGGTTCAGCTCCATATCGGTTATCCTTTTCTCAGATACAAGACGATGCTTTTGGCCATGAGCGGATTCAAGATCTTTTCGAGCAACCTGGTAAGCGGAGGATGCCGTATAATGTCCCACTCAAGAAATCTCCGGTACAGATTGACCAGCCGGGATGTCTCATTCTTGTGGCCCACGATACACTTCAG
The DNA here is from genome assembly GCA_002428735.1 of Syntrophaceae bacterium UBA6078. GTDB lineage: Bacteria > Desulfobacterota > Syntrophia > Syntrophales > UBA2210 > UBA6078. The sequence goes on along the minus strand of DIXO01000004.1, from coordinate 11,419 downwards.
CCACCAGTAGGGAACGTGCAGGGAATGCTTGTAGCGAATTCGCCAGCAGCGAGTCCCAGCGCTCTCAAGCAGCGTGAGCAGTTCTTTCTTTGTGTAAATCCGTATGTGTCCCCCCGGTTCGGCATGATACGCCGATGAAAGCAACCAGCATATCCGTTCAGGGAAGAACCTCGGCACACTGACAACCAAGTGTTTCGCCGGTTTCAGGACCCGAACCAGTTCGGAAACGGCGGCCCTGTTTTCGGGGATATGCTCCAGGACCTCCGAACAGATAACCACGTCAAAGGCCTCGTCCCTGAAAGGCAGACGGGTGACATCAGCCTGCGATATCATCCATGCCCCACCGCTCAAAGCTTCCATGCTTCCCAGGGTAAAGGCGGCCGTGCGCAGGTCATCCCTGTTCAGATCGACACCGATGACATCCGCCCCCAGGGTCCTGAATATCTCACAGGCGTGGCGGCCCGTTCCGCATCCGGCATCAAGAATCCGATCCCCCGGCCGTATGCCCAGCAGATGAAAATCAGCGGTGAGCATCGATGACTTCCCGATACACGTCCACGGTCTTCTCGGCCGCGTGGCGCCACGTAAATGAATCCTTCACGCGCCGAAGCCCCGCCTCCCCCAGCCGGCGGCGGCGCTCCGGGTTATCCAGGAGAGAGATAATCGCCTTCTCCAGCGCTCCGCTGTCGGCGGTCGGCACGAGAATACCCGCATCCCCCACCACCTCGGGGAGGGCCCCCCCCACCGTGCTGATCACTGGAACGCCGCAGGCCATAGCCTCGCCGGCCGGCATCCCGAAGCCCTCGTACAATGAAGGGATAACAGCCATCGTCGCCCCGGCATAGTAAGAGGCAAATTCCTCATATTCGATGCGCCCCGTGAATCTGACACAGTCCCCAATACCCAGTTGTCTTACGAGTCCCTCTATGACGCCGTTCTTCTTCGGGGTCCCTATCACAGTCAGCCCTATCTTCCTCTTTTTACGGATCGATGCGATGGCCTCGATGAGGAACTTGAGCCCCTTGAGGGGAGTGTCCGCGCTGTTGGTAACCAGCACCTGATCGTCCGAACGTTTTACATGGGGCAGAGGATAGAAGAAATCCGTATTGATCCCGTTGGGAACAACCCGGAATCTGCGAATGGAGGTCCTGAAGTCCCTGCTGATGTCTCTCTTCGAACACTCCGAAACCGTAATGATATGGGAAAGGCGGCGCGAAACCCGTTTTTGCATGCCGAGAAAGGAATACCACCGCCACGTCTGGATTTTCTTTATCAGCGAACGGGAGGATTTGATCTCCGTATCCCGGTCGACGGTGATCGGGTGATGAATGGTTGCCACCGTGGGAAAACCGAGCCGGGGAAGCCCCAGTATCCCGTAGGAGAGGCACTGGTTATCGTGCACGATATCGTAGCGGGGCCGCATCCTCCTGAAGTGATGATATGTTCTCATCCCGAATGTAAAGGGTTCCGGAAACCCCCCCGATGAAACATCGAGAAATTCATACAGGTTGATAGGCGATCTGAATACATCGCGCGGATCCGCCGGTTTGAAGAGATGGTCCGGGTTGTACAGGTCGAGATTCGGCAGCCGGTAGAGACCGACCCCCTGGACCAGTTCAGGGTAAGGGGGCCCTGATACGACATCAACGGTATGCCCCAGTTCTGCCAGAGCTCTGCTGAGATACTTGATATAGACACCCTGCCCCCCGCATGTGGGGTTCCCCCGGTAGGTAAGAAGGCATATCCTCAAAGGATCAAAATGGTTAGGCGATCTGGATGCCGTATGCCCCATCATGTACGGATACCTTGTCCCCCCAAGAATTGAACAAATAACGGATTGATTGCAGGGTTAGATGGAAATTTGTACCAGAATTATGACCGGAGGTCAATAAAGAGAAGTCGTTAAGATGCAGAAAACAGGCTTTTTTGATGATGACTGCCGTTCATGGTAATTCGGTTGCTCCGGATTGCGGTATCTCTCTGCCGAGCTTATACTTTCAGATCTTCGCCGCGATGACCGCCGCTCCGATTGCGCCGTTCACCTGGGCGAATCGCGAAACTTCAATGGATACCCCGAGCGCCCGCTCCAGCGCCCGGACCACGCCGATGTTCCGGGCGACGCCTCCGGTCATCATGACGGGCTCCTGCACCCCCACCCGCCGCGCCATGGATGAGATGCGGGAAGCAACGGATTCATGAATTCCGGCGATGATATCCTCGCGGTTCTCCCCTTTTGCGATCAGTGAGATCACCTCCGATTCGGCGAAGACCGTGCAGATGCTGCTTATCTTTGACGGATTGTGGGACTTTAGAGACAAGGGCCCGAAATCGTCCAGGTCGGATTCCATCGCCCGCGCCATTACCTCGAGAAATCGACCGGTGCCGGCCGCGCACTTGTCGTTCATGGCGAAGTCTTTCACCGTGCCGTCGGGATTGACCGCCAGCACCTTGCTGTCCTGCCCGCCCACATCGATGACGGTCCGGACGTGGGGATTCAGGTAATATGCACCGGCACCGTGGCAGATGATCTCCGTCACCGCCTTGTCGGCAAATACCACACTGTTTCTCCCGTACCCGGTGGATACGATCCTTTCGATCGTCGGCGCATCCATCTCCAGTTCCCTGAGAAGGGCCTCATAAACGCTCCTTCCCGCCTCCCGGGCGTTGTACCCGGTAAAGGCCACCTTCGACCCCAGTATCCTGCCGTCCGACAGGATAGCCGCCTTTGCGGTGATCGATCCGATATCTATCCCCGCGGTAATCATATCTCGTTTCTCTGAATTCTCACTGAAATCATCCTTTTTTCTGGCCGATCATTTCCATAAAGGCATCTATCCGCGTCTCCGTCTGACTCTCGGAAAAGGATCTTTCATCCACCATGTGAGATTCGATCGTGACGGAGGGAATCCCCCGTTCCCGCTGAACAGCCCTCTGTATATCGTACTGGCCGAGTGAATAAGGCTTGCAGCTCCGGTTGGAGTGCATGACAAAGCCATCCACATCATATTTATCAACCATTTCGAGGACTATCTTGATCATCTCATCGACGCCGATATTGAGATATGATTTGGTATATCCTTCGGCCATGGAATCGAGAAAATTGTTCTCGTCCATATATCTCAAGCTCATACACCACGCGGTGGTATAGGTGTCCGCCACAAGACAGGCGTCGTGGGCAGCGAATTTTTCGGACAGCCACCGCATCCGGTACCAGATCGGCAGATTGTCCCACAACAATCGGTATTTCTCGTTCGGAATCGCGCTTATTCCGTCGGCGACGCGCTGCTCCATTTCCGCCAGGAGCGACCGGTAGTAATCCACCGTGACCGGGGTTCCCCGCAGGGTGACAATCAGCGCGAGATGGAAAAACGCATCGAAGCAGGTCATGGGAGAGGGCCTGTTTATTGCGGTGTCGAGAACCGCCTGCCACAGGCGCTGGCCCTCTATTGAAATTCTCCCCACTTCCTTCATCCGATCGTAATCAAATTTCTTTTTCGTAGCCTCTTCGAGGAATGCGATGTACTCCATGATTTGTCGCCGGACATATTTCTTCGCCTCATCGGTGTACTCGGTATGACAGAAAGGGGTGTCGAGGATAAAGAGAGGTGCATCGTAATACCGGGCCTGCACCTCGTACCATTTGAGGACTGTTCCGCATATGTTGTTGCAACACACGAGCATGTCGGGTCTCGGCAATCCCCCGATGGGACCTCCATCAATCAGGGAAGAGGCAATATCGGCCCGCGCGTAGGAACACAAGTCACTGCTGTACCCCATCGCCTCCGCCCGGGCGCACAGATCGGCCCCCATTTTCGACGCCCCGATCATGGCTCCGTAGTTTTCCGGATAGACGGGAATGATATCCATCGCTATCAGCGGCTCCACCGGCCCCCCGCTGGTGATCCACGCCACCTTTCTGCCCGTCTGTCCGGCCGTTTTGGCATCGATATAATAGCCGGTCATAATCTCTTTCATCCTCCCGACCGACTGCATCTTCCGGCTCTTTTTATCGGTATCGGTTTCCGTCATCTCTTTACCCCTGCCTGGTGAGGACCTCACACCATGTGGATGAATGTTTCGAATCTGGTCAGCAGCTGTCCCTCGGAAGGCAGCTGATCTTCGATCTCCAGCAGCATGCTGGGAACACCTTCTTTGTCCAGGAAACTTTTCAAATAAGGATAATCAAAATCGTGGGGGTCACAGAATTTCATGAGGAGAAAGACCACACCATCGGCCCGATGATCCCTGACCAGATCGATGAGCCGTTCGCCCCGGATCGTGTTCGAGAGGTGCTTCGCAGGGCATATGGATCGTTCCAGATATCGGTTCGCGATCGCCGCGATTGGATCCCCCTCCGTGCTGATGCTTCCGTCGAAATACCGTGAACCGGTGCACAGGTCATCCCATACAATGACGCCCCCCGCCTTCTCGAAAATGGTATACAGAGCCGGCTGATCGCAGATACTGCCGCTCAGGATGATTCTTTTCTTTCCTGAATCCTCCACAGGCTCCGTCTCGTGAAGCGTTTCTATCAGGGCGGGAAGTCTTTCAGCCACATATTCCCTGTCCATGATCATTGATCCCTTGACGATCGCATATATATCGTCCCCCGCCAGGATTTCCGGGTGGGCGGAACGGAGTTTGTACAGGATACCGAGGCAGTTGCGGATGCGATTGTAGGTTTCGACAGCCCGCTCAAGGGCCGCATCAGATATCTTGAGTTTCAGGTTCCCTTCGAGATCATTTTTGAACCTTCGAAGGACATCTTCCATATATTGCCGCGCGCTTTCGGTGTCCAGTTTTACCGGAAGAACGACATCGGCAAAAAAGGGGAATCGGGTATTGAGACGCCAGATATCGGAGAGGCGCTGGATAGTGTCGCAGGTATGGGGGAACACCGCGCCATCCAGAAAATCGAGCCTGCCCGCAAGCGCGTCTTCGAGGATACCCCGCGCGAGAGAACAGGTGTAAGACTGCATGTGGGCATCGGCTAGGGTCACCGCCCCTTTTGTGCCAAACAGCCTCAAGGGATGCAGTCCCGCCGCAAAGATAATTTCTTCCGGGGTATAGGAACACAGATATCCTATAATCCGCTTGCCTCTGCCCTTCAGATTACTGATATACCGTTCAGTATCCAGCGCCGCTTCATAAAAATCCTGTAACATGTCCATACGCGTTTCCCCCTTTCGGCGCAGGCGTCCCCTCCTGGAGCGTAAAGCGATGGTGAATTGGTAGCATACCCCTTTATATCTGTCACCCGTTTTTTTGTGAACGGTTCAGATGTGGAAGGGTGAAAGACAAATGATGAAAAACAGTTCAAGTAATCGTTACGACATGCAATAAGGAGTTATGAGCGTTTCCTTTGAAACTGTTCAGTGGATTAATTCTTCGCGCTCTTACGTAACAGCCTGGATTCCGTGTGCCGGCAGCGATGAAGATGACCTGGCACTGGTTCGTCAATCATAGGACGAAAATCGGGGAGTTACTGAATTCCGAAGGCAAAAAGCCATGGTTTATGGCCATGGCTCTCTGCTCAACGATGATATCACCATACAAGGACCGATTATCGTCCTATGACATATCGATAGGGATCAACCTCTTCTCTCAAAATACGAAGCTCTTCTTCCGTGGGTGCTTTAGTACCCGAAACCTTATCGGCAACGAGAAGCTCGAATCCACAATTCTCCTGCACATCGCTCTCCGAGTATCCGGGGTTAATCGAAATGATCCTCATCCGTTTCGACTCAGGCTCAAAGTCCATAACCGCCATGTTGGTAATGATCCGATAGGGGCCGGCTTCAAGAGGGAGACCTGACTGTTGCCTCGAATTCCCACCTTCCAGCCATCCCGGCGTGGTAATATACGAGCATCGTTCCACAAATCTCTTGTTATCTTGCGGCGTCATTACCATCATCCGCCAGGCGAAGGAAGCGAAATCGTTTGCTCCACCGCTTCCCGGGAATCTGACTTTCGGCTTTTGATGATCGTCTCCGATCCGGGTTGAATTGAGGTTTCCATACATGTCGATCTCCGCGCCGCCGAGAAATGTGTAATCCAGCATACCCCTGCAGGCCGTTTCCATAATATCGCACATCCCGCTCGCCATGACGGCCTTCCATGTTGTCCGTGAATCGCCCACTGAAATGGGCATCTCCGGAAGCAGAGGTGCCACACCGCCTGCTTCAAACATGATGAGCAGATTGGGAGAATTCGTTTTCTGGGCAAGCATCGCCGCTGCGCACGGCGCCCCGGTTCCGACACCGACGGACACCCCGTCCTCAAGTTCACGCGCGGCCACACATATCATTAACTCCATCGCATTATAATCAGCCATTGGCTATGAAGCCTCCTTTCCACATTTACTTTGCATTCCTCAGGACCATCAGTTCCTGGTGGCGCAATTCCCACATCTTTTCCATCCCGCCGTTGACCCGCAAGTAATCAAAGTGACTCGTGCAGCCGTAAATGTTCTTATCCAGAAATTCCTTGAACGCTGCGGGGTCCTTTTCCACTTTCAGCCATTCCCTGAGATGGTCCTCATCCGAGAAGTACTCGGCATACATATTACCCGGGTAACTTCCGTACGGCACCTCGCATACCGCGTCAACCAAATAATAGGGAATGACCGTGTAGGTCGGTTCCTGCCGAATATCCTCATTCCGAATAATTCGTTCGGCGGTAATGATGAGACGCTTGGCCGCCCTGGCAAGATCGAGGTCAGAGATGCTAATTCCCCTGATCCGGCAGTTTCCGTAGACATCCGCTTCATGGACATGGATAGCAGCCACATCAGGGTACAGAGCCGGTACGGCGGCATATTTCACTCCCGTATAGGGACATTCGATCATCTTCGCCCCGCTGTACGTGAACGTGTCCGTCCCCATCATATTGCGGATCGGCAGAAATGAAACGCCCATCGCCGCTGCCTTCAGACGGGCGGACAGCGTATAATTCGTCCACTCGCAGACCTCAACTTCACCGCTCTGCATATACTTGCGCGCATTCGGAGACAAACCCCGCGCCTCCAACCCGATAATATATGCGATATCCAGTTTATCAAACACCTTCCCGGCGCAGAGAATCTGAAAATCATGGGTGGAGGTATGGCCGGCAAAGCCCATATTCTTTCTTCCCTGCCTGACAAGTTCGTGGCAGACGGCTGTCGGAATCCTGTTGGCGCCGAAACCGCCAATGGTAAGATAATCACCGTCATGGCAGAACTTTTCGACCGCCTCTTTGGGAGACATCAATTTGTTCTCCATCTTGCGGGACTTCGTTCTGAAGAATGCCCGCGCCGCATCCGCGTCGGGATTTGTAAAGATCTTACCGATCCCTTGCTTGATAATATCCACTCTCTATTACCTCCTTTGCCTCGTTTTTCGTGAAAGAAAAACAATTTCTAAAAATGAGCGCGCCAAGCGGTGGCGTAGAATCCAAGAGAAAGTGATGCCCCGTATTCTTCACAGGCACTGGCGAAGCAGGAGCTTCACATGGAAACAAAACAGACACACTCCCTTGCCTGTATAGCGTCTGTGTATACACAAAAGGAGCCGTTTCAGTAAAGTATTTTTTATGACCGGACCTCACCAGAAGGAATCAAATGTCTTGACGAACCCCAGGGGGTGGTTTATCGTTTCCTATGGAGAGGAAAGGGATATGTCGCTATCGGAAATGTGCTTTTTGACGGCTCGCGAGATGGCTCGCATGATTCGAAAGAAGGAGATATCCGTGCGGGAGTGCATGGAAGCACATCTGCAACAGATTGAAAAGGTCAATCCCCGCGTGAACGCCATCGTCACCATGATCCCGCCGGAACAGGCGCTGGACGCGGCAACGAAAGCCGATACCCTCCTCGCGAGAGGGGAAGCGCCGGGACCGCTTTACGGACTGCCCGTCGCGCACAAGGATCTGGTCTTGACGAAGGGCATACGGACAACCTTCGGCTCCCGGGTCTTCAAAGATTTTGTCCCCGGAGAAGACGACCTCATCGTCGAACGCTTCAGAAATGCCGGCGCCATAACAATCGGAAAGACCAATACGCCTGAGTTCGGAGCGGGGTCCCAGACATTCAACGAGGTTTTTGGAGAGACGGTCAATCCCTACGACCGGTCAAAAACCTGTGGCGGAAGCAGCGGGGGCGCCGCCGTTGCCCTGGCCTGCGGCATGCTGCCCATAGCTGACGGCAGCGACCTCGGCGGGTCACTGAGAAACCCTGCCAGTTTCTGCAATGTTGTAGGATTCAGACCTTCTCCGGGCAGAGTTCCCTCCTGGCCCCGTCAGGCCGCCTGGTTTCATCTCGCCGTGCAGGGTCCCATGGCGAGAACCGTGGATGATATTGCCCTGATACTGACGGCGATTGCAGGCCTTGATCGGCGTTCCCCCATATCCATCGCCGAGCCGGGAAGCATCTTTGCGGAACCTTTAAACCGTGACTTCAAAGACGTACGAATCGCATGGAGCATGGATCTCGACGGGCTGCCCGTTGATCCGGAAGTGACCGCGGCCATCGATGCTCAGCGACATACCTTTGAAGGCCTTGGGTGTATCACCGATGAGGCCTCCCCTGATTTTTCAGATGCCGATGAAATCTTCCACGTATGGCGGGCGTGGCATTATGAATTGATGTTTGGAGAACTCTTGAAGAAGCACCGTGAGAAACTGAAAGACACGGTTGTGTGGAATATCGAAAAAGGAACCAAACTGACAGGACCCGAGATAGGAACGGCGGAGCGGAAGAGAACGGCTCTGTATCACCAGGTACGCGAATTCATGGAGACCTATGAGTATATGATCATGCCCGTAAGCCAGGTCCCCCCCTTTGACCTGAAACAGCGGTACATAGAGGAGATCAATGGGGTCAAAATGCATACGTACATAGACTGGATGAAGTCCTGTTACTATATATCCACCATTGGCAATCCCTCCATATCCGTTCCCTGCGGATTTACCTCCGGAGGACTGCCGGTCGGCCTTCAGATCGTGGGACGACATCACGATGACCTGGGCGTCCTGAAGCTTGCCCATGCCTTCGAAAATGCCACGGGCTTCGGAAAGAAGAAACCGCCCCTGGCGGAATAATCGAAACAAAAACCCCTGCGACGACTGCGTGTCCGGCGATCGGTCACCCTCAGACTCTCTCTGTAAAACAGGGGAATGCCGTCACCTCCGGCGCTGATCATTCATCTACGGTTTCTTTCGGTTGTTGCCACAGGAGGATTATGTTAGTATCATTTTTTATTTCCGACTGAGGAGACGGGCGGCATGGATCCATCAAAAGTAGCAATCATCGGACCCGGAAGGCTTGGAACTGCCTTTGCTTACAAGTTCAGGCGCGACGGGAAGGATGTGGTCATGTACTATCACAACGCCGATATCTGTGCGGAGATTAACAGGACGCATCTCAATCCCCTCCATCTTACCAGCGAACTCGCCCAGTTGATGGGAGGCATGGAAAAGGTCCCCCGGCTGACAGGAGTCATGGCAACCAATGACCTCGAAAAAGTCGTCGAGGGACATGACGTAATCATCCTTTCCATCACCATGAGCAGGCTCAGAGAGTTTCTGAGTCATATCAAGCCCCTTATCGCGAAGAAGAGCGGAAAGACATGTCTTGTATCGCCGATAAAGGGCCTCTCCTCCGATGAAAAGACCAGTGAACTGATAACACCCTCTCAAATGATACAGAATCATCTTTTTTCCCTGAAAGACAAGTTTGAAATCATCTGTATCGGCGGACCGTTTTTCGACATGGATATCGCCATGGGCAAACCGGTCTGTGTGACCGCGGCCGGAGGTAAAGGGGTGACAAAGGACTTTATCGGCAGTTTCCTCAAGTTGAACCGCAGGGAGCTGACATCCTATTACAATTTCGATACCGTGGGAATCGAGGCATGCGGCGCCCTCAAGAATATCGTCGCGAACATCAAGGGGGTGTCCGATCAACTGAACCTGGGGAATTCTCTGCCCGGCACCATCTTCGCGAGGTCCGGCGTGGAGATACGATCTCTATCAAAACTGTTGGGGGGGAGTTTTCAGGCATTTCACAGCCAGGCGGGTGTGGGCGATATGTACATTACCCTTTCATCCGAAGCGAGCAAGAACTACCGGTACGGGAAATATTTCTATGAGTTGTTCAACGGTAACCCCATCGATACGGACATCCGGTCACGGAAGAAGATTGACGGCACCCCGGAAGGACCCGACACGATAAAGAATGTGAACCGGTATCTGGAAAAGAAAAACATGTACAGCCCGCTGTTCCATTGCGCCCACAAGATATTTCACGAATCGACCAGCAGAGATGAAATACGGGAACAGATTATTCAGGCTTGCCAGTTCGACAAGCGGGACAAGGAATATATCGGCACCTTTTCAAAACTGGTGTACCGGCTGTTTCCCAACACATGGTACCGGAGGCACAAGGGATTTATTTCGTAGGACTCGCGTTCCTCTTATCCGGCCCCTTCGGGTACAGGGGCGCTGGACATCGGTCCCGGAAGAACCTTATCTTCCCGTCTTTTCCCTGATGGTGTTCAACCGTCCCAGATATTTTTCCTTCTGAACCAGGCCCTGGTACCGGTTCATATCGTCGATCAGGAGATTCACCTGGGGCAGGATATCGATGCCATGGCGGTTCATCCGCAATCTGTTCGCCTCGTCAAGGATCAGGATTGAGTAGTAGGTCAACAGTATCCGGACCCGGGAATCCCGTCGGAGCAGATAGGCCTTCCCCGCCACGGTATTGAGAAAAAACCCTGCGTACTCGTACAGGTCGCCCATGTCCGCCTCGATCGCGCCGCCCTTCCGCTTCGCCTCTCGCACACCCCATTCGGAAAGCACTTCCATGGCGCGTTCAATCTCCCGTTCCTCATGGGACAGTATATCAACCACCAGATTAATGTCCTTCTTCCCCATAACCCGGAAAAAGTGTGCCATATTCCTCCGCAGGAGGATCAGATCATCCATTTCACCCGCCACGGCGGGGTGATGCCCGGAGAGCTTCGAGAAAATGCCCAGGAAGTGCCGGTAGGATCCCTCCTTGAGATGGTAAGCCTGGATATATTCCTGCCTGTCCAGGTATTCAAAAAACTGATACACCCGCTCCTGCAGAAGATCGCGATCGGGTTTTGCAGAGCCCGACGACGGTGAGGGTTCTTCCTTCGGTGCAACAGGCTCGATTATCTTTTTGACACCCTCGCCCGGATGTTTGGCTTCCCCCGAAACAAGCCCGGTGTTTTCCTTCGGTACCGTTTTTTCAGCGGGGAAGAACAGGTCTCTGTTCAGGAAGAACACAAGAACAAGCGCTGCCAATATCCCGATACAAACGATGATAATCCATCTGCTTTTGTTCATCAGTAACACCTCAGCCTTATGATTTCCTGGGTTTTATTGTCAGAATGTCAGGAGCACGTAATATGTC
>DIXO01000023.1 GCA_002428735.1 Syntrophaceae bacterium UBA6078 | reverse complement strand
AAAACGGATTGTCAAAGAACACGTAAACCGAAAATGAAACAACGATCCATCTCGAAAAAATCGATCCAAGAATCGAAAAGTGACCCTTTAATCAGATTTTCAACGGCCTGCTAAAGATCGAATCATGATTTTCATCTTCTCCTTTCTGCTAAAAGATTCGTAAGTTTGACTACATCGATATAAAACTCAGATCTTTCAAAAGGTGAAGCTGAAACAAAGAGAATAAAGCAAGAAATAAATGGCACTACTACCGAAGTTTAAATCCCCCCCCTCCTTTCCTGACCATATTGAGTAGCGCCTTAACGGTTCCATGAATACTATAAACCAAATACTGTACTGTCAACAACATTATTACGTCTTTTTTGAATGCTTTGTGGCGTGCGGGAGGGTCAAATTATACAAACAGATGCGGCCTCCCGTCTGAATCTCTCCCGGGAAATTGGTGCCTGACTGGCTCTATCCCTCTGATTGTATTTGATTTTGGAAAGCTCATTGTGTTATAAGCGGAAAACAGGCTGTGCTGTACCGTATAGAACTCTGATTTTTCAAGGAGCCAGTACTAAGGGAGGAAACACGATGACAAACGAAAAGGGTCTCGAAGAGCACACGGTGGCGGAATTGAAGGAGATTGCCCGGGAGACCGGGAAGATCGAAGGAATCAGCGCCATGAAAAAGGCCGAATTGATAGACGCTATCAAGGCAGCGCAGGGGGGAGCGACAGAGCCGGCGGAGGGACCTCCTTCCGAGCCCGCCGGAGACACCACTCCCAAAAAAGAAAAAGCGCCAAAGAAACCGGGGAAGAAGACTGGGGAAAAACCTGTAAAAGGTGTGGAGACCATATCGTCGTTGAAAGAGAAAATCGTCGAGTTAAAGGAGAAAAAAGCTGAGCTGAGGGAAGCGGGGGATAAGACGGGTGCTGACCGCCTCAGGAGAAGGATGAACCGTCTCAAGAAGAGAACCCGAAAGCTGGCAAAGACCGTTTCAGCTTAAACGCGCAACTCCGGAGGTTGCGGCATGTTCGTAGGGAAAAAGATGTCGAGGAATCTGATTACGGTGAATCCGGATACCAGTATCCTCAGGGCAAAAAACCTCTTACGGGAGCACCATGTCGACCAGCTTCCCGTGGTTGAAGGGAACAAACTGGTCGGCATTATCGCGGACAGAGACATCAGAGACAATTCTCCTTCTCCGGCCACCACGCTCTCGGTACACGAGCTGAACTATCTCCTCTCGGAGATCACGGTGGAGAAGGTTATGACCAGAAAGGTCTTCACCACAACACCGGGAACCACGATCGAGGAAGCGGCCAGGGTGATCAATGAAAAGCATGTGAACAGTCTCCCTGTCGTGGTCGGCGACGAGCTGGTCGGTCTGATTACCACCTGTGATCTTCTGAATGTGCTCATCGACTTCATGGGAGTCCGCAGCGCTCCGACATGTCGTGTTCAACTGAAACTGCCGAGCACAGTGGGAGAGATCGCAAAGGTGGCGACTATCATCAACGACATGGGACTGAAGATCGTCTCCATCAACTCCGCCATCGACAAGGATGACGATGGCATTCGATCAACGCTGATACGGGTGGAAACGGATAACTGCGCCGAGGTCCGCCGGGCACTTGAGGATGCGGGATATGCCGTCACGGACGAGTATCGGGTGGAAAAATAGGGTATCGCACGAGATTTGATTCCACAGAATGAAACACAAAATGCCCGGGTCGTCAAGGCCGCGTGGGTTGTGGGACTCGCGACCCTGCTCAGCCGGGTGTTCGGGTTCATCCGGGATGTTGTGGTCGCGGGATTCTTCGGAGCCGGGCTGGCCACCGACGCCTTTTTCGTGGCCTTCAGAATCCCGAACCTCCTCCGGCGCCTCTTCGCTGAGGGGTCCTTAACCATAGCTTTTGTCCCCGTCTTTACCGAGTATCTCAAAAAACGATCCAAAGAAGAGGCGCTCGAACTTGCCAGCGCTGCCTTCACTCTCCTTTCCATTATCCTGGCGCTGGTCTCGGTCGCGGGGATCCTTCTCTCCCCGTGGATCGTCATGGTCATGGCACCCGGGTTTACCGATGTCCCCGATAAGTACGCCCTGACGGTATTCCTCACCCGTTTGATGTTCCCTTACATCTTCTTCATATCTCTGGTGGCGCTGTGCATGGGGATTCTCAATTCCCTGCGGCATTTTGCGGCTCCCGCCCTCGCCCCGGTGGTTCTGAATCTCTGCATGATCGTCGCCGTCTTTACCCTCAAGGATTGTTTTGCTGACCCGATTCTCTCCCTGGCCGTGGGAGTGATGGCGGGGGGGATCCTGCAGCTTGCCATGCAGTTTCCCTTTCTTCGCAATGTTGGGGCGCGCCTCAGGCCGAATTTCCGTTTCAACCATCCGGGAATACGGAGGATCGGACTGCTCATGGTTCCGGCGGTATTCGGAGCCGCCGTGTATCAGGCGAACGTGTTCATCGGCACTATCCTGGCCTCCCTCCTCCCCGGAGGGAGCGTGTCGTACCTGTACTACGCCGACCGGGTTGTGGAACTTCCCCTTGGCGTCTTTGCCATTGCCGTGGGAACAGCGGCACTTCCCAGTTTCTCTGAACAGGCTGCCGATAAAGATTACGAGGAACTGAAGAAAACCATATCATTCTCACTGAGGCTGATTCTCTTTGTCACGATTCCGGCCATGGTGGCGCTGATCATCCTCCGCGTGCCGATTATCTCCGTCCTCTTCCAGCGGGGACAGTTCGACGCCACGTCGACCTCCCTCACCGCCCAGGCGCTGTTGTACTATGCCGTCGGTCTGTGGGCTTTTTCCTGTATCCGGGTTGTCGTCTCCGCTTTCTACGCTTTGCAGGATACGAGAACACCGGTCAAAATCGCTGTCGTCGCGCTCATGGTGAACGCGATCATGGGGATTGCCCTCATGTTTCCCATGAAGCACAATGGCCTCGCCCTTGCCACCTCGATCGCGTCCGCGGTCAATATCCTCGTCCTTGCCCTGATATTGGAACGAAAGGTCGGGCGGTTTCTCAGGAGGGATTTCTGGATGTCCATATTCAGGACAACGCTGGCAACGACTGCGATGGGGGTGGCAGTCGGGATCGCGGGAAGAATAATGGGTTGGGACAATACCGGGACTTTCGGCGACAGGGTGTTGTTTCTCGTTGTGGCGATATTCATTGGATTCTCAACATTTATGATTGGTTCCTTCCTGCTCGGCGGCCCCGAGGTGAGAGCCCTGCTGAGAATGAGAAAGGGATAACAAATATGCTGTTAAAAATACACGACAAGAATCCCCAGATGCGGCTGATACGCAAGGCAGTCCAGGTTTTGAGCGATGGCGGCATCGTGGTGTACCCCACGGACACGGCCTACGGAATGGGATGCGATCTCTTCAACAAACGGGGAATCGAAAAGATATACGAGATCAAGAGACGGAGCAGAACACAGCCTTTCAGCTTTATCTGTGCTGATCTGAGTGATATAAGCAACTACGCCGTTGTAACCAACTACGCGTACAAGATCATGAAACGGCTACTTCCCGGTCCCTACACATTCATACTGGGGGCGTCCCGGCTCGTCCCAAAGATCCTGCTCCCGAAGCGGAAAGAGGTGGGGATACGGATTCCTGATCATGAGGTTTGTCTCTCCCTTGTGAGGGAGTTCGGAGGACCGATCATCAGCACCACGGTGAGACTCCCCGGTGAAGAGATCCTGACGGACCCGGAAATCATCGAGGAACGGATCGGCCACTCGGTCGATCTGGTGATCGACAGTGGTGTCCTTTCTCCCGAGCTATCGACCGTCGTGAGCCTCCTTGATGATACCCCGGAGATTATCAGAGAGGGAAAAGGGGATGCGGACGTTTTTTAACACGCCCGGGCTCTCCATACAAAGATGACACACTCTGCCTTCGTGAAGGCTGAGTAGAATAATATGTCAACAGAAAGAGGATAATAATGAGTAAAAAAATGCTGATCAACACGATTGATGAGGAGGAAAGTCGGATGGCCATCATCGAGGATGGCAATCTGGTGGACTACAACATACGAACATCCGTAAGGGAGCCAACAACCGGTAACATATACAACGGTGTCGTCCAGAATGTCCAGCAGGGACTGCGGGCGGCCTTTGTGGAATATGGCGCGGGCAAGAGCGGATTTCTCCCGCTGCGCGATGTGGCCCCTGAATATTTCAGCGAGAACCGGAAACTGCCGACGGGGAAAAAACTGCTGGTCCAGGTTCTGCGGGAAGAAAAAGGGGGCAAGGGAGCGATGCTGACAACGAACATATCGCTCCCCGGTCGTTACCTTGTCCTGATGCCGAACAGACCGGGCAACGGCATCTCCCGCAAGATAGAAAATGAGGCGGACCGGCAGAGGCTCAAGGCGGTGGTGAGCCAGATAACGGAGAAAGAGGACATGGGATTTATCGTCCGCACCGCCGGCATGAACAGGACAAAGCAGGAACTGGTCCGTGACTATCAGATGCTGATCAGGCTGTGGAAGGACATAAAGGAAAAGTCCGAAAAGGCGGCGGCCCCGGCGCTGATATACCAGGAAACCGATTTCTCCGTCCGTGCCTTCAGGGATTACTATACATCGGATATCGTCGAGATACTGGTTGACGATCCTGAAACGGCCCGCAAAATGCGAGCCTACTGCAAGACCGTATCTCCGCGCAATGTGAGAATGATCAAGCTGTACAAGGAAGAAGAGCCGCTCTTTGATCATTATGGCATCGAAGAACAGATAAACGAGATATACCAGTCGCGCGTCAATCTGAAATCAGGAGGCTCCATCGTCATAGAACCCACTGAGGCGGGCATCACCATCGACGTGAATTCGGGCCGTCTGAAGAAACGGGATGTGGAGGAAACCGCGTACAAGACAAACCTCCAGGCGGCGGAAGAGATAGCGCGCCAACTCCGGCTGCGGGACCTGGGAGGACTGATCGTGGTCGATTTCATCGACATGATGAACAAGGATCACATCTCCCAGGTTGAAAAGACTTTCCGGGACGCCATGAAGGCCGACCGCTCACGGATACAGATGGCGAAGATATCCCGGTTCGGCATGCTGGAACTGTCCCGCCAGAAAAAGCAGTCAACCATCCAGGAGATCAGCTATTCAATGTGTCCCTATTGCCGAGGGAGCGGCATGCGGCCATCCATTGAATACCTGGCGCTCAGAGCTCTGCGGCGGATCAAATCCGAAGCGGTAAAGGGACAGTCGGCGGAAATTTCCGTCACGCTTCCGCCTGAGGTGACCGCATATCTTCTCAATCAGAAGAGGAGCCAGCTCAGCAAACTGGAGGCGCTCCATGGTGTTTCCGTGACCATCTCGGGAGATCCCGCCCTCCTGTGGGGCGAATTTCATTCCGAGACGGTGAAGCGGGAACCTGTTGTTCCCGAAGCCGCTGTTCCCGAAGCCACTGTTGATGCCGCTGACGAAGAAAACAAACCACCAGCGAGAAAAGCGGGCCGGAGAAGAAGGAGACCTCGACAGGCGCGGCCCGGAGAACAGGAACATCACGCCCCTGACTCCTCCGGGGATGAGGCGGGTGCTGCAGAACCGGTCCCTGAGGAACATGCCACCGCACCCCTCGAGACAACTGAAGAGCCCGAACAGAAAAAAACCATTATAAGCAGAGTATACGATTTCTTCAGGTGAGCGGTCAGGTTTCTCGAAAATCCACCATTTTCCACGGGGCGCTGCAGGATGGAAAGCATCTCAGGCACTATCGTTGATGTGACACAATCGGAGATCTATGCGGGGACCCTCGTGATTTCGGCAGGAAAGATCGTCGATACCATCCGCGAGGAAACCCGTGATCTTACCTATCTCATGCCGGGGTTTGTCGACGCACACGTCCATATCGAAAGCTCAATGATGCCTCCCGCCGAGTTTGCCCGGATAGCGGCTGTGCACGGCACGGTAGCCGCGGTATCCGATCCCCATGAAATCGCCAACGTGCTCGGTATCGACGGGGTGCGGTACATGATAGAAGACGCCCGGAGGTCTCCGGTAAAATTCTGTTTCGGCTCGCCCTCCTGCGTTCCGGCGACCCCCTTCGAGACGGCCGGGGGGACGCTGGGTGCCCAAGAGGTGGCGGAACTTCTGCAACTCGATGAAATAGGATATCTGGCCGAGGTTATGAATTTCCCCGGCGTCCTGCGGGGGGATCCGGAAGTGATGGCGAAGATCCGCAGCGCTCAGACCTGCTCCAAACCGGTGGACGGGCATGCCCCCGGCCTGCGTGGGGACGATCTCGATCGGTACGTCCGTGCGGGGATATCGACTAACCACGAATGCCTCTCCGCCGACGAGGCCCTCGAAAATATGGAACGAGGGATGATGGTCCAGATACGAAAAGGGTCCGCCGCCGATATCTTTGAGGAATGTCTCCCCCTCATTGAGAAGCATTACGAGCGGTTCATGTTTTGCACCGACGACAAGCATCCCGACAACCTCGTGAAGGGGCACATCAACGAGATGGTAAAGGGGGCGCTTGCGTACGGCAACGATATCATGAAAGTCCTTAGGGTCGCCTCGGTCAATCCGGCACGTCACTACCGCCTGAATATGGGCTTGCTCCGCAGGAGGGATCCCGCGGACTTCATCCGGGTCGACAATCTTACTGATTTCAATATCCTGGAAACATGGATAGACGGAAGAATTGTTGCCCGCGGAGGCGTCTCACTCAAAACTTGGGAGGCTCCGCAGATCGTCAACACCTTTCACGCTGTCCCCACGGATCCAGCCTCATTCGCCGTTCCCTGCAGGGGGGAGCGGATAGCCCTGATCGGCGCCATAGACGGCAGCCTGATCACTGAGAGACTGGTCACGGCCCCGACGGTACAAAATGGCTGCGTCGTTTCCGATACGGAGCGGGATATTCTCAAGGTGGCGGTGGTGAACCGCTACCGTGAGGCGAAACCCGCGGTGGGGTTTATGCGTGGCTTCGGCCTCAAGACCGGGGCGATTGCCTCCAGCGTGGCGCACGATTCCCACAACATCGTGGCCGCCGGAGTTTCGGACGAGTACCTCTCACGGGCGGTGAATCTTGTCATATCGATGGGAGGCGGGCTGGTCGCCGTTTCGGAAAACGAAGAGCTGCTCCTCCCTCTCCCGATCGCCGGTATCATGAGCGATAAGGAGTATACCGCCGTCGCCAGCGGTTATACGCGGCTCGACCGGATGGCCAAGGCCATGGGATCGAAGCTCCGGGCTCCTTTCATGACACTGTCATTCATGGCGCTCCTCGTGATCCCTTCGCTCAAAATGAGCGACCACGGCCTGTTCGACGGAGAGACGTTCACGGTAACCGACCTCTTCTGCCGGTAGATGGTTTTTCCCTTGATTCCGAGGGGCATATGACATAGAGTAGCAATCATAGCATTCAGGGGTGCTCGAGGCGCTGCGGTCCCGGGCTGAGATAATACCCTTTGAACCGGATCTGGGTAATGCCAGCGCAGGGAGAAAGATTCGAAAATCTTTTGAGGGCGTATCCACACCGGGTACGCCCTTTTGTTTTTGACGCAAGGAATGGAATGTATGGGAACGACAGTCTTTGTGATATCGAACGGAGCCATCAGAGATACCAGATTTCTTGTTGATCAGATCAGCCGCGCCGGCGACCCGGCAATTATCTGTACAGACGGGGCTGCAGAGAGGATGCGCGAGATCGGCGGGATTCCCGATATGATCGTGGGGGATATGGATTCGATCGGAGAGAAAACCCTTTCGTATTTCGAAAAGAAGGGAAGCCGGATCGTCAGGCATCCCGAGCGCAAGGACGAGACCGACACCCAGATCGCACTCGAGTGCGCCTTCGAAATGGCCCCGGAGAGCATACGGATATTCGGCGCCCTTGGCGGGAGGATCGACCACGCCCTGGCGAATATCTCCCTCCTGGTGATGTGTGTAGAACGGGGGATCGACACGAAGATCGTGGATGAGGGGTGCGAACTCTTTGTTATTAACGATTCATGCGTGATCGAGGGCAGGAAAGGGGAGACGGTTTCCCTGCTCCCCCTCTCTTCCGATGTGAGGGGGATCACACTCGATGGATTCGAATACCCCCTCACCGGCGCGACGATGGAGATCGGGGTACCGTACGGGATCAGTAACCGCCTGGCCGGACCGAGGGGGGCGATCTCGGTGGAAGAGGGGGCTCTCTTGGTGATACGGCAGACGAAGATATGACGGGAGGGTGAGGAGAGATAACGATGGCGGTAGCACGGGTATTGACCATAGCGGGGTCCGATTCCGGCGGGGGAGCCGGGATACAGGCGGACCTCAAGACGATTACAGCGTTGGGCGGGTTCGGGATGAGCGTCATCACGGCCCTGACAGCCCAGAATACGCTGGGGGTGCATGGTATCCACGAAATCCCCACCGCCTTTATCGAGCAGCAGTTCGACGCCGTGGCCACCGACATCGGCGTCGACGCCGCGAAGACGGGGATGCTCTCCAGCTCGGAGATCATGGAGGTCGTCGCGAAAAAGATCGAACAATACGGGATCAAAAAGCTCGTCGTCGATCCGGTGATGGTGGCCAAGGGGGGGGCGATGCTGATACGCGAGGAAGCCAAAAAGACGCTGATCGACAGGCTCCTGCCGCTGGCCTGTGTAATAACCCCCAATATCCCCGAAGCTGAGGAACTGACCGGGATGAAGATCGTCACCGTGGATGAGATGCAGGCAGTGGCCCACGCGATCCACCGGATGGGGGCGGCAAATGTCTTTCTGAAGGGGGGCCACCTGCCGGGGGACGCCCTGGATATCCTCTATGACGGCAGCGTTTTTCATCGGTTTGTCTCGGAGCGGATCGACACGAAGAACACCCACGGAACCGGCTGTACCACCTCCGCCGCCATCGCCACGGGGCTTGCCCAAGGGATGGATGTATACAAAGCGGTCGGGCGGGCGAAGGAGTATATCACTGCGGCCATCAGGTCGGCCCTCCCTATCGGCGGGGGGCATGGCCCCACCAATCACATGGCCTGGGTTTTTGAGAGGAGATAACAAGTTGACACAATTGGAAATGGCCCGCAAGGGCCAAATATCGGAAGAGATGGCGATATGCGCCCGGCAGGAGGGAGTCGCCCCGGAGTTTATTCGAAAGGGGGTTGAAGATGGCGTCATAGTTGTAGTCCGGAACAAGCGACATGACACTGTCCAGCCCGTTGCCATAGGAAGGGGAGTCAAGACAAAGATCAATGTTAATATCGGAACATCCAAAGACCATACGGATCTCGCACTAGCAGGTTGTTGAAACACTTTTCCTATAACGTGTCGTAAATTTCTCCGTTTT